>CAYVTF010000007.1:0-110273 GCA_964454565.1 uncultured Anaerolinea sp. | reverse complement strand
TGACTGGAACTCTCTCTTTTTTCAACCCTTTCTATGGAAATTTGTGACTGTAACAGTAATTTCCTAATAGTTGACATCACCCTTTTTGCGCAGTACTATAAGGTTGACTCCCCATCATCACACCAACACCATAGCGCACAGAATTCTCCTTGGAACACAAGGCACAACATGGCTGACCCAAAGATCCTTTCTCTTGGGGAAGGATATTTTTTGCTTGACGAAAGGAGGTTGATTGTCAAATTCCACCACTCCAAAAGGAACTTCTATCTCGTAAAAGGAAGGAGGTGTAGGAATCTATTTCTCCAGTAATGGCATCAGGTCGATGAAAATCGTATGTGATGTTTCTGTTTTTCACAAAAGAAAGGAATAACCATGAAACTGCGATTGATTGCTACGCTAATACTGGTCCTGTTGCTCCCGTTTGGACTTTCTTTCATGACCACAGGAGCAGAGGCAAATCCCGAGATGCAGGAGCCTGAAGTTACTTCGGGAGTTTACGATGGCGCTGAACCGGTTCCTTATGAAAGAGGAGCGGTTTTCACTGACTACGCCATTCACGGGACTGCATGGGTGAAAGAAGGGCCTGTTACATCCATGTTTAAATCGATGGGTTGGGGTACTGAAGTAAAAGCAAAGGCTGCAGGGGACATTTGGGTTCATATACCAATACCCTTCAACACTTACCTCAATGGCGTGGCTCAGAAAGTAACACACGTTGAATTTTGTGCCAAGTCAAGCCATGGCTCAATCACAAAGCCGATTAAACTTCATGTGCGAACTTCACAATCCCTTCCCAGATCGACAAATATATCCTGGCCTGCAGACAATAATTATCATTGCGCCTGGATAGACTTCCCCCCTACCTGGTACGAAGATATAGGCGTTAGCGTGTTATTGCACTTTGCCAACACCACGGATAAAATCACTCTGTACAAGGCTTGGCTTAGAACAGTACCTTGATCTCGTTGTTAACGCTATTTGCAGTCCCCGGTTACAGGAGGAACGGGGACTGTTCTTTTACTCAATATCATCTCCACCGTATCCAAACAGAAGGTGAAAAAGCTGGGGGCAAAGGACATGGCACCCCCTGTGGGTATTCGAACCTCATAAAATACAAACCCGTGAATATCACGGATATATGCTGGGGGCAAAGGACTTGGTACCCCCTGTGGGTTTATTCGAACCTCTTAAAATAAAAACCCGTGAATATCACGGGTTTAGGCTGGGGGCAAAGGATTCGAACCTCTACTAACTGATTCAGAGTCAGTCGTCCTGCCATTAGACGAGCCCCCAACAGCCCTCAGATTTTACCACTACCACCACCCGATGTCCAGTCTCACTTCCTACAAAACCTGAAATCCCCCTTTTTTTGTGGTAAAATTTTGATTCTGGTTGCAGAAATCTTCTGCTGCCTTTCCGCTCTCAACCTCACCCACGGTGTCGTTTGAGGGCAAACCCGTGGAAAGGAGGTTCCAAATGCGTACATACGAGGTTGTTTTAATTTTCCATCCTGATCTTGATGAAACCGCGCTCAATGAAGCGGTTGAAAAGGTGAAAGGCTGGATCACCACAGCCGGCGGTACGGTTGCAAAAGTGGATTCCTGGGGCAAGCGCCGCCTGGCCTACGTCATCCGCAAGTGCCGTGATGGTCAATACATCATGATCACCGCTGATTTTGCACCCGCGTTTTCTGCCGAGTTGGACCGCAACTTGCGGTTCCTTGAACCCGTGATCCGTTTCATGATCACCGTTGTTGAGTAATGTTATAAAACCTGGTTCATTGAAGGAGACTCTTTATGAGCCGCGACTTGAATAAGATCATGATCATCGGCCACCTTGGCCGCGACCCGGAATTACGTTTCACCCCCTCCGGCCGCCCCGTCACCACTTTCACCGTGGCCACCAACCGCTCCTGGACCACCAATGACGGAGAGCGCCACTCTGAAACCGAGTGGTTCAACGTTGTTGCCTGGGGTAACCTGGCCGAGATCTGCAAGCAATACCTGGTCAAAGGTCAGCAGGTCTACGTGGAAGGCCGCATTCAAACCCGGCGCTGGGAAGATAGCGAAGGTGTAAAGCACACCAACGTGGAGATCGTGGCTTCAGAGATGATGTTGCTGGGAGAAAAACGGGATGCAAACCCGCCCCCGGCTGACCTTCAGGATACAGAATTTCAAACGGACGAAGAGTATCCGTTCTAAATGGAGTAAAAAATGTCAGAAGAAAACTATAGTGAAAATGAACGATTTTCCGGTCCCCGGCGTTTTGTCGCCCGCCCGAAGATCTGCCAGTTTTGCGCGGACAAGAACATCAATATCGATTACAAGCAAACCGACATGCTGCGCCGCTTTGTAACCGAAGACGGCAAGATCCGCCCAAGACGTCAAACTGGAACCTGCGCACGCCATCAGCGCGTACTCGCCGGGGCCATCAAACGTGCCCGCCATATTGCTCTGCTTCCCTTCACCGGAGAGCGTTGGTCAGACGCCATTCGCTAAAATTGATGCGAGGATAATTTCGGGGCATCGGGGACATCCCCTATGCCCTTGAAAGAATATTGAGGACAGAATGACCAAAGAAAATAATCAAACAACCCCCAGGATAGAAACCAAAAAACACCTGGCCAGGCTTGAACGCGAAAACCGACAGAAAAGGATCATAACCCTCACCGTGATTGCCATCCTGGTAGCAGTTGCAGGGTTGATCACTTACGGCATCCTCGATAAATCGGTGTTTCAGCCCATGAAACCCGTGGCTAAGGTCGGCGAGACCAAGATCTCTGTCGAGAAATTCCAGAAACGCGTGGAGTACGAAAGGCTTTCCAACGTGGAGACTTTTATTAATTACGCCTCCTCGGAATATGCCATGTTCTTCCAGTCATCATTAGTCGAGTTGCAGGACCAGCTCGACAACTACATCCAATATGGCAGCGACACCCTCGACCGAATGATCAACGAAGCTGTAGCCGCCGAGAAAGCCAAGGAACTGGGCATCACGGTGTCTGAAGAAGATATCGACAAGGAATTGGAACGCGGATTCGGTTTCTTCCCCAACGGAACCCCCACTCCGGAACCAACAGTGGAGATCCGCTCGACCTCAACCATGTCTCTCACACAGTTGGCCATCGTCACCATTACTCCCACTCCAACTGAATTCCCCACCGAAACCCCTTTGCCAACAGAGACCCTCACCCCTGGGACACCTACACCAAAATTCACCATCGAGGGCACGGTAACTGAGCCTCCCGCCACTGCCACGGCCACCGCAATCCCGGCCACCAGCACTCCTACCCTGGAACCAACTCCTGAAGCCACCGCTGCCCCCACCGAAATCCCGCCCACCGAGACCCCCTATACTCAGGAGGGTTTTGAGGCACTTCAGAAGACCATGATCGCCAGCATCAATACGCAATTCCCTTACAGCGAAGCTGATTTCCGGGATTACGTACGCGACCTGCTGATCAACCAAAAGGTCTACGACTACGTCACCAAGGACGCCTCTCGCGACCAGGAAATGGTTTGGGCACGTCACATCCTTGTCGGTACCGAAGATGAAGCCAAGGCTGTGCTAGAAAGACTGGCTGCCGGCGAGGAATGGAGCGCGCTGGCTGCTGAACTTTCCACCGATACCTCCAACAACACATCAGGTGGCGACCTCGGCTGGTTTGCCAGCGGAACAATGGTTGCACCTTTTGAGCAAGCCGCGTTTGCGCTTGAAATTGGTGAGATCAGCGAACCAGTGGCAACAGATTTTGGGTATCACATCATCCAGGCACTTGGACATGAAGTCCGCCAGTTGTCTGATGACGAATTTGAAACCTTTAAAACCAACGCCTTTAGCAAATTCCTTGAAGAAGCCAAAGCAACCATGGATGTCAAGAAGTATGACGTCTGGGCTTCAGTGGTCCCGAGCATTCCAGCCATCCCCGCTGAATACCGTATCGATACCACAGGACAGCAATAAAATTCTGATTAGAACAGAAGAGCTGCGGTCTCCCGCAGCTCTTTTTGTTATCTGACCATTTCCTCATCGAGTTCGTCCAACCTCAGGCTGATCACCTGGCTGGCGGAATCTCGCCCCATGGTGACCCCGTAGATCACGTCCGCCACCTGCACGGTATTCCTGTTATGGGTGATGACAATAAACTGGGTTTCCTGGCTAAGTTCCTTGAGCAGCTCAGTGAACCTCCCCACATTGGCTTCATCCAGCATGGCATCCACCTCGTCCATCACACAGAAGGGTGTGGGGGAAACTTTTAGCAGTGAAAACACGAGGGCCACAGCGGTAAGCGACCGCTCGCCGCCAGAAAGCAACGACAAACCCTGTTCCCGCCTTCCCGGGAGCCTTGCTTCAATATCAATACCGGTTTCGGTAGGGTTATCGTCATCCGTCATAATGAGCCTGGCAGAACCTCCACCAAAGAGACGCGAGAAGAGCACTTTAAACTCAGCCGCCACCGCGTTGAACGTTTCGCGGAATTGCTTGTGCATCAACTCATCCAACTCATTGATGATCTGCCGCAGGTCCTCATCGGCTCTTTTCAGATCTGACATCTGGGAGGCAAGGTAATCATGTCTTTCCTTTACCTCGTGGTATTCCTTTTGCGCCTCGGTGTTGATGGCACCCATACGTCGCAAAATTGCCCGCTGGCGGTTAATGGATTCTTCCAGCTCCCTGGGAATCTCCGTCAACGTTACAAGTTTCCCCACCCCTTCAAGGGGTAGCGGTGTAGGACCTGTGATGTCTTCAGAGTATTCGAGTGAGACCAGTCCGAAATCCTCCTCGATCCTGCGGCGCAAACTATCCATGCTCTCGTGGCTGCGAGCCAGTTCAAGCTGCGCCTGGGTGTGCACCCGATCAGCGTTGGCTTCAAATTGCTGAGTCTGTGAATACTCATGCTGCAACTGCGAGTACTGGTTTTCGAGTTGTGAAAGTTCCTGTTCGGCTGGATCGATCTTCTCCCTGGCTGCCTTGATCGCGCTGTTCGCCGTTTCTTCCTCAGTCTTCTGTGCTGCTTTTTCTGTCTCAGCATCCACGGCTAGTGTTTTCAAACCCTCAATCCGCGCTTTCACTTGCGCGACAAGCGCATTACTTTGAGAAAGTGCCTGCTCATTTTCCTGCACCCTGCGATCCGCTTCCTTAACCGCCCTCTCGCTCACTGCCAACCTGGTGTTCCAGTGCACCAATTGCGTCTGCAATTCATCAATGGGAATCGCGCGCAGTTGTTCGTTGAGCTCACGCATGGTCGTATTTGTCACGGCAATGGCAGATGCTCCCTTTTCCACTTCTGCCTGTATTGATCGAATCTCTTCTTCAGTCGATGACTGTTGCTTTGCAAGTGTATCGATCTGCGAGTTTTGCCATTCCAGTTTCTGAGTAAGTTGCTGGACTGATCGGGCAACTGCCTCAAAAGCGGAAGATGCGGTGTTGAGCTCAACCTGTTGCTCCTTGAGTTCTGCTTCAAGCTTTTTCCGTTTTTCATTTGTGTCCGATAGATGCTCGCGGCAATCCATCAACGCGGATTCCACTTTCCGTTGATCACCCAGCAGTTTGGCGATCTTTTCCTCAAGTTCTTGTTTTTGCCGGGGACGGCTGATGATTGCAGTCCGTTTCTCTTTACCGGCGGTGATGATGCCATTTCCGCCATACACTTCCCCGTTGAGCGTTACCACCTTTGCCCAGAATGGAACCTGGTCAACCAATTGGCGTGCAGTTTTGCGATCTTCTACCACCAGCACACCGTTCAATAACCGGTCGATAACGCCTTTTTTGCCCCCTACCGCCCGCACAAGGTCTGAAGCAACACCAATTACCCCTTCGATTTTCCCCAACTTTATCGTTTCGCCGCGTGATTGGCCAGAAACCGGGATGATCATCGCCCTGCCTGAATCCGCAGCTTGAAGAAATTCCAGTACATTTTCCGTAATGGAGTCATCTCCTACAAGAACAGCGTCCAATTGTTCTCCCAGGGCAGCCACGATGGCAATTTCATACTCCAGAGGAACATCCAACAAAGAATTGAGGGCATCCAATTGCCCGCGCAACTTTCCACCACGGGAGGCTGTCAACAGGCTTTTAGCACCTTCACCCATCCCTGCCAGGGCAACTTCAGCCTGAATCAATACCTCCATTTGGGCTTTTTGTTTGAGAATTTCAGCGTCGAACTTGTTCTTCTCCGCAAGGAGGTTTCTTTCTTCATCTTCGAGGGTAGAAATTTCCTGCCGTTTCTGTTTCAGACCATCCTCTGTTTTGTGAAGATCACTTGTTGCCTTTTCTTTTTCACTAGCCAGGTGTTGTGCCTTGTCCTGTGCTTCCTGCAATTCAGACTGCAAAGCCGCCAGGCTTGAGTTCAATGTGTTTTGACTTGTGGTTTGAATTTCCAGCCTGCCCTGCAATTCTCGCTGGTGAGCTTTTAATTGAACCTGGCGGGTTTCCACCTCAACCAGTTTCCTTCTCTCCCTGGACTGCGCTTCTTCGAGCTTGGAGCGCTCATCCTGCCGGGCAGTGAAAAGTTCCTGTACTTTCACCAATTGTTCGCGGCATTCCTGAAGCTCTTCCTCTACCCTTCCCTTGTCCTGCACCAGGGTGGCAAGTCTGTCAACCGATGCCAGCACGTTTTCTTCGTTCCTGTCCAGTTCAGAACCAAGCGTGACTTCCTGTGACTGGTACGAACGTAACCGCTCGTCCAGTACAGCCAGTTCCCTGCTGACCTTTTCCCGCCGGGTGTGATGTGCCGCAGATTCTGAATGCCACTGGTTCAAGAGACCGCGTAACTCCTGCAGGCGGGTGCGGGCTGCTTCCACCTTTTCTTCGATCTCTGTACGTTTTTGGCGGGCCGCATTGACCTTTTCTTCCTGGTTTTTCAGGATCTCGCGATTGCGAAGCAGCTCTTTTTGTGTGTTTTGCCAGTGAAACCCATACCAGTCTCTCAAGAGCAGATGCAGATCAGCTTTGACCCGGTCATATTCCTCAGCCCGTTTCGCCTGGCGTTCGAGGCTGCGCAGCCTTGGTTCCAGCTCGCTGAGGATGTCGTTCACCCGCTCCAGGTTGCGTCGCGTGGAATCCAACCGTGAGAGGGATTCTTCACGCCTGGACCTGAAGAGCCCAATCCCGGCTGCTTCCTCAAAAAAGCGCCTGCGTTCTTCCGGTCTTAAGGAAAGCGCAGCATCCACCAATCCTTGCCCGATAATGGTGTAAGTTCGTTCTGCCAGCCCCGATTGGGCAAGCAGTTCGGAAATGTCTTTTAGGCGCACTTTCTGCTTATTGATCATGTAATCGTTGCTGCCATCCCGGTAAGCCCGGCGGGCGATGGCAACATCGCTGTAATCGATCGGCAGCCAGTTATCTTCGTTGTCGAAGGTGATCATTGCCGAAGCCATACCCGCCCTTGGGCGCTGATCTGACCCGAGGAAGATCATGTCCTCTGTCTTTTTTCCGCGCAGCAGGCTATAGGATTGCTCACCCAGCACCCAACGCAACGCATCCGCGATGTTGGATTTTCCTGACCCATTAGGTCCCACGATCGCGGTGATATTACCGGGAAACTCAAATAATACCCGCCCGGCAAAAGTTTTGTAACCGTGTAATTCCAGTGATTTCAGTCTTGGTTTCATGAATAATCCGGGTTATTCCCTGATATTGAGATTTTTGATCGCGGCGATAGCTGCCTGCTTGGTGGCTGCCTGCTTGCTGGAGCCAACCCCGCTGCCCTGCACTGCGCCATTGACATACACTTCTACTTCAAAAGACTTGGAGTGGTCCGGACCTGACGAATTGCGGGTCAAATATTCAGGCGTGGGATAACCTTTCCCTTGTGCCCACTCCTGTAGCTTGCTTTTAGGATCTTCGTTTTTATGATTGAGCAAAATATCTTCGGATGCGCTTTCGAGAAATGGGTTGATGAATTTCCTTACCCCATCAATATCCTGCTCCAGGTAGATCGCCCCCACCACTGCCTCAAAAGTATCACACAGCAGTCCAGACCGATCCTTACCGCCAGCCTGGTTCTCTCCATGGCCCAATTTCATCGCTCTGCCCAGGTTGACAGAACGGGCGAATTCCGCCAGCTGGGCAGTGTGCACCAGGGCGGAACGCATGCGCGTGAGGTCTCCTTCGAGCATTTCAGGGTAACGATTGTAGAGCCAGGCCCCCACCACAAAATCCAGTACCGCGTCTCCCAGGAATTCGAGCCGTTCGTTATCCTCCAAAGCTTCAGGGTGCTCATTGACATATGAACGGTGGGTCAAAGCCCTGCCCAACAATGAAATATCAGTAAAACCCGGCAAAAGGCGGGCAGCAAGTTCACCTGGGGTTTCCAAGCCGTTTTTAGATTGGGAATTTTCCAAGAATTTCATCTCCCGGGAAGAAGGAGAGCGCCAGCCACCCCGGTGGAGTGGTTCGCGGTCTAATTATTCCGCCAATTTGGTTGTTTTTAAACCTGTTCCAGTAAGGATCGTGACCGCTGGTTGGGCAAGCTCAATTTTATCATTGAGAAGCGGAGTTAGGGACAATGCAGATGTAGGTTCGACGTAAATCCCCTGCTTGGCCAGCAAATGGTAAACCTCCCTGGTTGCTGCATCCGCAGCTGCAAAGAAGGTTCCTGCGCCAGCTCTTGCCATATCCAGCAAAACCTTGCCACGCACCGGGGTTGAAACGCTGGCTCCTTCTGCAATTGTAGGCAGCGGGTTAATTGCGGGAATATCTCCGGTGTTGGACTTGTACGCCCGCGTGAGAGGTGCGCAGTTCTCAGGCTGGACCGCGATGAAATAAGGCACAGTTTCGATCACCTGTGCAGCTCGCAATGCCTCGAAACCCAACATCAACCCGTACAACAATCCGCCATGTCCCACCGGGGCTATGATCGTGCCGGGGGATATCCCCAGTGCCTTAACGATCTCGTAGGATATAGTGGCAATGCCGGTCAACCCAAAGGGCATGTAGGCATGGCTTGCGTACACGCTCCCCCGCTCCACCGCCTCAAGCACCGCCCTGGCCGCCTCCGACCTCGGTCCGGGAATGCGCACCACATCCGCTCCATACATGGAGATCTGGTCAGCCTTCTGCCCGGAGGTCGATTCGGGAACATAGATGTGGGCTTTTATGCCTGCCCTGGCCGCGTATGCAGCAAAAGAGGCTCCGGCATTTCCAGAAGAATCCTCAACCGCTTCAGCAACTCCTCTCGAAAGTAAAAAGCTGGTTAATACTGCGCTTCCACGGTCCTTGTAAGAGCCAGTGGGATTGAGGCTTTCCATTTTGAAAAACACAGAATGATGATTGAACCTGCCCTCGACGAGAGGAGTATCACCTTCTCCCAAAGTGACAATGGGCGCATGTGCAGGCAGGCCGAACATCTGGGAGTACTTCCACATGCGTGGTAAATCAGTGACCTTTGTTGAATCGAAAGTCGGGAAGGAGTCGACGTCGAAAACTCCCCCGCACTGGCAGCGGTGAGGAACACCTTCCATTGGATAAGGTTGCCGGCACTTTGAACAACGAAACATCACTTCCATATTTGATCCAGTCGAGATGAGTAGAATTTCTACCATTATAAACGACCCCAACGCAGCCCATAAACAGAGGTTAGTTTCTGCTATAATTCGCAACGTGGATTTTCAAATAGCAGGGCATCAAACCGAAGGGTACAAGATCAGCACGGAGGTCTATTCCGGTCCGTTGGACCTGTTGTTGCAGTTGATCGAAAAAGCTGAACTGGATATCACCCGCCTGGCGCTCGCGCAGGTGACTGACCAGTACCTTGAGTACATGCACAACCTGGAGGAACAGGATGCCGCGGAGGTGTCAGCTTTTCTGGTCATCGCTGCAAAACTGGTGCAGATCAAATCCTCGGCATTACTGCCGCGCTCGCCCGTTCCCAGCCTGGAACCAGAAGAAGACCCGGGTGAAATGCTGGCTCGCCAACTGATCATCTACAAACGGTTCAAAGAACTTTCTCGTTTTCTTGATGACCGTGAGGAACGGGGATTGCACACTTACCTACGCCTGGACGCGGACCCGAAAGGTCAAATGCCCACTCACCTGGACATGACAGGTTTTACCCTCGACGACCTGGTTCTCGCTGCAAGGGAGATTTTCACCAGCCCCCATAACCTCGCCCCGTTGAGCGAAGTGGTTTCATTTCCACGGATCACCATCCGTCAAAAGATATCTTCCATCCTGGACCAGTTGCGGCGCAGCGGGAAAACAAATTTCCAGATGATCTTGGTCAAGAGTAATGACAGGATCGAAATTGTTGTCACTTTCCTGGCGTTGCTCGAACTGGTGAAACGTCACATGGTCACAGCCAACCAGGAAACCACCTTTGGCGAGATCTCCTTACAAACTGAAGGCGAGCTGGTCGGACTGGATGACCAGGAACTCGAATTTATTGATTAATTGTTATCCGACTCGTAAAGCGCGTAAGGCAATCGATTTCCAACCCATACCGCCATCAGGCTGATGTCATCATCACTCTCGTTCATCGCGGGGAGAAGTTCCCGCGCTTTATCGATCAGTATCTGAAAAGTATCATCCTTTGGCCAATCACCTTTAAAGCCAGGCTCACCGCTCATGTCTATGTTGTTAGCTTGAATAGCCCAACTCCGTTCGGCAAGCAAGCGGCCGGTAACCTCGCGCAGCTCAGGATGGAGCCTGCTCCAGGTTTCCATGATTAATGCTGCAAATTCCGGTGAGCGTTCAAACAGGTCAGCGCTTTTTTTCGCCTTCAATCCCGCGGGGGCCAGGTTGCTGTTGCGAAATCCCTGCACCTGGATCCCTTTCGAGATCAACCTGCCAATGCGCATCTTGTGCTCCGGTGAAACCTTTTCCATATTAGTGAGAACTTCGGTGAGAACAAGCAAGCGATAATCATCGCGCATAAAATCGTTTACCGCATTGAATGGATAGTATCGGGTGGATTCGGTATTCGTCATAATTTGCCTCTTTGTTTACTTAAAAGATTACGACCGGGTTACGTTTGAGCTGATCTCATCAAGGAATTCAACGTCCTCAGCGGAAAGGCGCCAGCCTAACGCGCCCAGGTTTTGCAGCGCCTGGTTCACGTTTTTGACACCGGGTATGGGAATCACATTCTTGCACAAACACCAGTTCAGTGCCACCTGGCCAGCAGTTTTCCCGTCATGATCATTCCCGATGCGGATCATGGCTTTAATTAACGGTTGCACTTTCGCAAGGTATTGTCGGTTGTACTGGCTTGACCGCACACCCTTGGGTGGATTCTCAGGAGTATATTTTCCGGTAAGAATGCCCATGGCCAAAGGGCTGTATGCGATGATTTCAATACCCTCATTGCGGCAGTAATCTGCCAATCCGTTGGTTTCGATCCGACGTTCCAAAAGGTGATATTCCACCTGGACGGATGCCAGTGAAAGACCGCGCTTTTTCAAAGCCTCCTGTGAGGCCTTGGTTTGCTCCAGGCTGTAGTTGGAAACACCGATGTGCTCCAACAGCCCCTGGGCATGTGCATCCGCCATCCGATCCATCCACTTCGTCACACTGACCGGTTTTAGCGGCCAATGCATCTGGTACAGGTCCATTCTTCCAATATCCAGGCGTTTGAGGCTGTGTCTCAGGGCATTTTTCAGCGACTTATCCATAAAACGCCAGGGAAATGGCATCATCTTTGACGCAATTTTTACCGGTTTTTCGGTTTCCTTCAGCAGTTTGCCAAGCATGGTTTCCGATTTACCCTGTCCATAGACCTCTGCAGTGTCAAAGAGAACCATTCCACCTTCCACACAGGCATGGAATGCCTCTGAGATTTCCTTCTCAGCGTACTCGTTGCCAAACCCCCAGAACAGCCTGTCCCCCCAGGCCCAGGTACCGATCCCCATTTCAATGCCAGCAAATAACGAGGTTGTTTTGATCTCTTCCATTTCAGGTTCCTTGAATTCCTTTCAGGGGTACGCAATATTATACCCTCCATTTTTCAATGTAAATGATCTCCAAATTTGAAATGGGATATAATTTTAAAGCCCAAGTAATCATTCATTAGAGCCGGAGGAAAAATGGTAGAGCATCTGGAATTTGTGAACAATTACAATGACCTTTCCACAGATAAGGGTTTTCAGTTTGAGTTCGTCTGCAAACGCTGCGACTCCGGTTACCGCACCAAGTTCAAACCCTCCATAACTGGAAGAGTATCCGAAGTTTTGGATTCGGCCAGCAGCCTCTTTGGAGGGATTTTTGGTCAGGCTGCCAACATCGGCAACCGGGTGCATGATGCCGCGTGGGAAAAAGCTCATGATGATAATTTCCAGGAAGCAGTAAAAGAAATCCGGCCTTACTTTATCCAATGCCCGCGCTGCAACTCGTGGGTGTGCCGGGAAAAATGCTGGAACCCCAAGAAAGGCTTGTGCAAGGAATGTGCGCCAGATCTGGGGGTGGAAATGGCTGCCGCCCAGGCGTCCAGATCAGTTGAAGAAATTTGGGCGCATGCCGCCATGGCTGAGGAAGATAAAAAACTTGGCACAGAGTACTGGCGCGAAGGTATTACCGCCACCTGCCCCAATTGTGAAAAACCATTGGCTGCCAACGCCAAGTTCTGCCCGGAATGTGGCGCCTCGTTGAAACCAAAGGACAAATGTCCAAAATGCGGGGCAAAATTGCTGCCCCATGCCAAGTTCTGCATGGAGTGCGGAGAAAAACTGAGTTGATTTCCGCCTTCCATCTTTCACCAACGGCTATGCGCAAAACTAACTACCTTGCCCACTAGGATCCTTTCATGCCCGACGACGTCACTCCAATCCGGCAGCAATACCTGGATATTAAAAAGCAATATCCCGACACAATCGTTTTTTTCCGCCTGGGAGATTTCTACGAGACCTTCGATAAAGACGCCCAGATCACCTCCCGGGAACTGGATATTGTCCTCACCTCCCGCGGAGCCGAAAAAGGTCACCGTATTCCAATGGCAGGCATCCCCTACCACGCGGTCGAGAATTACCTCTCCAGGTTGATCGAAAAAGGTTACCACGTAGCCATCTGCGAACAGGTTGGAGACCAGCCTGCCAAAGGCATCTTCCCGCGCAAGGTGGTCCGCGTGGTAACACCCGGTACTGTCATTGAACCCGGTTTGCTGAAAAGCGGGGAGAACAACTTTCTGGCAGCAGTAACCACCGAAGGAAACAGGGCAAGCATCGCCTATGCCGACATCACCACCGGTGAGTTTTCGGTCACGGAGATTGAATCTGTTGCCCCCCAGGACGATATCCGATCCGAATTGGTAAGGCTAAACCCGGTTGAAGTGCTTTTACCAGAGACCCTGAAGTTGTCCGGGAACCTCTCCAACCACTTCACCAGGTTGCCAGACTGGCAATTTGAAACCGGCAGATGCAGAGAAACTCTGCTGCGCAAGATGGGCGTTGCCACACTGGAAGGTTATGGCATGGAAAACCTGCCTTTGGCCATCCAGACCACAGGGGTCATTCTTCAATACCTGGAAAAAACACAACCAGAGGCAATTGCCACGCTGAAAGGAATTTCCACTTACAGCACCGGTGAATTCATGATGCTGGACGCCTCCACCCGGCGAAACCTGGAATTAACCGAAACCATCCGCCGCGGCGAAACAGCCGGCTCACTGCTGTCCATCCTTGACCAGACCATCACCCCCATGGGTCACCGCTGCATCCGCCAATGGGTCAGCAAACCCCTGTTGAACATTGAAAGTATCCAGGAAAGGCAGAATGTAATCGAGGCTTTCCATGAGCATGCCCTGTTGCGGGCAGAATTCCGTTCACAACTGCATCATATTGGAGACCTCGAACGTCTATCCAACCGCATTTCCAGCAACTCAGCCTTGCCGCGCGACCTGGTCGGAATTCGCACGATCCTTGGCCGCCTGCCGGAAATCCGTCAGACGCTTTCGGCTGCCGAACTCGGTCTGGATGAAGCACTGCGCGGATTCAACCTTTGCCAGGAAGTGCGCGGTCTCCTTGAGAGCGCTATTGCGGAAGACCCCCCTGCCACCCTGCAAAACACGGGGGTCATCAAGAGCGGTTACTCGGCAGAATTGGACAACGTGATCGAAATGTCACGCCACGCGCGAGAGTGGATCTCGAACCTGGAGAGCGTGGAACGAACCCGCACCGGTATCAAAACACTTAAAGTGGGTTACAACAAGGTATTTGGTTACTACCTGGAAGTGACTCATAGCAACACGCAACAGGTTCCTCCGGACTACATCCGCAAACAAACGCTGGTCAATGCCGAGCGTTACATTACTCCGGAAATGAAAGAGTATGAATCGCTGGTGCTTAACGCCGAGGAACGTATCAGGGAGATAGAGAACAGGCTCTTCAAGGAAATATGTGTTCAATTGGTCCCGCATGTAAAGGACCTGATGACCACCTCTTCCATCCTGGCTGAATTGGATGTTCAGGCTGGTCTGGCAGAAGTGGCAGCCATTCACGGATACACAAGGCCGATATTGGTTGAAAATGCCATGCTGAATGTGCTTGACGGAAGACACCCGGTGGTGGAGACAACCTTGCGTGGAGACCGCTTCATGCCGAATGACATCGTGTTGGAAGACGGAGAGATCATCCGTCTTATCACCGGTCCCAACATGAGCGGTAAATCCACATTCCTGCGCCAGGTGGCATTGATCGTGCTGATGGCCCAGATTGGCTCCTTTGTGCCTGCAGTGAGCGCGGAGATCGGTATCGTGGACCGCATCTTCACCCGCATCGGCGCCCAGGATGAAATTCACGCCGGGCAATCCACCTTCATGGTGGAAATGATCGAAACAGCCAACATTCTCAACCATGCCACCTCCCGCAGTCTTTTGATCCTGGATGAGATCGGTCGCGGAACTTCCACTTATGACGGCCTATCCATCGCCTGGTCCGTGGTCGAGTACATCCACAATCACCCCCGCCTGCGGGCACGAACATTTTTCGCCACCCACTTCCACGAGCTCACACAGCTTAGCGAATTGCTCCCCGGCGTGCGCAACTACAACGTTGCGGTCACTGAAAACGGAACCCAGGTGGTATTCCTGCACAAGATCGTCCCCGGAGGAGCCGACCGGTCATACGGCATTCACGTGGCACAGCTGGCAGGCATCCCCCGACCCGTGATCTCCCGCGCGAGCGAGATACTGCAATTGCTGCAATCCAGTTCCGGTTCTGCGGTGAACATAGAGCCAGTGCATACACAACAGCTAACGCTTTTCCCCGAGACCAATCCGCTGCTGGACGAACTTGAAAAGCTCGATCTAAACTCCCTGCCCCCTGTTCAGGCGTTGAATTTACTCTATGAATGGCAAAGGAAGTTCCTCAAGCCCGGCTAAAATTGACTAAGTCCGCTGCTTAAATAAGCCGGAGATGAGAACAAGGAACAACCCGGCTCCTGCAGCAATCCCAGAGACCAACAGGGTCTGCTGTTGGATCGCACTCAGTATCGACTGACCGGTTTGTACGATGAGAGTTGAGAGTGATTCAAGAAAATCTGGGATCACTCCAGACGATGGTAAACCCGCAACAAATCCATTACCGATTCTAAGAGCACCCAATAAACCCAACCCGCCTAGTGCTCCTGCAGCAAGCAAAGCCCCCCCCAAGAAGCGCAAAAGGGTCCGGAATTGCGGAAGTACCAGCAGGATGATCAACAAAACAATTCCTGCGCAGATCCAAGGGATCAGCTTACCTGTTTTGTAAATGAACTGGTACGCGCTGTATGCTTTCTCAAATCTCGTATCGCCAGCATTTGCCGGACCCACGTAAACTGGTACTTCAATTTCTGAAGGGATTCCCATACTGGCGGCTTTTAACATTTGAACAAAAAATGGTTGCAATAGAGCCTGGAACTCTTCAGGAGGATTGCAAATGGTCATACTATCGAAGTTTCCCTGGCCGGCAAAGCTGAACATGGTTAAAAGGTACTCCAGGGAACATGGTGGGTACGTCGCCAGGATACCTGTGATAGCGCTCAATCCATTTTCGGAATTTATATTCTGTTTTAATGGTGTCAGGTCCACTTCCAGGTTGATCTGTTGCGTTTTAAGGTTTAGAAATTCAGTAAATGAATTTACGATCTTGTCGACCTGTTGTTTGAACCATTCTTCCGGAAGCAATTTATTTACCAGTATCTTAACCTGTTCTTCGGATAAAAGTTGCAGGAACGCGGAATACTGATCTCCCGGCAACTCCTGCAGCGATTGATAAACGGTGCTGGTGACGACATCCGGTAGCTGCGCGTAAAGATCATTATCCTGGAATTGTGCTTCGATGAACCCCGGTTTCAAAAGAGTTGTAGAAAATGGCAATCCGATGACCACAAGAGTGAGGATCATTCCGAGGACGATCGTTAGAAATATTGCCAGTATCTTCCTGGTCAAGTTCACATCCGCTCCTTCTTTTGCTGTCTTCAGGCTACCGTTTAACTATTAACAATTTTCCCGACCAGGGTTTCATTTCAAGTTGTACCCTGTCGTTGATTGCCATGAACTCTTCAGTGGACAACAAATTTCGGAAAACACAATCACCCTGGTTCTGTCCGACTGATAGAGAGATATTTTTTATATTGGCGGAAGGGTTGACAATGGTAATGCATTGATCGACTCCTGCTCCCCTGGTGATGATCAACACAGTATTCGATTCTTCAGCTGTGCCAATTGAAAACTCACCTCGCCTTAGAGCGGCCTGGTTCTTCCGAATTCTTACCAGGCTCTTGATCCAGTTGCGCAACTCGTGGTTCCAAGTGGATTCATCCCAGGGGAACGTCCTGCGGCATTCAGGATCTCCCGCACCAGTCAGTCCGATTTCGTCGCCATAGTAGATGGCACTTGCGCCGGGGAGTGAAAACAATACAAGGTAAGCCAGCTTTATCCTTGCCCAATCCGAACCCAACATGGTAGAAAAGCGCTCTGTGTCATGGCTTCCCAATAGATTGTACATGGCCAGGCAATTCTCAAAGGGATACTGATCATAATGTCCGCGAATTTTGTGGACATAATTCTCTGAATTGATGATGCCTTTAAATAAGTCAATGGTGGCAGTGCGAACCGGGTAATTCATTAATCCATCAAAATGGGCATCTCCCACCCAGCGCCTGTCACCGTC
The DNA here is from genome assembly GCA_964454565.1 of uncultured Anaerolinea sp. Classification (GTDB taxonomy): domain Bacteria; phylum Chloroflexota; class Anaerolineae; order Anaerolineales; family Anaerolineaceae; genus UBA6107. The sequence goes on along the minus strand of CAYVTF010000007.1, from coordinate 93,192 downwards.
CCATATTTCACCAAGCAGGTAGGCATCTGGATTAATGGCTCTTACTGTTGCCCGAAATTCAGCCCAAAAACCATCGTCATTGATCTCGTTTGGTACGTCCAACCGCCAACCATCAATGCCCTGTTCAACCCAAAAGCGTGCCACATTCATCAGGTACTGCCGCACGTCTGGATTGTTTGTATTGAATTTTGGCAAACTTTTGTATTTCCACCAGCCTTCGTAGGTTGTAGCATCACCCGAGGAATAAGCATCCACCGGGTAACGCCTGACGTGGAACCAGTCTTTGTACGGGCTGGCTGCCTGGTTTTCCAGGAGGTCAGCAAAGGCAAAGAATCCCCGCCCACAGTGATTGAACACCCCGTCCAGCAAAACTTTCATCTGGTTACGATGAGCCACATCCAGAAACGCCAGGAAATCCGTCATGCTGCCCAGTTTGGGGTCAATTTGGAAATAATCGGTGGTGTTGTAGCGGTGGGTTGAAGGTGCTAAAAAAATTGGATTGAGATAAACTGCATTGACGCCAAGGTCTTGCAGGTAATAAATCCGTTCAATAATTCCGCGGAAGTCTCCTCCGTGAAAACCCGTTAGCGTGGGGCTTGCTCCCCAGGGTTGGACGTTGGGGGGATCGTTCCTCCTATCTCCATTTTCAAATCGATCCGGAAAGATCTGGTAAAAAATACTGTCCTGAACCCAGGTTGGAACGGTCATGAATTATCCTTCGATCGTAGAGTGTGCTGCAACGCTAACTTTGAATCCAATTCCTGGTGCCCCTCAGGAAGTCCGCACCGCTCATCCATTTTTTTCCAGGAGGTTGAACTTCCACCAGCACGAGATCACCGCTGGAGGTACCGATGCTCGGGTATCCTTTTTGGGCAAGGCGCAATCCGGGTTCTGTTGCCGGATTAGCAAAACAATATGCTTTTCGCACTTTCAACGTTTGACCTTCCCACTCCAGGGTTGTTCCAGGCCAGTCAAAGTATGCCCGTATTTTCCTCTCCAACACCTCTGCCGGAAGTGTGACGTCCAGGATTCCATCCTCTTTTTTGATCATTGAAGCGTACGTCGCACCAGTTTCCTGCTGTGGAACCGGAAGGAGATTACCTGACAAATATTCAGGCAGCGTGTCCACCAATAACGCAGCTCCTGCAATTGCCAGTTTTTCCGACAGGGTAACGGAATTGTCAACATCAGCGATTTCCACGCGTTCCTTGGCTAATTCCGGTCCAGTATCAATCCCGGCATCCATCTTTATGATAGTAACCCCGGTGTGCGTGTCACCGTTTAAAATGGCCGCCTGGATAGGCGCTGCTCCCCTCCACCTGGGCAGGTAGGAGGCATGCACGTTGATGCAACCAAATCGGGGGAGATCCAAAACGTTTTGACGAAGGATTTGTCCATAAGCAGCGACAACGATCAGGTCAGGTGCCAGCGAAACCAGATGCTCAAACACCTCCGGTGCCCTCAAACGGACTGGTTGGGAAACGGGAAGGTTAAGTTCTTCAGCAAGGATTTTAACAGGCGGAGAGGTGAGATTCTTTCCTCTACCAGCGGGTTTGTCCGGTTGGGTTATAACTTCAACTATCTCGTAATCCCTGGTCAAACCGGCGAGAATCTTGACTGAAAATTGTGAGGAACCCATGAATACTGTCTTGATTTGCATCAGGTCGATTTTAACATAAATACCAGGTTACTCATGATTATCGATATGTTGACGAGAGCCAATTTTGCAGATTCACCCTGAACTTGCAGTGTCGGAATTGAAGTTTTTCGAGAATCTCGGTTACAATGTGACGCGTACTGCTGGTTAGAAAATATTCATTTGATCGGAGCCAAAATGGTGGAAAACCCCGAGAACAAGATCGTGATGTACGGCACAGATTGGTGCGGTACAACCCGCCGTGCGAGGCAGGTGATGACCGAAGAAAAAATTGATTACCTGTATGTGGATATTGACAAAGATGAAGCAGCAGCTGAATTTGTGATGAGCGTGGCGAACGGTTATCGCAGCGTTCCCACAATCGTTTTCCAGGATGGAACGATTCTCATCGAACCCTCTGGTTATACCTTGCGGGAAAAACTGAAGCAGCTCGATAAATAATTGCCTATTTATGGCGCCTGGTTATTTTTTTAACAACCTGACCATCCAATAAGTTGCCACTCCCGCCAATAACCCAAGACCTACTGCCAAAATGCCAAGATAATTCTTGCCTTTTTCGAGCATCACTGAAGGGGTATTGGTCAGGTTGTACTTCAGCGAATTTACAAAGTCAGGATCCGGCCGGACAGGTTTTAACAGACTGTCCAATTTTTCTTCCAACCCCATTATGGTGGTTTTACCAATTTGCCCTATTTTTTCGTTCATAACCCTTCCCCAATAAATGAATTAGACAATTATTCCATTCCACCAATTTCTTTTAGTTCCTGTCTCAAAGCGATCAATGCCCGATGATACAGGCTCTTAATCGCTCCTTCGGTCCGGGACATGATCACGGCAATCTCTCCATTTGGAAGATCCTCGAGATACTTTAGCAGGATCAATTGTTGCCTGTCGCTCGATAACCGCCGGATGGCTTTCAAAAGCATTTCGGTTTCCTGGTTGTGCTCCACAGTTCTCTCCGGGAGGTCACCGTGAATGGGGAGGTCCAGTTGTTCTTCCAATGATACTTCCCTGCGGCGGTGAGTATCCCTGTGCCAGTTCGCAATGAGATTGTGCGCAATCCGGTATAACCAGGCTGAAAACGGGATTCCCTTTTCAACGTAAGTGTTGACATGTCCGAACGCCCTGTGGAACACCCTGGAAGTGAGATCCTCAGCCTCCACCTCGGAACCGATTCTGTAAAATATGTAGTTGTAAATGCGCGTCACGTTCTGTTCATATAAATAACTAAAAGCTTCAGGATTGCCTGCGCTGGCAAGCTTTACCGCGTTGGCATCCGTTATTTCAATTCGTGTCGTTACTTTTTCTTTTCTCAATGATTAACCCTGAAACCCTGTACGCGTTACTCCACAAGGGACTATTTTAGATCAATAGCCGCCTGGACTGCTTTGAACGCATCAAGTATACCAACCTGCGAAAGGTATTGGATATTCTCACATTCTGGAATGCTTCCGGAGTAAGACCGGGAAGTCTCCATCAGAATCCTGGTGGTCGTTTCAATATCGCCAATCAAATCCGGATTGGCTGACCACATCAATGCGACCACACCGCTCACGTGCGGTGCTGCAAAAGAGGTCCCGCTGCCAAAATCATAGCTGCCCCCCGGATGCGCCAGGAGGATGTCCTCGCCTGGGGCAAAAATGTTGGGTTTGTAAATTGTGATCCCGTCCCTTGATACCGGACCGAAGCTGGAAAAGGCAGAGAGGTTTCGTCTCTCATCCACTGCCCCCACGGTAAAAGCAGAGCCTGACGTTGCCGGAGGATCTGTTACCGTCTCACAACCATAGCGTCCTGTATTCCCTGCCGCTGCTGACATAAAGATTCCGGCTGTCTTCAAAGCGCGCAATGCCGGCTCGAAAACTCCCTGATCACAACCTTCCACCTCGGGGCAGCCCCAGGAATTATTGACAATATCCGCACCTTTTGTGGTATCACCTTCAGTAAATGGATCGCCGCTTCTGGGATACGGGGCGAACATGAATTGCATGCAATCCAGGTAGAGAGCGGGATTGCCCAGGTTGCGCGCAAGGTTCACGCAGCCCATCCATTGCGCTCCGGGAGCCACACCGAGAGTCTTGCCAACTTCAATTCCCAGGGTGCTCGTTCCATGGCCGCCAAGGTCCACCGGGGAACTGGAGTCATTCCATGGATCAAGCCAATTATAGTCATCGCCAGTTTCAGCCCCGCGGTAAGAGTCTCTCAACTCGGGATGGTTGCCGTCTACACCTGAATCTGTTTGCCCAATCACAACTCCCTCGCCTGTGATTCCCAGTTCTTCATGAACCTCGACTGTTCTAATCATTTGCAGATTCCAGTCTGCCCCCTCAGGAATTACGAATAGGTCACCTTTCTGCGTGGAAGTTAGCTTGGGCAAAGGCCGCAATTGAGGACTATCCAAAACCCGATCAACTCCTGGTTGGGATTTCAAGAAAGACTTTACCAGCCAGCCTCCCCTCACCTCCAGTCCATTGACCAGGTAGTACGGGGTGTAGTCGATTCCCCAGCGGTCCAGCTTGGTACGTAATTCAAATTGGGAATTCTCTGCTTTATCCGTCAACAGCTGGTACATTTTTTCCTTGCGCAACTCCAAAGGTGTCACATCCGACAGCGAAGCCACATCTACCTGGTCAGACAAAATTACGAACAACCTGTCCCCGTAAAACCCTGCCCGTCCGATTGCAAAGTAAACCACAACCAATGCACCCAGGCTGAGAAGCATGAGAATGGGACTCCACTTTGGAGGAAGGTTCAATTTTCCGATGTGCTTGAAGAAGATTAAGCTGTAAATGGTAAGGGCAGCCAGGAAAACAAGTGTGAACAGCCCTGCCTGGTTTGCCCATTGCATTACTTCTCCATCTGCGCCAGAAATGACAAGTGACAGTTCGTCCATGTCAAAAAAAAGATGAGGCATAACCAGCAACAAGGCTGGAATAAACGGGACAGCCGCCATTGCGCGATTCACTTTTTCTTTACCTGCAATTGAAAAAGCCGCGACCAACCAGCCGCTGAAAGGAATGGTCAAGGCCATCAGTAATTGCGAGCCATTTTGGCTCAGGCTGGTAACCACGATCAGGAAAAAAATGAACAGCACAAATCCGTCATAAGCAAATTCACCCCGGGTGACAACATGCTCACGAGGTTGCGTCCTCTCCAGGTAAAACGAAATAGCACTGGAGGCTATAAAGAACGCAAAAGCAATCCCCTGAATGATCACCAGCACTGAATCCATCACAGAGCCCAATGAGCCCCATAACACCCATGGAATGGCCAACCCCAATCCAATCAAGAAAGCAGATCCAAACAAGTGCGGACGCTTCCGCATTTCTGGCGCTTTTATTGTTTTCCGCTTTTGAATGACCAGTATTATCGAAACCAGCATCAGGGCTGCCGTGATGGTAATAGCGGCTTGATTTTGCGAGGTGAGTGGCAACATCTTTACCGGTACGGTGAAGAAAGCCAGCACTCCAGCCAGCAGCCAAAGTCTCAGTGTCGCTTTTAACCGTGGAATTTTGATGAAAATGTACAGCGGCAGTAATGCGATCAGCATGGTAATGGCATAAACCAGGTGCACAATCCAACGAATGTCTGCAACACCCGATGAACTTTCAAAAAGTGCTTGTTCAATTGTCCAGCGACCGAAAAGGTCCACCCCGGAGAAAAGGATGATGACAAGTGCCAGGATGAGGATCATGAACACTGTGCCGCAACCCCTCATGGTTGACAGGCTGAAGTCCTCCTCATTAAACTGGATCTGTTCCTTTGCGGCCTTATCAGTCACTGCCATGGTCACTCCATCTTTAGTCGTTTTTTGAGTCCTTACCAATTCAAGGATTATAAGGGATAAGCGCTATCATAGACAGACAATTCTTTTCACCTTCAGCTTATCCTGAAGGTAATTTTATCTAATTCATAGTTTTGCTTGACCCTTTTCACGCAAAAGGCTAAAATAACATTGTGAATAGTTTCAATACTGAACCCATTATGCCTACTACATTTTGGTCCGGTAGCTGAGAAACGAATGATTAATCACTCGCCTATTTTTGACCACCAGAGGATGTTGAAACAGGCATCCGTAAGGTGGTTTTATTATTAAATTTCAAGGAGCAATGTATGACTGACCATCTCATTCGCGGCAGCCTGTCCAAGATTGACCCTGAAGTAGACCAACTCATCCACTACGAGGCCGAACGGCAATTCCGCAAACTGATCCTCATCCCTTCAGAAAGCACGGCTCCAGAAGCGGTACGAGAGTCTTTGGGCTCAGTATTCCAAAATCTTTACGCGGAGGGGTATCCTGACGAAGAAACACGCTGGATGACTGAGGCCGAAATTCTTGATTACCCCTTGAGGCTCTCCCACTACCGCCGCTATGCTGACCCGCGCTATTACAAAGGCGTGGAATATGCTGATGCAGTGGAATCGCTTGCCCGCCGGCGCTGCGCTGAAGCATTTGCCACCGAAAAGGTTAGCGCAGAGCGCCTGTTTGTGAACATCCAGGCGCTCTCGGGTGCTCCTGCCAACAACGCGGTTTATCACGCATTGATCAACCCCGGCGATACGATTCTTGGAATGAACCTGCTGCACGGCGGACACCTGACTCATGGTTCCTCAGTCAACCGCACAGGAAAACTCTACAAGGTCTTCCATTACAATGTTGACCCGCAAACTGAAAAAATCGATTATGAAAAAGTCGAAACGATAGCCAGGGAAGCTCAACCCAAAGTAATCATTTGCGGTTATTCGTCTTATCCCTGGATCCCGGACTGGGCTCGCTTCAGAGCCATTGCGGATTCAGTTGGGGCTTACCTCCTGGCGGATGTTTCCCACATTGCCGGTCTGATTGCCGGTAAAGCCATTCCCTCACCTGTCGGACATGCCCATGTGATCACCTTTACTACTCACAAAACCCTGTGCGGTCCGCGAGGAGCCTGCATCCTCACCACTGACTCCGCTCTGGCCAAAAAGATCGACAAAGCTGTCTTCCCCGGGGAACAGGGCGGACCTCATGTGCACGTTTTTGCCGCCCTGGCAACCACCTTCAAGATCGCCCAAACCAGCCAATTCCAGGCGCTGCAAAACCAGATCCTCACCAACAGTAAAACTCTCTCTGACCGTCTCCAGGAGCGTGGATTGCGCATCTCCTTTGGCGGAACGGATTCCCACCTGGCAAACCTGGACTGTAAAACAATCGTCGGTCCTGACGGCACCACGCTCTCCGGCGACATGGCCGCCAGGATATTAGACATCGCCGGCATCGTTCTCAACCGCAACACCATTCCCGGTGACAAGACGGCTCTGAACGCCTCCGGTATCCGCTTCGGCACTCCCTGGATGACCCAACGGGGTTTGAAGGAAAAGGAAATGCAGGAGGTAGCCGACATCATGGCAGACATCTTGTTTGCCATCACACCCTACACGGTTGAAACCCGCAAAGGACCATCCCAACGTGCAAAGGTCGATTTCAAGACTCTTGAAGAGGCAAAGATCAAAATTCGCTCACTTTGCGAAAAAGCAGGTGCTGATCTTGAATACGCCAGGAGCGGGTACCCCCATTTTTACTACCTGAATGACAAACCCGAATCAAAATCTGCTTGCGCTACACTTGAAATCTCAGGTGAACAGGTTAGCTATTTTGTCAACTACGTTTTCAGTTCAGATGCTGAAAACTTGAAGACGGGTGAATCACAACCAACAAGCCTAACCACCCCGGTGAAAGCCATTGAGGGTTCACTCTCGTGCAAAAGCCCCGGCAGATATCATTTCACCATGCCCACAGAAGATTTCGGACTGGCCGCCACATTCCTGCGAGCGCTTTCAGATGGTTACATCTCATTTGACGAGGATATTCCCTGCCGCATCCCTGGCCCCATCATCATCCAGGAATTCACCCCTGCGGTTGCTCCGGCAGCGGATGGTGTCCGAAAATCGACCAGCAAACCCTATTACATTGGCCAGGATAACGGCACAGGCGCTGCGTTACCCGCATTCCAATGGACAGAAACTGACGAATCGCTCAAACGGACTCCCTTATACGAAGCACATAAAGAAATGGGAGCCAAGTTGATCCCGTTTGCCGGTTGGGAAATGCCCGTGTGGTACACCTCTGTCGTGGAAGAACATCTCGCCTGCCGCCAGGCAGCCGGCTTGTTTGACGTTGCCCACATGGGTGTATTTCAGGCAGAAGGACCTTTTGCTTCCACCTTCCTGGATAGCGTGTGCGGAAATGACATTGGCACTCTCGCAGTAGGCGAATCCTGCTACACGCACTTCCTCGATCCGGACGCAAATGTGATCGATGACAACCTGGTTTACCACCGTGCGCACGAGAAGTACCTGGTGGTGGTCAACGCTTCGAATGATTCCAAGGACTGGAACTGGTTAAACGCAGTCCGCAAGGGGGACGTGCTGGTGGACAATACCCGACCGTGGGCAAAGGCATTTGGCAGAGGGGTCACTTTGCGCAACCTGCGCGATCCAAAAGAAGGCAAAGACATGCGCGTGGATATCGCGCTTCAGGGTCCAAAATCCAGGGATATCCTACTTTCTTTGGGTTGCGACGCCAGCACCCAAGCGCGCATCAAAGCCCTGAAACGCACCGAGCTGTGCGATGCTACGGTTGGAGGATTTGACTTGATCGTCTCGAGAACTGGCTACACCGGTGAGAAAATGGCGTTTGAACTCTTTGTGCATCCGGATGAATCTGTTGCCCTGTGGAACGCACTGCGTAAAGCAGGAGAGCCACTGGGGATGAAAGCTTGCGGTCTCGGTGCCCGAGATTCCTTGCGCACAGAAGCCGGTCTTCCCCTCTATGGACATGAAATGGGAGGAGAACGGAACCTGGGAGTCGCTGAAGCAGGTTTTGGATCTTACGTAAAAGTCTACAAACCCTGGTTTATTGGTAGAGACTCCTTCATTAAAAATGAAGTGAAACGCAACGGTGTGGTTGTCCGCTTCCGCTTCCCAGAGAAAGGTGTGCGCATGGCGCACAACGGTGACCCCGTTTTGGACGCCCGCGGAAAGGTTGTGGGAGTGGTCACCAGTTGTGCTGTTGATTCCGAAGGATTACTCACTGGTCAAGCCTTCATCGAAAAGAAGTATGCTGTTGAAGGGACCCCCATCCAGATTTTCCAGGGATCCCCAAAGGCAGCTGGCAAAGCCCCCGCAGAACTTGCGGCAGGTGACCGTGTCACCCTGCCTACTGCAGCAATGGTTGTGAGTCGTTTTCCAAAACTGTAAGAGAAATCCTATACCAGATTCGAAAGAGGAAAAATGCAAACTCCATGGGATTACCGCTATGCTCAGCGGACGCAAAGGATGAAAGCCTCAGCAATCCGCGAATTGCTGAAGTACTCTGAACAGCCAGACATCATCTCATTTGGAGGAGGGTTCCCAGCTGCCGAGGTTTTCCCCGTAGAAGAGTTCAAACGTGCCTGTGTGCATGTACTGGATCGAAAAGGCGCTGAAGCCCTGCAATACGGGGGGACTGACGGCTACGTTCCATTGCGGCAGATGATCTCAAGACACACCGTAAAACTGGGAATAAACGTCGATATTGACAACATTCTCATCACCTCAGGTTCTCAGCAGGCATTGGATCTGCTTGGAAAGATCTTCATCAACCATGGAGATCGTATCCTGGTGGAGTCACCCACCTACCTGGGTGCGTTGCAAGCCTGGAACGCCTACGGAGCAGAATATACAACAGTTCCAACCGATGAATACGGGATGCGGACCGACATGCTGGAAGAAGCCTTACGGACAGGTCCTAAATTCATCTACGTCCTACCAAATTTCCAGAACCCGACCGGCACGACACTTCAGGTGGAACGACGGCGGCAACTGATTGAGATGGCTGACCGCTACGGGGTACCCATCGTCGAAGATGATCCCTATGGTCAATTAAGGTACGAAGGAGACCACCTACCCCCCGTAGAACTGATGGATTCTCAGATGCGGGTGCAAAACGGAAGTTACACCGGCAACGTGATCTACCTGAGTACCTTCTCCAAGATCCTTTCTCCCGGTATTCGCCTGGCCTGGGTCATAGGTCCCAGGGAGGTCATACGCAAACTGGCGCTGGCCAAGCAGGGAGCGGATTTGCATACCTCCACTTTCAATCAAATGGTCGCACATGAGGTCGGTCAACACGGTTTTATCGACCGGCATGTGGAGGTCATTAAAGAAACCTACAGGGAACGGCGCGACACCATGCTGGAAGCGCTTGAGGAGCACATGCCCGGAGAAGTGCGCTGGACCCATCCTCAGGGGGGGCTCTTCCTTTGGGTAACGCTTCCGGAACATGTTAACTCAACGGAAATGATGCCCAAGGCCCTTGAAGAAAAAGTGGCTTACGTGCCGGGTGAGTTCTTCCATCCAGACGCGAGCGGCAAGAACACCATGCGTTTGAACTTCTCATTCTGCACCCCCGAGCGGATCAATGAAGGAATCGCCCGATTAGGGAAAGCCGTGAAGAAAGAAATCACATTGAAGTGAACTGGTCGCTTTGAACAGTAAAGGCCTGGGTACCCCAGGCCTTTTTTCTTAGTTACTATGTTTCCAAACCTTGAAATCCTTTAGAATGGACCCTCCCAGGAACTCCAGCAGGATCGAGTTGTCGGGGATCAGGTTGGTCTCAACCGGCAGGAACCATTCCAGGAATGCCAGCAGTCGCTTGGCTTCTACATATTCAGGCGTACCATACTGAACCTGTCGCAACAGCGGCTCAGCCAGCTTGCGGATTGCCGAGAGCTCATAGACAAGCGCCGAATTAAACAGCTTGTCTGCGTTTTCCTGGAAGGGGAAGATATACTCCTTCTCTCCCCGCTGTACAGAGTCCCAGCGGTGGATGGTGTCCTGCGCGGAGTATCCCCGCTCGCGGGCATCGCGCACGATCCTGCGCAGCAAACGCGTGTCGGTGGTGGAAATGCGGTTGTAGCGGTCCAGGTTGAGCTGGGTGAGACAGGAAGCGTACACCTTGAACGTTGAGGATGGATCAATATCCGGAAGCAGGCTCGGATTAAGCCCATGGATGCCTTCCAGGATGATCATATTGTCGCGCTTCAATTTGACAACATCCCCTTGTATTCGCCTTCCCTCTTTGAAGTCATACCTGGGAAGTTGAACTTCTTCGCCATTTATAAGCTTATTGAGGTGCTCTGATAATAAGTGGGTGTCCATCGCTTCCAGCGCTTCAAAGTTGTAGTTGCCATTCCTGTCTCTGGGCGTTTGTTCACGGTCAACAAAGTAGTTGTCCATCTCAAGTGGATAAGGCGCAAAACCCTGGGCGAGAAGCTGAACGGAAAGACGCTTTGAGAAAGTGGTTTTGCCCGAGGATGATGGGCCGGCGATGAGAATAATACGCGCTTCGTCCGACCGTTCTGCGATATGCTGGGAAATATCGATGATCTGCAGGTCATGCAGGGCTTCTGAGACGAGGATAATCTCGCGGATGTTGCCGGCGTGAATGGCGTCATTTAACATCCCGACAGACTCAATATTTAACCGCTGCAGCCACTTTCCATATTGGCGGAAAGTGCTCAACAGTTTTGGGTAACTCGGCATGGGTTCGATCTTCTTGGGTGACCCGCGCCGGGGGAAACGCAGCACAAATCCCTCGCCAATCAGTTGCAGGTCGAACCAGCGCAAATGCCCGGTGGATGGCACCATGTAGCCATGGTGATAATCCCTATGATCCGCCAGTCTGTATAGAACCAGGTATTCCTTTTGCCTGTATTTCAATAGCTGAATTTTGTCAGCCAGGTTCTTGGATTGGAAATACGCGATGGCATCGTCCAGCGGAACCACTTGCCGCTCAAATGGAATATCTGCTGCGACGAAGTCCTTCATCCGTTTCAGTAGGCGCGCGAGGTCTGTTGTGGTAAGTGGATCCCGCCCAACAACCTGGCAGTAATATCCCCCCGCTGAGACCGAGTGGTCCAGCGTCATCAGGCTCTCCGGAAATAACTCCTCGAATGCAGCTTCCAGCAGAAAAGTGATCGACCTGCGGTAGATGCGGGCTCCGTCGTCATCCTCCATGGTCACCAGGCGGATGCGGGCGTCCATCTCAAGCGGGTAGGTCAATTCACGGAGTTCGCCATTAACCACGGCACCCATGATGGGAGGATTGTCCCATTCGGGGAGCACTTGCAGCAATTCGATGAGTGCAGCCCCACGTTTACCGGTGTACACCCGTCCATCCGGCAGAACCAATTCAATGGTTGAGCGTGTGGAATTCACTTTTCCGTTTTGATCAACACCATTAACAAATACCATCTTCCCTCATTTTTTTACGATGATTTCCCGTCCCCAATATTACCAAGAATCGACGGATTGCACAAATCCGCGCTGATAAATCTTTCCTGAGATGTTACTGGCCAATTCTTTGTACCATCACCAAATATCCATCCTTTTACTTCTGCCTCACCCCTGCCCCTCTCCATCCCTGAGATGGAGAGGGGTTTGGGGTGAGGGATAAAATAATCAACAGACTAAACACAGCAAATTACCTTGAAGTACATCACATTGATAATCGCAGTTCAAAACTTTTCAATTATTTTCGTCAAAACTCCCAGCAGTTAGGCACATGGATAAAAAAACCTGGTGGATTTTTCGACTCCACCAGGTTTTAGACCAGTTATTAAACCTACTTTACGTTGAGCAATTTTATCAGGGGGAAATCATCCGCTGTCAGAGTATCCAGGGTCGCGCTGGACGCAGGATAGGTGCCCAGCATCTCCTCCTGAGATGGAGATCCTTCCGCAGCCCAAACCAGGTCGATGATGCGAGTGTGATTGCTGTCATCCGGCGCGCCGCCTATCTTCCATTGAGCTGATGCTGCCTGGGCATCCCTCCAGCGCCACACACCGGTTGACGGGAAGCCATCCTGGCTGCCCACCACTGCTGCGTAACCCCAGGTTGACGGGTCGCCTTCACCAAAAGCCGTGAGCGGAACCCGCAAAGTCACTGTTTTGGCAGCCGGATCAACGATGATCTTGTAGTCCAGGTTCATCTTTTCGGGTTCACCGCTGTCCGGGTCCGGTGCGTATACCCCTGGGGTCCAACCCTCTGCCCAAACCGCGTATTCCCAACCATTTTCTTTCTCGAGGGCAGCGTTCCTGCCAGGCAGGAGCAAGCGGTTGCCAGTGCCATTGCCCGGATCTTTATCGATGTACACATCCATGCTCTGGAGAGACAGGTTATTCCCGGCTCCCCAGGCATTGGGTATTTCACCGAGGAAAGTGAACTTAAAGATCAGGTTCGAGGTATCCACAGAAACGTTGAAATTAGTGATATCAAAGTTTCCTGCGGAGAAAACTGTATCGGTTGGATAGGTGTAACTGCCAGGCCCGTGATCATCACCAGTCGGATCAACCACCTCGAACAATAGCGTGGATAATCCAAGGTCCGGTAAAACGATTTGCGCTGGTCCGGTGAGAGGAAGTACCTGATCTACTGGCTGAACAACAACCACCACGCGGATGTCATCCCCTGCGACCAGGTCCCCGAGTGAGGTTAACGGAATCGCCATTTCCATCATTTCTGGAGTAAGTTTTACTTCTCCGATGGCTTCCTGCAATTTCCAACCCGTAACTGTTGCGATGTATTTGCTGACAGTTGGACCTTCCAACTCAAAAAGGTGGCTGGCAGCGATGCCTATCAACAGATTGTCATTTCCTTCGGCGTCGCGGGCGAAGGGATAAAGTTCAGTAATGTTGGGTGCAGTGAGATACACCCCCACCCTGCTGCCGGCGGTCAATCCTTCAGTAAGGTTTAGCTTGATATAGATGTTCTTTGCGTCCATTGTGTAGGCCAGCCCATTAGCCGGTGTGTTCCCTGTAGCCGGGTAAACCGCCGCTGTGTCCCATTCTCCGTTGCCTTCTTTGCCGTCGATCAACGGGGTGCTGCTGCCGGAAAACGCTTTCTCAGGTTGTTCCATCTTTTTAGGGATGATGGGAACATTTACAAAAGTCGGCACCGGATCTCCGAGGGATTCATATACCTTGGCCAGCAAAGCCCTGAAGCCCTGGTCGAAGTATTCATCCACTCCCGAATCCTGGTCAGAACCGTACCACCAGAACCAATCGGAGCCCTCTGCCAGGTACATGTAGTCCTGTGCAGTGGCAATGGCCTCTGGTGACGCAGTGCGCCGTTTGGAAATGTCATACTTGGCCAGGTGTTCGCGAACCCTGCCCAGGTAATTCCATGCCTGGGTTTCCTCAGCCTCGCCGATCCAAGTGTCGTAATTGGGACTGAACCACGCGCCCGGGAAAAGTTCTTCGAGCTCTTTTTGCTCGGGGAACATTTCCAGGTATTCAGATGGCGTGACCATTTTAATGGTTTTGCTTTCATTGAGCATGCTGTACATGGCGCTCAAGAACTCGATGCCATCATTGGGGTAATACTCCCAGGCATTTTCACCATCCAGGACGATGCTGACGATATTGGGTCCTTCAGCGCCCTGTTTTTTTAGTTGCTCACGGATATTCTCAAGTCGCTGCATCAGGTCAGCCGCAGCCACCTCACCCGGGGTTTGAGAGTAAGTAAATCCGAGCTTGTCAGAAAGCGTCCAATCCCTGAAGAAGATCGCCACTTTCTGTCCATCCTCACCACTCACATAATACGGGCGGTAGAGTTCATCCGCTTCCTGGACTGTTTCTTTTGAATCCCTGGTAAAGCTGCCCAGTCCCAGTGATTGAGCCAGAACAGGCTCCCCGGTTTGCATAAACTGATACCCGGCAGTGGCTACCAAAGGAATGATGTCCTCGGAGACTGCCCCTTCTCCCGGCCACAGCCCCACGGGTGCCTGGCCAAAATGATCGGTGTACATTTCCACGCTCTTGTTCAGGTGCACGATGGCATCGTTCGGCCAGGAAAACCGGTTGGGAACCTCTCCAGATGGGTTTCCCACCAGGGCTTTCTTGCTGTCATAGATCAAAGGAAGGATCGGATGGGCATAGGGCGTAGTGATCACCTGGATCTGCCCGGCATCCTGCAGTTCCTTGTGAACGGGAATTACCTGGCTCAACACCTGCCGAACCTGGTTAAAGAGCACTGTTTTATCCTCTTCACTGAACCCTTCACCTTTTTCAACCAAAGCCTTTAAAGGCTCCACTGACAGGAAAGACGGGTCAAACCAGGCCAGGTTGAACCAGATCTGCAGGTCACGGATATCCTGCTCCGAGAATTTTGCCAGCGCAGCAGTGATCGCTGCTTCATCCGCTCCCCCGCGTAGATTGAGCAATGACTGGTAGCGCGGAAAGCGGCCGATGATGTTGTCGTAATTGGCGTCAAAGAAACGGGTCAGGATGAAGGCTTTTTCGTCCTCGGTCAGGTCCGCGGCGGGTTTCTCGGCCAGCACCCAGTAGATATCCTTTGCCCCGTTGTTGGTGAAATCGTCGATCTGCTTCATCAAAACAGGGGTGATGTTCACCGTCATGCGCACGTTGGGGTAATCCTTGATGATGGCAGCCATGTCGTAGTAATCCTTGGTCGCATGCACACGCACCCAGGGACGGGTATAGATGCCATCCGCATCCTTGTAATACAGCGGTTGATGCTGATGCCAGGTGAGATTCAGGTATAGCACATCCTCCTCTGCAGCCGGAGCAGTTGGTTCAACAACCTCAGTAAGGGCCTCTGTAGCAGCAGGGAGTGCAACGGGGGTGGCTACCGTGCACGCGGAAAGGAGCATTGTCAGGATGATGATCAATGAAAAGAAAGCAGTTATTCTACGCATTTTTCCTCCAATTTTGATCAACTTGTCTTTTTAAAAACAACCCCATTCTCTAATTTGAAAATGGGGTTGTAGATCGAAAATGTAACTTTATCCCTTGACACTTCCCAGGGTCAACCCGGAGATCAACCACTTGGAGGTATAGAGGAACAGCGCCATAACGGGAATGGCAACAAGTACTGAGCCCGCAGAGAACTGTCCCCATTGAGTGAGGAACTGCCCCTGCAGCCGTTGCAGTCCAAGCGGCCAGGTCAACAGCGATTCCTTGGAACCAAGGATGACGCGCGCCAACAGGTAGTCATTCCAGGCAGTGGTGAAGTTGAAAAGGAACACAATTGCCAGCGCAGGAGTGGACAATGGCAGCAAAATCTTGAGGAATGCCTGAATCTCCGAACAACCGTCAATCCTGGCGGCTTCCTCCAGATCGATGGGGATGGTATCGTAATACCCTTTGAGGATCCAAATGCTGAAAGGAACCGCGGTCACCGCGTAAGCAATCACCAATCCACGGTAAGTTCCAACCAGATCATACTGGACCGCCAGGATGTACAGCGGCACCAGCAACATGGCAGCAGGGATCATCTGGGTGGTCAGAAGGAAGATCAACCCCACCGACCTGCCCGGGAACTTGTAGCGGGAGAAGGCATAGGCAGAAGTGGCAGCCAGGATAACCCCGATCACAGAGGTCGCGATGGTGATTACCAGGCTGTTCCACAACCAACCCAGGAACGGCAGATCGAACAGCACAATTCGGAAGGATTCCAAAGTTGCCCCTTCCGGAATGATGGCCAAATCCGTAGATAACAAGCGGTTTCCTGGACGCAAGGCAACGCTGACAATACGGGTAACGGGGTATAGTGCAATCAAACAGGCGATCCACAAAAATCCGTGAATGAGAATACGCTTAAAGGGGCTATCCTCTCTTCCACTGCGGAAGAAAGATTTCTTTTGGGATTTTACTCTTCGTTCTGGTTCAACTGTGACGTTTGTAGTCATTATTTGACTCCTTTCAACGCCCCGGTGGTTTTCAGGTAAACAACTGAATAGATCACGAGGATGAAGAAGATCACGAAGGCAAAAGCTGCTGCGAAACTGTAGCGGTTGTACTGGAACGCGGCGCGGAACAAGCCTGTCACGAGGATGTCTGAAGTTTCTAATTCATTCTGGTTGATGAAAAATGGAACATTGAAGTTGTTGAATGTCCATATTGTTCCCAGAATTATTGCAGGTCCGGCTACCGGCTGCATCAAGGGAACTGTCACCTTCCAGAATTGCTGCCAGGCATTCGCGCCGTCCATTTCAGCTGCTTCGTAGTAATCACCCGCGATGCTCTGCAAGCCGCCTAGCAAGATGACCATCATAAAGGGGATGCCCAACCAGATGTTTGTGATACACATGGCAGCAAAGTTAGCCACTGGCTCGCTCAACCAGGCAACCGGAGCAAGACCGATTGACTTTAGCATGATATTGATGAAGCCGAATTCGTAATGGAACTCGCCGCGCCAGACAAGCACAGCAATAACCTGGGGAATGGCCCAGGGGAGGATGAGGAGCATGCGGTAAATACCCTTACCGCGCATTTTTCGATTCAATAGTAAAGCAAGGATCATGCCGCCGGTAATATGGAACACAACATTGATAAGGGTCCAGAGCACGGTGCGTCCCAACAAGGGAAAGAACATCACCTGTTTCAATACCGGGGCAGTAAAGACTTTAATATATTGTTCAAAACCAACGTAAGTGGGATCCTTAAAATGCCTGAGGCTCATGTTCATGAAGGAAAGGTTGGCTTCCCAAACCAGGGGATACACAACCAAAGCCGCGAGCCCGATGATTGCCGGCGTCAGCAACATAAAGGGCATCGCATAACGCCATTTGAACGTTTTTACTAATAAGAGCCAAAGAACCAACTCAATGATAAATGTTCCACCGAGGACATACAAGACAGTGGTACCAACCTCACCCAGACTCGTAAGAATATTCTCTGAAGTGATCATTGGGTCTTTCCCCTCCTTTCCTTTGACACCAGCAACGGGGATATTAAATGATAGATGGAATCAGGGGATTTCTCCCCTGATTCCAAATCAACAAAACGAAATTACTCTAAAGCGGTAATACAAGCAACTGCGCTGGCTTGCATGTTAGTTGCAGCAGCTGCAGGAGCGGTGCCATCAGCTTTTGAAAGCATGGCGATCATTTCCGGCTTCCATGAATCCCAGATGCAGCGCATTTCAACAACTGTGGGCTGTGGGGTACCGTAGGACATTGCTTCGGTGGAGGCTTTGAGGATGGGGTCACTTGCAATCTCGGGGATGGTCAAGGCTTCCTTGAGTCCGGGGAGACGCTTCAGATTGGCAACCTGGGCGGTCTGGTTTTCGAGGTTGGTGGCAAATTCTACGAAGGCTTTGACAGCATCGAGTTTTGCACCTTCAAGACCCTCGGGGAGCATGAAGTAGGTACCTGCGGTATAAGGAGCAGGCATCAAACCAGTTGAAGTAACCTTGGGTAACGGAGCAACACCCAGGTTCTCACCCAATGCGGTTTTGTAGTCAGCTAATGACCAGTCACCGTTGATGAGCATGCCAGCTTTGCCTTCTTTGAAGAGGGTGTCAGCGCCGTTGTAATCGCTCTCAGCAGGGATGATCTTGGCTGTGAATTTCAGATCATACAGGAACTGCATGGTCGCAACCATTTCGGGAGTATCAAGGGTGGGGGTCACGCCGTCATCAGCAAAGACCTTGCCGCCGAAACCGCCCAGCCAGGGGGAAGCCCAGAAGGGTTCGGTCTGGTTGAAAACGAGTCCGTAAGTATCACCACTTGTTAAAGCCTGGCCCATGCTGAGCAATTCATCGGTATCGGCAGGGGGGGTCGGGACTAAGGCTTTATTGTAGAGCAGCATCAGGTGATTACCAGAGCTAATGGGAACTGCCCAGGTGGAGCCATTCATTTCAACGCTGGCCACATACTTGGTCATGTCAAATAGAGGATCAACAGCTTGAATGAGTCCAGCAGTGGTGAAAGGTCCCACATGATCGCCAACTGTCCAGAGCAGGTCCGGTGCGTTACCGGCAAGGCTGGAGGTTTGGAAGTCCTCGCGCAGGGTCTCAACATCCTTGTTGACCACTTCAAAGGTCACGAGGGGGTTGGCTGCGGTGAAGGCATCGGTCAGGCTGGTGACATACTGCAAACCACCATCAGCTTCGCCTTCTTTGGTCCACAGGGCGATGACGACGGGTTCGGCAGGAGCCTCAGTGACGACCGGAGCTTCGGTCGCAACAGGGGCTTCGGGTTCCACAACAGGTGCCTCGGGGGCTACAGGGGCTTCTGTTGGTTTCGCGCAGGCAGCGAGTGCCATTGCGGCGATCAGCAGTACACTGATCAGGGGTAACAACTTCTTAGTCATTTATTCTCTCCTTAAGAAAATATTTGTAGTACCTGATTATAATGTATAACTAGCAAAATATGTATTGACGAATTAGCACCTCCTCATCACAAAATCGAGTATTGAAAAAGTGAAAAGGTCAGCGACAACTTTCAGTCGTTTCTGAATAATATGGTATCGATGAGCACAGCAGTAATTATCCATTCCCTCAGTTAAGCAAATCGTCACAATGGTAGTGCCAATGACTGTATTTGTCAAGTTTTTGTATTCTCGTGTTATACAAAATGAATTCAGCTGCGCTATAGTAAAATAGCTAAGGGAATAAGGAGAACATGGCAGTAACCTGGAGATTGATCATCGATCCGGAATCCGCCGGATCCTGGAATATGGCACTTGACGAAGCCTTATTGCAAAGCGTGGCAGCCAAAGAATCGCCTCCTGCGCTTCGGCTCTACGGATGGAACCCCGCGACTTTGTCACTTGGCTATGCCCAGCCCTTTAGCGATGTGGATGAGGAACGGTTACAAGTGGAAAACTGGGGGCTCGTGCGCCGGCCTACAGGCGGTAGGGGAATCCTGCATGTTGACGAACTCACTTACTCTGTCACCGCACCCCTGGACGACCCGATCCTCGCCGGTAGCCTGCTCGAAAGCTACCGCAAAATATCAGCAGCCCTGGTGTGCGCCTTGGAACTGATCGGTATTAAGGTGGAAGCTGACCGGCAATATGACCTGGGTGACTCAAAAATAATCAATCCGGTTTGCTTTGAGACGCCGTCAAATTACGAAATCACTTTTGAGGGGAAGAAATTGATCGGCTCTGCCCAGGCACGAAAATACAACGGGCTTTTACAGCATGGAGCCCTGCCCATTTTTGGTGACCTCACCCGCATCACCCGGGTTCTAAGGTTCAACGATGATGGCGAGCGGGCTGTTGCCGCCAAGCGTGTGCTCAAGCGTGCGACCACAATTGAAGCCATACTGGGTAGAATCATCCCATTTCAACAGGTTGCTGAGGCTTTTGTGGAGGGTTTTTCAAAAACACTCGAAATTACTTTCGAACCTTCTACTCCACAAGAAAGTGAAATCTCTCAGGCGCGAGAACTTGAAAAACAAAAATACCGGTCTGATGATTGGACAAAAAGATTATGAAACTGCGCTCATTACCACCGCGTTTTAACAATCCGATGCGTTCCCTCTCTCTCATTGTGGCGGTGCTGTTCCTGGCTTCCACTCTCGCTTCCTGCAAATCACCGCTTCCCCCGCGCACCACACCCACCCCCAGCCAGACTGTCACGGTGGCACAACCGCTCGTAGATGCTACACCGACTGCTACACCAACCCTGGAGCCAACCCCTACGCCAATTCCGGTACCCCTGGGAAAACCGGAAAACCCTGTTGTATTGGGTGTCGTCTACACGAAACAGGATGTCCAGGAACCCGCCGCCATTGAATTCCTTCAGTTCCTGGCAGACCAGTCCGGCCTTGTTTTCCAGATCTCCCAATTTGAAAACCACTTTGACCTGCTGGCTGCCATGGATTCAGGAAAAGTTACTTTCGCATTCATGCAACCTCTCACCTATATTTACGCACAGAAAAATGAAGTCGCGACTGTCCGCATGATCACCCGCAGTTTCGGTGGAACCGCATTCGGTACTCAGATCCTGGTGAATGCCGACGCAGGATTTTCCACCTATTTCGACGAAGAAGACGAGAAGAATACAGCAGATTCCCCCGCAGCGATGGGGCAATTTGCGGGGTTGCGTCCCTGTTTTACGGATGAGACCTCCATTTCCGGTGCGGTGGCACCCATGGGGTTGCTGCTGGGGGCTGGGGCTGATTTTCTCGAGCCGGTATACATGCTCTCCAATACCTCGGTCATACGTGCTCTGTACGTGGGTGGAATATGTGATTTTGGCGCGACCTACGCCATCAGCAGCGACCCGCGCACCTCTACCACTCAACTCGAAGACCTGTCGGATGTGACCGAGAAGGTGAAGGTGGTGTGGCGGTCTGATGCCATCATCCCCACGCTTAATGTTACATTTTCCAACAAATCCAGTCCCGATGTTTCTTCCAGGGTTGTGGAACTTACCCTGGAATATGCAAATTTGGAGAATGGGACTTTGGTTTTATCCAACTTAACTGACTACCAGATAGAAGGAATCGAAGAAGCCAGCGATGCCCTTTACACCAGGCTCACCCAATTGGTGGATGCCAGTGGCATTGACCTTGTCGCCTATCTCGGTTATTAATCCCCACACAATTCAAGATTGGTACAATTCTTGCTATGCTAAAGAAGATCATTAAGATGACGCTACGCATCATGATTTGGGCGATCGCCCTCTTTGTCGTACTGTTCGGGATTCCCCGTCTGATATCTGCGATATCAGCAAAGGGAAAGATCTTTACCATCGAAAATGCCAAAAGTGCGCGCGCTGCCATCGTTTTTGGAGCCGGCCTGCAGCATGATAAAACTCCCTCACCGGTCTTGAAGGACCGGATATCCACAGCGGTGCAACTCTACCGGTCTGGAAAGGTGGAGAAAATTCTGCTGAGCGGCGATAACCGCTTCGAGTATTACAACGAACCGGCATCGATGAAAGAGTATGCGCTCAGCCTGGGAGTACCTGAGGCTGACCTGGTTTTGGATTTTGCAGGAAGGCGCACTTACGACACCTGCTACCGCGCGAAGGAGATTTTCGGCTTGAAGGAAGCCATCCTGGTCACCCAACGCTTTCATCTTCCTCGAGCCATTTTCACCTGCGGCGGTTTGGGCATGCAGGTGACTGGCGTGGAAGCCGACTTGCGGGAGTACAACCGCCGCTCGCTGGCTTTCTGGAACCTGCGTGAGACCGCAGCGACCACAATTGCTGTCTGGCAGGTTTGGGTAAGCCGCCCGATGCCGGTTTTGGGAGATCCGGAACCCATATTCCCGGAAAACAAGTGAGGTAAGCAACAATGATCGATCGTGCTTTTGCCCTCGGGATCGTGAGGGAATACATTCAGAACCAGGGCCTGTTCAACCACATGCTGGCGGTTGAGAGCGCCATGCGTTTCTACGCCCGACGGCTGGGTGAACCTGAAGAAACCTGGGGCATCACCGGGTTGCTGCACGATTTTGACTGGGAAATACATCCAACGGCAGAAGAACATCCCGCAAATGGTGCCCCTATCCTCAGGCAAAAAGGCATCCCTGAGGAGATCATTCACGCCATTCTCAGTCACGGAGATCACCTGGGGATTCCCCGGGTAACCCCGCTTGAAAAAGGTCTTTACGCCTGCGACGAGATCACAGGGCTGATCACAGCTGTGGCGCTGGTACGACCTTCCAGATCGCTTTACGACCTCGAGGCATCATCAGTAAAAAAGAAGTGGAAAGACAAGGCTTTTGCTGCTGGAGCAAACCGGGATGAGATCGCCCGGGGTGCCGAGGAATTTGGGGTTCCTCTGTGGGAACACTGTGACAACGTGATCGCGGCAATGCGGTCAATCGCCCCTGAACTTGGATTGGCCGGCAATATTCCGGCATAACACTGGATATCAACAACTGGAGGAAACAGCCATGACACTCAAAGGTAAAGGAATGATGATCTGGAAAATCCCGGATTGCGAGGGCGGAAAGGCGTCTGAGATCGCCAGGGTCGCTGCAACTTGCGGGTTTTCTCACGTATTGATCAAAATTGCCAATGAAACCCGCCCGTACAACACGGATAGCCTGGGAAATGACCTGATCTTCCCGGTGGCTGACGCACTCAGAGCACGCGGAATCGAAGTTTGGGGTTGGCATTATGTGTATGGCTATAACCCGCTCGGAGAAGCAAGGATCGCCATTTCTCAGACAAAGAAATTTTCGTTGGATGGCTATGTGATCGATGCGGAAGCCGAATATAAACTCCCCGGCCGGGCAACCGTGGCACGCACATTCATGACCGAATTGAGAAAAGGTCTGCCCTCTACTCCCGTCGCGCTCAGCACCTACCGCTGGCCATCGTATCATCCAACTTTTCCTTACGTCGCATTCCTTGAAAAATGCGATCTCAATATGCCCCAGGTGTACTGGATGCAAGCTCACAACCCTGATTACGACCTGAAACGCAGCGTTTCAGAATTCAAAGCCATCTCACCTTATCGTCCAATCGTTCCAACCGGACCGGCATTTTCAGAAGGCGGTTGGACACCAACAGACGCCGAGATCGTGCTCTTCATGGATACCGCCAAGAGCCTTGGACTCACAGCCGCCAACTTCTTCTCCTGGGATTATGCCCGGAAGTACATGGCATCAGCCTGGAACACGATTGCCAACTACAATTGGCCTGGTTCGGTTATCCCCCCCACCCAGGACATTACTGACCAGTTATTTGCAGCCCTCAACGCTGCAGACAAAGACGCGGTGGCGGCATTGTATGTGCACAATGCAGTTCTGGTTTCGCCGCAAACGACTTTGCAGGGACCTGAGGAGATTCGTGACTTCTTTGGGAATATTATGACCAAGAGGCTTCCGCAGGGAAAATACACCCTCACATCCAAAGAGGTCAGCGGAAACACAGTTCATTACACCTGGACTTGTACCTCAATTTGGGGCAAGGTCACTGATGGTAGTGACACGCTCGGGTTGAAGGACAACAAGATCATCTATCACTACACCCACTTCACAGTGGATCGTTAACGTACCATATACAATCCCACCTTACAGTGGACAGCCAGATCATTCCCTCCGACCCTACTCACCAGGGTCGGAGCTTTCTACAATCCTGACGATCACGTCTCCTGCGCCGAGTTGCGCAAGCTGTTCACCCTTGCCTGCCCGGCGGGTTTCCTTGACCTCATCGATTCTCACCAGTTTTGCAGCGGCTTTTTTGAAGTTCAACGCGTACTGATAATTTTTCTTCCCAAACACGATCCCCACAATGCTGGTTCCTATGTCCAATCTACAGCCGATGACCCCCTGGCCGTACCTCGACTGCAGGGGGAATCCCTCTGGTGAAACCCGCCACGCGGTCGCGTTGGATGCAACCAGAACCACGTCACCTTTACCAGCCAGGTCTACCATCCCCACTGCTTCGTCTCCAGAGGAGAGCTTGAGCGCATTCACGCCTGCTGCTACGAAACCCATCACTCTAACATCTCCACCCCCAAAGCGAATGGCCATGCCTTTCCTTGTAACGATCAGGCATTCTGATTGATCATTCATGAGCCGGATTGTTCTCAGTTCATCGCCATCATTCACTTTCACCAGTGTGAAAGTATCCGAAGCCGGACCTCTCAAATCTGAGGCAAGGGATTTTTTGATCATTCCCTGGCTGGTGAGCGTAACAATGCAAAGGTCCTTGCCCGGGTTCGTGGGAAGCGCAAATATGGCAGCAGGAATCCCGGTGCTTCGGAGTGGTGAAACCCTGGCGAATTCGATGCCTTCCGGTTGTTGTTCTACACCTGGAATCACCTGAACCGGTATGGCGGCAGCCTGTCCGTTTTTGGCAACGATGTAGAGTGTCTGATGCGAATCGGTCTTGACCAGGCAAATGGGGGCTTCCCTGCCGCTCAACCGCGGAGCCTTTTCTGAGGAGA
Organism: uncultured Anaerolinea sp.; assembly: GCA_964454565.1. Classification (GTDB taxonomy): domain Bacteria; phylum Chloroflexota; class Anaerolineae; order Anaerolineales; family Anaerolineaceae; genus UBA6107. Next base: position 68,854 of record CAYVTF010000007.1, on the reverse strand, counting down.
TCCTGGACAATCTACCATTTGCATCCATTGACACCCACACAGATTCCATGGGGGTCACATCTTTGAATGTGAGCGCTTCTGAGACTGCCTTTCCTTTTTTCAGGGAGATGATCTGCGTCCTTCGGCGGTCTGCAAACCTGCTTCGAATTTCCTTCAATTCGGTCTCGACAACCAGGCGTTGTTTTGCCTGTGACTTCAGGATTGCCTGTAATTCCTTGATGGATTCTAAAAGCTGTTTGTATTCATCCTCAATCTTTTTTCGCTCGAGTGAAGCCAGTCGCTTAAGCGGCATGTCGAGAATGGCATTTGCCTGGATGACGGAGAGTGAGAACTTCTTGATCAGTTTTTCCCTTGCCTCATCGCTATCGACTGAGCGGCGGATGGTCGCGATTACCTCGTCCAGGTACTTTAAGGCGATGCGCAATCCTTCCAGGATGTGAATCCTGTCCTGGGCTTTCTTCAGATCAAATTCGCTGCGGCGTTTGATCACCTCAATGCGGTGTTCCAGGTAGACCTTCAATGCCTGTTTGAGCGACAACAACTTCGGTTCATTATTCACCAATGCCAGCAGGTTGATGCTGAACGTAATTTGCAGTGGGGTATGCTTGAACAGATCACGCAGAATTTTCTCAGCTTCGGCGCTCTTGTTCAATTCCAACACGATGCGCATTCCCTGCCGGTCAGATTCATCCCGCAGGTCAGAAATACCGTCCAGCGTTCCTGCCCGGGTTAATTCGGCAATCCTTTCGATCAGCGCAGATTTATTCGTCAGGTAAGGCAGCTCAGTGATGATGATCTTCGTCTTCCCGCGTGACATTTCCTCCAGGTGCATTTTGCCCCTGACGGTGATCCGTCCTTTTCCGGTTGCGTAAGCCGCGAGGATCTCGTTCTGTTCGTCTTCCTGCAGGATGATGCCGCCAGTTGGAAAATCCGGTCCCTGCACGAACTTCATCAGGTCTCCCACGTTGATGTCGTCTACTTTCTGCCAATGCTCGAGCATGTAAGAAAGGGCATCGATCACCTCTCCCAGGTTATGGGGAGGAATGGAAGTAGCCATACCCACAGCGATGCCGCTGGCACCATTGACGAGCATGTTTGGAATGGCAGCGGGTAGAACTGTAGGTTCTTCAAGCGTGTCATCAAAATTCCGTTCAAAATCGATCGTATTCCGGTCAATCTGGTTCATCAATTCCAGCGCGAACGGAGCGATTCTTGCCTCGGTATAGCGCATGGCGGCAGGAGGGTCTCCGTCCACGCTGCCAAAGTTCCCCTGCCCGTCAACCACGACATAACGCATGGAAAAGTCCTGTGCCATACGCGCCATAGCTTCGTATACAGCCTGATCGCCGTGCGGATGATACTTTCCAAGCACCTCTCCGACGATCCTGGCGGATTTTTTATAGCTGGAATCAGACCGCAAGCCCATGTCGTACATGGCAAAAAGAATGCGCCTTTGAACAGGTTTTAGCCCGTCTCTTGCGTCTGGCAGAGCCCTGGATACAATAACGCTCATGGCGTAATCCAGGTAGGATTGCTGCATTTCGTGGTCAATATCGACCTTGCGGATGAGTCCCATTTCCATGTACATATCTCCTGAGTTCAATAAAACTACAGCTATAGTTTACACTACGAAACGGGTAACTGGAGATACAAAGACCCCGAGCATTTCTCGGGGTCTTTGAAAGATTTACTGGTTTTACTCAGCCAAAGGTTCTGCAGGGGTATCCTCTGCACTGTCCTCAACCTTTTGTACCACTGGATTGAACCGCCCATAGACGAATCCACTCCCGGCAGGGATCAACTTGCCGATGATGACGTTCTCTTTCAATCCAAACAGGGGATCTTCCTTTGAAGCGATGGCAGCACCGGCAAGCACTTTGATGGTGTGCTGGAACGATGCAGCGGAAAGGAAGGATTCCGTGCTGAGTGAGGCTTTGGTTACTCCCAAAAGGATCTCAGTATACCTGGCGGGTTGTTTCCCTTGCGCCACCAGTTCCTCGTTCGTGCGCTTGATCTCAAGCCGATCAAGTACCTGCATGGGCATGTAATTGGAGTCACCCGGACGGATGACCTGCACCTTGCCAACCATCTTGCGGATGATCACCTCGAAGTGCTTGTCATTGATGTTCTGACCCTGAGCGCGATAAACCTTCTGGATTTCGGTCATCAGGTACATCTGCGCAGCTTCACGGCCTTTGATCTTGAGGATCGTGTGCGGGTTGATGGACCCTTCAGTCAGCGCTTCGCCAGCTTCCACCTGCTGCCCATCACGGATGATCAGGCGGGAGGTGCTTGGGATTTCATAATCTTCACTCTCACGCTGTTCGTAAGACACGATGACTTTGCGGCCTTCCACCCTTACCTTGCCCGTGTGTTGGGCGTTGATCTGGGCTGCATCCAAATTGGCGATCAGGTCGCTGGCGTTGATCTCAGTCTCGTCAACCGCAACAATGGTCCATTCTTCAGGAACTTCATATTCGTCAGAGACCATCTCGCTGTGTTCCACACGGACAACCTTCTGGTCGCTGGTCCTTTCAGCAATGAGCACTTTGGCCACACCGGAGATGCTCGTGATAACAGCTTCACCTTTCGGCATGCGCCTGGCTTCAAATAGTTCCTCAACACGGGGCAGACCGGTGGTAATGTCACCGCCAGCCGCGACACCACCGGTGTGGAAGGTACGCAGTGTCAACTGGGTACCCGGTTCACCAATGGATTGGGCTGCTACCGTACCTACCGCTGCGCCAAGATCAACGATCTTGCCACGGCCAAGATCCATGCCGTAACATTTAGCGCAAATGCCATGAATCAGGGAACAGGTCAACGGGGACCTGACGAATACTTTATCGATACCAGCCAGGGTCATTTGCCTGGTTAGATCATGATCCAAAATCGCATCGCGTTCAGCGATGACTTCCCCGGTATTCGGATCAACCACCCGTTTGGCTACAGTGCGGCCATAGAGACGTTCAGCAATTTTCTGGCCGGCAACATCGTCTTCCTTGCGGATCCAGATGCCATCTTCGGTACCACAATCGTCTTCGTTGATGATGATGTCCTGGGCAATATCCACCAGGCGGCGGGTCAGGTATCCGGCGTCAGCAGTACGCAGAGCGGTATCCGCCAGGCCTTTCCGGGCTCCATGAGTGGAAATGAAGTATTCCAGGGCAGTCAGACCTTCACGGAAGTTGGATTTAATTGGGAGTCGGATGATACGCCCAGCAGGATCTGCCATCAAACCGCGCATTCCAGCCAGCTGGGAGATTGGACCAAAACCACCCTTGGTTGCACCAGAATTGGCCATTACCGAAAGGTTGCCGTTGGGGTCAAGATAATTCTTGACCGCGTCACCAACCTCTTTGGTCGTGTCCTGCCAGATCTTGATCACCTGGTCGTTTCGTTCCTGGTCAGTTAACAAACCACGGCGGTAATCGCGGTTGATCTTGTCCACTTCCTTCTGGGCACCCGCGAGGATCACAGTCTTTTCGGTAGGGACAGTGATGTCAGCCACCGCAATGGTGGTACCGGACTTCATCGCGTATTGGAAGCCAATATCCTTGATCGCATCCGCAACCTCGGTGGTCTTTCCTTCACCACAGAGGTCATACACATCTGAGATCAGGTTTTTCACCGCGGTTTTTTCCAGCATCGTATTCACGAATTGGACTTCTTCTGGCAGGATGCGGTTAAAGAGTACCCGACCCACAGTTGTATCGAGTATCCTGGTTTCAGGGGCTGGCAGGCGGTGGTTTTTCTCGTCAAACCAGGTGGTCATTTGCGCGCGGATATTGGCGTGAATGTCAACCTGTTCTAGTTCGTAAGCGAGTTCAACTTCATCCATCCCGGAGAAGATGCGACCATCACCCTTGTGCGGGAGTTGATCCTGCACAGTCAGGTAGTAAATTCCCAGAACCATGTCCTTGGCAGGGCTGATGATCGGTTCACCATCAGCTGGCTTCAACAGGTTTTTGGATGAAAGCATCAATGTTCGCGCTTCATGCACAGCCTTCTCAGAAAGAGGCACATGAACAGCCATCTGGTCACCATCAAAGTCAGCGTTGAAAGCTGTTGTGACCAGCGGGTGGAGCTGGATGGCGCTACCTTCAATGAGAATGGGCTCAAAAGCCTGGATGCCAAGGCGGTGCAAAGTTGGAGCGCGGTTCAGCAATACCGGGCGTTCCTTGATCACCTCTTCCAGCACCTCGTAGACTTCTGGCCGGTTGCGTTCGATGAAGCGGCGAGCGCCCTTGACATTTGCCGCGTAGGAATGAGATACCAGGCGGGAAACAACAAAGGGTCTAAAGAGTTCAAGCGCCATCGATTTGGGAAGACCGCATTGATAAAGCTTGAGTTTCGGTCCGACTACGATAACAGAACGGCCGGAATAATCAACACGTTTGCCCAGCAGGTTGCGGCGGAATCGGCCTTTCTTACCTTTGAGCATATCACTCAAGGACTTCAGCTCACGGCGGCCGCGGCGGGATAATGCCTTACCGCGCTGCGAGTTGTCAATCAAAGAGTCGACCGCTTCCTGGAGCATGCGTTTTTCATTGCGGACGATCACATCGGGTGCGCCCAGTTCCAGCAGTCTTTTCAGACGATTGTTGCGGTTGATCACACGCCGATAGAGGTCATTCATATCGGAGGTCGCAAAACGGCCGCCATCCAGTGGAACCATCGGGCGAAGGTCGGGCGGAATGACGGGCAGCACAGTAAGGATCATCCATTCCGGACGGTTGCCGGAGCGGCGGAAGGATTCCACAACATTCAATCGCGAAGTGGCTTTCTTGCGTTTTTGTTTGCTTTTAGAAGTGCGGACCTCGGTCCACAGGTCTTCAGCCAGCTTGTCCAGGTCCAAACGGCGCAGAATATCGTAAAATGCCTCAGCGCCCATATCCGCGCGGAATACCTGACCCCAGCGGGATTTCAATTCGCGGTAGCGGCTTTCGGTGAGAAAGGTAAACGGTCGCAACTCCTGTAATTCATCGCGCAGTTGCCCCGATTGGTCCTGAGATTCAGAAGACTGATCCTCGAGCTGGTTGCGAAGTTCTTCCATCGTTGTTTCAGCTTCGGCTTTGACCTGTTCTATGCTCATCTTGATCTGTTCCAGGTCGCGGGTACGTTCCTTCTTCATCGCATTTTCAATGTCTTCCAGGCTTTCTTTTACAACTTTCTGGATCTTTGAAATGTGCTTTGAAGAAATGGTCTCGCCAGCCTCTGCGATCACTTCGGAAACCGTTTCGAACAGGATGTTCTTCTTGATGGTTTTACCGAGTTTCTCGGTTAATTGGCGCTCAAGGGATTGCCCTTCCTGGATGACAGGTTCCAGGCGGGAGGCAGTCAATTCGTCGGCTTTGGATTCAACCTCAGTCCTGCGTTGTGTAAACTCGGCGATTTCTTTATCTCGACCTTGTTTTACCTCCAGGATCCTGGCGTTGATGCGCGAAGCCTGCTCACGCTCAGAATCGTGGATCTCGTCTTCCAAACGGCGCAAAGCCTTCTGGCGGGCATCGTCATCCACAAAGGTGACAATGTACTGTGCAAAGTAAAGCACCCGGTCCAGGTTTCTCCTGGAGATGTCCAATAGTTGTCCCAGGTAGGAGGGAATACGGCGGGTGTACCAAATATGGGCTACTGGAGTCGCCAGGTCAATGTGACCCATGCGCTCACGGCGCACAGCAGAGCGGGTTACTTCAACACCGCATTTGTCACAGACAATGCCCTTGTAGCGCGGATTCTTGTATTTACCGCAATAGCACTGATAATCACGCGAAGGCCCAAAAATGGCTTCGCAAAAAAGACCATCTTTTTCCGGGCGAAGGCGCCGGTAATTAATGGTTTCGGGTTTAAGAACTTCCCCGTATGACCAGCTTCGAATTGTTTCAGGTGATGCGAGATTGATACGGAGTGCGACTAAACTCTTTGTTTCCACAGATGCCTCCTAAAGAATTGACCTGGAGCAGTTAAATGCACGGCAGCGCTTTAATTCTTCTAGCGCTGGAAGTTAATAGAAATAACAGGCATTATATACATGCAACCAAAAATTTTACCACATTTCTTATTCAATTAACCAACTGATTTTTTACCTGTTTTCCCCTTATGTTGTTTTACAGGTATTTCCAGGAAGAAAGTGCAGCCTTTGCCCAAAGTGCTCTCCACCCGTACCATTCCCTGGTGCCGTTCAGCTATTGATTTTACTATGGATAGTCCTAATCCTGAACCTTTTGTGGGACTTTCCTCCAATTTGGCTGGTTTCCTGTAGCGGTCGAATATTCCTGGCAGATCGATTGGAGAGATACCCGGTCCGTGGTCCTGGATCTCAAATATTACCTTCCCCTCGCTGACCTGCAGCCTTAAGTTGACCTTCCCGCTAATTGGAGAGAACTTTATCGCATTTTCCACGAGATTAAACAAAGCCTGTTGAAGCAAAACTCTGTCGGCTTCGATCGTTATTTCAGGAGCAAACGTCAGCTCGCGCTGTACAGTCACTTTACGATTGTTGGCCTGCGGTTGAAGCAGGTTGATCACCCTGTCCAGCAGCTCAATTGGCGAGATCTTTTCGATTTGTAATTCAACACCCGATTCAATCCGCCCCAGGTCCAACAGGTTGTCTGACATGCGCGTAATGTTGTCAATCCCCTCCAGGATTTTGGATGAGTAATCCTTCTGCTGTTCGTTCAACTCACCCACCATCTGAATCATGGACGCATAACCACGGATCAGGTTTAGCGGCGATTTTAGTTCGTGGCTGACCGTGGAAACAAAATCGGACTTTTTTCTCTCCAGTTGCTTGTACTCGGTCACATCACGCAACACGCATACCCTACCACCGCCCGGGGTTTCAACTTCAATCGGTGAAACGCTTACCAGGTAAGTTTTGCCATTTTCCAGTTCAAGCTCATCAGCTTCCTGTTCCTGCCCCTTCACCTTATCAAGGTAAGCCTGCAAACGTTCGGAGATAATTTCGCCGCGTCCATCAGTGAAATTTGGATCAAGGACCACCAGTTCGCTCACCTGGCTCACGGCCTGGTTGCCGAGCAGGACCTGCCCTTCTTCGTTGACCACAAATACCGGCTCGGGTGTTGAACTGAGCACAGATTCCAATCGCCGTTTTCCAACCTCGGCTTGCCGATAAAGATTCGAGTTGGTCACAGCCAAAACCGCCTGGCCGGCAAGGGTGTTAAAGAACCGCACTTCAGCATCCAAAAACCTGTGTGGTTTGGTGTAGACTACCCATAGGTATCCAAGGTAATCATCCGAATTCCGGATCGAAATACCGGCAATGGCAGCCGGGATCATGGCATCTTTTGGAATACCCATGCGCTTGATCCTGGCTTTGGAAGGGATGATAGTGATGGGTTCGGTCTTGAGTTGATCCACGAGCAAACGGTCAAGGTAAGCATAGTCCTCGGCGCTTTCACCCAACCGGTAACTGATATATTCTTCCTCGAGGCTCAAGAGGTTGGTCCGCACCAGTACCAGGCTGGCTGCATCCGCACCATAGGAAAGTAAAGCCGATAACAGGTGTGCAGAAGCTGTTTCCACGTCCAGGCTGGAAGCCACTCCCTGTGACACAGAAAGAAGCGTGTCCAGTTCATCCAACCTTGATTTCAGGCTCACGCGCATTTGTTCAAAAGCTGCGCCAAGACGGCCGATCTCATCCACCCCCTTGGCTTCGATGTGATCCTTTAAGTCTCCCTTGGAGATCTCATCCGCTTTGGTCGCCAATGTGACTAATGAGGATGTCAAGGTCTTCATCATGTACCTGAGCAGCAGGTAGGCTAGGAAAGAGGCAGCCAGGGAAATCGCTAACAATGGAACGGCTATGCGAAGCGCAAGCTGTTGCGCGTAATCGGCCGGTAACGTGAGCACTACTTTCCAGCCTTTTTCTGTGTCAACAGCTGCATACATCATTTGCCTGGTGCCGGTAGAGCCAGTATCTTCAACATAGCCAGAGACTTCAGGCACACCGCCCTCGTACACCTCCATGAGCTTATTCTCATTGGTGTGAAAGAGAATTCGGTTCGCGTCGTCCAGGATTGCCCCTTCTCCTCCTGCAGCCTTGATGTTTTCCAGTGCCATCACGGCTGGTTGTGAGAACAGGTTCATTGAAAAATTCGTTCGCGCAATCACCACACCTGTCGCCAGCCCATACTCGTCAGGGATCGACGCGATGAAGGTGACCACAGCGGAGTTGCCACCCGGAGCTGGAGCAATGATATAGTGTTGCACCATCACCCCATTCAATGCCAGTTGGATGCCGGCTTCTTCCTCTGAAGACAGACCAAATTTTTCGATCGTGTCCGCCGGGTAGCCTGTAAATGGAGCGCCGGTTAGATCAAAGATGAACAATTGGGAAAAGAATGGAATTTCCCTGATTTTGGTACGCAGGATAGTCCGCGCTTCCTGCTTGTTGTTCAATGGCAGGTTGGATTCAACCACAGAAAAGGTCAGGCTTTGCCCGGTTTCCAGGATGGAGGGGATGTTTTCGACGGCGATATTGGCGCTGTTTTCGAGCTGAGTCTGCATCATATCCCGCGCTGACCTGCCGGCTACAACCCAGTCAGCCACCGCCAGGATCAAGAGCAACACCAGCACAAGCGGTAAGGCCGTGAAGAGGATGCGGTTTTGCAGGCCAGTCTCAATTGGAGATGGACGCTGAGTCTTGTGCTTAATCCAACCAGCCCATTTGTGGGTTAAGAAAAGCTCACACAATAGACCTGCCACCAGGACTTGAATCCCATTGATGGCCACCAGCACCCACGATTGGGTAAATGAATAATCCAGTTTGGCTGCCAGCGTGCCATTGGTACTGAAGAAAGTGCTGACCAGGAATAAGGGCACTGCCAGCAAAATGGTGAACAAGGCAGCCCCAACCGGTCTGCGTAACAACTGAAAAAACCTGGTGCGGTAGTTTTGCCGCAGACACAGGCTGGTGATCATAGTTAAAGCAGCCATTTCGAGCGGAGTGAAAACGGAGTGAGTATTCCACAGCGACAAAATGAGACCGCTGAGGAATCCAAACGATGTGGCAGGCCACACTCCTAACAATCCGCCTGCCAGCATTAACGGGATGAAACTGAATAACATGACCGTTGAAAGTGTGTTCTCGCGTGGAACGTTTGGCAGCGGCTGCGAACTCTGCAGGGGCAAATCCAACCCCAGGAAGAGAGCAAACACGATCGTCGCAAAGGCAAGCAGGATTAAATTCTTCCAGAATTTTTTGCCCTTGTTCGTATCGCGGTTTTGACCAAGAACCCAGAGGATTACCGCTGCCATGGTGAACCAGCCTATCCAACCGATCAGGTGGTAGGGGGTGTCAAAAAAAGGCAGGGAATCGAGCAGAGTAAGTCGGATCATCCTTCTATTGGCATCTTCGCTTCTTTATTGAATTTTCTCCACGCGCTTGCGTACAACAAGCCATTTTTCCTGCTTACAGGCGTGGTCTTGATGGTGTGTTTCCACTTGGATTCAATTTCATCCGAAACCCTGAACGCAGCCCGGGTTACTTCGTACCTGGAATCAAGGTCGGATTCCCAATTTTCGCCGGCTTTTTGAATCAGATCGTCCTGAACCTGGCCAAGTTCAGACCTGATCAGTTTACTTCGCACAGCGTAGTCCTTTAGTACCGCGCGATGCAAGGCTTCATGCCTCCAATAAAGCACAGCTTCGTCGTAAGTGCCATCAGGTTTTTTGTTTTCAGGCACCCCGGAATCCATCCAGACGGGTTTAAAAACGGAGATGCAGGGAGCGGCAGTTCCCGTCACCCAGTGTAAAGGCTGTTTATCTTTCGCAAGTACCGAAACCATTGAGCCGGCAGTTTGACTACCCCGCACCGGTCCCCACCCGGCATGCATGCACACGTCCGCCCCGGTGATCCCCCTGGCAGGTGACCAGTCAGGGTCGGCATCGCCCGAATGGGAACGCAACAATTCCATCATGGTTCTCTCGGTGATCTTCCCATTTTCCTTTTGAAGCCCCTGGGAAGTACAAACTTGCCGCCGCCTGGCATCGCTGAAAGTGGTGTAGATCGTATCCGAGTAACAACGGGAAAAGCTAAACTCCTCCTGTTTTTTACACCAACCATTTTGAATTGCATTCGAAACGAGGTTTGCTGAAGCCCTGTCCCATGTTTCCCCGATGGTTATCGCGTTTGAAATGCTGCGCACATCGCGCACTTTTTCAGCCGCCCACTCCTTACCCGATGTTTCCAGCACCCAGGCTTCTTCGGGATCACAAATAAGGAAACTGTTGTGGTAATACATCGAATGCGCAAACCCGCAATTACCGCCCTGTCCATGTTGTTCCAACAACTTGATGATCACGTCCAAAGCTGCCGCGGCAGATCGGGAGCGCTCGAGAGCCAATCGCAGAAAATCCATTCCGATTAGGCCAGGTGTCTTTTGGTAGGGTGTCCGGGTGAAGACCGCCTCGTTGCCAATTGTTACCCCGTGCTCATTGGACCCCATCTCAGCCCCCCAGATCCAGAATGGCTTGGCCAACAACACACGGTAGGTCTGGGGAACCTGGGGAATTTCCACGTAAGTACACTTAACTTGCGATCGCGGAGCGTGAGAAGCAGCCGGAATGATGACCACCTCATGTGCTTCGTTGGGCTCGCGGTCAGAATTCTTGCCAAAGATTACACTGCCGTCTTCTGTTGAGTTACCTAATGCCACGATGGTGTCACACATAACCCTCCAGGTTTCTCAAAGTCACATTAAATCGACAAATGACAACCTGATCTTTTTCAGGTTGCAGACCAATCAATAGCTATATTATCCTTCATTTTTTGGTTTGATGTTTAAAAATTGGATGCTTTCTTGAAGGACATCTTCGATGGATTTGCCATCCGTGTTGATAATGAAAGCATCTTCAGCGGCCTTGAGCGGAGCGTGCTGGCGGGTTGAATCAATACCATCCCTGAATTTGATGTCAGCCAGGATCTCCTCGTAACAAGCCTCCTCGCCCCTGGCAATTCGTTCATTGCATCGGCGCTTTGCCCGTTCTTCCGGGGAAGCATCCAGGTAGATCTTATGTGTCGCGTCCGGGAAAACCACGGTGCCAATATCCCGACCTACCATGACCACGTCACCTTTCATTCCAATCCGGCGTTGTTGATCAGTCATCGCCTTGCGCACACCCGGGTAGGCGGATACGCGGGACACATTCCGATCCACCAATGGTCTGCGGATCTTCCAGGTAACGTCCTTCCCGTCCAAAAGTACATCCATCGTTCGCCTGTCATCCTTTGAGGGAGGTTGCACATCGATCTGTACCTGTTCAGCAAGCGCAGTGACCAGCTCTTCATCATCAACAGCCTGATACTCGTTCAGTGCCGCTAAAGTTACCGCCCGGTACATCACCCCGGTATCGAAGTACAGGAACCCGAGGCAAGACGCAAGCCTGATGGCCAGCGTGGACTTGCCGGAAGCTGCAGGGCCGTCTATGGCGATGACTATGGTGGAAGGTAAATCGTTCAATGTGGTCTCCATGGATCAGTTTTCATTCCCCAGGAACAGGTCGTTGCGCGCCCAAAGGATGATTTCCAGTTGCTTCTGCGGTGCTTTTCTCAAAAGAGCCCATTTTCCCCAATCCAGGATGGTCATTTTTTGAAAATCCGGAGTGCTGGACCAGATGAGGCTTTGACCACGGTAAGATGCGGAAGATTGAATTTCCTCATTTGACCCTGTAATGACCAATGAGGGGGACGTGGTTGGATTGTAAACAGTTTCGAAACGGGTCTTATGATAATCCCGTAATGCCCAATTGAGCGACGGGAAGTCCACCCCGGTCACCTGGATGTCAATTTCCTTCTCCCAACCGGTTGACCACAAAGAAAGGTCGCTTACCGGTTTTATCAACAAGGATTCCCCCACCGGAGCGCCTCCTCCCGTCCAAATTTCATTCTCTACCCTGTTGCCCAGGCTTGCAGCCTTCCAGGCAGAACCCAATAATCCAGTCAATAGGAGCAAACCAAACCCTGCCAGCATACCGTTCCAAGCCGCGGTTTTATCCCAACCCCTGGCGAACAACAGCGTTACAACAGCCAACAATGCCAATGGCAGCAAAAACCCCAGCAGGCTGTTGCGAACCGCAATTACCTCCGCTGCAGGATTATTCACAAGGTTCACAAGGAAAAGCAGGGAAAAGATGGTCAAAGAGATGACCACCACGATCTCTACACGGAAGATCAAGCGGTTACCAACCCGACTTGTTGTCAGAAGGCGATGAAGCTGAACTGCCGCAAGAATCCACATAGGGATCGAAGCCCAGAACAACTGCAGTGTATTGCGTGAGGGATTAAGTACCGCTATTAAAAGCAAAAGGGTCCACCACATTGCAAGAAATCTTGAATAAGTATCCTTTTCCCTTAAACCTGCAATGATTCCCCACACTCCCAGTACAACCCCGGGGAGCAACGTCATCAGCCACGCCAGGATGGAGTGATAAGAAAACGGAAGGCTGATCGTAGTCCAGGAGAGTAAGTAATCCGTGAAACCCGCTCCAAGGCTGCCGATTACCTGGGGCTTTATTAGGAAAACGGTGCTCACCAGTAGAAGAGTGACCGCAGCACTCACTACCAATTTCCTTAGATCCGGTTTCCGAGCAGCAAATTCACCCACATTGAAAACCCGGGGGATTAATCGAAGGATCACAATTGAAAGCAGCAAAGCCAGCAATCCCGACCACATATCAACCCCGCCTGCCAGCATCAGCGCAAAAGCGATTCCACTCAGAACCGGCCGCCGGTGCTGCCAAAAACCAATGCCAGCCAGCATTCCCGCCACACCAAAGATTCCCCCGGCAGCCGTTCGTGAAGTCGCGATCAAAAGCGGGTCAATCGCGAAGAATGCTGCCAACATCAAAGCCGGAATCTTGCCGATGTATCGACGGGAAAATATGGGAGTCAGAACCAGTACAGATCCAATGAGTGCCGGCCAGAACCTGGCAAAAAAATCAGTGGCACTGAAAATGAAAAACGTCCCGGTTGTAAATGCAAGGTATCCTGCCTGACCAGGGAGATGGGATTGACCTCCTTCGGCCAGGTTAAGGGCCGCCAACGCATTGGAAGCCTCGAAATCATTCAAGGGCTGTTGACCGAGGTTGACGAACCGCAATGCCAGTGAAACAAAAAGGATCACTGTATAGGCGAGGAACTCAAGCGTTACTCTCTTACGATTCATTCATCTCCTGCCATGGGTGCATTCGCTCGCAATTCTGAAACCACCTCGTACACCGTGACGCCCTGGTTGCTATAAACCACGTTTAACATGGAATCAAATTTATCAACCATCACATTATAGGTAGAACGCTCGAGTGCACCGAGATAAATATAGCGGATATTATAATTGCGGATGATCTGCGCAGTTTCCTCCCAGACCTGACTTTCATAAAGAATTTGAATATCTGCGACACGTGAGCCCATCTCTTCTCCACCGCCACGCCATTGGCTTTCATGCCCCGGCCAGCCGATAACAGTGGGCAAACCTGTTCGGGTGGATATCCTCGCATAATCGCTGTAACTTCCGCCGACCGCTTCAGCGATAACCCCATAGGGGGCGGACTGCAGCCATAGAATGGCAGCATAATCGCTCGGATTGTACTGGTTGATGTAAGCGTTCCCATCCAGTGTCCAGTTTTCCATCGAAAATCCGTTGGTCTTCTCATTCAGCATCACCACTGGATAGGCCAACCCGGTGATCATTACCAGGCTCCAGGCAATGCGGATAAGAACACCTTTTGATCCCCGAATCAGGGTAAACAACACCACGCTGGCAAAAGAGGCTGCAATCCCCCAAAGGATCCAAGCCTGAAAATAAAATTTGAAAATGGTGTTCATCCGCCAGCCAAACTGGTCACGCAAATAAAAGAACTCGGGGAATCCGCTGAGCGCTATTCCAAAGAAAACCAGTATTAAAACGAAAAGACGGATATCAACCGCAGAAAGCTTAGACTCACTGCCCTCTTCTATCGAGATATCAGTTGATCCTGTTTGGCGCCTGCCTGTCAATAGTCCAAAGACCAGGGTGAGCATCAACCCCAGTGTGATCCAGGTGCCAGGCGAGTTCAACCGCCGTAACAACGCCTGGGTGAGAACCACACCAGCCGGGTAATTGGCATGCAATCCGGAAAAGGCAGCGGCTCCCTCATTCATCCTGTTCCCCAGAGCAGCCAAAACGGGATTCTGTGATACCGCCCACACAGGTCCAAGTTGGTTCATGGTGAACAAAACCGCCCCGTAAAGCAACATCAATAGGAATAATGCCACCATCAGCGATAATGTAAACTTAAACCCTCTTTTCAAATGGGAGGAAAATTCTTTTGATCGCCATTCAAAAAGCAGCCAGGCAATGATCGGGACCAGCAACGCGCCAAAGAGAACCCAAAAATGGATCCCGCGGGTCATGAATTCCAGGCTGGGCAGCAACCCGCCTGCTTGCGAAGAGAAACCTATGTAAAATGGCAGGAAGAGAACAATCCCCGCAACCCCAAGAACCAATCCATTTTTCAAGAATTCCCAAAGCAGCCCCCTGCTCCAGCCCTGAATTCGAAACCGGGAATACCCCCAAACAGCGCAGAACAGACCAACATAGATCGGAAAATCCCAGGTGTTCATAAAAGACAGGCTGCCAAAAACGAGCGCAGCCAGCCAAAATGCCGGGCGTTTGATCCAACTCCAGAGTCCTTTCGCATTTTGAGCGATGCCTGGATCCAGGAACAGGTTTAGGCTGAGCCCTACAGCGATCAACACAAATGGCATTGCCAGCACATGGGGATGCAGGTCAGAAAGCAGGTAGGAAAAGAATGGAAATTCATCAATCACTTCAATGCGCTGGTTATCCAGGTTCAGGTCCTGCAGCACGCGTGATCCGCGCCACCATAACCAGCCGGAACTTCGGCTGGGGAGCCAGCTAAACGGCGCTTGCGGTGCCTGGTCCAGGTCAGCAATTGATAACCAGGTCCAGAACCGGGAGGTTAGACCTCCATCTGCTCCGGCTTTCCAAAAGATACCGGCTGAGTGGAGCATCTCCAAGGCACCTTCCAGCGTGGAAATAATGAGGATGTAGAGCGGACCCAAAAATCCAGAAAGGCGGGGTAACCCGGAATCATTTGAAAACGTCGTACCCTTTCTTTTACCTAACCAGCAAAAAACCAGGTCGTACACAATGCCATACACCGCCAAAGAGGTCAGGGCAAACCACAGGGCGCTGCTCAGGTTGAATGCCACCTCCGCGGGGATTCCGCTCGCGCGGGTGAGCATGGCAATCAGCACATAACCAAAGTAGTAGTAAGAAATGGCATACCCTGAAAGCCAGGGATCCTGGGGGGGAAATGCAGGAGACCGGAGGATTGAATTGATGAAGGCTAATTCCATTGGTTTTTCGGTGTAAGCCACTTCCGGGTTCATCCCTCGGATGATCGTCCAAAAGAGGAACATACCCAGGAAAAGCAGCTCCATGGCGAGCAGGGTCCTGGCATTCTGCCTCAACCAACTTTTAAGTTGCGCAAATCGTCCACCTTTTGATGCCCAAATGGCAATTGCCAGCAAGACACCGAATGCAATTGCCTGGCCCCCCGCGTTGTTTTGAAGAATGCCGAGCGAGGTGAACAACCAGAAAATGAACCCCCAGATTAAGAGACCTAAAGGCCGCGCGAAGGCCAAACCGCGAGATGGGAGATGCTGGAAAAAGCGATAAACGACAGGCAGGCTAACCAGGCCTAAAAGGCTGATAAGTAGGTACCAGGAAACGAAACGTAAGAGGTCAGGAAGCATTTTCAAATTCCAATCATTCCGCAATTACCTCGTAAATGGTAGTGCCATCCCTGTCGAAGACTTTGTTCCAATATTCTCCGTTGAATCTCGCAAATTTATCCAATCCGGCCCCGGGATAATACGCCTTTTCCATCTGTCCAACAATAATGTAGCGTACATCATACTTCTTGAGAATTAAGAGAGCATCGTTGATGTTCTCAGTTTGATAGAAGAGAGGAATGCCGATGAGCCTCTCGGCAATCCCATTGTAGTCCACTGCGCCACGCTGCTGGCGTTGATGCCAGTTCCAACCCAACACGCCAGGCAGGCCTGTGTAAATGGTGTAACGGTTGCCCCAGCGGTACTCAATGGTGTTGGTTTCCATGATGATCGGCGATCCCTGCACATTTTGACGCAACCATTGGATTGCCTGGTAATCCTGGTTCAGGTCCATGTCAATTCCCTGGTCGTAATAACGGGAAGTTTGCATAAACGCGGTGCCATCCAGCCCTGCCGGGGCTGCGGTTGACATCCGGTCACGGATTTTGTCGGTGGCAGCGGTCACCGGGTAGAGCAAGGCGGAGAACACTAACAGGACAAAAAGCACCTGCCATGCATTGGCAACCCAGGGTTTCCATTTGCGCAGAACTGCAGGTGCGAGCCATACCAGGCAGGCCGCGGCGCTCAGAGAAAACAACGTCCAGGATTGAAAATAGAATTTAAATACCGTGTTCATGCGCCCGATATCCCCCTGTAGCGCGAACAATTCAACAAAGAGGGTCAGCAAAAGTCCGGTACCGATCATGAAAAGGACGAGTCGTTTGGAATCCTGGATGTTTTGGCGCAGGAGTAGAAGAAATGTCCAAATCCCCAGCAGCCCCACAAGCCAGCCGATGTGGATCCCCAGCACAATCAACAGCACGATGACCAGTAGGATCAATGCGCCGACCACCTGGAGGTAACCCAGGTAGGGTTTCCACTTTCGAACCGCTGACAGCGGCGTTGCAGCCAGCCATTCACGGGTTTCCCATGCCAACCAGGAAATAATCAGGAAGAACTGCCAGCCCCAATGGACCAGGTAATCCCTCAACCTGGTGTGCTCTCCCTTCCAGGAATCTATTGACCCGTAAGCCTGGGCATATTTTTCCACAAAGGGCTGGTAACAAAGGATGGCAAAACCTGCCAGTAAAACTACAAAGAAGCCAGAATATATGGTGCGCCTTGCCCAGTCTGCCCAGGTGGGAAACAGCCAACCCGGTAATTCAGCGTAGCGGAAGGACGAATAGAAAACGACAATACCGGCAAACAAGAGGAAGGTGGGCAGGTCCCAGGTGTTGGTGGGACGGAGTGTGCCGATGAGGAAACCTCCCAACAGGATGCTCCCCAGTAAACCGGGATAATTGGTCCTCCCCGATGGGGTTTTCCAGTTCCACCTGGAGAGCAATACCGAAATCACCCAACCCAGTACCAGCAGGGTAATCGGTAATGCGATCATGTGAGCGTGCAAGTCAGCGTAGATGAACGTGAAGAACGGGAATTCTGTGATCACGTCACCGGGAATCGCGCGTGAAGGGATCCAATACCAGTCCCCGAATCCATAGGGGAGATTACTTCCAGTGAAGAATTTACCCAAACCACCGGTCGCCCATTTGATGTGCTCGAAAAGTGAACCACCGTCAATAGCCCCGTCAGGGGCAACCATGCGCTGCAACCCCTGCCAGATCATGCGCACTGTGCCCAGGTTGCCCATGATCAACACCGCCAGAGCCGCGCTGATGCCTGCAAACAGGTTTTTTCCTCCCCGCTTGACAACCCCGGTAGAGTCAGATCCACCATCCCTGGAAAACAGGTTCCAACCAATGCTGAATGCGCCAAGTCCGGTGAAGGCAAACAGGGTGGGAATGATCAGGTTGTAGGCAACGTCTGGTACGATTCCAAGAAACTTGACGAGCACTCCCACGATCACAAAACCATAGTAGTAATAGTTGATGTAGCCGCCGGAATACCAGGGATCATAAGGCGGGAAAGTGGTGCTTTTTAGAACAGCTGTGAAGTACGAAAGATCCATGGGTTTTTCCCCACCCTTCCAGGGGTGCCACAGATCAGGGTTGCCGATGCGGATGCCAAGGTCGAGCAGGAAGAAAAGCAGCATCACGATTTCAATGATCAGAAAACGCCGCTTATTCGTGGATAATTCGTTGGAAATTTCTTTGCGCTGCAGCCATGCGAACACTCCGCTGATAATCACCATCAAGCCCAAAATGATCCCTATTGTTCCTCGGGTGAATTGCCCCCCCAGCGAACCCGCCAGCCAGGTGAAGTATGCCAGGAACAGCAGTCCGGCCAGGCGGCTGAAACCATAGCCGCGGTCAGCCAAACCACGCAGGAAGTAGCGCATGAACGGATAGACGATCAAGCCCAACAGGAACACTGCCAGGTACCAGGCCACTGCTGCGGTCCAGGGTTTTCTGTTCAGCAGTGAAGAGCCGGGGAAGAGTTGCGACCAGGTTCCGCCAGCTATCTGAGATTGAGATTCTTCTTTAGTCAATCTGAGATCACTTGTAAATTTACCAGCCTGGCGAGGTGTGACGTGCATGGCTTTGGTCAGGTCTACCGCTCCAAGGATCTCCCGCACCTTTGCCTGGTCGTAAGCTGCAGTTTTTTGGAAGATCAATACCTTGGGATGGTCGTAAACGGTGAAAGCTTCCTCGGCAAACTGGTCGTTGATCTTAATACTTCCCAACACCGGGTCGTTTTGGAAAACCGCTGTCAGTTCAAACCCCAGTTGTCCGGTGAACATTCCCGGAGTGGCCACCGAGTAGCACCAGATTAGGTCCTTGTCCTCCGGGCAGCCAAGCAGCGCCCGGTAATACTGGATGGTCAATGGGTAGCGTTCCGGTACCCGTGTGATGGTTCCCCACTGGCGGTTTGACGAAATGAATATGGCGTCAGACTGGTCGAGTGTCAGGTAAAAAAGGGCAAGTTTTGTGGCTGTGTCATCCCAATACAATTCCAGGTTGCGCACGCTGCCATAAATACCATTGGAATAGCCGAATTGGTTGTACCCGTACATTCCCAACGGGATGGCATCATCCCAGGTGGATTCGACAACGGGGACATCTCCATATAATCCCAACTCTCCCGCTCCGTCAAGGCTGAGCTGCAGAGAGTAATTCACTCCGCTATCCAAAGCGACAGGAGGATCGAACAGGATTTCCACCGGTTCTCCGCGAGGATCAGCAACGGGAAGGAACCCATTCGCGACCGCACCCTGGGCCAATACATCGCCAGGATTGGCAGGATCGAGAATCGATGCTGTGAGTGTGGTCGCCTTCCCGCTGCTCAACAGGTCCACTACCCGGTTAAGGTGTATACCGTTCAAGGTTCCGGAAACCCCCGGGAAAAACGCCAACTGGAATGGGGTTTCATCCGTCAGTCGGAACACCGGAGGAGGAAGATATTGGATCGTTTCAACTGACCCGCTCTGCAGGGTGATGAAAACTGCACCGGATATGCCAACGGAATAGCCGGGTTCCGCCAAGCTGAGATCCAATTGGTACCTGCCTGCGGATAGACTGACCGGTTCTGCAAATGTAATGACTGCTTTTTCACCATTATTATCGGATACCAGCGAGAAGTCAGATTGCAGCACGCCAGCCGCCTTGACCTCACCCTGCTCCATTGCGCGGATGGTCGCGATCAACGACACGGGGGTTAGCTCGGCCTGCTGGCTGGCGGCGTGTTCGATGGTGACCGATTTCAACACGCCGGATTGTTTTAGTTCGAAACCATAGGAATAAGGGAACTCATTGGAGACGTTCGCCGAGTTTTGATAGCCAAAGGGCTGTTGCAGGTAGCCTCCGGAGTCAGTAGCCATCTTCAGGTTCACTGCACCCGGGACATTCTCGTAAATCCATTCGCTGGCCGCCACCCTGGTCACCGGCCGGGTATAGATCGAGGTGAAAGCCCCCGCCCATAAGACCGTACCCACAATCGTGACCACTGCTATGCCAACCGCTGCCGCTTTGCGCCAATTGAACTTCACCTTGCCGCTGGAGGGAGCTTGCGGCGATTTACTTTCCCACAACTGAATCACCGCCCAGGCGGCGATCAAGGCCAGCGCGGGGTAAATGGGCAGGATGTAACGCATACTGCGCACCCAGTTGAGCGATTGCGTAACCAGCACAAAAACCGCCCACCCCCACAAGACGGCGTGTTTCTTCCACTCCCCTTTGAACACCCGCCAGGTCATCCACGCCAGTCCGCTGATGGAAAGCAATCCGAAAGGAATGCCAACGCCCCACAAAACATAGTTCTTCAAAGTGAAAGTGACCGGTCTGCGCGCCCATTGCAGGGCGTACGGAACGTCAACATCTCCCTTGCTCAGGTTGCTCAACTCCCGCAGGCTTGCCAACCAGCTGGGATTGATCTTGAAGTTCAAAAAGCCCGGACCGGTAAACGCATAAGGCTGAAAAACGCGGAAGGTCAAAAATGCCAGCACACCAGCCAACACAAGATTGCGGAGTAACACTGGCACGGCTGCGCTTTTCTGCTCTTCCGGCAGCCTGGAGTAATAAATGAATGCCGCCAGTGGAAGAAGGGCAGCCAGTGCCCAGATGCTCACCTTGGAAGCGAGCGCCATGCCATAAAAGAGACCGAACAATGCAAATAATGTGAACGATTGCCAGTTGGCAGTCAACCAGGATGGAACATTGGTCTTCCTGGCGACCTGATCTTGAATGGGATAAATACCTGTTTTCCTGGTGAGAATGCACACTGCCATGTAAATGGCTGCGTAAGTAAAGAAGTTGGCGAAGTTATCGACCGTGAAGTAGTGAGACAACTGGATTTGCAGCACTGCCAGCGCAGAAAAGAGCGCCGCGAGCAATCCCAGGTGCCTGCTGCGGTAAAGCCGCTTACCGATCAGGTAGACAAAAACCAGCGTACCGAGGTCAAAAACACCCGAAAGCACCCGCCCGACCACGTTTATCTGGTCATAACCCGTCTGCCCGACCCATTCCCCCACATAACGCACGATGAAGATTGGTAAAGTCCCGTAGACGTAGAATGTGTAACCGCGGTTGTTGGGGTTTAAGCTCGAATTTGCGGTGTCAAAATACTCATCCAAAGTCTCCACGGGGGCTATGGAACTTTCCACCATGGTTAAAAATCGTTCGTCAGGGTGCAGGTGGTAGGTTTCGTCCCAGCTGATGCCGGTGAACCGGAAAACAGCCCCCACCAACAGGACAAGAATGAAAACCAGATCAAGGATCCAGGTTTTCTTTGTACTGGAGGAGCGTTTCAAGTCAGGGACATCTGCTACAGTCAAATCTCACGCACCGTTCTCTCCACCGGGTGTCAACTGCCAGGTTTGTGGAGCTCGTTTTGTATTTCAGTGAACAGGTCTTCATAGGCTTCCGCGACAGCATCCGGTGAATACTGATCAAAACCGTGGAGATCCTGCAGATCAATTTTTTCCTTGCCTAATTGCTCGATCACTTTCTCTGCCAGACCGGTTGAATCTGCCACCGGGAAGATGGCACCCATTTCGTGTACGAGAACGGGCTGACGCACACCAGGAAGGTCAGAGGTGACACACCTGACACCGTTCATCATGCCCTCAATTTGAACCAGCCCAAATGACTCGGTGGAATTGATGCTTGGAACCACAAGCAGGTCCAGGTTTTTGAAGAATGCCGCCACCTCGGTTGGATTTTTGGATCCCAGAAAAGCCCAGTTCCCGCTTTGCTGATATTTTCGGATCTGGCTTTCGAGGTTTTGATAATAACCTTCTTCACCAATGATGTCCTTGTAAGGACCCACAAATTGCACCAGGGCTCGCGGGTAGCACTCAAGAATCGCAGGCATGGCATTGATCAGGACCTCAACACCCTTCTCCGTGGCAAAACGGGCTAACATTCCGATAACCGGACGTGAATTTGCCGGGTTATTAACCTCTCCAAACTCCCGTACCTGTTCACTGGTCACAGTTGGCAGCTCCACAGGAGGAGGAATAATGGTGACTTTTTGAAAAAACCTGCTGGTAAACGAAGAATGTTTGGCATAGTCTTCGGTGTAAGAAACGATGCGGTGTGTGAACTTTGCCGCCAAATCATTCATCAGCAGTACCACCCGGTTGGCGATGCGATTGAACAAACCCGGAGGCAGTTCCAGGTCGCAGTGGTAGGTAATCACCGTAGGCTTGCGTTTCAGCCGTCCGCGCAATGACACCCCCGCCGCATCAAACTGCGGCAGGTGCAACTGGATGACATCGTGCTCTTTCACCAGTTTGCTCGCCAGGAAACCGAAGGTCGGCATGATCACGCCCTTGCTTACCCGCAGCAGCACAGGTGCGCGCACGATCCGCACGCCATCCACCATTTCATCCAGTGCCAGGTCCGCATTGAAGCGCGAGGTCAGCACAGTTACCTGGTGTCCGCGCCTGGCAAGTGCCTTTGCCAGCCTTTCAGCGTAAATGGTCAGCCCGCTGATGTGAGGGCGGTAGTAGGTCAGGACGATCAGAATTTTCATTCAAAAAGATCCCGATTGTCCTTTACCCAATGAAACAGGCGGCTGATGCCACTCTCAACTCCAACCTTAGGCTGCCAGTCGAGGAGGGCCGAAGCCTTTTGAATGTTGGAGATGTACACAGGCTGGTCTCCGGGGCGCCAACCGCGCGTTTTCGTCACGATCTCCCGCCCTAAAAGACGTTCAAGAATGGGCTTGAATTCAAGCCAGACGGAAATGGTGTTTTGCGGTCCGCCACCGATATTGAATACCTGCCCGGCTACCTGAGCAGAGCGGGAAAAAGCGCTGTCGTAAGCGTCCATCAAGTCATCAATGAATAGAACGTCCCTCACCTGTTTGCCGTTGCCATAGATCGTGATCGGTCTGCCCGTGACCGCGGCGATGATGAACCACGCCAGCCAACCCTGGTCTTCAATGCCAAACTGGCGAATGCCATAGATGCAGGATTGCCGCATCACGATGGTGGGGATTCCATAAATGCGGAAGTAATCCCGGACGTATTGATCACCACTGCCCTTTGAGCAGCCGTAAGGCGAGTGAAAGTCCAGAGGTTGATCCTCGCCAGCTCCTTCAGGCAGGTTCTTGTAAGCGTAGCGGGTATCCTGCTCAACGACCTCAATGTTTTCCATTCCGCCATAAACCTTGTTGGTCGAGGCGTAAATGAAAGCCGGTTTTAAACCGCTGGCTCTGGCAGCTTCGAGGGTGTTAAAAGTGCCCATCGCGTTGATCTCAAAATCAGTTCGCGGATCCTTAACGGAAGTGGTAACTGCCACCTGCCCGGCAAGGTGAATGATGCGCACCGCTCCTTTGGCTGCCTTGCGTATCTCGTCAGCCTCACGCACATCTCCCTTTACCAGGGTGAAGGACTCCCGTCCGTACTTGTCACTCAACCACTCAATGTTCAAATCCGCCCCATTGCGGGAAAGATTATCAAATATGAGGACCTTTTCACCCCTTGCAAGGCACCTGGCAGCGTAATTGGAACCGATAAACCCGGCCCCACCTGTGATCAATGTATAGCCATCCATCAGGACTCCTCTTGTGTTACCAGTTCATCAACCTGCTTCTTTTCTATCAATGACGAAAACAGAGTTGAAAGGTTCTGCCCCTCGCGGATTAATCCCCATAATCCAAAAACGGCAGTCACCAGTATCTGCACCAGGTGCAGGATGACAGCGTAAGCCAGGGCTGATCCGCTGGGGATGCCAAGCAGCGCCAGCCCCCCCACCAGCGACCCCTCATAGACACCCAATGCTGCCGGGGCTGAGGGCACCGCCACGCCAAGCGCGAGCAAGCCTGCAATGAACAAGCCCCACCACAAAGGAGCACCCGGCACCAATTGAGCCACCGTGAAGTAGTACATGACCGTCCAGATCACCCAACACATACCGATCCAGAAAACACTGAGCAGGAATTGCGAGGGTTTCACCAAAGCGGACATGCCGTCGATGATCTTGGTGACCTGGGGTATGATCCTGTTATTTATGAACCTGGAACGAATATTCCGGTGGTTCACCCAGGTTTGAAATTTCACGCGATTATTAGCCACCAGGAAGAGTACAACCAGTCCAAGTATGACCACAATAAACGCCGCATAAGCCACTGGTTTCAACCAGCTTGAGCCGACCACAAAGGGTAAGGTCAAGAGCACAATACCCGCGGCAAAAACAATATCAAACGCGCGTTCGATCAAAATTGTGGAAAGCACGTGCATGGTGCCAAGTCCGGAGGACCTGCCCACAAAGAGAGCACGCCCCAGCTCGCCTGCCCGCAGTGGAAAGAGGTTATTGAGGAAATAACCCTCACTAACACCAAAAAAAGCAGCTTTCAAGCTCACACGGTTGCCAAGAATGGTCCTCCAGGCAATACCCCTCACCACCAGGCTGAGTATGGCTAAAGCAAGGATCACCAGGATGTAAGAGGCTTCAACTGATTTCAGCGCGACGCGAATATCCTGAAGGTGTGAAAAGCGGATGACAGCATAGATGGCAATCGCACTGATCAACACTCCTGGCAGCCAGCGCAGGGTCTTTTTCCAGTCCAGCTTGCGCTCCGCTGTCATTCATCCCCCAGGCGCAGCACCGCCATGAACGCTTCCTGCGGGATTTCCACATCCCCCACCATCTTCATGCGGCGTTTTCCTTTTTTCTGTTTCTCGAGCAGTTTTTTCTTGCGCGAGATATCACCACCGTAACACTTGGCCAGAACATCTTTGCGTAAAGCCCTGACGTTCGCTCGGGAAATGACGCGTCCGCTGGCGGATGCCTGCACCGCCACGTCAAACAATTGCCGTGGAATCAGGGCTTTCAGTTTTGTCACCAGGGCTTGACCCTTGTGGTAGGCATCTTCCTTGTGCACGATGGCCGCCAGCGCATCCACGGGTTCGTCGTCCACCAGGATTTCCAGTTTCACCAGGTTGCCCGGACGATATTCCAAAAAGTGATAATCCATGGAGGCGTACCCGCGGGTGCGCGATTTCAAATCGTCAAAGAAATCGACAATGAGTTCGGAAAGTGGAATTTCATAGTTCAACTGAACCCGGTTGGGAGCAGGATAATCCTGGGTTAAAAAGGTGCCACGGCGTTTTGTGACCAGGTCCATGATGGTGCCGTAAAATTCAGTGGGAGTAATGACCTCCAGCTTCATCCACGGCTCCCTTACTTCCGAAATCTGCGCTTCGTCAGGCAATTTGGCTGGTGATGAGATTTCCAGCAAGTCACCGTTGACGGTGACCACCTCGTACTGAACTGAAGGTGCGGTGACCACGATATTCAGGTTGTATTCGCGTTCAATCCGTTCCTGGATGATCTCCATGTGAAACAATCCCAGGAACCCGCAGCGGAAACCAAAGTTCAACGCCTGGCTGGTCTCGGGCTCGAACGCCAATGAGGCATCGTTGAGTTGCAACCGGTCCAGCGCCTCTTTCAGGTTTTCGTAGTCTTCGCCTTCCACGGGATAAATGCCAGCGAAAACCATGGGTTTGGGGTGCCGATACCCCGGCAATGGAGCCTCCGCCGGATTGGCGGTTTGGGTGAAGGTATCTCCCACCCGGCACTCTTTGACCGTTTTTAAGCCGGTTGCCACGTAACCAACGTCTCCGGCAAATAATTCGGGCAGGGTAACCATGCCCGGCATAAACGCGCCAATTTCCACCGGCTTGATGTCGGATTTAGTGATCATCAAACGCAACGTATCTGATGGTTTCAAGGATCCCTGCATCACCCGGATGTACGCCACAACCCCTTTATAAGAATCGTAGTGAGAATCAAAGATGAGCGCTTGCAAGGGAGCATCCACTTCTCCCCTGGGGGCAGGTACCTGTTCGACAATGGCATCCAGGACCTGCTCCACGTTCAGCCCTTCCTTGGCTGATACCCGCAGAATGGATTCTGCCGGCGTGCCTAACAGGGCTTCAATTTCTTCAGCCACCTCATCCGGCCGGGCTGAAGCCAGGTCGATCTTATTGATCACAGGCAGGATGGTGAGGTTGGATTCAAGCGCAAGGTATAAATTTGCCAGGGTCTGCGCCTCCACCCCCTGCGTGGCATCCACCACCAGCAAAGCTCCTTCGCAGGCTTCCAGGGCGCGGCTGACCTCGTAGTTGAAATCCACGTGTCCCGGGGTATCGATCAGGTTAAGCTCGTACTCGTTTCCCTTGTAAGTATATTTCATTCGCACGGCTGAAGCCTTGATCGTCACCCCTTTCTCGCGTTCAAGGTCCATCGTATCCAGTACCTGTTCCATCATCTCGCGATCCGAAACAGTACCGGTTAATTGCAGCATGCGATCAGCCAACGTGGATTTTCCGTGATCCACATGGGCGATGATGCAAAAGTTGCGTATCGTCTCTGAAGCCATAATCGGTGTAAAGTATACCTTAATTCAGTTGCTACCCAATTTCGGAGTCAGCAGCATCTCCCGGAGATGCACCAGCCACCACCACATCTGCCATGCCGTTGACATCCACCTCATGCGCAAAAGGTAGCAGCAGGTGGACAAGGAACTCAATATTCCCTTTTGGTCCTGTCAAGGGGGATTTAATCAGACCGCCGACCTGGAAACCCTCTGATTGCGCGAACTGCAGTACCCGTTTGAGTACAGAGCGGTGGACCTCGGGGTCACGGATCACCCCGCTGCCGCGGGCTGTCTCTGCCCTGCCAGCCTCAAATTGAGGCTTGATCAGCGCTACCACCTGGCCGTTGCCTTGTTTGAACCACTTTTTTATCACCGGCAATAGAACAGAAAGAGAGATGAACGAGGCGTCCACCGTTACCAGTTGAAGGTCCTCGTCGTATCCCTGTACATAACGGGCATTAGTCCGTTCCATTACCACCACCCGCTCATCATTCCTGAGCTTCCAATCCAGGACCCCATACCCCACATCCACGGCGTACACCTTTGAAGCTCCGCTTTGCAGCAGGCAATCGGTGAATCCTCCTGTGCTGGCACCAACATCAGCGCAAATCCAGCCATTTAGATTCGTCAGGCCAAACTCCTCCAGCGCAGCCGCCAGTTTTTCTCCTCCCCGAGAAACAAACCGGGGAAGCTCAATGATCTCAATGCGGTCTGATGCGCTAACTTTTTCAGCAGGTTTGTAAACGACCTGGCCATTCACCCGTACCAGGCCTTCCATGACCAGCCGTTGCGCCATAGATCGACTATGCGCAAGTTTCAGCTCCTCCATTGCCAGGTCAAGACGTTTTTTCTCCACACTCATATTTTACTTGTGAGTATCTGTCTTGTGATATATTTAATGGATGCTCAAGCTTATTTTGAAGGAAATGCGTCCAAAACAATGGTTCAAGAACGCTTTTGTCTTTGCTGCCCTGGTTTTTGACCGCAAGCTGCTGAACCTGGATGCCCTCGAACAAACGCTGCTGGCGTTCGTTCTGTTTTGTTTCCTTGCCAGCAGTGTGTACATCATCAACGATGTCCTCGACCTGGAATCTGACAGGAACCATCCCCTTAAAAAAAACAGGCCCATCGCTTCAGGAAAACTGCCTGTCAGCATCGCGTTGGTCGTTTCTTTCATCCTACTCGGTATTGCCCTGGCGGGTGCTTTTTTCCTCTCAAAAGGCCTGCTGGTCATCTGCCTGATCTACTTCCTGCTCAACCTGAGTTATTCAAAATGGCTCAAGCATTTTCCCATCATCGATGTCCTTGTCATCGCGGCCTGTTTCGTGCTGCGTGTCGCAGCCGGTGTTTCCGTCATTGAAGTTCAGCGCTTCTCACCCTGGTTGTACGTGGTTACCACGTTATTGGCTCTCTACATCGGTTTTGGCAAGCGCCGCGCTGAAATGTCTGCCCTAGTATCCGACACCCCCTCAGCCCATCGCAAGGTCTTGTCTGGGTACTCCATTGAATACATCGACCAGATGATTACCGTGGTATCGGCAACCACCATCATTGCCTACTCACTCTACACGTTTTCTGCGCCCAACCTGCCTGAGAACCATGCCATGATGTTAACCATTCCCTTTGTACTCTACGGTATCTTCCGCTATTTGTACCTCATTAAAATGCGGAATGCGGGCGGTGAACCTGAAGAACTGCTGCTCAAGGACCGGCCGCTTCAGGCAACGATCCTGTTATGGGGACTCATGGTTGTTCTCATTTTCTACATTTTTTAGAGCAAAAATGCCGGTCATTTCTGCATCTGCACCAGGAAAAGTGATCCTTTGCGGGGAACACGTGGTTGTTTACGGTTACCCGGCCATTGCATTGCCCGTGAAAGCCGTGTCAAACCGCACCAGGGTCTACGCCCATCCGGCTGCACCAGCCGGAGAGGTGATTCTCAACGCTCCTGCCATCGATCTTGAAGCTCCCCTTTCTTCGCTCTCCCCAGGTCACCCATTGCGCCGCTCAGTAGAATTGACCCTTGAAACGCTTGGTGTGTCGTCACTACCGGCATGTGAGATTCATGTTACTTCCACCATCCCGTTAGGCGCGGGGTTGGGTTCCAGCGCTGCCACAACTGTCTCCATTGTGAGGGCAGTCTCAGCTTTCCTGGGTCACCCGCTCGAGTCTGATCAGGTCAACCGAATCGCCTTTGAGGTGGAGAAAATTCATCACGGCACACCCTCGGGGATCGATAATACGGTCATCACGTACGAAGTGCCAATCCTGTTTCAACGAGATGTCAATTTTCAAAAGATCCGGGTTGCGCAACCATTTCAACTGGTGATCGCTGATTCGGGGGTGTCCTTTTCCACCGCGGAGGCTGTCGCCGGAGTACGTTCGCGCTGGTTGTCGAGCCCGGCGCAATACCAGGGGCATTTCGAATCCATCGCCCGGCTCACAGGTGAAGTGGAGCATCTCCTGGAAATTGGTGTCCCACAGCAGATAGGCCCGTTGCTTACGCAAAACCATCGCATCCTGGCTGAAATGGGGGTTTCGAGCCCCCGGCTGGATGAACTGGTAGACACAGCAATAAAAGCTGGCGCGCTCGGCGCCAAACTTTCAGGAGGCGGAATTGGCGGAAACGTCATCGCGCTGGTTAATACCGAAGTAATCGACCAGGTGGTAACCAGCCTGGAAACCCGGGGGACTGCCCGGACATTGGTCGTCACCATCCCCTCCACGATGGAATAATCTAATGGATCAATTGGTTTTCCTCAAGCTGGGTGGATCGTTGATCACCCGCAAAGAAAAAGCTCACACCGCCCGGCATTACGTGCTGAGAAATGCTGCGGCCCAGATCTGCAGGGCATTACTGGAAATTTCTGGTCTGCAACTCATCATTGGTCACGGTTCAGGCTCTTTCGGGCATTTTCCAGCCGTGCAACACCAAACCCGCCTGGGCGTGCAAACCGCGGAGGAATGGCTTGGCTTCGTGGAGGTGTGGAAAGAAGCCAGGTCATTGAACACGATTGTGATGAATACCCTGCTGGAACAGGATATCGCAGCGATCTCATTTCCTCCCAATGCGCAGGTCACCACCGACAACGGAAAGATTACCAGGTGGAATACTCATCCCTTGAATTCCGCCCTCCAATGCGGACTTGTCCCGGTCATCTATGGAGACACTGTTTTTGATGCTTCCATCGGCGGGACTATTCTCTCAACCGAGGAGCTTTTTGAGCACCTGGCTGAAGTTTTCAAACCTGCCAGGATCCTCATTGCCGGTACGGAAGAAGGGGTCTGGAGCGACTATCCATCGCGGACAGCCATCATTCCCACCATCACACCCGGCAGGCTTGAAGAAGTTGACACCATTTTGGAAGCCTCTGAACATCCAGATGTGACGGGTGGCATGAAAAGCAAAGTTCATAGTATGATAAACCTGATACACCAAGGGAACTGCAGGGAAGTTCAGATATTTTCGGGTATCAAGGCAAATAACATTTTCCGTGCATTGAATGGTGAATCAGTGGGCACCACCATACACGAGGATTAGGATAAGGAAACGACAATGAAATACGATCGCGCCTATATGGAAAGCAAAGAGGACGCCACCCTGGCACCTTATGCCATGCATGCCAGTCAGTCCAGGGGTAGGAAATTCCCCGACAGCGAGCCGGATTACCGCACCTGTTTCCAGCGTGACCGCGACCGCATCCTGCACACCACCGCGTTCCGCAGGTTGGAATACAAAACGCAGGTTTTCATTAACTTCGAAGGTGATTACTATCGCACCCGCCTGACACACACACTGGAGGTCACCCAGATCGGACGAACCCTGGCCCGGGCACTCGGAGCGAACGAAGACCTGGTGGAATCGATCTGCATGGCACATGACCTTGGACATCCGCCTTTTGGACACTCCGGGGAGTCCACCCTGAACAAGCTGATGCAGGGTTTCGGCGGGTTCAATCACAATCACCACTCTTACCGCATTGTCACTGAGATCGAGAATCGATACCTGAATTTCCCCGGTCTCAACCTGAGTTGGGAAGTGCTCGAAGGAATCGTGAAGCACGAAACTGAATACGATAAAACCGATGCCAGCGAATTTGACCCCCACCTGCGCGGACACCTGGAAGCGCAGATCACCAACGTGGCAGACGAACTGGCTTACACCTCTCATGACCTGGATGACGGATTGCGGTCAGGGATGATCACCACCGACCAACTCGCCGGCATTGAATTGTGGGACATCGCCCGCCAGGGGATTAACCTGCCCTCCTGCCAGTTGGACGATCTCACCAGGCACCAGGTGATCCGCGAGCTTGTGGGGCTGGAGGTGGACAGCATGATCCAGAACACGGCCGCAACCCTTGAAGCCTTGAATCTGAAATCACCTCTGGAACTGCAATCACTCCCTCACAACGTGGTTGGTTTCGATGAGACCATGAAAAAACGCAACCGCGTGCTCAAGGACTTCCTGTTCAGCAACATGTATCGCCACTACCGCGTGGTGCGCATGCAGGAAAAAGCAGAAAGAGTGCTGACCGAGTTGTTCAAAGCCTATGTTGATGAGCCCACCATGCTCCCCTGGCAATTCCAGGATCAGATCGAACAAAAAGGCAAGGAACGTGCAATTTGCGATTACCTGGCTGGAATGACCGACCGATTCGCAGTGGAAGAGTATCAAAAATTATTTGATCCCTCCCTGTTGCCGTAAAACACATCACTATTTGGAGAACAGAAATGACATTACCTTCCTACCTCACAAAAGAAGGGGCAGAAAAACTTCGTGCTGAACTGGCTCATCTTGAAGGTCCGGTTCGCCTGGAATTATCCAAACGCCTGCGATCAGCCATCCAGATGGGAGACCTGTCGGAAAACGCAGATTACACCGCGGCCAAAGAAGACCAGGCTTTTATTGAAGGCAGGATCCAACAATTGACCAAAATCCTGCACGACGTGGTGATCATTGATGAATCTGCCCTGGCAAAAGATGTGATCGATATCGGCTCCACGGTCACAATCCAGGAAGGGAAAGAATCTGAAGAAACCTATATGCTGGTTGGTCCTGAAGAAGCGGATCCCAAGAATGGCAGGATCTCGTTCAGCTCCCCCATCGGGCAGGCGGTCATGGGTCACCGTGTGGGTGACAAGGTAACAGCGCAATCACCCGGGGGCGAAATTCACTTTAAGATCCTCAAGATTGAATAACAAAAATCCGGGCTCATCACCCGGATTTGTCTTTTCATGGTCTATTATTACTTTTCCCAAACGGTCAATTCAAGCGTCATGCGCTCAAAGAAACTTCCTGAGGGCATGGCTCCCTGTCCATAGACCATTTCAATCACACGCGCCTCGAGTTGAAGTGTGGCTGTCTCAAGCAGGATTTGCTGCCCGGGTTCCACCTGGATGGGTTCGCCCCGTGAGGCAAGCCGCTGGCGGATGTTATTGTCGTTAAAGGCGTGGGAACTCATCAGCACCTTGGTCACGGTCTGCACATCGTTCTTGTCAAACAGCCAAACTTCGAGAGCCGTCACCTTTTTCGGGTCGCCAATCCCGATCGTCTCTGACACGCCGACACCGCATTCGCCGAGAAATTCCCCGGTCGGCCGGTCGATGCTGAAACTATCATCATACTGGTCATCACCGATCACGTAGGTGGTCATGAAATGGGAAACCGGGCCCTCTTCCTGCCGGTCAACCACAACCGGTGTGCTTTTTTCAAGCGTTTCTTCCGGAACGAACGTTTCGGGCTCTTGGTATTCTTCATCTTCATCGATCGGTGTGGGAACTGTGTCATTGTTCCGCCTTGGACGAATGAAGAAAATGTAGACCAATGCGGCACCGATCAAAAGGAACAGCGCGCATAGGATGGATAGCAATAAGCCTGAACCCTTTTTGGCTGCCTTTTCCGGGGTGGTTGTCGGCAGGGGAATGGGCGTCTCCCCCACGGCGGGTATTCCGCTGCCCGGGACAGCCAACAGCGCGGCCTTGAGGTTCAAGATCACGTTGTCGTTGGGTGCATAGCTGCAACCACCCTTTTGCAGAGTATCAAACAGAGATGGATTTTCCTGCAAGTCCACGCCCATTGAATCCAGCCTGGCTGAAGCAAGGGTGGCATCCTGGTTGACTTTGAAGGAATCCACGACCATGCATAGGTATTGGTCTTTTAAGTCCTGGCGTAAAGAGCTGGCGTCAGCATCCTTCCACTGCACCGGCCACAAACCCCATCCCAAAACCGGAAGCCCAATGATCAATCCGAGCACAAGTCCTGCGATCCCGGCAACCAGCGGACGCTTTACATTTTCCATAATGAACTCTTTAATTTTTTCCATGTTTTTTACTCCTACAAGGATAATTGTAGATGAGAATCACTCAACATTCAATATGGAATCTGTTGCAATTTATGTGCCTATTCAGGTAACGCAACACCAACCTCTTCCATAAGATAATTTTCTTCGCATTGCGTGCACTGGACCTCTTTTTTGTTGGCAATAACAAGCAATCCGCCGCACTTTGGACACGGGGTTGAGACCGGTCTCTTCCAGTTGGTAAAATCACAAGCGGGGTAATTGGAACAGGCGTAGAAGATCCTGCCTTTGCGCGTTTTCCGCAGTACCAGCTCCCCTCCATCCTTGGGACAAGTAACGCCAATCTTCTCTAAAAGTGCTTCAGTGTGCCGGCAGGCAGGGAAGTTGGAACAACTGATGAACTTTCCATAACGTCCCCAGCGGATCACCAGGTCGTGGTTGCACTCGGGGCAAAGCCGTCCGACCTTTTCCGGTTCGGTTTTAGTCACAGGCATCTCTGCCTGGGCTTTCTTCACCTGGGGTTCAAAGACTGTATAAAAGTCCTTGATCACTTTCTTCCAATCATCTTTCCCATCAGCCACCTGGTCAAGCTCCGATTCCATGTTGGCTGTGAAGTGCAAATCCACGATATCAGGAAAATGCTCCACCACCAGGTCATTCACCAGGATGCCGGTCTCCGTTGGTGACAGCCTTTTCGCCTCCCGCAGGACGTATCCCCGTTGCTGGATCGTCGACAGGATCGGGGCGTAAGTGGATGGCCGTCCGATGCCGTATTCCTCGAGTACCTGGACCAGAGTTGCTTCTGTGAATCGCGGCGGGGGTTGTGTGAAATGCTGTTCAGGGATGAGCTTGACCAGCTCCTGTTTCTGCCCTTCCTCCAGCCCTGCGGGGATGCGGATGTTTTCTGGTTCATCAGCCTTCTGGTCTTCATCCGCGGTTTCTTCATACACAACCAGGAATCCCGGGAACTTGATGGTGGATCCGGCTGCCCTGAACAAGTAATTGTGAACCTTTCCAGCCGCGGTCACCTCAACAGAAATCGTGTCATAGACCGCCGATTCCATTTGGGATGCCACAAATCGCTGCCAGATCAACTGGTAAAGTTTGAACTGATCATTGGATAGAAATTCCTTGATCTTTTCCGGCTGCCGTAAAACGGATGTCGGCCGGATGGCTTCATGCGCCTCCTGGGCGGATACCGCGCGGGTTTTATA
Source organism: uncultured Anaerolinea sp. (assembly GCA_964454565.1). Taxonomy (GTDB): domain Bacteria; phylum Chloroflexota; class Anaerolineae; order Anaerolineales; family Anaerolineaceae; genus UBA6107. Next base: position 35,198 of record CAYVTF010000007.1, on the reverse strand, counting down.
TTGGGGCGCGGCTTCGGGCAGAAAATCACCGCCATAGGCCTTCTTGATAAAATCGCGCACCTCGTTCACCGCCACGTCTGCCACAGTGGTTGAATCGGTGCGCATATATGTGATCAGACCTGTTCCAGCGCCCTCACCCACTTCCAATCCTTCGTAGAGCTGCTGCGCGATCATCATGGTTTTTCGTGCTGTGTAACCAAGCCGCCGTGAAGCTTCCTGCTGGAGCGTACTGGTAATGAACGGGGCCAGGGGTTTGCGTTTTCGTTCACTCTTTTTAATGCGGGTGATCGTGAATGGAGATTCCTCGATCTCCACCAGTAAGCTATCCACCAGTTCCTTGTTCCTCAAATCAGGTTCTTTGTCGTCGATTCTGGCAAGTTTGGTGGTGTACTTGGTTTTCTTCCCCTCCGGAAGCAGTTCAGCTTCGATCGACCAGTATTCGACTGGATTAAAAGCCTCGATCTCACGCTCCCGTTCCACGATGAGCCGCAAGGCCACGGATTGCACCCGTCCGGCCGAAAGCCGGCTGCGCACTTTTTCCCATAACAACGGGCTGATGGAGTAACCCACCAGGCGGTCCAGCACTCGGCGAGCCTGCTGAGCGTCCACCAGGTCCATGTTAATTTCCCGCGGATGAGCAAAGGCATCATTGATCGCATTCTCTGTGATCTCGTGAAAGACCACCCGGTGCGACAGTTTGGGTTCGATCTGGGCGGCTTCAAGCAGATGCCAGGCGATGGCTTCTCCCTCCCGGTCAGGGTCGGTAGCCAGGTAGATCTCTTCTGCTTCTTTGGCGAGCGCTTTCAATTCCTTCACAACAGGTCGTTTTTCGTTTGGCACACGGTACTTGGGGGTAAAATCATTCTCAACATCCACCGAGAGCTCTGAGCGTAGCAAATCGCGTACGTGCCCCACCGATGCCCGCACGGTGTAACCCTTGCCAAGGAATCTACCCACCGTCTTGGCTTTTGCCGGGGATTCAACGATGACCAGTTTCCCTTTGCGCGGTTTGGAATGGCGTCTCTCCGGACGGTCCATTCCGGCATGAGCCGGAGTATCTCCAATACGGTAAAGGGTGGTGCCGCAAACCGGGCACTTGCCCCTGGTCACCGGGGTGCCCAGAGCGTTGAACTCGGCTGAGGGGTCATTTATTTCCCGCTTCTCTTTACATTTTACGCAATATGCTTCCACGTTAGCCTCTCCTATAGGAAAAGGGTGTATTGGTGTTCTTTCAAGTACTGAACCAGTTCTTTTACCCGCTGGCTTTGACCTCGCGGGCAAATGAGTAAAGCGTCTGATGTTTTCACTACGATCATGTTGCTCATCCCCATGGTCACCACCATGAATCTGGGGTCAGTGGAGATTACCAGCGAGCCGCTCGTTTCCAGTCCAATGTGAGCGCTGCCGAGGATGATGTTTCCATTCTCATCGGGATCCATAACATCAAAGAAAGAGTCCCAACTGCCAACATCGTTCCATCCCAAATCCGAAACTGGGATCACCGCAACGCAGGCGGATTTTTCCATAATACCATAATCAATTGTCTGGGGAATAATGCCAGACCAGGTCCCCACGAAAGCATCGCAGCTATGGTCAGCCGCCAAAAAGGGTTTCAGGGTCTCGATCTGCGCGAACAGGTCTGGCATGTGTTGTTGATACTCGTTCAGAATAACATCAGCCCTGGTGATGAACATGCCGGAATTCCAGTTCATTAACGGGCTTTCCAGAAACTGCCTTGCCAATTCACTGTTTGGCTTTTCCACGTAGCGCTTCACCGAGTACCCGGTCAATGAATCAAATTTTCCCAGTTTCTCGCCGCTTTCAATGTATCCATACCCTGTGGAAGCCATTGTGGGTTTAATCCCTAATGTCACCAGGTTGCCTTGAGTTGCCAGCTTTTGAGCAGCAAGCAACGCCTGGTGAAAACCGGTGACATTCTCAATGAAATGATCAGCGGTCAATACTGCCAGGGTTGCCTCAGGATCCAATTTTTGGAGGGCTGCCGCAGCCATGGCAACCACCGCCGCTGTACCGCGGGGCATGGGCTCGATGAGGTAATTTGCTTTTGGAATCGCAGGTACCTGAACCTGCAGTTCTTTTGCCTGAGAGGCAGTTGTGACAACGAAAATGTTATCCAACTTGAAAAGCCCGCTTAGCCTCTCAACGCTGATCTGAAAAAGGGATCGTTCCCCAAATAATTTGAGCATCTGTTTGGGATTTGCCTGGCGTGAGACAGGCCAAAGCCGTGTTCCCCCGCCCCCTGCCATGATGACCGCGTAATAATGGTCAGCCAATTTTACTTCTCCTTGTAGACAGCCCGATTTTCCCGCATGGCAACGTAATTCATCCCGCCAACATGCGATACAAAACCTTTCAGCTCCATTAATGTGAGTGTAGCCGAAACCTCGCTGATTGACAATCCGGTCAGGCTGGATAACTCATCCACGTGCACCGGTTCCTGTGAGAGGGAGGCGAGAACCTTTTTTTCAACCGGGTTCAAGGGGTTTAGTTTTCGGGCAGACTGCTTTTCAGGAATTCTTTCCAGTTTCAATACCTCAAGGATTTCGGTCATTTTCAACAGAGGACGCGCACCTTCTTCGATCAGCTTGTTGGTGCCCTCGCTTTGCGGAGCCAAAATGCTTCCCGGAACGGCAAAAACATCCCTGCCCTGCTCAACGGCAAACTCGGCGGTGATGAGGGCCCCGCTCTTTTCTCCAGCTTCAACTACGATCGTTGCCAGTGACAAACCGGAAATAATGCGATTTCTCGGTGGAAAATTGATCCCATCCGGCTGGGTGCCCAGCGGATAATCACTGACAAGCGCGCCTTGTTGAGCAATTTCCCCGGCAAGCCTGCGGTGCTCAGGTGGGTAGATCACATCCACCCCACTGCCCAGCACTGCGATCGTCCTGCCGCCGTTTTGCAATGCTGTCTGGTGGGCTATGGCATCCACACCGCGTGCCAGTCCGCTGACAACCGTAACCCCGTTTTGCGCCAGGAATGATGCAATTTCACTGGTCACCTGGCGTCCATAAGGGGTAACGCGGCGGGTGCCCACCACCGCTACTGCCCAATCATCTTCTACATTGATCGACCCTTTTATGAATAGGACGGGAGGTGCCTGGTTGATTTCCTTTAAACGCCGTGGATAATCCGCGTCTTCCCAGGTCATCACTTTTACACCCTGGGTATGGATGCGCTCCATGATCCTGTCCAGATCCACTTGTGGTTTCATGCGAACAAAATTATCAACCACTTTTTGCGGAAGGCCGGCTGAGAGCAAGCCAGAGGCAGGTGAGTTCCAGGCGGTTTCCAGCGAACCATAAAATTCCTGAATCTGCCTCAACCGGGCAGCACCGATCCCCTTTACCAGGTTAAAACCCACCCAATAGGCTTTGGGGTCCACAGCGGCTCCTAAACCCAATCCTGAGGCCGTGCTGTGATGGTTTTCGTTTCCCGGTTAATTTCCAGTAGCACTGATTTTATGGCAGGCAAAAGCAATTCTTCCCCAGAATCTTTTTTCACTACGTAAACATCATTTGCGCCAGTAACCAGGATCTCGGTCACGGTTCCCAACGACTCCCCGTTTTCATCCACCACCTGCATGCCGATGATCTCGTGGTGGTAAAAGATCCCTTCAGGCAATGGCGGAACTGAAGACGAAAGAATGTACACCAATTGGTTTCTGAAAATGGCAGTAACGTCACAATCCTCGAAACCAGCCAAAGAGACCAGAAGTTGCTGGTTCATGGGTCGGATCGAAGTAACCTGGTGCTGTTTCTTTTCTTTCCCCACGTAGATCGTCATGCCGGGTTTGATGTGTTCCGGAAAATCGGTATTGACTTCCATCACCATTTCACCTTTGACGCCATGTGCCCGGCGGAACTTACCGATCGACAAGTACAAAGGCTCGCCTGGTTGGGGCGAGCCTGATTTATTTGTTTTGCCATCCAACGGAGAGGTGCTTCTTCTCATCGCGGTTCAGCTACATCCAGGGTGGCTTGTTTGCCTTCTCGGGCAGCGGCTACGCGAAGCAGTATCCTCATCGCGTTTGCGACTCTGCCGCCTTTACCAATTACCCGGCCCATGTCTTCCCTGGCCACGTGCAACTCAAGCGTTTCTCTGCCGCCTGCGCGAAACTGATTGACCACTACCTGAGACGGGTCATCAACAAGCGATAATGCAATGTATTCGATTAACTCTTTCACTATACTATCCTTATCAACAACCATGGAAGTTCGGCTGTGTGTTGGACGAATTGAGCGCTGCATCATTGATGTTGGTTAGGCTTTGATCTTTGCTGCCCGTTCTTCAACAGCCTTTTTGGCTTCTTCAAGCAGAACTTCGAGGGATTCACCCTTCTTGAATCTTTCATAGCGATCCAATAAGCCTGAGAGCTTGAATAACTTGCTCACAGATTCACTTGGAACCGCGCCATTCTTCATCCATTCGAAGACACGGTCTTCCTTAACCTCGAGCGTGAAAGGTTCGGTGGTCGGGATGTAATTACCGACGATTTCAAGGAAGCGGCCATCGCGCGGGCTTTCTTTGTCAGCCACGATCACACGGTAGCTGGGTTGGTTTTTTAAACCTGTTCTGCGTAAACGAATTCTTACCATTTATTTCATCTCCTGTTTAATTGCTTTAAATGATCAAATTTTGTGTGAATCCAAAAATTTCGCTTTGGCGAGGGGCGCTGAAGGGGGCGCTACCGCTGTTGCATTTTTGATCACTTGAACAATCGGGAAAGTCCCTTCCCGCCTGTTTTCTTCAAGGTCTTCATCAGGCGTTGAGCATCTCGAAATTGCTTCATCAGCCTGTTGACTTCCTGTACATCTGTTCCCGCTCCCCTGGCAATGCGCCTGCGGCGTGAGGCATTCAGCAGGTCCGGATTGCGCTTTTCATCGCGGGTCATCGAATTGATGATCGCCTCGGTCCGTTTTAAACTGCGCTCGGTTTCTTCGGGAGAAACGTTTCGCGCAGTCTGCCCCAACCCACCCGGCAGCATGTCCATCACCTGTGAAAAGGAACCCATTTTCCGGATCTGTTTCAGCTGATCGGAGAAATCCTCCAGGTCAAACTGACCCTTGAGCAGGCGCTCGGATTGTTCTTTTTGAACCTTGGCATCGAAGGCAGCCTCTGCCTTTTCGATCAGCCCAATCATATCACCCATTCCCAAAATTCGGGAAGCCAATCTTGCCGGATCGTAGAGCTCAATGGCATCCACACCTTCGCCAGTGCCCAGGAACTTGATCGGCACCCCGGTGACGCTGCGCACCGAAATGGCAGCCCCTCCCCTGGCATCGCCATCGATCTTGGTAAAGATCAGTCCGGTGATATTGATCGCATCGCGGAACCCTTCTGCAATGTGCAAGGCTTCCTGTCCGATCATGGAATCCACCACCAGCAATGTATCAACCAGTTTTACCTTTTTCGCTATTGCCTGCAGCTCGTCCATTAGCGGTTGGTCCAATTGTGAACGACCCGCCGTGTCGATGATGACCACCGAGTAGCCGCCTTTTTGAGCCTTATCAAAGGCATGCGCAGCCAGCACGGGTGGTTTTAGTGAGCTGTCCGCCAGGACTTCAACGCCAATCTTTTCTCCAAGAGTCTGCAGTTGTTTCACGGCAGCCGGACGATAGGGGTCTCCTGCAACCAGCAGCACCCGTTCACCATCCGACCTCAACCTGCGGGCTAATTTTGCCGCAGCTGTGGTTTTTCCGGACCCCTGCAGACCCACCAGCATAATCGCGTAAGGCTTCACCCCTGAAAGGTTCAACCTCGCCGGTTCACCAAGGGTAATGATCAGCTCCTCATGGACGATTTTTATCACTTGTTGGGCGGGGTTGAGCGCTTTGGAAACCTCAGTCCCCACTGCTCGTTCTCTTATTCGGGCAACAAATTCCTTGACCACGGTGTAATTGACATCTGCTTCCAACAAAGCCAAGCGCACTTCGCGCAGCATGGCATCTACATCTGCGGCTGATAGTTTCCCTTTGCGCCGCAGTTGCTGAAATATTTGGTCAAGTCTTCCGCTTAAATTCTCAAACAACCTTTGCCACCAATTAATTAATGAACAACCCACAGGAGTGTGGATCAGATAGGCAGGATTTTATATTGGAAAAGAGCATTGGTCAAGGTAATTAATTTTTAGGATGCGCCGCTATCATGTACCCTTTCCAGTAAATCGGGGTTTAAATAACGAAATAGTACCTTTTATTCGTTATGGAGGAGTTATTCATGTCAAAAGTTATGATCGTTACCGACAGCACCAGTGACCTGCCCGCAGAGTTGCTCAAAGATCTGCCTGTGGCAACCTTGCCGCTGCAGGTCATATGGGGGAATCGTACTTACCTCGATGGGATTGATATTCACACTCAAGACTTTTACAAACGGCTTGCCACAGAAAAGGTGATGCCATCCACCTCCCAGGTGACCCCTGAGGCTTTTAAAACCGTGTATGCCGACCTGCTGGAAAAAGGATACGATATTCTGAGCATCCACATTTCCGGCAAGCTCTCCGGTACATTGGACTCTGCCATCCAGGCTAAAAGCGCATTCCCCGGGGCGAAAATTGAGCTGGTAGATTCCAACAGTACCAGCCTGGCAATGGGTTTCCAGGTTATCAGCGCTGCGAGAATGGCCAGTATAAACGCCTCTATTGAGGAATGTAAAACTGTGGCGGAGAAAGCCTCGCACCAGACAGGTGTCTACTTTGTGCTTAAGACGCTGGAGTTCCTGCACCGAGGTGGACGCATAGGCGGAGCCCAGGCTTTTTTGGGTACCATGTTGAACTTCAAACCACTGCTTGAGATTCGCGATGGACGCATTGAAGCAGTGGAACGCGTACGCACCATGAACAAGGTGATCGACCGCATGCTCGACCTGGTTGAACAAAAGCTGCAAACCGAGACCGGACCGATCCGCCTGGGGGTTGTGCATGCTGACGCGGCAAGTGATGCTGAGCAGCTGCTTGAACGTGCCCGAAAACGCTTTACACAAACCATTGTGACCGAAACGATCATCAGCACGGTCGGACCGGTACTGGGCACCCACTCCGGCCCGGGAGCACTGGGTCTCGCGTACATGGCTGGCATGTGAACCAACGGTTAGATAATCACTCCCGGAGAAATACCGGGGGTTTTTGTTTCTTAAAAAATGGCTTCTGGTAAAATTGTCTTGAAAGGAATCCATATGAGAGACAATAAAACGATTGGCATCCAAATTCCACTGACCTATCTCCCCAGCAAAGGTGTCGACCTTTCCAAATGGTCCGTCATCGCCTGTGATCAATACACCTCCCAACCTTCGTACTGGCAGGATGTTGCAGACTATGTCGGTGACTCACACTCCACGTTGCATCTCATACTCCCTGAAGTTTACCTGGGAACACCCGCAGAAGCATCCCGTGTCAAGTCCACCCAGGAAAAAATGAGAGAATACCTTTCCAGCGGCATCCTGGAAAAACAGGATAGCCTGATTTATGTAGAGAGGACAGTGGACGGGAAAATGCGCCGCGGGATCATGCTCGCTTTGGATCTTGAAGCTTATGACTTCACTCCCGGATCCCAAAGCCTGATCCGCGCCACTGAAGGCACCATCCTCGATCGTCTCCCCCCCCGCATGCGCATCCGCGAGGGAGCCAGCCTTGAGTTACCTCATATACTCGTGCTCATTGACGACCCTGAAGACCGCGTGATTGGCAGCGTGGAAAAACAAAAAAGTTCCCTGCCGGTGGTTTATGACTTTGACCTGATGCAGGGTGGCGGTCACCTTTGCGGTAGAACCATTAAGGACAAAGTTTTGGAAGGCTTGGTTGTTGAAAACCTGCTACACCTTGCATCTCCTGATGTTTTTTATCCTAAGTATGGGGTTTCAGCGGATAAGGGTGTGCTTCTATTTGCCGTTGGGGATGGGAATCACTCCCTGGCAACCGCTAAATCCATCTGGGAGAAGATCAAACCTCAGGTGGGCATGAACCACCCGGCGCGGTATGCGCTCGTGGAAATTGAAAACATCCATGACAAGGGATTGGAATTTGCACCCATTCACCGGGTTCTCTTCAACCTGGGCGGGGATCCACTGGAAAAATTGAGGGAGTATTTTGGAGATCTTCTTTCCGTGGAAGAAATCTCGAACGTCGTTAATTTCAAAACCCGGGTAAATGAAAATAAAGCCGGTTCACATGCCTTTGGATTGATCACCCATTCCGCAAATTACCTGTGCCTGGTGAAAAAACCCAGTGCCAACTTACCGGTAGGCACGCTGCAACCAGTCCTTGATGCATGGCTAAAGGACAATTTCGCCGAGGCAATCGATTACGTGCACGGTGATGAAATCGTTGTTGAACTTGGCAAACAAGCCGGCAACGCTGGTTTTTACCTGCCTGCCATGGCGAAGGACGAACTTTTCCGGACCGTCCTCAACGATGGTGCGCTTCCAAGGAAGACCTTTTCGATGGGTGAAGCGCATGAAAAACGGTTCTACCTGGAAACCCGCATGATCACGGACAATGATCTTACACAATGACTAACGATTTGCAAATCTTAAAAGGGACGCCCACAATATCCAACCTCACGGGTACGCTTTCTGCGGACCTCAAACGAGTTCGGGTTATTGCTGAAATTAATGACGCTTCATCTTTCCCAAATATTGAGATACTACTCCTTGATGAACTCAAAGAAGAAATTACAAGTTCGGTCATCATCGGTGCGATGTCCACACATCTGGAATTAACCCTCCACTTACGAAATGCTAAACCTTATGCCTTGTTTCTGATGGCGACTGTGAAATCACGAGACGATCAGCTAATTGCGCAGAAAATAGTACCGGTGAGTTGATGAAAAAACGGATGTGGGATGGCGGTTTGCGCTTCGGATTTGCCATTGCGATAGTTGGCTTGCTTTTCAATACCGGTTGTGTTAAGCAATCCCCGGTACAGGTAGTTCCGACGGAGACAGCCCGTCCAACGTTCACCGTAACCCCTTCTCCGGTACCAACCGAAGTCAGCCTTCCACCGGAAACGCCCACTCCGCTTCCAACCCTGGTCAGCAGCGCTTGTTCACCACTTGAAAACATCGGATTTAATGAACTTGATGGAATTACATCTTTTGAGTTCAATAGCCCGAGCGCGTATTCCGACGCATTTCACCCCGGAGTTGACCTGGCTTTTTTCTCTTTCAAGGAATACACCACCATGCGTGGGCACCCGGTGCAGGCAGTTCTACCGGGCAAAGTCGTTTTGGTGATCGACGACCGCTTTCCATATGGCAATAGCATCCTCATCGAAACCCCTTTGGAACTGGTGGGTGATGGATTGCGAGAGAAACTCACATTGCCCACGCCGATCCCCCAACGGGAAATCGATTTATTCAGTACGTGTTCAAAGGAGATGCCAGCCATATCCTGGTCAGGCGATATGAAGTCCCTTTATGTTCTTTACGCACACCTGGCCGAGAAACCAGCCTTTCAGATGGGGGAAACCGTTGCATGCGGAGAAACGATTGGCAAGGTGGGAATTAGTGGTAACTCGATTGCCGATCACCTGCATCTCGAAATGCGACTTGGTCCATCTGATGCCGGGTTTGGAACATTTGCAGCTTTGAGACCTGAGGCGTCTGCAATAGAAAAGTACAATTACTGCATCTGGAATTCCTCTGGATACTTCCAGGCAGTCAACCCTGCTCTCATTTGGCAATGATTACCACCGGCATGGAATACAACCGAATACATCTAACAACGATCTAAAAAAGATATCTTCACCAGCGTTCTGGTTTTCATTTGCTGTTATAATGCCTTTCTGAATTTTTCAAACCTTGACAGTAATCGCAAGCCGTTTGACAATAGCATATGAAAAGTGATCTGGAGGAACACATGTTTACAAAAAAGAAATTGACAGGATTGCTCATCCTATGTTCGTGCGCAGTCCTACTGGCAGCCTGCTCGGCAAAACCTACCGAGGATCCAAACCTGAAAATTACGCAAATCGCAGCCACGGTTCAAGCTGAGTTGACTCAAAACGCACTACTGACACCATCAGCCACTGCCACCCCTGAGCCCACCGCCACTCCAACTATGGAACCCCCCACCCCCACAGTGGAAGTTGTGCTCACCACCGCAGCACCTACCCAACAACCCACCACGCCCAATATAACCACTGGTGACAATTCGTTATTCAAAGGTGATGTAAATTACCCGGATGGCACCGTTGTACCTCCCGGAACCACCTTCACAAAAACCTGGCGGTTCCAAAACACCGGAAAAACCACATGGACCAAGGATTACGAGATCCGTTACCTTCAAGGTGTATTGCAAGGCACAGATGGAGTTGTTAGTTTCAAGCTGACGAAAGATGTTGCCCCCGGCGAGATCGCAGAGATCAGCGCTCAGTTCACTGCTCCCGCTGCTGCCGGTAGGTACACAAGCATGTGGAAGTTGTATAGCGCCAGCGGCTACTGGTTCGGAGAATTTGCCAGCATTGACATCGTTGTTGGCGATGTTACAGCGCAGCCCACCACCGAAGGCACAGTAAGCCCCACACCTGAACCCACCAGTGAGACGCCAGTTCCCACCCCTTGATCCCGTGAGTGTTTTCGAACCATCACTGGAAGACCAAATCAAAGCCAGGGCGCATAGCCTTGGCTTTTCCTTAGCTGGCATCACCAGCGCAGAACCGCTTGCCAATCACCCTCGTTATGTGGAATGGCTGCAGGCAGGCTTTCAAGCAGGCATGAAGTATCTTGCCTCTGATTATCACATTCACAAACGGAGGGATCCAACAGCCCTCGTCCCATGGGCGAAATCCATTCTGGTTCTTGGGCTGCCGTACACTCTGCAGCAAGTAGACGTTGAATTCGATCAGGAAATTGGTCTCGTTAGCGGTTACGCGGCTGGTGAGGATTACCATCTGCGCATTCCTAAAATGGTCTCGCCGTTGCTGGAATTCCTGGATGTCGCTTTCAGAAAACCAGTCCAGGCGCAGGTCTTCACCGATAGTTCACCCATCCTGGAAAGGGAATTGGGGGTCAGAGCGGGGTTGGGTTGGATTGGCAAAAATTCCTGCCTCATTTCAAAGGAACACGGTTCGGCTTTCCTGCTGGCGGAGGTTTTCATAGACCAGGAACTTGTATGGGATTCCCCCTACAATGAAAATAATTGTGGAACCTGCCAGCGTTGCATTCAGGCCTGCCCCACCGGGTGCATTAATTCAGACCAGACGATTGACGCATCCAGGTGCATCAGTTATCTCACAATCGAGCATCGTGGTGAGATTCCCCGGGAAATCGCGGAAAAGATGGGTGACTGGGTTTTCGGTTGTGACATCTGCCAGGCTGTCTGCCCCTGGAATGTACAGGCAACAAAAACACCTCTTGTTCAAACTGAACTAAGGTATTTTTCTGTAGAGACAATGACCGAATTGCTTGAGCTGGATGAAGCCGAGTTCCACGCGAGGTTTGCTAACTCAGCGATCAGCCGGGCAAAACTACTTGGTCTCAAACGCAATCTCGGTCTTCGCCTGGCAGGAATCCAAAGACACGAACATTAAAGCAAAAATCGATTGGTAAATCTTCTGCTGCTTACGATATTAAAGTTAGGAAAGCACAATGAAACCCTCCAGGAGCGCTGGAGGGTTTAGGTTGGTTATGGAGTGGTTGGTGTTGCTGTACCCACAGGCGTCACCAGGTACCCCGAGAGCGTGCTCGTGGGAGCCACGGTGGGGGTTGGCGTCACCAGGTTGATCCTGATGGTGATCACCTGCCCGACCTCGATCGCGTTTTGGTCAGTGATCTTGTTGATTTTCAAGATGTCTTCCACGGTACTATTGAATCGGGAAGCCAGGTTTTCCAGCGTGTCGCCGCTCTGGATCGTGTATTGGATCTCGAAGCCCCTGGGTAGCCCTGTAGGAAGCGGAGTGGGAGTGGGAAGCGCCTGGTCGGGGGCAGGAATGTAAATTTTCTGTCCCGGGACGATCGGACAGGTTCCGGAAGGGAACCCATTGATGGCAATCAAGACCAGCAGATCAACATCAAAAGCCGCGGCAATTGAATAACAATTGTCGCCATCTTTCACCTCGTAGATTTGCGGACCTGAGGGTGTTACAGTTGGTTCCAGGGTGGGGGTCTCCGTAGGCATCGGAGTCATCGATGGCGTGGGAGATGGAACGGTGGCAGTGGGGGTAAAAGTGGCGGTCGCTGTAGGGGTTTTCGTCGCAAAAATCGACTTGAGCGGATTTCCTTTACCGGTGACCACAGCAATGATGATAAAAATTCCCACCACGGCCAGCAAACCTGCCAATCCCCCCAGGATATATGGCATAGTCTTCTGTCGTTTGGAAAACTTGTTGATCACATTTTGCGGGTTATCTTTTTGATTCATTTTGACCTTTGTTGGATGGTTATGATTAGGTTAGTGTGGAATTTTACAGTAAAACCATAAAATCGGTTGAGGTCACTTACCATCAATTCATTTTCATAATACCACAATTTTTTCATGCATAATCAAGATAATAAACCGGCGAATCAAGCCACATGTTATAATAATTAAACTGTTTTTCTATATAAACTTGGAGGTAGGACAATGGAAGTAAAGACAACTCAATTCAAACATTGTGATGTGGTAAAAGTGATCGGCCGTGTCGATAGTTCTACGTCTCCTAAACTGGCCGAAGAGTTTTTCCGGATCAATGATTCCGGCCGCTATAAGATTGTCATGGACTTCGCAGACGTGGAATTTATCTCCAGTGCCGGTCTTCGCGTACTGATCGCCACGCTCAAGACCTGCAAACGCTACAATCGTGGAGACCTGATCCTGGCGGCGTTGCCGGAAAATATCAAATCGGTTTTTGAATTGGCTGGTTTCACAGCCATCTTTAAGATCCATGATGATGTGTTGAGCGCGGTTGGCTCCATCTAAAGCAGAAGCGCTCATGACAACCCGGATCTACCCCGGCTGGTACACCAGCCTGGCTGATGTTGCAGAATTTGTCAGGTTGGAAGCCAACAAAGCCGGCCTTTCTTACAAGGAAATTTTTGAATTAGAAACAGCCGTGGACGAGGCTGTTTCTAATATTATTGAGCACGCTTATGGCGGTGAAGGGGTTGGAGATGTGCTCGTCACATGCCTTCCACAGGAAGATGGCATCCGCATCGTGTTGGAAGACCACGGCAGCCCTTTTGATCCTTCCTGCGTACCGGTTCCGGACACAAAAGCACCACTTAGAGATCGAAAAGCACAAGGACTGGGGTATTTCTTCCTTTGCCAATTGATGGATGATGTCCACTTTGAGTTTAGCGAAGGCACCAATCGCCTCACCTTGACAAAACGAAAACAACCGTAATTGGAATGTTGCCTGATTCATCTTCTTCACCTCTTCAGTGGAAAGACTTTCTTGCGCTTGGCGAAGAACTCCTCAAGCAGCCAGACACAATTACCCTTTGCCAATTTTTTGAATCAGTCGTAAACAACCGATTACTTTGCTCTTCTCAAGTATGGCTTGCTGAACCGTTCTATCCACTTCCGGGTGAAAAACCAGTCGATACCATTCCGAATGAGAAAATGCCGGAGCTGGTGGGCAAGGTTTTTGATCTAAAAATCCCGATCCACTCCAATAATAATGCACCAGCAGGATCAATCCAATCCCCTAACGCACTTTACCTCCCCCTGATCACGCAGGGAAACCTGCTGGGAATACTCTCCGCCATCCGCGAGAGCCCGCTCCCCTTCGAGGAGAGCGAGATCAAGCAAATTGAAGGAATGGCTGCGTACGCTGCGGTGGCAATGCAGGTTAATCGCCAGGTGGCGATCAAGAATTGGCGCTATGACCAGATCTCGCTCGTCCGTTCCGTGAGCGCCCAAATCGCGAATGTTCTCGACCTGGATGAACTTTGCAGGCGGGTGACCAGCTTGATTCAATGCTCATTTGACTTCTACCATGTGGCAATCTTCACCATCGAAGAGGGTAAAAAGGAACTACGTTTTCGTGCCAGTTCGCTTGAATGCGAGCCGTCCGTGGAGAACGCGCTTTCTGCCACGAAGTACGGTGTAGGTCTCATCGGCAATGCTGCCAAGTCTGGCAAGGAGATCCTGGTTCAGGATGTCACAAAGGAACCACGCTTCCGATACATTGAGAACCTGCCAAAAACCAAAGCTGAGGCGGTCCTGCCATTGATTGTGGAAAATCGTATTCTGGGCGTGTTGGACCTGCAAAGCGAGCGCAAGGAAGCTTTTCACGAGAACGATATGCTTGTCATCCGCGCGTTGGCAGACAACATTGCACTGGCCGTTGAAAGTGCGCACCTGTTCAGTCGGCTTGAACAGCGGGCTGCCCAACTTGCTGCTGTCGCGGACATCGGTTATGCGTTATCTTCGATCCTGGAATTGGACAAGTTACTTAATGAAGTAGTGTCTGTGATCCAAAGGCAATTTGACATTCCCTTTGTGCACATTTTTACCGTCCATGCTGAGCGGCGGAAGATCATTTACCAGGCGGGCAGCGGGATAGGACCGAAACGGTTGAAACCAAATTCGCTGGCATTTGAGCTTGATGCTTCCAGCGGGATCATCCCCCATGTAGCCCGCAGCGGAACATATCTACTGGCTAATGATGTTCTCCAGGAACCACTTTTCAAACCCTACAAGAATTTCCCGGAACAGGTGAAATCTGAACTGGCAATTCCGCTGAATTTCGGAACTGACGTGTTGGGCATTCTCGACCTGCAATCGGACCAAGTTGACCGGTTCTCAAGTGAAGATGTTGAACTTTTCGAGAGCCTGGCCACAGGGATTGCGCTCGCATTGCGCAATGCCACACTATTCAAGTCGGAAAAGTGGCGCAGGCGTGTTGCAGACAGTTTCCAGGATATTGCCGGGTTGCTTTCTTCCAACCTTGCGCTGGGGGAATTATTGGACAGGGTTTTATTGGCTCTTGAAACCAACCTGCCGTGCGACGCCTCTGCGATCTGGCTGTTGGATGACCTTGCTTTGATACCCGTTGAAGACAGGAAGTTGAGGCTTGCCGCTGTCAGAGGAGCCGCAAACGACAGCGTCATCAGCTGCACATTTGAATCCGAACAAGTCCGCTCTTTCTTACATCAGGGAATTAAGAGCAACCAGGTTCAGATCCGTCAACCCGGAGATCCTTACGGTCCCCTGGGTGCAGCCCGCAAATTCAAAACCAACTACTCATCACTGATGGTTCCCCTTCGTTCTGGTGATGAGACCATCGGTGTGCTAACCCTTGCTCACCGGGCTAGAGGGAGATATGGCATCGAGGCTTCTTCCATAGCCTCCACCCTGGCGAATTACGCGGCTGTGGCAATTCAAAACGCCCGCCTGTACACCACCGCGCAAGAAGAAGCCTGGTCTTCCACAGTACTCTTGCAGGTGGCAGAAGCAGTTCAATCCATCACCACAGTTGACGCCTTGTTCTCCACCCTGGTCCGGCTTACTCCCCTGCTGGTGGGGATTGACCATTGTGCCATCTACCAGGCAGGTTTTGAAAACGATTCCTTTGAATTGAAAAAATGGTACGGGTTCCAGCCCGATGAGGATGAACTCCAGGTTAAAGAAATGGATTCTCTCGCATTTCTCAAACTTCGCGCAACAATGGCACCCGTTTTCATTCAGAATCCACTCGTGGAACTTGGACTTCATTCTCTAAGACATCAACCGGATACAGGCACCCTTGTGTTGCTCCCTTTGTTGGGGCATGGCGAATTGCAAGGGGGGTTCTTGGTTTCACACAACAGCAAGGGGGAGTTTGGTGTGCAAAGCCGGTTTAGTGATCAGACCCTGGCCATCCTGCAAGGCATTACCCAGCAAACTGCTATGGGATTGGAAAACATCCGCTTGCTGGAAAGCCGGCAGGAGGAAGCCTACATCACCGCGGTCTTATTGCAGGTCGCTCAGGCAGTCGTCAGTCAGAATGATCTGGACGATATTCTGGACACCATCGTCCAACTCATGCCCATCCTGGCAGGCGTGGATTTGTGCGTGATCTACCTCTGGGATGAGGAAAACCAGGTATTTCGCCCTGCCAAAGCTGCCGCATCCAACCGCCAGGACCAGGAAGCGTTATTGCAGAAGAGTTACGTACCGGGAGAGTTCAAGCTGTTGGATGAGTCGTTTTCAACAGACATGGTTGGGGCTTGCCGTCTAAACTCAGACGATATTTCTGTAGAGTCATGGCATGAACTGGATTGTATTCAGGATGAAAAAGAGTTGCTTTCAGGGGTTAGCAGCTGGTTGCTGGGCATTCCGCTCGGCACCAAGAGCGAGAGAATTGGTGTTTTTCTCACCCGCGAAACAAATGCCCAACCAGCGTATCACCAGAAGCGCATTGAACTGATCAGAGGAGTAGCCCAACAAACCACCCTGGCGATCCAGAACGAAAAAATGAAACAGGAAATGGTCACCAAAAAACGGATAGAGCAGGAATTTTTACTTGCGCGCCAGATACAAAAAACCTTCCTTCCGCAGTCGATTCCGGAAGCCGCTGGCTGGGACCTCAACCTGCGCTGGAGAACCGCCCGGGAAGTGGGTGGTGACTTCTATGACCTCTTCATCACTCGGGACAACCAGATTGGCATCGTAATCGCCGATGTTTCAGATAAAGGCATGCCCGCTGCCCTGTACATGACCGTGACGCGCACGCTCATCCGCTCGGCTGCCCAATCACAGGATTCACCTGCCGAGGTGCTTCGGCGTGTCAACGAGTTGCTCGAGATGGACTCTCAAAACGGCATGTTTGTTACCGCAATTTACGCGCTGCTAAACCCCAAGACGGGAATTTTGACCTACGCAAACGCCGGACATAATTTGCCACTGTTATTACGCGGGCTTGATCAAAAGATCGAAAAACTCGAAAAAGGGAGTATCGCCCTGGGGGTGATCCCGGATGCTCGTTACAAGGATTGCCAGGTTACTTTACAAAAAGCCGATACACTGTTGTTTTATACTGACGGGGTAACAGAAGCTTTTTCCATCTCAGGGGAACTTTTCTCTGAAGCCCGATTGTTGGACTCCTTGCAGACATCCAAATTTTCTTCTGCCAGTGACCTGCTGGAGAAGATCGAGGATTTGATCATTGAATTCCGCAACGGGGAACCGCCATCCGACGACCTGACGATGATCGCGCTACGACGCAAAAAATAACTCCCGTTTGAGGGAGTTATTTTAGTTTCCAAGTAAGAGCGCCATCCAAATTTCCCAGTTTTCCACAGGCATGACCGTGGCTGTGGGAATGAACACCGGGATGGGAGTTGTACCAGCCGGTGATAGCGGGACGATCAGTTGTTCCCCCGGACGGGCCATGTGCCCCTCGCCATAAGCCCATTGTTCCACCGCGCCTTCAGAAGTGGCAAATGCCACCTGGGTGTCCAGTACCTGCAGAGTGCTTTCCAACATGGAAACCACAGTGGAAGCTTTATCACGCTGGGCAGTCAGGTCAGATAACTCGTTCAGCCTGCTATTGAGATCCATTACCAGGAAGAACAGGACCACGATCGCGACGATGAGACCAATCTTCTTGGGATCAAATGGAAACTTGAACTTTTTTGAACTCTTTCCCATGACTTAATATTACCGCAATTTCTGCCTCTTAACAAGAAAAAACCTGCCATGATCTGCAGGTTTTCCAGGTGCCGGAGGAGGGATTTGAACCCTCACGGGCGTGATGCCCACTACGCCCTGAACGTAGCGCGTCTGCCAATTCCGCCACTTCGGCCAATTGCAGTTTCAATTCTATCAAACAATCCGTGAATGTCAACCTGTTTCGATTTCTTGATATTTGAAATTGAAAAGTTACCGGGTTAGCTTGATTGATTTCCAGAAAAGGTATCCCCGAGCACATAAGATTCACTGAAAAACCAGGCTTGAACTGGAGTAGAATAATGTATATGCGCAAAACGATCCTTTTCCTATTGATCATTGCCGTTGTCCTCACCGGCTGCAGCCTGCCTTACGCCTCTGCGGCCAGCCCCACACCTGTTCCCTTATCGGACGTGCTGATCAATTCCGGCAACAAGTACGCCCCCACCCCCACGCCTTTTCAACCGGTTCTCCCATCGCCCATGCCAGAGCAGGAGATCACTCCTCCAGCGCAGGCCACACCCACTGCGCTCAACAACAACCCCACCCCTGACCTGCCTGACGGACTGGTCAACATCCTTCTGCTGGGTTCCGATTGGCGGCCAAACCAGGGCTACCGCACCGATGTGATCATGCTTATCGCCATCAATCCCAAAAAAGGATCCGTCTCGGTTACCTCGTTTCCCCGTGACCTTTACGTGAATATTCCCGGCATCGGTTATGAGAGAATCAACACCGCGCAGGGTTTCGGGGGTTTTGCGCTGACGCAAGCCATGTTCGAGTGGAATTTCAACGTCCCCGTTGATTACTACATGATGACCAATTTTTATGGATTCAAAAGCATCATAGATACGCTGGGGGGGATCACAGTCAACGCCGCATCCACTCTAACAGATGAGTGTTCGCTCCCCAATTCGTATAACGGCTATTGCACCATTTACGCAGGCACGAACACCATGGATGGAGATACTGCTTTGTGGTACGTGCGTTCACGGCATTCTTCCAGCGACTTTGACCGTACCCGCCGGGCACAGGAAGTGATGATCGGCATGCTTGGCAAACTGATGACCCTGGATGCCCTCAATCGCGCACCGGAACTTTTCAGCCTGTTTTCGTCAAACGTGGAAACCAACATCCCGCTCGATTTGATCATCAAAATGCTGCCCCTTGCCAGCCAGGTCCTGGCGGATCCCGGGATGGTGCAAAGATACGCCATAAGTGAATCCGAAACCACCAACTACATCGTCCCCGAAACCGGGGCAATGGTCCTCATTCCAGATTACGGGAGAATTGCCCAAATCCTCTACGAGGCATTGAATCCGTAATTCCATGGTTGACAAACGCCGGGAATGTCCGTACACTTAACATAAGCTATGCGCAGCCAGAAGAAAGAAGGAAATTATGAACATCTCACCTGAATTACACATCACCGAAGAAACTCCTCTTGAACCCGCCATCAGATCATGGGAGGTCTTTTTGCTTGACCAGGGCCGCTCGCTCCACACGGTGAAAGCCTTCATGGGCGACTTGAACCTTCTGGCCGATTTTTTTGCCCCGGAAACTCCTGTCGGCAACATCACCACCAGTGACATCAATGGTTTCCTGGAATGGTTGCAAAACGGGCGTGGTGTTCCCTGCAGCCCAAAAACCCTCTCCAGGCGCATCACTGCCATCAAATCCTTTTTCCGCTGGTTAACCAAATCCGGCAGGCTGAGTATGGATCCTGCAGAATCCGTGCTGCAAAAAACCGTTGTCAGTCCTCTACCGCAGGTTTTAACCCCAGAAGAGCAGCAGGTTACAGTTGAAACTGCCCTGCGAAACAAGAATGCAATCAAAGCAGATGCCCGCCCTTACGCCCTGCTCACCTTGCTCCTCACAACCGGGATTAAAAAAGGAGAATGCCTGGGGTTAAATCTGAACCACATAGACCTGGAGAATCCAAAAGGCCCTATGTTATTCGTCCGCTATTCTGCCAGCGGTAGCCGGTATAAGGAACGCAACATCCCCCTGACCACCGATTGGGTTGGCGCGTACCTGGATTATCTTGACCAATACAAGCCATTGGAACAGGTTTTCCCGTGGTCACCCCGCCGGCTGGAATACCTGCTTGAGGATATCGGAAATGCCGCTGGTTTGGCAAAACACCTTTCCTTCGATATGTGCCGCTGGACTTGCGCATTGAATGACTGGCGCAACGGAATGGAACCGGACGCGATCCGGCAAAAACTTGGAATCTCCAAGATTCAATGGCGGGAAATCAGCACCAAACTCCGCCAGTTGGCGGTCGAAAAGTGATCAAAAAACCGGAAGCCTTGAGCTTCCGGTTCATTTTTTTGTTAACTGTAAGAGGATTACTTTTCTTGTTTTTTCGGTAATGCGGACTTTTTGAGAAATCCTCAATCCAGGGATCCAGACGATCTTTTCATCATCCACAACTAAAGGCCATTTCTCCCGGAGTTGGCCTGGCAGCCCTTCGTTGGTAAAGAAATCCCCAAGCTTGAGAGTCCTATCCTGATCACCAAAGGGAGCAAACCGGTCTCCAGGCTTGAAAACGCGCACCTTTAAGTCTCCCACCACTTGCTCATGGTCCAATGAGCAGCGCCACTTATCAACGATAGGTTCCATTTCCTGTGTCAGGTCGGCAGATAAAACCCAGCGCCCACCAAGCGCAAACTCTCCCGGAATCGAAAAAGTGCCCCAAGCCTCAATTAATTGGGGCCAAATTGCTTCAAGGTCAGCGTGTTTGTCGGCAATGGCGATACCAGCACGAAAGACCTGGAATATTTCCAACCCCGAAAGCAATTCCAACGAATTGCTGCGTGTTGGGTGTTCAACAAAATCCACGGCTTTTTCAATCGAATCAAAATCAATGTCTCTAAGAGAAGATCTCAATGAGGCGATTGCTTTGCGGAAAAGACGCCGTCGCAGCGCCGGGTGAATCCCAAGCAAACTCGTTCGGTTAAAGAGGATCAGGTCTTTGTTCTGCAAAGTGACTGTGCTTTGCCAGTCCATTTTTGTTACTTCTTGAAGGTAAACCTCATCCATTGAAGTGATTTCAGCCGTTTTTAACAACCGGTCTTTCAAGTTCGGGTTGTATGTTTCCAACTGCGGGATCAATTCGGTGCGAATGCGGTTGCGAAAATAGGCGACATCAGTATTGGATTCATCCAGGACTGGCGTCAGCTCATGATGTTGGCAATACTCAACGATCTCCCTGCGCCAGGTTCGCAGCAAGGGGCGTACCAATGAGATCGTGCTGCTCCAGGGATTTGGCTTCAAAACCAGGCGCATCCCTGCCAACCCGCTCGTTCCGCTGCCGCGTAGGAAGTGCATCAACACTGTTTCCACCTGATCATCCGCGTGATGGGCTACCAGTACGGCTTGCGCCCCGGATTTTTTTGCTTCAGCGAACAAAAATCTGTACCGGACTTCTCGTGCCGCTTCTTCAACGGAAAGCTTGTTTTCCCGGGCATAATCAGATACAGGCACTCTCGTACTGACAAAAGGGATGCCCCATTGAAGGCAGATCCCGGCAGCATGTTCAGCTTCGGCAATAGATGCAGGTCGCAACGAATGATCCACATGCCCGGCAATCAAGTTGAATCCCAAATCCTTCATCCGGTGGAGCAGGTACAGAGAATCCGGTCCGGCGGAAAACCCCACCAGCACAGGTAATGTTGGGTCAATGCCACATTTTTTAACCAGGAATTCGAAAAAATCCGGCTTATACATGGAAAAAATTATAGCATCATCCCCGCGGGGATGACTCCTGTTTTGGTTTCGATTGATTGATCATAAAAAGGGAAGGAAAATCAGAAAGACCTGGCGCCGCGCCGCCCGAATTGCCGTTCCAGCAAGTCCACCGGCAGGTGGATCATGGTCGGTCTACCGTGTGGGCAGGTGCGCGGGGAAACGCAAGCCTCGAGGCCGCGAACGAGCGCAGCCTGCTCATCCGGCGACATGAGCATTCCACCCTTGATGGCCATGCGTTTGCAGATCCTGGCAATTAGTTTCTCGCCCAACATACCCTGCAAGGGGGTTTCGTCCTCCTCAAAATCCTCCACAACGCTGCGGACAGCTGCGAGCGGGTCACCCTGTGAGAATAATGCCGGGATTGCGCTAAGCCGGAAGGAATTTTGTCCGAATTCCTCAATTTGAAAACCGATCTGGTTTAGCACCGGGAGTTGTTCAACCAATAATCTGGAAGATTGAGGAGGCAATTGAAGGATGGCCGGTTCCAGCAACGCCTGGGAGGTGATACTGGTCGGTTTGTTCACCATCTGTTCGTACAGCACTCTTTCATGCGCCGCATGCTGGTCGATCAGGTACAACCCGTCAGGACCTTCCGCCACCAGGTAAGTGGCGCCAATTTGCCCGATCAAGCGCAGCAAAGGCATCGTACTTACGGGAGCAGCCTGATCATCTTGCAGGGTGCGCGTCTCTGATTGTGGCAATGATCCCTGCCCTGAACTATCCCAGGAAGAGTCTCCATTTTTCCAATCAAAGGTTCTCTCGATTTCAGGATGAACCACTCGCCAGGAGGGAGCAATTGCAACAGGTACTGGTGAGTATGCCAGCAACGCCCTACGCACAGCCCGTTGCAGCATGGCAAAGATCACATCCGGCTGCCTGAAACGCACTTCGGCCTTCGCCGGGTGAACATTCACATCCACGTCTTCCGATGGCAATTCAATGAACAGCACAGCCAGTGGATACCTGCCCACCATCAGGTATGTCTGATAAGCCCGGGTGAGCGCAGCGGTCAAAGCCGTGTCTTGAATCCAACGGCCATTCACAAAAAAGGTTATGTCCTTTCGGTTAGCCCGGTTCACCGAAATGGGGCTGATGTAACCACTGATTCGAAACTCCTCTTCCTCAAAGGTCACTTCAAGTAGTTGTTTTGCGAGTTCAACCCCATACAGTTGCGCCAAAATCTCGCGGTGATTGCCATTACCGGTCGTGCGCAGGATGGGCTTTCCATCCTCCTCCAGGTGAATGGCCTTGCCGGGATAAGCCAGGGCATAGCGGGTTACAAGTCCGTCAATTTGCTGCTTCTCGGTTTGATCCCGCTTGAGAAATTTCAACCGCGCAGGAGTGTTGAAGAACAGGTCCTCCACCCTCACCACGGTGCCGGTAATGCCCCCGCTCATTTCATTGCGCAGGATCTTCCCCCCTTCGATCAGCACGATGGCTCCGCTTTCTTCACCGGCATTACGGGAGATGATCGTCATTCGCGAAACGGATCCGATCGAAGCCAGCGCTTCGCCCCTGAATCCGAGCGTGTGAATGTGAAACAGGTCTTCAGCAGACTGGAGTTTGCTGGTAGCGTGCCTGGCTACTGCCAGGCTAAGTTCCCCGCTGGGGATACCCACACCATTGTCTGCGACCTCGATGCATTTTTTCCCGGCATCGTCGATGCGGATAGTGATGCGGTCTGCGCCGGCGTCGATGGCGTTCTCAAGGAGTTCCTTGACCACCGATGCAGGTCTTTCGATCACTTCGCCTGCAGCGATCTGCGAAGCTACTTCGTCAGCGAGAATGTGAATCTTCATTCCATTATTATAATCGACCCTATAAATCCACTGTTTTTCGCCAAAAACCGTATCAATTAAGTGTATACTTTCGCCTATGAGTTTTGAGGCGATGTTTTTTGACCTGGACGACACACTTTACCCCTCCACCTCCGGGGTGTGGAATGCCATTGGTGAACGTATGGACCGCTACATGGTTGAGGAACTCGGGTTTCCTTCCGATTCCGTTCGCGACCTGCGCAATTCCCTCTTCCGCGAATATGGCACCACCCTGCGAGGATTAAAAGCCGTTTACGACATCGATGAAATGGCTTTCCTGGATTACGTTCACGACATTCCTCTATCCCGCTATATTATGCGGGATGAAGCGCTCATTGACACGCTCAATTGCTACACGGACCGCAAACTCATTTTCACAAATGCCAACCGCAGTCACTCTCAACGGGTGCTCTCTACGCTTGGCGTTGGAGAAGTCTTCGAACAAATAATCGACATCATGGACATCAGTCCTTACTGCAAACCATTTCCCGAAGCTTACCAGCGCGCGCTGGATCTCTCTGGCGTCAAGGACGTGAATCAGTGTGTTGTCATCGATGACTCAGTGAGAAACCTGGAAACCGCCAGCAGGCTGGGCTTCTTTACCATCCAGGTGGGAACAGATGCCCGCTCGCCTTACGCGGATGCCTGTATCATGACCATTGCAGATCTGCCGGATGTCATTCCCGTGCAAATAAAAAATGAAAGGGGTATATCGTGATGGGGGGTATACTCAGCGGAACCGAATGGTTGATCCTGATCCTGCTGGTTGTATTTGTCATTGTGATCAACGTTTCTTTGTTTCAACGGTTGAAGAGTAAACCCGGAAAAGACAATTGGGCTTCACGCGTCACCGACGCTGCCAAGACCCTCAAGGACCCCTTTCACGACGAAAATCAAAAAATGCAGGAACTAGCTTCCCGCGTAAACCAATTACAAACCAAAACTGGCACTAGAAATCAAGCCTCACCATCATCGCCAGAATCAGGAGACAAGAATGAACAATAGTCATACCGGACGAAATATTCTACTCGTCCTGCTCGCCATTTTCCTTTTAGCCGGAGCCTTCTCCGGGGGTTTGATCTTCGGCTGGTTGATTCCCAAGCCATCCGCTGTTGAAACGATCACGCAAATTACCCCAACCCAACCCGCCGTAACAAATGAACCAGTTGAGCCAGGCAACATGCAAACGCTTTTTAGGCCTTTCTGGGAAGCATGGGATATCGTTCACGATCAATATGTCGACCAGCCTGTCGATGACCTGAAATTAATGCAAGGTGCCATCCGCGGCATGCTTGATTCCCTGGGCGACATCCACACAGGATACCTGGATCCAGACGAATACGCCGAAGCCACTATGCCTCTTGAAGGATCTTACGGCGGAATTGGTGCCTATGTGGACGCATCTGGCGATTTCCTGACCATCATCAGCCCCATGCCGGGTTCCCCGGCAGAAGAAGCCGGTTTACGCGCAGGAGATATGGTGATTGCCGTGGATGGCAAGGACGTTACAGGAGTTGATCCCAACATCGTGTTGAAATCAGTGCGCGGGGATGAAGGCACATCAGTCATTCTTACAATCAAAAGGGAAGACAAAGCCGAACCGTTTGACGTCACCATTCAACGTGAGATCATTACTATCGCGAGCGTGGAATATAGGATGCTGGACGAGAACATCGGTTACATCGGGCTGCTCCAGTTTGCCGATACTACCACGGCGGATCTTAAGAAAGCGCTCAAGGACCTTTTGGCAGAAGAACCAGTAGGCTTGATACTTGACCTGCGTAACAATGGCGGCGGTTACCTGGATACAGCCATTGAGGTGGTGTCGCAGTTTATCCCCAGCGGCAGAGTGATGATCGAACAGCTTGGCACAGGAGAAGAGGTCAACTACGACGCACTCCCTGGCGGGAGTGCCATTGAAATCCCCCTCGTGGTGCTGGTTAATGAAGGCTCAGCCTCCGCTTCGGAAATCACTGCCGGGGCAATTCAGGACCTCGGCAGAGCCAAGCTGGTTGGTACAACCACGTACGGAAAGGGATCGGTTCAAAACTGGATTCCGCTGAAAGACAACCAGGGCGCTGTAAAAGTGACCATTGCCCGCTGGCTGACCCCCAACGGACGGCAGATCAACGGGGTTGGACTGACACCCGACATCGTTGTTGAACTGACCGAAGAAGATATCGCTGCAGAACGGGATCCGCAGCTACAGAAAGCCATCGATTTGCTGCTTGGCAAGGAATAATGGCCGGAATGTCCTACTTTAATTGACATTATCTAATGCAAGGGGTATAATTTTCGTTTGCTGATAAACGAAATTTGGAGAAGCCCATGATGGACACAAGTGTTGTGGCGGATGAAGACCGCACAATCAAAGCAAAGACGCAATACAAGGGTAAAGTAATCAAGCTCAATCTTGCCGGAGCGGTGCTGGATATTGGCACCGGCAAACCCGGTTTACTACACGTTTCACAGGTTGTTGCCCCGGAAGGTGTGCAGATCAAGCGTGTTGAAGATGTGCTAAAAGTGGGGGAAGAAGTTGATGTATGGATCAAACGCATCGCCCGTAAAGACGGTGAAGAACGCATTGAACTCACCATGGTCAAACCGCTTGATTTGGAATGGCGTGAGATCAAGGTTGGCGATACCGTAAAAGGAAAGGTTGTCCGGCTGGAAAAATTCGGAGCCTTTGTTGAAATTGGAGCCGAACGGCCAGGACTGGTTCACATCAGTGAGATGGCTCATGGCTACGTCAAAGTCCCTTCTGATGTATGCAAAGAAGGCGATGAAATTGAAGCCCAGGTCATTGACGTCAACAAACGCAAGAAACAAATTAAGTTAAGCATGAAAGCCATTCAACCAGAGCCCGAAGTGGTTGTGGAAGAAAAACCGAAACCCGCACCGCGACCTTCCACCCCTCGCTCCCCTGATTCCGAGGCAAAACGGGAAAAGAGAACCGAACGCAAACCCAGGCGGAAATCAGAAGTGGATAATACCGCGCTGCTTGAGTCCATCAACGAACCTGCCGAACCGGAACCTACCGTGATGGAACTTGCCATGCGCGAAGCCATGGAAAAAGCCAAGGACCGCAAGAAAAAACAGGACACCAAAAAGGCGAAGGAGAGTGCCAAGATCCAGGACGAAATTCTCTCCCGCACCCTCGAAAATAAAGTCCAAACCAACTAAGATACAAAAACCATCCCGCAAGGATGGTTTTTCCTAACCTGGTTTGATTACAGGGTATGCAATACTGGTTAGCAGGTTTTATAATTGAAGGGGAAAATGAAAACCGAGTGTAAGACTAACCTTATTGGAATCAGTCCGCTCATCTCACGAAGAGGTGCCGATAAATCGGCCCTCTTTTCCTTTAATCACCAGGATCGCAGGAGAACCCAATGACAACCAAGTACATCTTTATCACTGGCGGGGTTGTAAGTTCAGTTGGCAAGGGAGTCACCGCTGCTGCCATCGGCCGCATCCTGAAAGAAAGGGGGTTCAAGGTATTCGTTCAGAAACTGGACCCCTACATCAATGTTGACCCTGGCACCATGAGCCCCTACCAGCATGGAGAAGTGTTTGTGCTCGATGATGGCGCGGAGACAGACCTCGACCTGGGGCATTACGAACGCTTCATCGACATCAGGTTGAACAAGGTGTGCAATGTCACCACTGGGCAGGTCTATGCGGATGTCATCGCCAGGGAACGCCGCGGTGACTTTCTGGGCGGCACGATCCAGGTCATCCCGCACATTACCAACGAAATCAAGCGTCGCATCTCCATGGTGGCCAAAACCACCGGCGCTGAGATCGTGCTGGTTGAAGTTGGCGGCACCGTGGGTGATATTGAGAGCCTGCCATTCCTCGAAGCTTTGCGCCAACTACGCACCGACCTGGGCCGGGAGAATACGGTTTACATCCACGTCACCTGGTTGCCCTACATTGGCGCAACGGATGAATTGAAGACCAAGCCCACCCAACACTCTGTGGCTGAATTGCGCTCCATTGGTATTCAACCCGACATGATCGTCGCCCGCAGCGACCGGAAGATACACCAGACCTTGTGCGACAAGATCGCCCAATTCTGCGATGTGGAAAAACGCGCGGTCATCCCCATGTCTACTGCACCCATCCTTTACGAGATCCCGCTGCTGCTGGAAAAAGAAAATGTGGGAAATTACCTGCTTGAGAGGTTGAACCTGCAACCTAAAAAAGAACCCTCCTGGTCTGCCTGGGAAAAACTCGTGACAGAAACAAACCGGAAAAAGCCCAAGGTCTCCATCGCCCTGGTGGGCAAGTATGTGGAATTGCACGATGCCTACATGAGTGTGCGGGAAGCCCTCAAGCACGCCGCGCTCGCGTTGGGTGTTGACCTCGACCTCAAGTGGGTACACTCCTCGGACCTGGAAAAAGGGAAGGCCGTGGAAATCCTCGGAAAGGTCAGCGGTATTGTTGTTCCGGGTGGGTTCGGCAGCCGGGGAATCGAGGGAAAGATCATGGCTGCTAATTTCGCCCGGACAGAAAAGGTTCCATATTTTGGATTGTGCCTGGGGATGCAATTGATGGTCGTTGAATTTGGCAGGTATATTCTTGGCAGCGACCAGGTTAACTCATCTGAATTTGACAGGTCAACCCCCCACCCGGTCATCGACCTGATGCTGGAACAAAAAGTGGTGAAAGATATGGGAGGGACGATGAGGTTGGGGTTGTATCCCTGCCAGTTGCAGCCAGGAACCATTGCCGCAAAGTCCTATGGGGTGAAAAAAGTGGAAGAAAGGCACCGTCACCGTTTTGAATTCAACAACAGCTACAGGGAACAATTCGGTGCGCATGGCATGGTATTTTCCGGGCTTTCGCCGGATAAGACCCTGGTTGAGATCGCGGAGATAAAGGATCATCCGTTCATGCTCGGCACCCAGTTTCACCCCGAGTTTCTATCCAGACCCACCCGGCCGCACCCGTTATTCCTTGCGTTCATGCGCGCTGCCGCACAGAAAGCCGGCATGGAGTACCTGGACCCGCCGTTGAAATTTGAATAGCCTGTTTAATTAGAGTATACTTGGTACGTTTTCGCATACAACCAGCCGGGTGGCTGGATACTAGAAAAGGATGATCAAATGGAAATACTATCTGTCGAAGGTTTGGAAGTATTGGATTCACGTGGCAACCCCACTGTGGAAGTAAGGGTCGAACTGGAAGATGGTTCGGTCGGTGTTGCCATTGTGCCCTCAGGAGCCTCAACCGGCATCCACGAAGCCCTTGAAATGCGTGACGGGGATAAAACCCGTTACAACGGCAAGGGTGTGCTCAACGCGGTTGAGAATGTCAACGGCGAGATCGCTGACAACCTCTTCGGTTGGGATGCGGCTGATCAAAAAGCCATCGATGGCATGCTCATCGAACTGGATGGCACAAAGAACAAATCCCGCCTTGGAGCCAATGCCATCCTGGGAGTCAGCCTCGCAGTGGCAAAAGCCGCGGCGAGCTCCTTCGGTCTGCCACTTTATCGCTACATCGGCGGAGTTTATGCCCATATTCTGCCCGTGCCGATGATGAACATTCTCAACGGCGGCGCCCACACCGGGTGGCAATCCACCGATGCACAGGAATTCATGGTCATGCCCCTGGGTGCTCCCACCTTCACAGAAGGTGTGCGCTGGGGAGCCGAGATCTACCAGGCACTCAAGGGTGTGCTCAAAGCTCGCGGGTACACAACCCTGGTTGGAGATGAAGGCGGATACGCTCCTGCGCTCAAGGCAAACAGCGAAGCGGTTGAGGTGATACTCGAAGCCATTGAAAAAGCCGGTTATAAAGCTGGCGAACAGGTGGCAATTGCCCTCGACCCCGCGGCATCTGAGTTTTACGAAGAAGAGACCAAAACTTACAATTTGCGCAAGGAAGGCAAGAAGCTGACCGGCGAACAGATGGTAGATTTCTGGAAAAGCTGGGTCAACCAGTACCCCATCGTCTCCCTGGAAGACGGCCTGGCACAGGATGACTGGGCAAGCTGGAAACTGCTCACAAAAGAGATCGGTCACAAGGTTCAGATCGTGGGGGATGACCTGCTTGTCACCAACGCAGAACGTGTGCGCAAGGCGATCAAAGAAGAAGCCTGCAACGCGCTGCTGGTGAAAGTGAACCAGATCGGTTCGCTCACAGAAACGATCGAAGCCGTGGAAACGTGCCACCGGGCTGGATGGCGCGCAGTGACCTCCCACCGCTCGGGCGAAACCGAAGACTCCACCATCGCTGACCTGGCCGTGGCCTTAAACACCGGGCAAATTAAAACCGGTGCCCCAGCCCGCTCAGATCGCGTGGCCAAATATAACCAGTTGATGCGCATTGAAGCCGAGCTGGGTGAAACTGCCCAATACGCTGGCTGGTCTGCATTACGAGCACATAGATAATTCTTGGTAATAACAGCGAAACAGGGCAGATTTTCCATCTGCCCTGTCGTTTATTTTTAAACGGGATCATTCCATCAAATCGAGAACTTCAAATAGTGTTGTGTTCTGGGGAATATCCTCCATGGATTCACCATAATCAATGAAGGCAATCCTTCCTTCCAAATCAATTATCAGCACCGCTGGCATCCTGCCGGCTTTAAGCCAGTTCACTTCCTGGTGAAATTGACTGGCAACCACTGACTTGATGTCTGCCAGGCCAATGAAAGGCATTTCTTCCGTCTGCCAGAAACGCTTGAAAGCATTTGGTCCATCCGGACCCAGTGCAACCACCTCAACATTCCGTTTCACAAATTCCTGGTAATCCTGGCGCAACTGCGCCAGATGCCGGCGGCAGAACGGTCAAACAAAACCGCGCATCAACACCAGCACAACCCGCTGCTTTCCGCGAAAATCGGAGAGTCTTACAAGTTCGTCGTTGGTATTCTTCAGTTCAAAGTCAGGCGCAAGGGCACCCTGTTCAAGCTTCTTCATCTACCCTTCCTTTCCCTTTTTTCAAAATTTTAGATTAATTTATGGAAGTAACTAGCATCAATAATACAGGAATATCCCTACCTGCACAAGAAAACATAGGCAAATCCTTATACATATGGTAAAAATCCTGTAAGTAAAAGAATTCGACAAAAAGGAGTTGCCATGACGGTGTACGGCCGGTTTGCTGAGGTCTATGCACAGGGACAATACCCCACGCTTTCACAGGCGGTTGCTGAACTGCTCCCATCCATCATTTTACGATACAAGATCCCGGCAAGCGGTATGATCAATTTGCTGGACGTAGCCTGCGGCGAGGGCAGTTTTGCCGTCGAGATGGCAAGGAATGGATGGAAGGTTACCGGCGTGGATCAATCGGAAGAGATGCTGCGGCTGGCTCACCACCGCGCGAAGCAGAATGGGCTTCAAATTGATTTTGTCAAGCAGGACATGCGTTACCTGGATTACACGAACGTATTTGACATCGCCACCTGCTGGTACGACAGCCTGAATTACATGATCACCAATGACGATCTGCAGTCAACTTTCAACAATATCGCCCGGGCGCTCAAACCAGGCGGATGGTTCCTCTTTGACATGAACACCACCTACGGTTTGGCCGTGAAGTGGCAAAAACAACCCTGTTATGTACAACAGGAAACGGCGGAACTTTTGGAATTGCACCGCACTCATTACGATTATGAAAAAAGGCTCGCCTGCGTTAAGATCAC
Organism: uncultured Anaerolinea sp.; assembly: GCA_964454565.1. Taxonomy (GTDB): domain Bacteria; phylum Chloroflexota; class Anaerolineae; order Anaerolineales; family Anaerolineaceae; genus UBA6107. Next base: position 4,382 of record CAYVTF010000007.1, on the reverse strand, counting down.
CTGGTTCGTGAAAGTCAGCGAGGTATGGGAGAAATACGAAGAAAAACACACCGAGCGGGCTTTCTCATTCCAGGAAATTGAAGACAGCCTTGAATACGCAGGATTGGAAGTGGTGGATAAACTGGGCTCCCTTGATCCCATCACCCCGGTCACAGCCACCTCCAGTCGGGTGTGGTTCCTCACCCGTAAAGCGGATTAACCCGCCAGCAATTTTCCGGCTTTTTCCCAGATTTGATCGAACATGGCAGGCGTCAGCCTGCCGGTTTGTGTATTCTGCCGGCTGGGGTGATAGGAAGCCAAAACCCAGGGTTTCGCTTGCGGCTGGAACAGCACACCGTGCCCGAAAGCCGGAGCTGGCTCATTTTTGCTCACGAGAGCCAGTGCCTGTAGAGTAGCCTCATAGGCGATTTTACCAAGGGCGACAATTCCTTTAACTTCCTTGAAGCAGGCTGTCTCATTCACCAGGTAATCCCGGCAATTGATCACTTCTTCACGAGTAGGCTTGTTGTCCGGAGGAACACAACGGCAAATGGCAGTGATGAAGATATCGAAAAGAACCATCCCATCCGACAAATTGCGCGCCACAGGTTGACTCGCAAATCCAGCTCGAAATAACGCCGGATAGAGGAAATCTCCGGAGCCGTCGCCAGTGAACATTCTGCCAGTGCGGTTTGACCCATGCGCTCCGGGCGCAAGACCCACCACCAGCAGCCTGGCCTGCGGATCACCAAAGCCGGGCACGGGTTTTGCCCAGTACACTTCATCCCGAAATGCTTTGCGTTTGACCACGCCAACTCTCTCACGCCATTCCACGAGGCGCGGACACTTGCGGCAATTAATGATCTCCAGTTCCAGTGAAGCCAGGTCCAATTCACCCCCCCTCTTAAATGATCAGCATGGCATCGCCGAAGGAATAGAACCGGTATTCACGTTGCATGGCTGCCTGGTAAGCTTTCAAGACCTTCTCTTTCCCGGCAAAAGCGCTCACCAGCATCAATAGAGTGGATTTTGGCAGGTGGAAATTGGTGATCATGGCATCCACCAATTTGAAGGAATAGCCCGGCAGGATGAACAACCTGGTGTCTCCACAGAATGGCACAACGCGCCCGGCAGCATTCCCTGTCATGGCAGCCGATTCCAATGTGCGCACACTGGTCGTGCCCACTGCGATCACCCTTCCCCCATTTTTCTTTGTTGCATTGATCAGCTCTGCCGTCTCCTGGGAAACCTCGCACCACTCGCTGTGGATCCTGTGTTCCTCAGCATGTTCTTCAGTTACCGGCGCGAATGTGTCCAATCCGACGTGCAATGTGACCGGCGCAAAGGTGATGCCCCTGGCTCTGAGGCTATCCATTAATTCCGGGGTAAAATGCAGTCCGGCGGTCGGCGCTGCGGCGGAGCCGGTGTGAGCCGCGTAAACCGTCTGGTAACGGTTTGGGTCTGTCAGTTTTTCGTGAATGTAGGGGGGTAACGGCATCTCTCCGATGCCTGGTAGCAGGGATTCAACCGGCTGCAGGAAACGGATCAGCCGCTGGCTGCCCTCCAATTCCTCCAGTACCTCCACCTCAGGACCGTTTTCCACAGTGACCTTGACTCCCCTTTTTATTCCTTTGCCTCCCGCCAGAGCTTCCCACACATCTGACTCCACCTGTTTGAGCAACAGCAGTTCCACCCTGCCGCCGGTGCTCTTGCGGGCGTGCAGGCGCGCCGGAATGACTTTGGTCTGGTTGATGACCAGCAGGTCACCAGGTTGCAGGTAATTCCCGATGTTGTAAAATTGGTCATCAACAAACGTATCATCATCCCGCCGAAGGATCATCAAACGCGAATTATGACGCGGTTCGATCGGCGTCTGGGCGATGCGCTCAAGCGGAAGGTGGTAGTCGAAATCTGCTGTGTTCATTTTCAGGGAAGGAGCCGCGGTTGGGAATCTTTCGAATCCGGCTTGAGCTCCAGGTGTTCATAGGCCAGCTGCGTGGCGACCCTGCCCTGCGGGGTACGGTCAAGGAAGCCCAGTTGCAACAGGTATGGTTCCACCACATCCATGATGGTGTCCGATTCCTCGCTGATCGATGCCGCGATGGTGGATAATCCCACCGGTCCACCGCCATACTTCTCGATGATCGTGAGCAGTACCCGCCGGTCAACGTCGTCCAGTCCCATTCTGTCCACAGCCAGCAGCTCAAGCGCTTCAATCGCTACTTCCCGGTTGATCAAGCCATCCGCGCGCACCTGGGTGTAATCGCGCACTCGCCGCAACAAGCGCAGCGCCACACGCGGGGTTCCCCGTGCGCGCATGGCAATCTCCTCGATCCCGGTGTCATCGCTCTGCACATTCAACAACTTGGAAGCCCGGCGGACAATTTCCTTCATCGCCGGCAAATCGTAGTAATCCAGGCGGTAGACCGCGCCGAACCGCGCTCGCAGTGGTGAGGTGACCAGCGCCAGCCGGGTGGTGGCACCAATGGCGGTGAAGCGCGGCAGTTTCAGGCGCAGCGAGCGGGCAGCAGGACCTTTTCCAATGACGATGTCGAGGGCGTAATCCTCCATCGCCGGGTAGAGAATCTCTTCCACCGACCTGCCCAGTCGATGGATCTCATCGATGAAGAGAATATCCCCTTCCCGCAGGTTGGTAAGGATGGCTGCCAGGTCACCGGTACGCTCTATTGCTGGTCCGGAGGTGATCTTGATGTTGACGCCCATTTCGTTAGCCAGGATGTGCGCCAGGGTGGTCTTACCCAACCCCGGTGGACCGTAGAACAGCACGTGGTCCAGGCACTCCTTGCGCCCTTTAGCCGCAGCAATGAGGATCTCCAGGTTCTGACGTACCTGGTCCTGCCCTATGAGTTCCTTGAGTTGAGATGGTCTCAGTGCCTGGTCCAGGCGGTCGTCTGGTCTGGAGGCTGGATTGGTAATGCGATCGTCCTTGGATGCCATAACTTCCATTATACTCGCTCACAAGGATTGAATAATAATCTACCACAATAATCTACACGCAGCCATGCGCCTTGCGGTCTTTGGGGCTATAATAGAAAGAAATTCCAAGGAGCGTATATGTCAAACGTTCATGTCTCCACCCATCCCCTGATCGCTCATAAGCTCGCCAAGTTGCGGGACGTAAAAACCGAACCAAAGAAATTCCGCGAACTGATCCAGGAAATCACCCAATTATTGGCTTACGAAGCCACTGCTGACCTGGCTACCGAACCGGTTGAGGTAACCACTCCGCTGGCAACAGCAAATTGCCAGGTGCTCCGGGAAAAGATCGGACTGGTACCCATTCTACGTTCCGGGTTGGGCATGGTTGAAGGTTTTTGGGAACTGATGCCCAGCGCTGAAGTGTGGCACATCGGCCTTTACCGCGATGAGAACACTCTCAAACCGGTTGAATATTACAACAAGCTCCCGACAGAACCCACCGTATCCGTGTGCCTCATCCTCGATCCGATGCTGGCAACGGGGGGGTCTGCAACCGCCACTGTGGACGTGCTAAAACGCTGGGGAGTGAAGAAAATCAAGTTCGTGGGTGTCATTGGCGCCCCGGAAGGCATCGCTGCCATGACCCACGCGCACCCTGAGGTACCCATCCACCTCGCCGCCATCGATGAACGCCTGAACGAGGTAGGCTACATCCTGCCCGGCTTGGGGGATGCCGGCGACCGGCAGTTTGGTACCGCCTGAAAAATTACGACCCGGATCGGCTCCGGGTCGTTTTATTATGGTTTTGCTGCCTGCACGATCTTGATGAATTCCTCCGGCTTCAGGCTGGCTCCCCCCACCAGCGCGCCATCGATCTCCGGTTGACCGAAGAACTCGGCGGCATTGGCGGAAGTGACCGAACCTCCATAGAGGATGCGCAGGCTTTGCGAAAGTGCGGAACCGAATAACTGGGCCAGCGCGGGACGGATGGAATCCCGCAGCACAGCGTTAGCGCCTTCCCCCGTGGCAGCCTTGCCGGTGCCGATCGCCCACACGGGTTCGTACGCCACCACGATCATCGAAGCCAGGCCGGCCTCCACATCCTTGAAGCCTTCGAGTACCTGCCTGGTGACGACCTCTTTGGTCCTTCCAACTTCGTACTCTTCAAGGGTTTCACCCACACAAACAATGGGAACCAGGCCAAGTGCAAGCGCGGCTTTTAGTTTCTTATTCACGGTTTCATCGGTCTCTTTGAAATAAGCGCGCCGTTCGGAATGACCAATGATGACATATTCACAAAATTCACGCACCATCGCCGGAGAAACCTCGCCGGTATATGCCCCGGATGCCTCCCAATGCAGGTTCTGGGCTCCCAGTCCAACTCCCGTCCCGGTCAATTGGGCGGAGAGGACCATCAACGCGGGGTACGGCGGGCAGATCACCCGCTCCACTTCCGGGACCGC
>CAYVTF010000006.1:0-124603 GCA_964454565.1 uncultured Anaerolinea sp. | reverse complement strand
GCCTGGTAAACATTCGGGCGGCTACGTCTGGTAAGTATACGGCCGATCAATGACATCTGTTGCATCTTTGGCAACAAGTGCGGCCAATGCACCTGGTTGGAATTCTTCGTTGACAATCACGTTGTGCTCTTCGCCCCATACCATCAAGCCCCAAAACAGGTATTCCCAATCGCTGTCATCGCAACCGGTGAGGAAGATTGAACAAACTAGTATGGAGATCATTATCAAACTGACAAGTTTCCATTTTTTTATCATGGCTTAACCTCTTCCAACAATTCATCAAGACCAAGGTTTCTAAGGGTATCCGCCGTATTAAAGTGCACCAATCCATAAAACTCATCATCAGAAATATTTCCGGAAACGTAATCCTCAACCACCTCCTGGGCAACAGTGAAGGAGAAAAACGGATTGGCTTGCTCATCCCGATACTCGACAGTAAGATGCGCAATCCGCAAATTCTCGTTGTGGTCTCGTGTGACCAGATCCCGCAAAAGATCGAAGAAGATTTCGTTATCATCGTCCAAAGGGCTTAACCCGGTATAGCCTTTACTTGCATCCAGTATGATGAAAGCGCCTTTTTCATTCCGTCCTTTCATGGGGATTACATACACGCTCACCCCATCAATATTCCTCTGTTTTAGGACTTCTGTTAACTTTTCCCCGGCTACCAGGTCAGGGGCTTGCTGGTAAAGATATTCAGCGCTCCTCCCGAACACCCCCATGGCGCGCAGTATAGCCGGAAAGACGAAGATGATGAAGGCCAACAAAACCACTCCTGCGCCAAGGATGATCAGGCAAGTGAAACAACCTTTCGGTTTTTTCTTAGCCGATGAAACAACAGGAAGGGGAGGAGGGATGTACATCTGACCTGCCTTTCTTTTCCATACTACCAAGAACTTCCGGAATTAGAACAATCACAACAAACGAAGAAACCGCCAGGTGTTTGAATATCCGTGGCTATCCTTCCTGGATTGGTGAGACAATGATGTGGGTTTTTATGCTTTAGTGTTAATGGAAGGCAATATCAGTATACGATATTTTCAGTCCGGGAGATAATTTTGTTAGAAGTGTTCTAAAAACCAGGCAAGTTTTCTATCTGATATCCATGAGACCAAAAAGAGCTGAATCAGTGTTGACTCAGCTCTTTTTATTCATGTGTAGGAGGTTTTACTGCGGGGGCAGGAGGACTGCATCAATGACGTGGATCACACCATTTGAAGCTTCGACGTCGGTAATGATTACCTGGATGGTATCGTTCAGGTAGACCTTTCCATCCATGACCTTGATGGTGATGGCAGCTCCGGAGACGGCATCTGCGCTGGTCAAAGTGACCACATCAACAGCCATGACTTTACCAGATACTACGTGGTACAGAAGGATGGATTTCAATTGTTCCAGATTCTCGGGCTTCAACAGGCTTTCAACGGTACCTGCAGGAAGCTTGGCGAACGCCTCATCAGTGGGGGCAAATACGGTGAAGGGACCTTCGCCTTTGAGCGTCTCTACCAATCCTGCCGCCTGAAGCGCTGCCGCGAGGGTGGTGAATCTTCCATCAGCAACCGCTGTGTCAACAATATCAGAGAGCTCAGCCGGGGGCAGGAGCACGGTATCGATCACGTGGATGACACCATTGGAGGCTTCGACATCGGCCAGGACAACTTTGGACTCATTGATATAAACGCTGCCCATGTCAACTCTGATCGCCAGATCTTTGCCTGATAAAGCAGTGGCGCTGCTAAGTCCTGACACATCTGCGGCCATTACTTTCCCTTCTACAACGTGGTAGAGAAGGATAGCTTTCAATTGCTCGATGTTCTCAGGCTTGAGAAGTTCTTCGACGGTTCCGGCAGGAAGTTTGGCAAAAGCTTCATCGGTTGGGGCAAATACTGTGAGAGGACCCTCGCCTTTGAGAGCATCCACTAATCCGGCTGCCTGAACTGCTGCGACTAGTGTGGTGAAGCTGCCGTTCGCTACAGCGGTGTCAACGATGTCCATGAGCACAGGTTCCGGCATTTCGGTGGGTTCCGGCATGGCTGTGGGTTCTGGCATGGGGGCCTGTGTAGGGGTTGCTACCGGGGCACAGGCAGTAAAAGCAAAGGCTGCCACGAACAATACGAATAAAACGGTTACGAGTTTCATTTTTTTCTCCTTTTTTATTATGTGTTTTGTATATGTTTTGTATAACGTTGAATAGATAATATCCGAAACAATGAGTGAATTCCAGTGCTTGTACAATGTTTGTAAAATGAATATGTAGAAATTCTGTGAAAGCTAATCCCGTTTAACTACAAAGACCTGCTTTTGTTGCAGCAGGTCTGTCTTCGGATAGATCCGGATTCCCCTTATTTAATGTAAATCCTTCACATTTTTTTTAGATAATGGTCATACGGTAAACAGGCAAATCATGCTGGATCGCTGGAATTTACCCCATTACTTTTTTTTAATTGAATCACAAGGGTTATGTGATCTGTCCCAATACTTCGATGACCCAATTCAGTGAATATCTCCCTGGTGATTACTAAGTTTTCAAATCCTTAATTACCCGGTCAGCCGCGATCTTACCCGTGAGCAAAGAAACGGGCAAGCCTGAGGGGCTGTACGTCCACTGCCCTGCCTGGTAGACATCTGGAATGGGTGTATTAATGGCGCTCATAATCTTCGGCAGCCTGCTCTCAGCGGGAACAGGCCGGTTGGTGAAGGACCATCCAGTGAGCGCGCCTTCGTGATTGCCGGTCAGTTTTTGCAGGGTGACGGGGGTAGCAGAAAACACGTGATCAATCGACTTATCCATGCCTGGGTACACCGTTCGTGAGAGCACGTTGATCATGCTCTGTTCACAATAGACCTTAAAGTCTTCGTACCATCCCTGTTCTACAATGTGTTTCACCAGTTTGTATTCAAATAACACGCTGACGATCAAACCGGTTTTTCCCTCAGGCGCCATGCTGGCATCGCGCATAGCCGGTATGGAAATTTCATAAGTGGTCAGAGCAAAGAACCTTTCAAGCCAGCTCTCAATCGTCTTGCGGTCTTGTCCAAACGGCACGGCGCCGATCGATGATTGGCCACTGCGGTCAGGCGTGTAAAACAGGTGGGCGCTGCACTTATCGGAGAAATACTCCGGCGCAAGATTGACCCCAAGATACATCGTGTACACTGAATCGTTGCCGGACTTGTTCCGGAGCAACTCTTTTCTTTCCAAAATCTCAATCCTGGTTTTTGGATCCAGGATGTTGTCAATATTCAACAAACGGTAGAGAGTTTGCTGATCCCCTGCCCAGATGAGACGCCTGTATCCAAACACCTCACCTTGAGCATCTTTTATCAACCGGTGTTGTGCATCGACCTCAACGATTTCTGTACTGTTGCGGATCTCACCACCGTTTTTTAAGATCAAGTCCACCAGCCTGGCAATGACAGTGCCGGTACCACCTTTTGGATAGTGGTAATCCAAGTACAGCTTCATATAACTCAGAGCGAAATAAGCAGGCGTTTCCTGGAAAAAGTGTTGGGCAATGATGTCGATTAATTTCTGGTTACTGGTAAAACGCCCCAGGTATTCAGCTGCCGGCTCAACCATTTTTGAGATCTTTGGAGCGGTGGCAGCGTACTTGAAAATCCAGGGCACGATCACTTTCAACATGTATTCCTGGTTTGCCTTCATATCAAGGAATATGGGGTTATCAATACCATATTGCACTTCCATGTAATGCATAATGACGCGGATGCGCTCGATGATCTTTTCGATGTCATCCCGGCTTTCAGGATAAAGCTGGAGCAAGAGGTTCTTGTATTCTTTAACACTCTCATCAGATTCGACCCGGATGATCTTATCTTCTATGCCAATGGAAATCTTGTTCGGTACAAATTCCTGGTCGATCCCCAATTGACGGAGCATCGGGAAAAGCACTCCCGAGTTCTCCATTGCCCTGATCCCGCTGTCATAGGTAAATCCATCCCTATTGAAACTGCTCACCAATCCGCCGCATATCTCGGCCTTCTCACAGAGTAAAACGGATTTGCCTGCCCTCGAAAGGTAAGCCGAGGCGGTTAATCCCGCCAGCCCGCCGCCAACCACAATCGCATCGTATTCCTTGCTCATACACTCACCTCACCGATTATTATTAAACGATAACATTTACTCACAGCCCTGCAAGCTGTTCGCTGATCGCCCACACCTTTTTCCCAAGTTCCCGGTCCAAAGCATGAACTGCGGGTTTTTCCGGAATCGTCAGGTTGAAAAACACACCGCTGGTTTCAGCCATCTCAGGAGCCGCCGCGGCGTAATAAATGGCGTTGCCTGAGATGACAGCGTCCTTGAGGAACCAGCGAATAACACCGCGGTTGTACAACCTGTATAACAGACTGTTGTTCATGCCGATGTTGGTTTTTACTTCTCCGGGGTGCACCGCGTTGATCGTCACTCCGCTTCCCTTAAGCCGGTCCGCAAACTCCCAGACAGTCAGTAGTTGTGCGACTTTCGAGGCACCGTATCCCTGCAGCCCCTTGTAGTAGCGCTTATCCCAGTTGATGTCATCCAGATCCAGGCCGCCGAAACGATGTCCCTGGGAGTTCACCTGGATGATGCGCGCTGGAGCGCATGCCAGCATCCTTTCCAGCAGCAACCGGGTCAGAAGGAAGGACGCAACGTGATTGACCGCGAAGACGGTTTCGATGCCATCTTCGGTGAGGGTGCGGTGAGTGTTGTGTACACCGGTGTTATTGATCAGCACGTCAATGCGCGGGTAATCTGCCAGCAAGGTCGCTGCCGCTGCCCGCACATCGCTGAGCCTGGAAAAATCAGCCTGGATGACATCCACCCTGGTGTGGTAAGCACTCTCCAGCTCAAGTTTCACCCTTGAGGCCTTATCATTATTCCGGCAGACGATTACGTTGTGTGCCCCGCCCTGCGCCAGGTGTTTGGCAGCCTGGTAACCCACTCCCGAGGTCGCCCCGGTGATCACGCAGACTTTGCCGTCCATGCGGGCATCCGTGGTCTTTTGTGCCATCCTGGCATTGGCGATGAATTGAAGTTCTTCAGGCAATTTCATGCGTCGTTATGTCATCCAAAGTGTTTTCTCAAGAATTTGCGGTAACTCTTGCGGAAGTAGGGAATTCCATTGAAGATATCCCCCCACAGATCAAAATAATCCCGCTGGTGGATGATGCGGTTATCCTCACCGATCGTGAGTTTACTGCAGCCAAACACCGGAGTGCTGGGATACTTATTGAAGCGCATCACCATGGTCCACTGCAAAAATGCCTCATTGCCTTCCACGACAACCGAATGGATTTGCATGGTCAGCTGCTCACAGCGTTTGGTCAACCGGTTGCACATCGCCTTAAAATCATCGATTCCCACAATCCGTTGAATGCTGTCCTCAAATACGATCTGGTCATGATAACAGGGGAAGATGTGCGACCAGTCCGGTTTTCCCTCGCTGTTATACGTCTTTGACCACAACTCGCGGATCCGCTCCGCTGTTAATGTTTCGATTATTGTTGGGGCAGGGTTTAGGGAAACTTCCATTGGATACCTGTAAAACACCTTGAAACCAATTGGGATTTGTTCAACAAGGGAATTATATCCCAAGCGGAGCAATCCAATAATTATTAAGCATTAAAGTATGACAAACCGGCTTTTGCAGTGATAGATGGGGTCAAATAGTGAGATACTTGTGATAGTCCTGTACTCGGAAATGATAGGGAGCCCTCGTTGACCAAATCTGATGCCAGTTTCATTTCAAAGTCATTCACCAATCTCCTCCGCCCCGTTTTTTTCGGTTGGTTCAATGGCTCAGTCACTGAACAACGCGCCAGGCAGGAAAATTCGGCCCGATTGTTCCGGTTGCCAAAACAAGTGCGTGTCGAACAAGTGAGCTTTGGCGGGATCACCTCCGAATGGATCGAAAGCCCCATATCCAAGGCAGGAGCCATCCTTTATCTTCACGGCGGCGCGTATGCGCTCGGCTACTACCAATCCCACCGGGCGTTGGTTGCCCGGCTGGTGACCGCCACGAATACCCCCGCCCTGGCGGTGAACTACCGCCTGGCACCCGAAAACCCGTTCCCGGCCGCGCTGGAAGACGCCCTCAACGCTTATCAATGGCTGCTTTCAAAAGGCATTCCCCCAACCCGCATTTGCCTGGCTGGTGACTCCGCGGGGGCCGGGTTGGCAATCGCTGCGCTGCTGGCGCTACGCGACCAGGGTATCCCTCTGCCTGCGGGAGCTTTCTGCTTCTCGCCATGGCTTGATCTCACGATGAGCGGGGAAACCATTACCAGTAAGTCTAAACTTGACCCAATCCTCAACACTCCAGCACTTGAAAAGTTCGCTGAATACTATGCTGGATCACACAACACCATTGAGCCTCTCATTTCTCCCGTATTTGCGGACCTGCGCGGCCTGCCCCCAATCCAGTTGCATTCAGGAAGCAATGAGATCCTGCTGGATGACTCCGTCCGTTTCTGTGAAAAAGCCATCCGGTCCGGGGTGGATTGTAGGATCCAGGTTTGGGATGATATGTTCCACGTTTTCCAAATGTTCTCATTCCTGCCCGAAACGGCTGAGTCTCTTGGACTAGTGAGTATCTTTGTAAAGCGGATATTTAATGAACAAGCCACAGGATAGCTTCCTGGATTGTGCCTGTCAGTATCTATGACCCACTCCCTTTGCGTGCAATAAACGACCTTTTCCATCACAATGTGGTGGCTAACAACGACACTTTCATCTGTGATAAGATGTAGGGCATGGCATCCAACAAATACGTGAACGACTATGAAATGGTGGTCACCACCGACGAAAACGGGAAAGAGAAGAAGACCGCGGTCTACAAAGGGGACTACTTCGACGTTTCGGTGGATGAAGAGACCCTCATCCGATTTCGCAGGTTATCCATCTTCCTGTTCGCCACAGTCCTCCTGCTTCAGGTTGGTGCCGGTTTTGTGAATAACCGCGGCATCAACCAGCTGTACGTTGCCCTCCCCTATGTAGTCACCTACTTTCCACTGCTTTACATGGCCATGAGCGTGTTTCGTCTGCCCGGGGAGAAGCGCAAATACCGGCGGGATGAAATTGGTCTGTCCTTTGACCGCCTGCGGACCTCCAGCGTCGCCCTCACCATACTCCTCTGCATGGCCGTGCTGGGTGAGATCGTCTTCCTGTTTTTCTCCCCCAACCGTAGTGCCTTTTTGCTGGACCTTGTATTCCTCGCAGTGGAAGGGCTTGCCCTCGCCGCAGCATATTTCATATTAACCCGGCAGCGGCATATCCAGGTCGTCAAGCTGTAGTGGTTACGTTTCAAATTGATGTAACTACCTCAAACTTGAAAAGAACAAAGGTAAGAATATACCTGTGATTTTCGTTTCTTGACTTAAACGCCGAGATGCAATAAAGTTAAGTTAGTCCAACATCTGTTGATAGAATATCTATTCATTTAAGGAGGTGTTCATAGAGTTTTGTCAAAAGCAAGCCAAGCCTAGTTGTTACAAAAAATTAAAAGGAGAAGAAACAATGCGTAAGTTATACACAATACTTGGAATTCTGATCGTAGCAAGTATGGTGCTGAGCGCCTGCACGACGCCCACCGCACCCACCGAAGCACCTGTTGAACCCGAAACCCCGGTTGAGACCGAGGCTCCGGTAGCCACCGAAGCTCCTATGGTTTATGAGGAGCAGCCTTTCGGTGAGAACCTCCCCACTGCCCCCACGATCACTACTCCCCTCGTGGTCGCCTACGAGACCTTCTCACAGAAATTCAGCCCGTTCTTTGCAGACACCGGGTATGACGTAGATGTTGCCGGCATGACCCAGATCAGCCTGCTGACTACCGACCGTGTGGGCGGTATCATCTACAACGCGATCGAAGGTGAAACCCGCAATTACAACGGCACCGATTACCTCTACAAAGGTGCAGCGGATACCAAGGTGGATTACGACAAAGCTACCGACACCACCAAGTACACCGCCAAGTTGCGCGTCGGCATGAAGTTCTCCGATGGAGAACCCGTCACCGCCGATGACATCATCTTCACTTACTACACCTACCTGGATCCCTCCTACGTTGGTTCGACCAGCCTTTCCTCCTTCGACATCGTCGGATTGAAAGACTACCAGACCCAGACCACCAGCGAAGTCTACGACAAGTACGTCGCCATCGCTGACGCCATCCTCGCTGCCGGCCCTGATCATGTGTACGCCGCCACCGATGCCTGGACTGAAGAACAACAGACAGACTTCTGGACAAGGTTCAAGGAAACCTGGACCACCGATGTTCAATCCATTACTGATTACACTCTCGCCACCTACCTTGCAGATTACGCCGAAGCCATCGTTGGTAAGACAGCCGATGAAGTCATGGCAAGCGACGGCCTCAAGATCGCCTTTGGTATGGCTGCCTGGGGTTTTGCTGAATTAGATGAAGCCGGCGCCCTGGTTGGCGGAACCACCGGTACCTCCTGGGACCTGGCTACCACCTTCCCCACCATTGAAGATTACTACACCGAAGCCTACGCCAAGTACGAAGGCGACCTGTCTGCCTACGGTGAAGTTGAACCAGTAGACGCCCCGATGGATCTCCTCGGAAGTGTCAAGTCCGCTTTTGTCGGTTACTGGGGTCCTATGGACGAAGCCATGGGCGGCAAGGGAGTTCCCAACATCTCCGGTATCGTCAAAGTTGACGACTACACCGTGGAAGTTACCCTCAAGGGCTTTTCCGCCCCCGCCGTGTACTCCATCCTCGGCATCAACGTTACCCCGCTGCATTACTACGGTGATGTAGCCAAGTACGACTATGCCAACAACAAGTTTGGCTTTGACTATGGTGATCTTTCAAAACAGCAGAGCCTCACCCCCACTCCCCTGGGAGCCGGTGCCTACAAATTCGTCAAGTACGACAACCGGACCGTCTACTTCGCCGCCAACGAGAACTACTATCGTGGCTGCCCCAAGATCGCAGAGATCCAGTTCAAAGAGACAACCTCAGCTGAAGTTGCCTCCGCCCTCCAGACCGGCACTGCCGACGCTGGCGAGCTGACCGGTTCCCGCGCCCGCTTCGAAGAAGTTGCTTCCTACAACTCCAATGGCGAGATCACCGGTGATGTGATCACCACCAGTAAAGTTGACAACAGTGGTTATGGTTACATCGGTATCAACGCTGACACCGTCAAAGTTGGTGCGGATGCCGCAGCCGATGCCTCCAAGAATCTGCGCCGCGCGCTGGCAACCGTCCTGGCTGCCTACCGCCCCGTCGCCATCGACAGCTACTACGGCGAAGCTGCTTCTGTCATCAACTACCCCATCTCCAACACCTCCTGGGCTGCTCCTCAGCCGACCGATGAAGATTACAAGATTGCGTTCTCTGTTGACGTTGCCGGTAATCCCATCTACACCGCTGAAATGACCCCGGAAGAGAGATACGTTGCCGCTGAAACTGCAGCCCTGGGCTTCCTCGAAGCCGCCGGCTTCACCGTTGAAGGCGGAAAAGTGACCGCAGCTCCCGAAGGCGCCAAGTTAAGCTACGAAGTCATCGTTCCCGGTGACGGCACTGGCGACCACCCCGCTTTCGCAGTTCTGACCGGTGCGCAGACCTCCTTTGCCAAGATCGGCATCGAACTCAAGATCAACGACCCCGCTGATTCCAACATCCTTTGGGATGCCCTGGATGCCGGCACGCAGGAACTCTGGACCGCTGCCTGGCAATCGACGATCGACCCCGACATGTACCAGGTCTACCACAGCTCCGGTGTTCCGGGTGAGGGTGGCTCAGATTCCAACCACTACCACCTGCGCGACGCCGAGTTGGATCAACTCATCGTTGACGCCCGCAAGAGCGATGACCAGAACTACCGCAAAGCCGTTTACAAACAGGCTCTTGATAAGATCATCGATTGGGCAGTTGAGATCCCCAACTACCAGCGCCAGAACTGTGTCGTCTTCAGCACCCAGCGTATCAAGATCGATACCATTACCCCCGACATCACCACCTTCTGGGGTTGGCTGAATGATATTGAACTGGTTGAGATGAACTAACCCTCACCAGGACAATAACTTAAGTCACTAACATGTGAGCCCACCCTTGGGTGGGCTCACATAATCATCTAACAACCCGTGTCTATTTTGACATCATCCGGTAGGAAATAAGCGAAGGATCGACATGCGAAATTTTATAATCAGGAGAATATTACTAGGCCTGTTCATCACGTTCTTTGGCGCAATGGTAATCTATGCCGTCATCCGTAGCCTGCCTTCCTCCTATGTAGAAACCATTGCAAGGCAGAGAGCCAGCAGTCCATTGAGCAACAAGACTTACCAGGAATGGCTCGATCAACTCAATCTTGTTTACAGACTCAACGTCGGTATCATCCCCGGTTTCTTCGGCTGGCTCGGAAACGCTGTGCAGGGAGATTTTGGCGAGTCCTGGCATTATGGCATCCCCGTAACAGAAAAGTTCACCCAGGTGATCTGGTATTCCGTGATCATCAACATCATCACCCTGTTTGTAGAAATAGCCGCTGCAATTCCATTAGGCATCATGGCAGCAAGAAAACAATACAGCAAGACTGACTACGCCATTACAGTATTTGCTTTGGCAGGTATATCCCTGCCAACCTTCTTCCTGGCGACCATCCTGAAATACGTTTTTTCCATCAAGCTCGGCTGGTTTGACCTTTACGGGTTGACCGGCAGATTCTTTACTTCGATGACACCTTTTCAGCAGGTTGTAGACATCGGTTACCATATGGTACTGCCAATTTTGACGCTCACCATGCTTTCCATTGGCGGTCTCATGCGCTACACACGAACCAACATGCTGGAAGTTCTTAATTCCGATTACATCCGCACCGCACGCGCGAAGGGTCTTTCCGAAAAGGTAGTGATCAACAAGCACGCGTTCAGAAATACGCTGATCCCGCTTGTGTCTTACTTAAGCTACCTGTTGCCCGCCATGTTCGGCGGCTCGCTGATCACTGAAACGCTCTTCCAGATTCCGGGTATTGGCTACATTTCGTTCCAGGCAATTATCCGCGGCGACATACCTTTCGCAATGTTCTATTCAACATTTCTCATTGTTCTGACGGTGGTCAGCCTGATTGTTGCGGACATTATGTACGCAGTGGTCGACCCGCGCGTCAGGGCGAATTGATGGTGGTGGTATATGTCTGATATCAATAAGCCAAATCCAAGTGTCGACCAGGTAGAGAACCCTAAGGGTGAGAACCAGGCTGAAATGCATCTCGATGACGCCAGGCGCGTCAAAGTGCTTTCTCCCGGCATGCTTGTTTTCAAACGCTTTATCCGCAACAGCCTGGCGGTTATTGGTTTTGCCATCCTGTTCTTCATGTTCACTTTTTCGTTCCTGGGACCCTTACTCTCCCCTTATACACAGACCGAAGTCTTCAAGGGTGTGGGCAGCATGTCCAAGGAGTACGCAGGTGCGATCTACAACCAGGAGCTGCGCTACACCGTAGCCGACCAAGAGAGCTTCGGCAGCGCAGAGCGCGCCCAGTTCCTGCTGGCACTTGGTCAGAACGTGAATACTTTCTCTTACGGTGACTCTGTTTATTACTACACGATCGAAGACGAAAACACCTACCGCATCCTGCAACTGGACCCGATTGTTGAAGTGATGGTGGGAGTGTTCAATCCGCTGGCAATTGACACTGTACCGGAAGCCCTCAAGTCAGCCTACCAAACAGCCGTTGATGCAAAACAGGAATCCTTCAAGTCTGGCGGCGTTACCTACCGCATCACCAAGCGGAACAAAGCCATGTTGATTTCTACGGAGCACGACGTTGCGCTGGCGATGATCAATGTTTACGATGCCTACTCTCAGGCCAACGAAAAAGATGTAGCATCCTATGATTTCAAACTTGCCAGCAGCCGGGCAATTGCCCTCAACAAAGTAATGTTCTCCTTGAACGATAAGGAGTACAAGATCAAATATGAGGAAGGCCAGGCGACTATTTTTGACGATACCGGGACGGAATATGCTGAGGTCTCCGATATTATTGTCAACCCGCTGGACCAGGCGGAGTTCCTCACTGTCGATTTCAAAGCTGCTGTACGCGAAGCCATCAATAACCGCATTCCCGAATTTATCTATACTGACGCCAACGGAAAAGATATTGAATACCAGATCGTCCGGGTCAATAACACCTTCAACATCAAACGGGAAACGCCCACTGAGTTGATCCGCACTTACGAAAAACCTTCCGCAGAACATTTGCTGGGACTCGACAATAATGGCATGGATGTGATGACCCGCCTGATGTATGGCGGTCGTGTGTCCCTCCTGGTTGGTTTTGTCGTCATCTTCATCGAGTTATTCATCGGTGTCCTTGTCGGCGGACTTTCAGGTTACTTTGGCGGGTGGGTGGACACAGCGTTTATGCGCTTTGTGGACCTGTTCAACTGCATTCCTTTCTACCCGATGGTCCTCATCTTCGGTTCCGTCATGGACACCCTGGAAGTTGACCCCATGGCGAGAATATTTATCCTGATGGCCATCCTGGGCATTCTCGGGTGGACTGGCGTTGCGCGTATTGTGCGCGGCCAGATCCTCTCGCTGCGTGAACAGGACTTCATGGTTGCCACGGAAGCCACTGGCATCCGCACGAGCCGCAGGATCTTCAAACACCTCGTACCAAACGTAATGCCGCTCTTGATCGTGTACGCCACAGCCGGTCTTGGAGGTGTCATCATCTCCGAAGCCACCCTGGGCTTTTTGGGACTTGGTATCAAGTACCCGTTAGCCTCCTGGGGCAGCATCATCAACGTGGCATCAGACGCGTTTGTCATGACCAATTACTGGTTCATGTGGATCCCGGCAGGCATGCTGATCCTCCTGACCGTACTTGGATTCAACTTTGTCGGTGACGGTCTGCGGGATGCTTATGACCCAAGGATGAGAAGGTAGGTAATGAAAATGACTGGAGAAAAACGAAGCTTCATGGAACGCTTCAGCAAAACGAATAAGCCCAAGGACTTAAACCGCATCACAGCACGCGAGCTTGCCAGAATTTCACGCGAGAACCGCAAGGTTACCGATGAGCTTGAAAAACGGCGCAACCGTAAAAACGTTCCTGAGAGTGAATACCTGACCACCATGAAAGACCGCAACAACGTGGTTGAGTTTGATAACCTGCATACCTACTTTTACACGGATATTGGCACCGTTAAAGCCGTGGACGGGGTTTCTTTCGAGATTCCCAAAGGCAGGACAGTGGGTGTTGTGGGCGAATCAGGTTGCGGAAAATCCGTTACAGCCCTTTCGTTGATGCAGCTGGTGCAACGACCGCAAGGGCAGGTTGTGAAGGGACAGATTCGCTTTGATGCTGGAGACAAGGTCTACGATATCGCACAAACCCCGACAAATGTGATGGAAACGATCCGCGGCAGCAAGATATCCATGATCTTCCAGGAACCGATGACCAGCCTCAACCCGGTTTTCCGGGCTGGCGAACAGATCGACGAAGTGGTCAAACTGCACAACCCCGAAATGACTGACGAACAGGTACGTGATCTCTCGCTAAAGATGATCGACCTGGTGGGAATCGCCAACAACACAGGCGTGTACCAAATGTTCCCCCACGAGCTTTCGGGCGGTATGCGCCAGCGTGTCATGATCGGTATGGCACTGGCCTGCAACCCCAAGCTGATCATCGCTGATGAACCGACCACAGCCCTGGATGTAACCATCCAGGCACAGATCCTGGACCTGCTGCGCAACCTGAAAGATCAGATCAACTCAAGCATCATGCTCATCACCCATGACCTGGGAGTTATTGCGGAAATGGCAGATTACGTTGTGGTCATGTACGCAGGCAGGATCGTGGAAAAAGGTAAGGCTTCAGAGGTGTTCCACAACCCGCTCCACCCGTACACGGTCGGTCTGATGGCCTCAAAACCGGTGATCAACAAAGAAGTGGAACGGCTTTACAACATCCCCGGCAGTGTCCCGAACCCCATTAACATGCCCAACTACTGCTACTTCAAGGACCGCTGTGAAAAGCGCATGCCAGAATGTAATGGAGCTTATCCCAGAGAAGTGTACGTGACCCCGACCCACATGGCAACATGTTATCAGTACATTTCCGCCAAGGCAGAGGAATAGTATGGAATACAAAGAACCCGAATCAATGGCACAGATGGAAGAGACTGTGCTTGAAGTGAATGACCTGAAGGTGCATTTTCCCATCAAGGCAGGTTTAATGCAGCGAGTAGTCGGTCATGTCAAAGCGGTTGATGGCATCAGCTTTTCCATCAAACGCGGCAAAACCATGGGACTTGTAGGCGAATCCGGTTGCGGTAAAACCACCGTGGGGAAGACAATTCTGCGGCTGACCGAAAAAACAGACGGCGACGTCTTCTTCTTTGGATTTGATATTTTTGAGCTGCCCCGCAAGGAAATGCGCGCCATCCGGCCCAAGATGCAGATCATTTTCCAGGATCCGTATTCAAGCCTTTCACCCCGGCTTCCGGTGAGCGAGATCATTGGCGAGGCGGTCAAGGAACACCACATCGTACCGGATAGCGAATACGATGCCCACCTTGACAGCATCATGAAGTCCTGCGGCCTGGAACCGTATCACAAGGACCGCTATCCACATGAGTTTTCCGGTGGTCAGCGCCAGCGCATTTGCATCGCCCGCGCACTGGCACTCAACCCTGAATTCATCGTCTGCGATGAACCCGTGTCAGCCCTGGATGTATCCATCCAGGCGCAGATCATCAACCTGCTCAAGGACCTGCAGGATAAGTACAAACTCACCTACCTGTTCATCTCGCATGACCTTTCTGTGGTCGAGCACATCTCGGATGAGGTGGGCGTGATGTACCTGGGGAGCCTGGTGGAGTTCGGACCCAAAAGGTCCATCTTCAGCAATCCGCTCCATCCTTACACCCAGGCGCTCCTCAGCGCAGCCCCCGTGCCTGACCCGGACGCCAAGATGAACCGCATCATCCTCGAAGGCAGCATCCCCTCACCCGCCAATCCTCCTGCCGGCTGCAAGTTCCACACGCGCTGCAGGGAATGCATGGAGATCTGCAAGACGGTGCCACCCAAAGTGAAGGAAATCGAACCGGGGCATATGGTGGTTTGTCACCTGTTCAATTAACCGGACCGACATGAACAATAAGCGGCAACAGCAAGACGACGATGACGGCAGGGTGATCTTCAACATGGACGTTGAAGGGATGCGCTGGCACGACAAGCGCGCCCGCAACGAACGCGCCCAACTGGAAGCAACCGCCGCGCCCAGGGCAACTCCGGCCAGTCAGTTGTCAAAATCTGAAGCCAGGCGATTCACCTGGTATGCCGTTCTGGCAGGCTTGCTTGTTGCCACGGTTTTCTCTGTCACCTGGGTGTTGCTCATCCTGTTTCTTATCCATGTCGTTTTCAAGTAAACCCAAACGAACCGTCCAGATTGGACGGTTCGTTTTTTATGTTCTCTCTACACACTTCAGAAGTGTAAGTCTATGCGCAATCGCAATGAGAGTTGATTTACTCTCCACCCTTCATCCAGCCTGACAACCAATCGGAAAACTATCATCGGTCTGGAACGGACACCACCAGGTGATGCACTTCACCATCCCGTTCAAAGATATGCCGACTGAGGTCAATATCCAGGATGTGACCCTCAATTATCTGCGGGCTTCCATCGGTCAGGAATACCTGGATCCCTGCCTGGTGTGATGCCTGAAGCACGACCGGTACCTGGCAGATGGAATAAGCCAGGGAGCCGGCAGGCAGGTCAATTTGCCCCGGCGTGTTTGAGATATCGATGTAAGAATACACGGAAGGATTCTTTAGCAACTCTCCGGAATTGAAGAACAAAAAGTCAAAGGTTATGCGACCATTCATGATGGTGAACCCAAGTTCAGCCTGCCGCGCCAGGATCTCTTCCTTGACCATTCCGGACATGCCGGGTTGCTTGGCACCCTGTCCGGCGGGAGTGTGGGAATACGGGTCTGTGGGGAATGCGCCGTATACTGCCGGGGTTTTAGTGAAGCACTGCCCGGCACGGATATCCCGGTAGCGGTTGATCAGTTCAGCGGTGGAAATCTCTTCCCGGGTGCGCTGAATCGTTTCCTGAACCGCCAGTAACAGTTTTGACACCATGTGCCAGTAGATACTGCCAAGTCCTTCATAAGCAAAGAAAGTGCCTGAACGCCCGGTAAACTGATCGTGACAGAATGTCTGTTCAAAGAGCGATTCTATATGGGAGGCCTCCCGTTCTACCAGCCTGCTGAACTGCGATTTTGATTTCAAGTCCTCGAGAGCTTGCTTCACATTCTTTAGGTTGTGGAGTTGCCCGGCAAAATGAAAATCACCCTGCGAATCAGCCACCAACAGGCTTTCATCGCCCACCTTCTTCAGTTCACGCACCAGCTCAAGTTCTTTCACTTGCTCCGGGGAAATTATATTCTTTTCAATGAACCCTTTCAGCACGCGGTCGGGATAGAGAATGTAACTATGCTGATCAGCACGGTAAAGCGGTCCCGCGCGTAAACTGGTCAATAAAGCCAGCGACTCAGCTCCGTTGAGCAAACCGGAAGACAGGATCGCCACCTGCCCTTCCAACATCTCGTAGAGATGACTGACCTTGGCGATCCCCGGTTGAATGTGCAGGATGTTGTAGGAATGGTACAGGTCATCATCACGGCGATTCGTCCGCAGGGTGTGGTCCACATAGCGTTGAACCAGGTCAAGGAATGCCACCAGGTCCGATCGATTGAGACTTCTGGTCTTTCCAGAAAAGCCATTCTTGTAGTAATTCCAACGAAAATCGCTACCAGCCTGTCCGAGGGTATCCATCATTTCACGCCGCTGGGAATCATCAAAACCGCCCCGCATCCCTGGGAGATGATCGATCAGGATTTTCAGCATCTGCTGATAGAAGTCACCGACCTCAAGGTGCACCGGAAATGACTCACTCACACTCTGTGAAATCAGTTCCCGAACAAAGGTGATGTACCGCCTTAGATAAGCAACCGTCACCACGGATAGTCCCTTGCCTACCAGCGCATTGTTAGCGTCATTCCACTCCGGGCGCTGAGTGTTCATCCAGACGCCGCCTTCGGGGACAAAATTGACCAGTTTCGCCAGCAGCAGGGTCAATATTTTTTCGGTCAATGTTGAGGTAAGGATCTGTCCATCTGCGGTTTGCACCAATTTCCCGTCATTGCCCAGTTCACTTACCCGTTGCTTGATCCGTGTTTCCAGTTCCCAATCGAAGTTGATGGTATTGAACGGATCCTGCAGGATCTCGGAATAAGTCTTGATGCGATAAGGCACGTTGGCGTAACTGAATAACGGCTGCCCAAGAATTTCCTGGAAGCGGCCAGGGTGTGTCCGGTTGCTGATCTCCATCAACTTGAGAAGATAGATGATCTGGTGATCGCTCCAGTAGCCGATGTTCGCCCACGGATTATCCGGGTCGGGAATTTCCCAGTCCATTCCTTGGCGCGTGATGCGGTAGGGATTGTAGCCATCAACAGTGGTGGCGTTCAGGAACGCAAAGATCATACTCTCAGTGTATTCAGGGTAGGAATAAGCCAGCGCCTCCCAGTTTTGGAAGATATCACGCCAGTTACCCTCGTAATCGAGCTGCTGTGAGCCGTCCTTCTTCTTGATATTGATCGAGAACCGGTTCCACGGTCGGCTTGGATCACCATGACGGCGCGAAAAGGACAAGGGCAGGTAGGAATTCGCCAACCGTACCAGGTCTGGAAGCCCATTTTCACTTACCCGTGCCCGTAAATCGTCAATTGAGAATGCCTCAGGCAGCTCAGTAATAAACGTGCTTTGGCTGGCAAGCACATAACGGTTGAGACTGCTCACATAATTGAGGAAATCTGACCTGGAAAAGTGATACTGATCCGGAAAATACCCGCCGCGCATCTCGTTGAACATCACATTGGTAAATTGGTGCGAGGTTATCAAGGCATCATCTGTCACCTGCAGGCCGTCTGCGGCTGCCACGATCTTTTTCAGGTTGTCAGCATTGGCATCCAGGTCCTGAAACAGTAAAGCAGCCAGGTCTGCGCTCTTAATCTGCAGCATTTGCTTCAGGTCCGCCACTGAAACGGCATCCTGATCCACATCCGCGACGATGTGCCAGGACTGATGTGATCCGACGGGCAGATCAATGTCAGCATGCACAAAGTAAGCCCCGCGTTTTCCACGGATCTCAGTGTCGGAGTGCACTCCCAATCCGGCGCGAAAATCTTCCAACTGCTCAGAAGACAACAGAAAGCCATCCGCCTGCAACCCAACCTGCCACACAACGCTGCACAAGAGGGATTCACTCGGTTCAGCCAGGTCGGTCAGGGTTGAATTGAGCCCGAAAATTCCCAACCCGGTGTTCGGATCAAGTTCACTTCTTTTATAGGCATCCAATAGCGGGCTGAAAGTATTTTGTGTCTGGGCGGTCACGTTGGCAGGCAACAGGTTTTGAAGCCCATCCAGGAGTTCCACCTGGCAAGCCGTGTACGCATGATTCATTAGCCAACTGCTTTTCACGAAGCCAAAGCGGTCGCCCGTCCGCCAGACATAACGGAAGGTCAACCCCAAATCCTGGTTGATCTCCTCAAATACAAGAACATTTCCGGGGATGTTCTTGTATAGGTTGCGCTCAACTTCATAGATCCCATCCTGGCGGTTTGAAAATGGCTCCCAGAGAAACCGCTTCCCTTCGCGCTGAACCAGGAAAATGGATTTGGCTCCCGTGTTTTCATGATTCTCTGTAATCTTGTCCACCGTGTAGTAGGGAAATAACGCGTGGTCCGCGTTGATGCGTCCCGCGGATAACCCGCCTGTTGACGCGATAAACATCCAGTGGTTGGAGCTGCTGACCAGGGTCATAAAAAACGGGGGAATTGAATTAAAACTGGAAATCTTGTAGAATTCCTCATCGAGTAGGTGGACATACTCTCCCCTGGAACCATTTCTGCTTTTTTTTTGAAAGGTATCACCTATGAAAATCGGTTGGGATGCCATGTCCATCTTCGCTCCTTGAGTAACCTGCTGGGTAATATCCAGTCCATTTATTCTAATTCATCTTCAGGAAATTTATGTTCAAATCTATGAGTTACCCCCCGGACTTGTACACCAGGGGACCTAAAAATTAGTCCTGCGTTATAATCTATGAAAATAAGATAAATTTAGGAGGAATAATGAAAATCAGTGCACGCAATCAATTGAAGGGTGTTGTTACCCAGATCATCCCTGGCGCTGTGAACAGTGAAATTGTGATCAAGACCAGCGGCGGCGAGACGATAGTTTCGGTCATCACCAAAGAAAGTGTTGAAAGCCTCGGTTTGAATGTAGGCAAAGAGGTTTATGCTGTCATCAAAGCTTCCAACGTGCTAGTGGCGGTCGATTAGCACTTCTCAAAACACCACAACAGCATTTTGGTTAAGAAATTTAATAGGAAACACGAATTCCTAATTAACAAAACGGTCATCCAGGATGGCCGTTTTTGTTTAATGCGGATTAGTTGATCGATCAGTAGATCTGATCAAATGAAGTAGGTCAGATGCCGGTTGGGGTCCTGCGGATCCAACTTGTGGTAGGCTTTTCGGTTTTGCTTAAGGAGCGCATCGATCATGGGGGCCGGCTCAAAATCGGTGATGAGTAAAATGAATCTGCCCGCTTCGAGCTGCGGGAGCAACGCGTTGATCTTGTTGACCGGCACTTCGCCGGTGGCCAGCAGCTCCTTGCCGTCCACGGTGAACTGTGGCTCGCCTTTGATCCACTCCGGTTCTACGGTCACGGACTTTGGTAACTCAACAGGTGTGGACTCATCCGGGAGCAACTCAGGTTGACCTGCCTCCCGACGGAGCAGGTTGATGAAAGTCGTCAGGTTTAACCCACCAATTTGAACAACCTTTTCCACGGTCGCCACCCTGCCCACAGTGCGGCGCAGGACAGGATTTTGCAGGTTTTTAAACAAAGGCGCAGCCTGGATGACCTTATCTTCCAGTTGGGGATATTCGGTCAGCAGGTCAAGCAACCTGGTTTTAGCGGTAATTTCCATTTGATCAATCCTTTCTATGCGTTTTCCCGGGTTCCGTCATACGCCAGCAAACGGCGTTCGCCTTCGAGCTCGCGTACTTCGGTCACATCCTGGGTAACCTCGAGCGTTCCAAGGAATTCACCCGCGGCATCACGCACCGCGTAATAGACAATATAGATCATCCGCCCGCCCATGTTGATCCAGAAACGGGCACGGTCCTGTTTGCCTGACTTGAAATCGTTAATGATCTGGTTGACCACGTGCACACTCTTGGGAGGATGACAGTATTGAACCTTGCGTCCAAGAATTGCGCGGGTGCGTTCAAAAACACGTTCCTTGCCCGGGCTGAAGTAGCGCACGGTGTTGTCTTTGTCCACAAAAGTGATGTCCATGGGGAGCACCTTGAACATTTCGATGAGCTCCTCGAGCTTGAAGCTCCCTGTCGGCATTTGCACCACCCCATCCGTGTTTCCGGCTTTTGCTGCCATCTTGCTGTAATCCCCTTCGGGAGTCCAAACAAACTGCGGAACGTAGAGACAGTACCCGTTCTCATCACTTTCCAGGTATATGTTGTACCAGTCCTCTTCAGTTAATAGGTCAAGCGCAGTAGGGAAGAGGATCTTTTCTTCCTTATAGATCATGTCGTCAATGCCATCCAGCACGAGCCCAACACTGAACTTGTTGAACCCGGCAGCTTCCGCAGCAGAAAAACTGCTCACCTGCTCCAATCCTTCGAGGGTGGTCTTCAACATTTCACGCACCTCATCGTGTTTTCCCCACATGACAGCCGGGGGACCGGGCAGGTTGTTTTTCTCAAAATAGGGAAACAGAAGGTTTTCTTTGCGGCGGTAATGTTTTTCCACGTCCATCAGGTTATTGAGTAACTGGTGAACCACCGCCATCTTTTCTGTCACGTCCTGGCTGCCAGGCAACGCTTCGATCTCGCGCATCAGGTGCCTTATCTGCATGGAAACCTTTGACAATTCGCGGTTTTCTTCCACAAAAGTATGCACGGGGTGCCCGGGGATTGTTTGTGGTGTTTCCTGCAGGTCCAGGTGCTTTTTAAGTACACGCGTGTGTGTATCACACAGGTCCTGTACCACCTCCGCGGGAATGCCCTCCTGGATGAGTTGCACTTCCATGACGAAAACGTCGTTGTAATCCGCCTCGTCCAACAGCGTTTCTAACTGATTCCGTACGCGGTCTTCTGCTACGCCTTTGTGCAACTGGCGGATCAGGGACTTCATCAACTCGACTCTTTGCTGTTTGTTATTGATCAATTCACTCATTTTGTTTCCTTAATGGTCAGTTTTTCGGATGTTTATTATATTACATATTTTATCTTATTACTCTATTAATGTGTCATTTTTATGCGAGGAAAAAGGTTTAGGAATGGTTGAAAACAATTCCGAATTGCTATATAATGGATAATAGATAACACCGTGGTACAAAGGAAACCCAATTGAATACCCTCCGATTCATTGGATCCCTCCGGGAACAATGAACGATAGGGTGCAGGGAGCAATTCCTGCGCCTGCCAATGCGCAAAGGAGAACTCAGAACTGACCTACTGGTCAGTGAGTTTTGATGCGCATTTTTGTTACACGGAATAAAAGGAGGAAACCATATCAAATTTTCAGCTGTCACCCAGATATTCTCAAACCGAGATCAATCATAATTTAGATTAGGAGGTTTACTATGTATTTTCTTCGAATCAATGTAACCAACCGCTCTTACGAGCTCTCTGACGTTCCCGAATCGTACAAGGAACTCGCCGGGCGCGGACTAACTTCAACCCTGGTAGCCGCTGAAGTACCTCCGTTGAGCCACGCGCTCGGACCCAATAACAAACTGGTATTCTCCCCCGGGTACACCACCGGCACCAGTGCGCCTACTTCAGCCCGCATCTCCGTTGGAGCCAAGAGTCCCCTGACCGGCGGAATCAAGGAAGCCAACGCTGGAACCTCCTGGGCGGCTGACCTGGCAGTGTTAAACATCAAAGCCCTCATCATTGAGGGTTTCCCCAAGGATAAGGGCGAGTACTGGGGCATCTCCATCACTTGGGATGGCAAACCCAAGGTAGAGTTCTTTAATGCCACCGCGTACACCGGCAAATTGCTGCCTGAGGTGTACCCCGCGATTTACGAAAAGTTTGGTGACAAGGTTTCCATCTGCAGCATCGGCATGGCCGCGGAACACGGGTACAGTAACTCTGGTGTGGCTTTCAATGATCAGAGCAAACGCCCCACCCGTTACGCCGGACGTGGCGGACTGGGTGCGGTGATGGCCACCAAGGGTCTGAAATTCATCGTTCTCAACCGCGCTGGCGCCCCTGGAACGCCCATTGTGGACAAGGCGCTGTTTGAAGAAGGCCGCAAGAAGATGATCGATGCCCTGCGTACGCATGCCATTACCAAACCAAAGGGTGCCTTGAACGCCTATGGTACGGCTGTATTAGTGAACATTTTAAATGAAGCGGGTGGTTTGCCAACCCGTAACTTCTCCAGCGGTCGTTTCGAAGGCGCACCGCACATCGCCGGCGAAGCCATCTTTGAGAAAAACAAAGCCCGTAAGGGACAGGAAGTTTATAACCACGCCTGCAGCCCCGGCTGTATCATCCAGTGCTCCAACACCGTCTACGATGAAAAAGGTGAAGAGATCACCTCGTGCCTGGAATATGAATCTGCCTGGGCGCTGGGGGCTGATTGCGGAATTGATAACCTTGAAGACGTGGCTGAAATGAACGCCCTATGCAATGCCTACGGCCTGGACACCATCGAAACCGGAGTGACCATCGGCGTGGCCATGCATGCGGGAGTACTCCCCTTCGGTGACAGCAAAGGCGCCATCAAGTTGATCCACGACATGGGCAAAGCCACTCCGCAAGGGCGCGTGCTGGGTGCAGGTACAGCCTCAACCGGTCGTGCTTACGGCGTGACACACGTCCCTGTGGTCAAGGGGCAGGCCATGCCGGCTTATGAACCGCGCGCAGTGAAAGGCATTGGCATCACTTATGCCACCACCACCATGGGCGCAGACCACACGGCCGGGTACACCATTTGCCCGGAGATCCTGGGCGTGATGGGCAAGCAGGATCCCCTCAGCCCGGAAGGCAAGGCTGCCCTCAGCCGGGCATTCCAGGCTACCACCGCCTTCATCGATTCTTCAGGTCACTGCCTGTTCATTGCCTTTGCCATCCTGGATATTGCCAGTGGCTACCAGGGCATGATCGATGAGGTGAACGGCGTAACCGGCAACAACTGGACAGCCGAGGACATATTGAGGATAGGAGGCGATATCCTCAAGATCGAACGCAAGTTCAACGAAGCTGCAGGGATCAGCAAAGAAGCTGACCGCGTGCCCGAGTTCATGAAGGTCGAACCGTTGCCCCCGCACAACAACGTGTTTGATATTTCTGACGAAACCCTGGATTCCGTCTACGGTGAACTTTAAACCTCGATAAATGCACTTTCCCCCCTTCTCTTGAACGGGAAGGGGGGATTTTAAAAATCGTGAGTTACATTTCGCACTCACTCTTAGTAGATGGAGAAATTGATGCCATTAATAAAAACGGATTCTGAAGGTCGACTGGAATTACCCGAACACTTCCTCAATCGCCGCCACGTTTCCCCCAATTCAGAGTTCTGGTTGAACGAGCGTGAAGGGGATATGATCCTGCATCCCCGACAGCCCGATGCGCGCAAGCTTTACATCGAAGCGACCACAGGCTGCAACTTACAATGCAGTACCTGCATCCGCAACGTGTGGAGCGACCCCATCGCCGCCATGAAGCAATCAACATTCGAAAACATCCTGTCCCAATTGGATGGGCTGCCACAACTGGAGCGTGTCGTTTTTACCAGCTTCGGCGAACCACTTACCCATCCGCACATACTGGACATGATCGAAGCAATCCGCAAGCGAAACCTGGCAGTGTCCCTGGGGTCAAATGGGCTCCTGCTCACTCCCAAAGTGTCCAGGGAGCTCGTCCGCTTGGGCGTGGATCGTCTCGTGGTTTCGGTGGACGGGGTGAAGCCTGAGACCTACGAGGAGGTGCGCGGTGCGGAGCTGCACACAGTACTGAAGAACCTGCGCAGTTTGAATGAAGCCAAGTACGAAATGGGCTCACTGGTTCCCGCGCTGGGGATTGAGTTTGTAGCACTCAAATCCAACATCCACGAGCTTCCCTCACTCACCGGGTTGGCTTCACACCTCAATGCTGCCCGGGTGTTGGTTAGCAACGTACTGCCTTACACTGAGGAGATGCGCTCAGAAGTATTGTACGGGCATGAACCGCAGGATCCTTACAAATCCGGGGGTTTCCCGGTCTGGTCGGACGCCTGGGTCACTTGGGGCTCGCTGGAGCTGCCACGCATGCACTGGGGTGCCGAACGCCGCTGCCGCTTCGTAAACGATCGTTCCATCGTTGTGGGTTGGGATGGCGGTGTTTCGCCCTGTTACGCCCTTTCGCACAATTACTCCTACTTTGCCATAGATGGGCGTAAAAAACAGGTCTGCCGCTACCAGTTGGGTAACGTGAACGAGACCCCGCTGGCTGAGATCTGGATGTCGGAGGATTACACACTTTTCCGCAGCGAAGTACGTGTTTTTCACTTTCCTTCCTGCCCCGATTGCGACCTGCGCGATACATGCGACCTGCGGGAGCTGAATGAAGGCTGTTGGGGATGGAATCCATCCTGCGCAGATTGCCTCTGGGCTCAGGATATCATCCGTTGCCCGTAAACGCTGTAATCGTCAAACACACTCGCAATAACCGGTTAAAATGGTCAATATGAAGATCACATTGAGATTGTACGCAACACTTACAAATTTCCTGGGAGATCACTCGTCCGGTACCCCAGTTGAGATGGAAATTCCTGCAGGCAGCACCCTGCAAAGCCTGGTGATCCTTCTCAAGCTGCCCTCGGAGGAAGTGAAAATCACTTTCGTCAACGGCATCATTTGCGAGCTGGACAAACAGTTGCAGGACGGCGACGAAGTGGGCATCTTCCCACCCATTGGAGGCGGATAAATGGCAGAGATTCACATTGACGCATGGTTGTATGGCCCCCTTGCCCGTTTTGGGGGTGACCCGGGCGAAAGGACATTCGCCAACCCCCAGGTCACCCTGCCTGAAGGCAGCACGATGACAGGGCTACTGGCAATCCTGGGAATGCAGACGGAAGAACGCGGCATCACCTTCATCAATGGGGATTTAAGCGCCATGCCCGGAATGCAGCCGGATCTGGATCATGTTCTCAAAGATGGCGACCGGGTAGCGCTCTTTCACCTACAATCCATGTGGCCGTTCCAATACCGCCACGGCGTGGGTATGGTGGATGAAATGCAGGACGCCTTGAATTCCAGTGAAGATGGCGGCTTGCGGCATGCTTATCAGAAAAAGAATCCTGAAACCACATAAAGCCCCATAGTGATCGACTCAGTAAAAAGACACCGCGAGGGTGTCTTTTTTGCTGCACACAATTTTCCAAAAATCTTAGTTTATCCTGAACCTGCAATAATTACGGGGTAAAACGCGCCTCATGCGCAGTTCGGCGTTGTAAGCCACGCGGAATAACAGGTGTTCCTCCCAATGGCGCCCCATGGCTTGCATGCCAATGGGCATGCCATCGCTATCGTAGCCCACAGGGAAAGCGATCGCAGGTAAACCGGTGAGATTGCCGGAAAATACAAAACGCATCATCTCGGTGTCGGTGCTCAAGTCTGACCAGCCAGCGCTATTTGCTTGCTTGGGAACCACTGGAGCAGTAAGTGCTGTTCCAGGTGTGAGGATGACATCCACTTTACGATAGACTTCAGCAAAAATGTTCATTGCCCGGGTGCGCATGCGCTGTGCCTGGATGTAATCGTGAGCGGTCAATTCCTGGCCGAGTACAAGGTTGATCTGAGTGCTGGGAGCAAAATCCTTCATGTGGTCCGGATAGTTTTGCATGCATGCAGCCATCTCGCTCAGGATTGTCACCGCGTGAGCCACGCGCATTGAATCCAATTCAGGGATGCTTACTTCAACAAACTCGGCTCCGGCTTTCTTGAATAGTTCGACCATCTTCTCATTTGCTTCTACAACCTCCCGGGCAGCGTGTTTGAACCATTCCGGGAAGATGCCTATCTTCACGCCGTTCAGGTCAGGGGTGTTCCAACCTTCCAGGGTCACCGGAGGCTGTTGATGGGTGAGAGGCTCATCGGGATCTGGTCCGGCGATCACCTGGTATACCAGGGCAACGTCTTCCACCGATGCCCCAAGCGGACCCACGTGTGCCACACTCCAACACAATGGCGCCGCCCCGGCTTCGCTTACGCGACCGAAGGTGGGTTTCAATCCCACTACTCCGCACAGGCTGGCCGGCACACGGATGGATCCGCCGCCATCTGCCCCCAGAGCTACCGGAACAAAACCAATTGCCACAGCTGCGCCTGACCCGCTCGACGATCCGCCAGTATCACGCTCCATATTATATGGATTAGCGATATTCCCATAGTGAACGTTTTCACCGTTGGTGGCAATACCGATCTCATGCATGTTCGTCTTCCCGGCAATCACCGCGCCGGCAGCCCGCAAGCGCCTGACGACGTAGGCATCTTTTTCTACCGGTTTGTCACCAAGAAAACTGGTGCCCACTGTGGTGGGGTAAGGGACTACATCCAGTTCATCCTTTACCATCACAGGTACACCTTCCAGCACACTCCTGGCCTGGTTGTTATTGATCCGTTC
Source organism: uncultured Anaerolinea sp. (assembly GCA_964454565.1). GTDB lineage: Bacteria > Chloroflexota > Anaerolineae > Anaerolineales > Anaerolineaceae > UBA6107. Next base: position 97,851 of record CAYVTF010000006.1, on the reverse strand, counting down.
TGCAGATTCAGCGGCTTGCCGGCGCACATCTTCCTTATCCATGAACGAAACCGCGTTGAGACTGGGAACTGTCCTGCTGCGCTCCACTGAATAGATCACGTGCTCCGCAGCCTGGATTGGGGTGAATTGCCCTTTGCGGAAAGCTATTGCCAAATCCTTTATCAGGTCGAAAGGCAGATCTTCGCGGTTCAAGCGGTCCAGGGTCAACTCATCAAGAGGAAGTGAAGCATGTCCACTGGCGTGTTCATCTGGGATCGATAGTGGAAAGTTGGTAGGCGCTTCATCAAACTTGATCTTGCGCAATTTGGGGATGCCCCCATTTTCGAGCAGGCTGCCAATCAACAAGGGGCGCGTCAACTTGCTCCTGACCAGCCCGGTAAATAAGGTTAACATTTTTCCGTAAAGTTTGGGGAGTTTTAGTGATTTAAGGTCATATGCCATTGTTGTTTCCTTCTCCTGTTGAGATAGATAAGATGATGATACATCCGATTGTGTTTTTAGACATCCTCTTTTCGTTCGGATCGCAAGGTAAGCCTGGGTGTTCCCAGGAAATTTATTCCTCAACTAACAAAAAGTCTTGTGTTTGCGAGCTTTTTTGTGTATAATAATAGATAATGATTATCTATAAAGAATTATTTTAGTTGACAACATGAACGATCCCTTACTCCGCTTTAATGAACTGATCACCGCGCTGAAAGAGCGCAATTACCGCATGACCCCCCAGCGCGTTGAACTGGTTCGCCTGATCGCTGCCAGTGAAGGTCACCCCAGCGCTCTTCAACTTTACGAAAAAGTGAAACACCAGTTTCCAACCATGAGCCAGGCAACAGTGTACAAGACCCTGTCGTTGCTCAAGGAAATGAACCAGTTGGTGGAAATCGATCTCACCTACGACAACCATTACGATGGCAATCGACCAGAGCCACACCCGCACCTTATCTGCATGCAATGTAAAAAGATCGTTGATTGTGACCTGGAAATAGACGCCTCCATGATCGAACATCTCGAAAAAACTACCGGCTACCGGGTGATTCGACCGCATCTCTTGTTTTACGGATATTGCCGGGACTGCAGGAAAAACCTAAAAAATGACTGAACGGTTTACCATTTGAAAAGGAGGGACACAAGTCGACACCCAAATCTGTACAGAACCAACCATCTCAACCATCAAAATATCAATTAATTGGAGCATAAGATGAAAAAACTGAACAAATTAACCACCGCCGCCGGCGCACCCGTACCTGACAATGAAAATGCCATGACCGCCGGACCCCGCGGTCCAATGCTTCTCCAGGATGTTTGGTACCTGGAAAAACTGGCTCACTTCGACCGGGAAGTGATCCCGGAACGCCGCATGCACGCCAAGGGTTCCGGTGCCTTCGGAAAATTTACCGTTACCCACGACATCACCCGCTACACCAAAGCGAATATCTTCTCCAAAGTCGGCAAGGAAACCGAGGCTTTTGTGCGCTTTTCCACGGTTGCTGGCGAACGCGGCGCAGCTGATGCCGAACGTGACATCCGCGGTTTCGCCATGAAGTTTTACACTGAAGAAGGCAACTGGGACCTGGTGGGGAATAACACGCCGGTCTTCTTCTTGCGTGACCCGCACAAGTTCCCCGATCTCAATCGGGCCGTCAAGCGCGACCCCCAAACCAACCTTCGTTCTGCCACCAATAACTGGGATTTCTGGACCTCCCTGCCCGAAGCGCTGCACCAGGTGACAATCACCATGAGCGAACGCGGAATCCCGTATTCTTATCGCCACATGCATGGCTTTGGAAGCCACACCTATAGCATGATCAACGCGAAAAACGAACGTGTCTGGGTGAAATTCCACCTCGTGACCCAGCAAGGTATCAAAAACCTGACTGATGAAGAAGCGGAAGCCATTGTCGCCAAGGACCGCGAGAGTCACCAGCGTGACCTATTCGACAGCATCGCCAAGGGCGACTTCCCCCGCTGGACGATGTTCATCCAGGTGATGACCGAAGAGCAGGCAAAAAAGATGCCTTACAATCCCTTTGACCTCACCAAGGTTTGGTTCAAAAAGGAATTCCCGCTGATCGAGGTGGGCGTGCTTGAATTGAACCGCAACCCCGAAAACTACTTCCAGGATGTGGAACAGGCAGCCTTCAACCCCGCCAGCATCGTTCCTGGAATTGGTTTTTCTCCCGATAAGATGCTGCAAGGCCGGTTATTCTCCTATGGGGATGCCCAGCGCTACCGCCTGGGTGTCAATCACCACCAGATCCCGGTGAACCACCCCAAAAATGCCCCCGCACATGCTTCCCACCGTGACGGTCTCATGCGCGTGGATGGCAACCATGGGTCCACACTCGGATACACCCCCAACAGCTTCAACGAATGGCAGGAACAACCCGAATTCAAGGATCCTCCACTCGCGTTGGAAGGCGCTGCAGACAATTGGAACTTCCGCGAGGATGACTCTGATTATTACACCCAGCCCGGAAAACTTTTCCGCCTGATGAACAAAGCCCAGCAGCAGGTGTTGTTTGAGAACACCGCCAGGGCGATGGGCGATGCGCCGGAATTCATCAAAGTCCGCCACATTGGCAACTGCCTCAAGGCAGACCCGGCTTACGGCAAGGGCGTGGCAGCCGCGCTCGGCATTTCACTGGACAAGATAAAGTAAAGTAGTAAGTGCACCCAAAGGAGCAGCCCCAGCTGCTCCTTTTTTTTCCTCCGATTTCGTTTATTCCGTGAAATCCCGGCAATTTCCAATCTTCGATACTAAAGCAATCTTGTTTGTTATTGATGCTGGTAATGTCCTTTCGCGGTTTTGCTACAATTAACCCAATCAATCATTTCCATTTACTGGAAGGAATTCTCCATGCGTAATCAAGAAAAAGCCCACGCCCTGGTTTCAGAAATGACCCTTGCTGAAAAGGCGTCATTATGTTCAGGTAAAAATTTCTGGTATCTCAAAGGCATAAAGCGACTGGGACTTCCAGAGATCATGGTCACGGATGGTCCACATGGTCTGCGCAAACAGTTAACCGCCGCCGACAACCTGGGACTCAATACTAGCGTACCCGCAGTTTGCTTCCCCACTGCCTCAGCGCTTGCCTGCTCCTTTGATCGTGACCTGCTTTTCCAGGTTGGCAGCGCCATTGGGGAAGAATGCCGCCAGGAGGATGTGGCGGTCTTACTCGGACCAGGGGTCAACATCAAGCGCTCACCGCTCTGCGGACGGAACTTCGAATACTACAGTGAAGATCCGTACCTTTCCGGTCACCTGGCAGGCGCATTTATCAACGGAGTGCAAAGTCAGAATGTGGGGGTTTCGTTGAAGCATTTCGCTGCCAACAACCAGGAGAAACGGCGCATGACCGTGGACGTGGTGATGGACGAACGCACCTTCCGCGAGATCTACCTGGCTGGTTTTGAGACCGCAATCCAACAATCTGATCCCTGGACGCTCATGTGCTCTTACAACCGCCTGTTTGGCGAATACGCCAGCGAGAACAAACGCCTGCTCACCGGCATCCTGCGGGATGAATTGGGTTTCCAGAACCTGGTGATGTCGGATTGGGGCGCCGTATCAGACCGCGTGAAAGGACTGGCAGCCGGTCTTGACCTGGAAATGCCGCACGTTGACGAGATCAATGACCAACACATTCTGCAAGCCGTTCAGGATGGCCGCTTACCGCTTGATACCCTCAACCTGGCAGCAGAGCGGGTGACCGCCCTGATCCTGCGTGCGCAGGAACGGCAACCTTTCACGTATGATGTCAACGCGCATCACACCCTCACCAGGATGGCATCCGCCCAATCAGCGGTCCTGTTGAAGAATGACCTGAATCTGTTACCCGGCAACATACACCAGAAGGCGGCAGTGATCGGAGCATTTGCCAGGAAACCCCGCTACCAGGGAACGGGCAGCTCCAAGTTGACCCCCGTTAAAATTGACAACGCTTATGATGAATTCATCGCCCGGGGATTGGTATTCGAATACGCAGAGGGTTACCGGGAAGAATCTGACGAGCCTGATGAGAGACTTATCGCAGAGGCTTGCCGGGTTTCCGCAGGGAAGGACATTATCTATCTCTTTGCCGGTCTGCCGGACCGCTATGAAGCTGAGAGTTTTGACCGCGAGAACTTGCTCATGCCTGCCAGCCATGTGCGGCTGATTGAAGCAGTAAGCCAGGTAAATGCAAACGTGGTGGTCGTGCTGCACGGCGGTGCGCCGGTGGAAATGAACTGGGCAGACGAAGTCCAGGCGATCCTGCTGATGTACCTGGGTGGTGAGGCAGTGGGCTCCGCCACGGTTGATCTGCTGCTGGGAAAGACAAACCCTGCCGGGAAGCTGGCGGAGAGCTGGCCCTGCAAGGATGAGGATGTCCCATCCTTTGCTTACTTTCCGGGTTATCCGTCGACGGTTGAATACCGCGAGGGCTTGTTTGTCGGATATCGTTATTACGATACGGCCGAAAAACCGGTACGCTATCCCTTCGGTTACGGGCTTTCCTACACCAGTTTTGAGTACAGCGGCATGGAACTTTCAGCAAGGCAAATGGGCGACCAGGAATCACTGGAAGTATCCTGTACGATCACAAACACAGGTTCACGCGCGGGCAGCGAGATTGTGCAGATTTACGTCTCAGCGTTGCATCCAGGGGTTTTCCGGCCTGTTCAGGAACTGAAAGGGTTTGGAAAAGTTCTCCTTGATCCAGGTGAAGCAAAGCAGGTCAGTTTCAAGCTGTCAAAGCGGGCTTTTGCCTTCTACAACACGGCGATCAATGACTGGTCGGTGGAAACCGGTGATTACGCCATCCTGATTGGTGCTTCCAGCCGCGACATCAGGCTGCGGGACACCATCCGCTTCGAGAGCGAGGTTGAGGTTAGGATTCCGGATTACCGTTCCATCGCGCCCGGCTACTATGACCTCTCCGGTGGATTAAACGTGAGCGACGAGGAATTCACTGCGCTGCTTGGCAGACTGATTCCCGCGCGTGAGCGAAACCCGCAAGCTGAATACACCATCAATTCCACCATTACGGATATCCAGGGACATTGGTTTGGCCGCATTCTGCTGGTATTGATCAATCATCAACTGGAAAAAATGGGGAAAGAAAATGCCGATCTGAAGTTGATGGCAGAGAAAATGCTGATGGATATGCCGCTGCGTTCCCTATCCATGAATGGCGGAGGCCAGATAACAGGCGCGATGGTGGAAGCGATTGTAGATGTTGTGAATGGAAGGGTCTTCAAGGGGTTGAGAAAATTCTTAAAGAAAACAAAATAAGAGGCATCTGTAAGGATGAGGGGTATCATTGATTATTTACAATTATCATGAACATAATGGTCTACTGACGGGGTGTTAGCCTGATGGATTCCGAATTGTCTGTGGAAATATTCACAGTACTCAAGAAAAAACAGAAGTGGAGTTTTAATGCCTCGTGATCTAAGAAAATACGCCTCCCAAACCAATGTACAACTGATAATAGGCGGTTTGATCCTGCTATTTGTGGTTGGTGTGGGGTTAATCGCCTTGATTTACGGACCCAACGCTGCATTATTGGGTTTTCTATGTTTACTGGGGGGACTGGTTCCAATAGGCCTGATCGCCTTGTTTTTGTTTGGTTTGGAAGCAATCGGGAAAAAGAGAAAGTAAGCAAGTTAGATTTGGGTTTCTTTCCACGGTTTAAGATCTTGGATATCTGAATTTCACAATTGTCGATCCCTCATCATCTCAAGACCGGCTCAAGGATTGATTAGATACTTTATAAGAGTTAAGTGACATGGAGTTAGTGCAGTTAGGCAGATGCATGGTTGGAACATAATCCTTTAGAAATAATCAATAAATCCCCCGAAGGGGGATACAATTGTCCTCGTCCTTATTGAAACCAAGAGATCCTTTATGAAACCATCGCAGAAGACACCTCACAAACCACTCCTCGGACTGATTCTCCTGGCATATGCGGCATTTATCGCTCTCGGCATGCCCGATGGTTTGCTTGGCATCGCCTGGCCGTCCATGCGCGCCCGTTTTAGCGTGCCCCTGGATGCCCTGGGAATTCTGCTCTTCGCCGGAACCTCAGGGTACCTGGTTTCTTCCTTCTTTAGCGGTAAGCTCATCTCCTGGATGGGTGTCGGACGCCTGCTGGTATCAAGCTGCATGTTGACCGGCGCAGCGCTAATCGGATACGCGCTCGTCCCCCATTGGTGGATGTTAACCTTCCTCGGCATTTTCTCCGGACTTGGCGCAGGTGCAATAGACGCCGGACTGAATACCTATGTGGCGGAAAACTTCAACGAAGGGTTGATGCAGTGGCTGCATGCCAGCTACGGCGCTGGTGTTATGCTTGGTCCTCTCATCATGACTTACGCCCTGACTACTCTCAACTCCTGGCGGCCCGGGTATTGGATCGTGGGCGGGGTTCAATTGTTCATGGCAACGGCGTTCGTTGTCACCCTCCCCTTATGGAAGCATAAAACCGACTCACCGGACGAGCCGCATCAAACCCGGGTGAACGGCTATAAAACCCCATTTGGCGAAACATTGCTACAACCGAGGGTATGGTTGAGCATGTTCATTTTCTTCCTGTATGTGGGTGCCGAGGTTGCCCTTGGTGCCTGGACGTACACCCTGCTGACTGAAAGCCGCGGGATTCCAACCACATCCGCTGGTTTCTGGGCGGGCAGTTATTGGGTAACGTTTATGATCGGACGGATCCTTGCCGGGCTGTACACCAGGCGCATCGGAAACTCCACCCTGGTACTGGTCAGCCTGGCTTGCGCCCTGGCAGGAACTGCGCTGCTGTGGTGGAACCCGGCAGGCTGGGCGAACCTGGCGGCAGTAGCTCTTGTTGGTTTTGCCATCGCCCCTATTTTTCCAGCCCTCGTTTCCAGCACCAGCCAGCGGGTGGGGGCGCGCTACACAGCTAACACCATCGGTATGCAAATGGCTATGGGCGGCCTCGGCGGCTCCCTTGTCACCGGGCTGGTGGGAATACTGGCAAAGAACCTGGGACTGGAGATCATACCGGTTTGCCTTTTGGGTGTTTTTGGAATCCTTACTGGACTTTTTGTGTTGTCCACCAAGAGCCCACCGGAAACCAGTCGATAATAGATCAGCCTGGAAATGTTGAAATAGTCTGTAGATTTACGAAACCCTCAAGTGTCTTTCATCCATGACAAATTCGGTAATCGTATAAGGGACTCCGATATAATCAGGTAGTTCTGAAGAGTGATTGTTCTGATATAGAGAGGAACCTCCATGTCCAACAATAGCGATAGAAAATCCCAGATCATTTATTTCAGCCATGGCGGCGGACCACTTCCCCTGTTGAATGACCCTGGGCACCAGGCAATGATCCGCTTCATGTCTGGTCTCCCTCAACAATTGCATCGACCGGATGCCATCCTGGTCATCAGTGCACACTGGGAAGAAAAGGATGCCACCCTGCTGGGAGCTGAAAACCCAGGGATGCTCTACGATTATTATGGCTTTCCCGAGGAAACCTACCAGGTCAGCTACCCCGCCCCGGGAAACCCCACGCTCGTACGTGAAATCCAGGAGTTGCTGACTGCAAGTAACATTTCCACGCAGATTGATCTGCAGCGCGGTTATGACCACGGATTGTTCATCCCCATGATGATGATGTATCCGCATGCAGATATCCCCTGTATCCAGCTTTCGCTTCTGCGCGGATTGGATGCCGCTGCCCACATCGAGTTGGGAAAAGCGCTGCGCCCTTTGAATTCCCGCAACCTGTTCGTCGTCGGTTCAGGTTTTTCCTTTCATAACATGAACGCTTTCTCCTGGGGAGGTAATCCCCGCGAAGATAAAGCGAATGACGCCTTCCAGGATTGGTTGATCGAGGTGTGTACCGGCTCGTTAACCCCGTTTGAGAGAGAGGAAGCACTGGTGAATTGGGAAAAAGCCCCCAACGCCAGATATTGCCATCCGCGCGAAGAGCACCTGCTGCCTTTACACGTCTGCCAGGGAATGGCAGATAAAGAGGGCAAAATCGTTTTTAACGATTTCATCCTGGGGAAACGCGCGATCGCTGTTTTGTGGTAATTGTCTGTAATCCGTATCAATAAAAACTTAGGCTGGCTTTCGTTAGGAAAATCAACTCACCTATTGTAAAATTGTTTCTTACAACAATAAACCAAAGGAGACTTCACAATGCGCCCTGATTGGGATTCTTACTTCATGAAAATTGCCTATGCTGTTTCCGAACGCAGCACCTGTGACCGCGCCTTTGTGGGTTGTGTGCTTGTGCTCGATAAACGCATTCTCACCACCGGGTTCAATGGTTCCCCTTCCGGGCAGCCGCATTGTGATGAGATCGGTCACCTGCTTGTGGAGGGTCACTGTATCCGCACCATCCACGCGGAAACCAATGCCATCATCCAGGCTGCATTGCATGGAGTTTCTTCGCGGGGAAGCACCTGTTATGTCACACACTTCCCCTGTATCAACTGCACCAAGGTGTTGATCAACGCGGGCATCACCCGGCTCGTCTACCACGTGGCTTACCGGGTGGACGAAAACGCCCTGGCGTTTTTCAAGGCTGCGAATGTAGAAATCAAACAACTGGATTACAACCCGGCTGACGCGGGCTGACATTAATAATTTTCAAAAGAGATCCGCCAGTGAACCACACCTGGCGGATCTCTTTTGACGCATAGAATTTTCGATGGTTAACCCTGGTTCATTCACAAATAAAATGCGCCGGAAGATGGGGTACTTCCGGCGCCTCCAAATTTTCTTGAGAGTGAAGCTTACTTGGCGTTGATCTCCGCCAGCACTTTCAGGACCATTTCCTTGCTGATGCCAAACTGTTTGGCTTGCGGGAAGGCCAACAATGCTTCCAGGCTCATGCCTTCCACCATCTTAAGCATCGGAATTTGCTTCTCCAATACTTCCAACGTCTTAGGATCCCTGATCAGGTCTCCAACTTTTGATGCTAATGTGTATGCCATATTTTTCTCCTTTTCATAATTTTCTAGCCCCATATTTTTACTAATTCATTATAGCAAAGAATTTCAGTCCGGATTTCTTTTTCCTGTGTCCGGGTCACGGTTATCAATTTTTCCTGTACAATCAAATTATCAATCGTCAGCGGCATGGCTGGCGAAAAAAACATGTGGAGGGATTATGACAATCAAAGAGCAAGTTACAGAAGAACAATGGAAGATGTTGTTGAACGCCCCGGGAGCGGCATCCACGTTCGTTTCCACTGCCAGCGGAGGCGCCTTTGAAGTGATCAGCGAAGTATTGACCGCCAGTAAGTTTTCGGCTGAACTGGCTGTAAAGGAAGGCGGCAGCGGCTATGGCATGCTGGTGGATGAGATCCTGGCCGCGATGAAGGGCATGAATCTGCAGGAAGCCAGGGAAAATAGTGTGAAGTACACTTCCACTGATCCCGTGGGTATCCGCACCGAGTTGAAGCAATACGTGGCTGACGCCACCGCTTTGGCTGCCACCCAACCGGACGCGGATGGATACAAACGCTGGATCCTCGACATGGTGAAAGAGGTCGCGGAGACCCGTACCGGCGGCATCCTCGGCTTCGGCGCCAAGTCGGTTATTGACGAGAAGGAACTGGCGGCCATCGCTGAGTTGGCTGAAATACTCGGAATTGTGGAAATCTGAAACATCCAACACGCCTATCGAGTAACCTCTCTAATGCCCTCTCAGAAATGACAGGGCATTACTCAATATTTCTCGGGGGAACAACAGAGAATTTTTTCGACAATCCTCCTGTTACTTCTGACAATTACATTTCCATTTGGTGGATCTTTCAGGATGTGCAGCAATTATTTCTGAGTGATAAAATGAAGGCAGTAAAACATAACCAGGGAGAGACACATGCAGCCAGTTGAAATAAGACCTTCCATTTTCTGGGTCGGTCTAAATGACCGTCACATTGAATTATTCGAAGGACTGTGGTCCATTCGCGATGAAGGCGTGTCTTACAACAGCTACTTGATCAAGGACAAGAAAAACGTCATCATCGACCTGAGCAGTAAACTTAATGCCGATGAATTGTTTGATCAAATCCGTACCATAATTGATCCTTCCAGCCTGGATTACGTGGTGATCAACCACATGGAACCTGACCATTCCGGGTCACTGCGATCTTTGATCATGCTGGCTCCCAACGTTGTCATCCTCGGGTCAGCGAAGACCAAGGAAATGCTGGACACCTTCTATGGCATCACGGAGAACGTGCGGGCAGTGGCTGATGGCGAGGAACTTGACCTGGGGGAACACAAGTTGAAATTCTTCTCCACGCCCTTCATCCACTGGCCGGAAACCATGATGACCTATGAAATGACCAGTAAAGTACTCTTCTCCTGTGATGGATTTGGTGGATTCGGGGCTTTAAATGGCACTATCTTCGATGACCCGAACGTACCGGTTGCATGGTATGAAGACCAGGCTATGCGGTACTTTGTCAATATCGTGGCCAGTTTTTCAAAACCGGTGAAAAACGCCATAACCAAACTGCAGACCGTTCCAATTGAAGTCATCGCCCCATCACATGGCTTGATCTGGCGCAAGAATCCTGCCCGCATCATCAACCTGTATCAACAATGGGCAAGTTATGCCGGGGTATCAGGTGATCCCGGGGTCACGCTGCTTTTTGCCTCCATGTACGGCAATACAGAAAAGATCATGGAAGTTATTGCCCAGGGTGTCTTAGATGAAGGACTGCCCATTTCGATCTTCAACGTTTCCGAAACACCGATCACCTACATCCTGCCCTCCCTGTGGGTCAAACGCGGGGTGTTGATCGGTGCTCCTACCTATGAGGGCGGACTCTTCCCTGACATGTCCAACGCACTGGACATGGCAAAACAGAAACACATTTTCAACAAACTCGCTGCCGGATTTGGCAGTTACGCCTGGATGGGAGGCGGGCAGCGGGACTTCAATGAGCGCATCAAAGCGCTCAAGTGGGAAAACCTGGGGAATTTCGAGTTCACCGGCAGACCGGACGCCCTGGAGTTGGTAGAGGGACGCAAATTTGGGGCTGATTTCGCCAGGAAGATCCTCGCTAAATAGTCGGCAACCTATATTCAATTAAGGTGGGTCAACCATCCTGCTCGGTTGGTTGACCCATTTTTTTATAATTGGGAAAACGGTTTATCGAAAACAGAAACCGATGTTCAGACCCGAATGGATTCTTCGCCTGCATGGTTTGGACTCCTGAGAGCGGGCATCCAGAAGACCATTAATAAAGCCGCGATCAACGCCAGTGACCCGCCAAAGAGGAACGGAGCGGAGGCTCCAAAGCCGGACCAGGAACCGACTCCCTGCCAGAGGATGCCGGCGATGAGCGAGGACGGAAACGCCAGCAGACCGATGACCGCGCTGTAAGTGCCGTAGGCTGTACCGCGCAGGTTTTCCGGCACCAGGTCTGCCACCAGGGCGTGAGCAGAGCCGTACGCAAGCCCGTAATAGAGACCATAAGCCACGTAAAGCAGCCAGACCTGCCAGCGGGATTGCGCCAGGGCAAATCCAAAGTAGATCACCGCGTAGATCAGCCACCCGCCAATGATGAGTTTCTTCCGTCCGATCCTGTCCGAGAGGATCCCGGCCGGGGTGGAAACCAGGGCGTAGATAAGGTTGAATATCCCCAGCATCACCAAGATGCCTGTCACCGTCACACCCAGGTTCTGCGCCCGCAGCACCAGGAAACCGTCAGAAGAATTGCCGAGGGTGAAAATGCTAACGATGACCAGGAATATGCTGAAAGGCTTGCCCATGTTCTTGAGCGAGAATTTTGGTGCTGTCCGCTGCCCTTTCACCCTCACGTCCCTGGCACCTATGGCCAACGAGAGAACAGCCAGCACGGCAGGCAACAGGCTGATCAGCACGATCGTCTGAAAGGTGGACCTGTTGAGGTCAACCGAACTGCGTTGGGTGAGCCAGACCACGAGCGCGGCGATGAGAATGCCCACCATGGCGCCAGCAGTATCCATGGCCCGATGGAATCCAAAGGCCAGACCGCGCACCTCTTGCGATACCGAATCCGCCACCAGCGCATCCCGGGGAGCGGTGCGGATGCCTTTGCCTACCCGGTCCACCCAGCGCACACCGGCGATCAGTCCCCAGGAATTGGCGATGTAGAAAAACGGCTTGGAGAGCGCCGAGAGCCCATACCCGATCACAGCCAGCCATTTACGCTGCCCCAGTTTATCCGAAAACCAGCCTGAGAACATCTTCAGGATACTGGCTGTTGCCTCTGCGATGCCTTCGATCAACCCGATTATGGAAGTTTGTACCCCGAGCACGTTAGCCAGGAATAACGGGACGATATTGATGACCATTTCACTGGAAATATCCATGAAAAAGCTGGTAAGTCCCACCGCCCACACGTTGCGCGGAAGTTGTTTGATGGAGACAGGTTTCGGAGAATCTTCGACGATTGGCATCGTTATTCCTTAGGGTGACAGGAGTCTTTACTGAGATGCATTATACGACTTTTGAATCACACGATGGGATTTTGCCACGGCGTGAATTATCCTAACTTCAACTAAGATTTTACAAGGCCAAGCGTTTGTCTCTCTCATTACCAGTTATCATTAAGTATCTAAACCAACCAGAAAGCGTCACAACTAATAAACAATGGAGTCGTCTTCAGAGCAAAGCCTGTTAAAGGGAACCAAATCTTTCGACCACAGGACGCTGGAAATGATTTATGACCTCTACAGTCCAGGGTTATACCGTTACGCCTATCGCCTTTTAGGTGATGAAAACCTGCCTGTGATTGCGTATTACCTTCACAAAATTGAGGAATGGAATTTGGTCTTTCAAAGCTGCAAGGTCTGCGGCAATGACTTCCTTGCCCGGAGCCGCCACTATGAGCTGTGTTCGGACGAGTGCCGCAAGGTACAGGCGGTTGGAGCCAAACGCGAGTTTGACGAGAGGGTGAAAAGTGACAGGCTGGAACAACTGCATGAAGCGGCATATTATTATTGGTACAACCGTCTGCGGAAGTTAAAGCGCGGAAATACTGCCGATACGGAAAAGGCGGCGGTGGTGAGCGTGGCGTTTAAAGAGTTCCGCAAAGAAGCGGTGCGGCTGAAAAGGTTGGTCAAAGAAAAGGAAATGCCGCTGCCTGAATTTTCGGCGTGGCTTGCCGAACAGCAAAACGGAGTTGACCGCTTGATGGGCGATTGATAGTGAAATTTGCAACCACTTTGAAGCGTTTGAGTGTATAATATAATTGGCTAAATTCCAATTTGTCTTTTTGCCTGAATGTTAAAATGCGTTGCTTGTAGCAACGGGTAAATCTTCATATAATTGTGGCAAGGAAGGAGGTTATCCCTTAATGCTAAACGAAAATATTAAAGCAATCAGAAAATCAAAAGGACTTTCGCAACAAGAGCTTGCTGTCAAGTTGAATGTGGTGCGACAAACAGTTTCTAAATGGGAGCAAGGATTGTCAGTTCCCGATTCTGATATGTTGATCTCTCTATCGGAAGTGCTTGAAACACCTGTGAGTACGTTGCTTGGCGAAAACGTCATTGAGTCGGAAGCTGATGACTTAAAGGCGATTTCCGCAAAACTGGAGGTGATAAACTTGCAACTTGCACAGAGAAAAACCACAAGAAAAAGAATTCTACATTGGCTTTTTATCTCATTGTGTGTAGCCATAGTAGCAATTTTTGCAATCTTATTCGCATTAGAAAGTCCTTACTTGGGTTGGGATTATAGTGAACCTGAAACCGCCGTTCTTGGAGTAGCATTTCACTCATTTGAATGGCTGTTTGCCAGAGTAGCACCAATTATCCTTATTGGTGCAGTCATTGGAATTTTCTTGACGCGCAAGAAAGAATAAAACGGCTCTGTTTTTGAGATATAGCTCAGATGTACAAATCCCAGTTTGTACAGCAAGATGCTGTTAATATTAGGGCGTAATATATAGCCCTTGAAATACGCTTGTGAGCGTTTTCAGAGGTGTATAGCGGCTTGAAAGGGCTTGTTTGGGGGCGGTTTTTGCGCTTTATTCGTCTTATTTGACGGGCGTTCCGTTTGGAGAGGATAGAAACCCTTAGAAACGATGCCAGGTACGGTACAGGGCAATAAAACGGCTGAAAACAACTTTTTCAGTTTTGGGCGCAAAAAGGACTGCCGATTGATGGCAGTCCTTTCGCTTGCAATATGAGATTATCCGTTTTGAAGCAATTTTGCTTCTTCCGTTACGTCCAGAGCCAACAGCAGACCGAGCGTAAAGCCGTAGGCGAAAACATCTTCCTCTGTGTGTGATGAAAGGTCGGAGTACATTCGCGTGAGCGTCTGAAAGCGTGTGCAATCGTCCTGCGACAACTTCCCCATGAAATACTGTTCTTCCTCCTCAATCCTACGGATAAGCTCAAGCTGTTCCATGCTGTGCGGGTCTTTCCGTTCCCACGGAATGATTTTGCCGTTATACAGGCCGCGAAGTATGTTTCCCATGCTATTCACCGTCCTCTCCCGCAATCAGGTCATGTTTGCCGATAAAGGCTTCTGCGGTCATAATCAGCCCCAGCTTGTATCCGTAAATCAGGTTTTTAACGGCGGTTAGCTGATTGACTTCGCCCTGTGCGTCAATGTACTTTTGAAATATCTCTTTGTCCTCCGCGCCCAAGCGGTCGATTAATTTCTGTTCATTGCGGGAAACAAGCTCCATTGCCTTGCCGAATGCGGAATCTTTCTTGAAAAACTGTACTTCGGGTGAAATGTTCCCGTATGCAAATTCCTCTAAAATACTTGCCATGATAACCGTTCCTTTCATTGTTGTGGGCAACACTTGAAAGGCGGGAATAATTCTGATATGATGTTCTTGCACCGCCTTCGGGTGTTGCGTGTGGCAGCGGCGGTCTACTCTTTCCGGGGTGACGTTGCTGCCATTTCTATATTGCCGACAAAAATGAGCAAGCCAACAGCCTGCCCATAAATCACATATTTATCACCCACTTCCCGCAAGCCGCCAAACTCCTGCAAATGAGCCGTCGCCATGCTTGTTTTAGTGGCAGTATCATTACTACCCTTTACAAGCATACTTCCAGAACCCCGGGGTCAACCAAGGAACCCGGACCGACAAAACAGCCCAACCCAACGCATCAGCCGGACCCGACTCCGAAGCATGATCCAACTTATGTGCCTGGTCCAAAGAATCTAAACAATTGACGAGTGAGCTCTTCTCTACGATTAGCGGGGTGGCCAAACTTTCGGGCAACCCGCTTTGCGTGGCCGATGCCTTGATAGTGAGGATAACCAAATAAATTACCGGTTTCCTTCACTTTGTATTACAATCTGACGGCATCAACAAATAAAACAATAACAACCCTTCAGGAGTTATCCATGGCATTCGATACCCCCGCAAGTATGCGCAACCTTGTCATTTACGAAATCTACGTCCGCAACCACGGCCCCAACGGCACGTTTGCAGATGTTGAAAGCGACCTCGAACGCATCCGTGACCTGGGTGTGGACGTCATCTGGTTCATGCCCATCCACCCCATCGGCAGACGGTACAAAAAGGGCTCTCTTGGATGTCCTTATTCCATCGCTGATTACCGCGAAGTGAACCCCGAGTACGGCACAAAGGCTGATTTTGCCCGCCTCATCGAAAAAGCCCACCAACTGGGACTCAAGGTGATGATCGACGTCGTTTACAACCACACCGCGCATGATTCGAACCTGGTCAGGGAGCATCCCGGCTGGTATCACCAGGATGCTGAAGGACAACCGGTTACCACCGTTCCGGATTGGAGCGACGTCATCGACTTAAAGCACCCCAATCCCGGGTTGACGGAATACCTGATCGACACGCTCAAAGGCTGGGCAGCATTTGGAGTGGACGGGTTCCGCTGCGATGTGGCCTCGCTGCTGCCGGAGGAGTTCTGGGTGGCGGCGCGCAAAGCTGTGGCGGAAGTCAAACCAGGGGTAATCTGGCTGGCGGAATCAGTTCACGCTGCTTTCGTTGAATATCGCAGGAAAAATGGTCTCTCCGCCATCTCCGACAGCGAGATCTACCGCGGCTTCGACATGACCTACGATTACGACATCTACACCATATGGCAGGCGGCCGTGGAAGGCATGCAACCGGTTGCCCGCTACCTGGAAATGCTGCGCTTCCAGGACGCCATCTACCCGGCAAGTTACATCAAAATGCGCTGTGTTGAGAACCACGATCAAAAGCGCATCATGGACCTCGCCCCCACCCGCAACCAGGCGCTTGCCTGGACAGCGTTTGAGGCCTTTAATCGCGGCGCGTTCCTCATCTACGGCGGCCAGGAATCAGCAGCCGCCATCACTCCCTCTCTCTTTGACATCGAGAAGGTGGATTGGAAGGATTACGAACTAACCGCATTTCTGAAAAAATTGACAACCCTCAAAAAGAATCCAACCCTGAAGTATGGCACCTTCACCATCACAGCGGCTGAACCTGCCATCCAGGCTGTGTGGGTGAGCCCCGGAAACAACCTGATGGGCATCTTCAATGTCTCAGGCAATACCGGCACAACCCCTGTCAGTATTCCGGATGGTAATTACGAGGATCTGCTTGGTGAGGGTTGGGTAAAAGTTCGCTCCGGAATCGCAACTATCCCTGAGACCGCCTGTATTTTCCGGGTTCCTGGTGAGATGGGAGAAGTCGTGCCGTTTTATTGTGATCTACTGGATTACCACATCGGTTAACAACGAAAAATTCCCGGCCATGCTTCTGCCAGGGAATCCAGTAAAAAACAAATGCGCAGGTCCACAATTGTGAAACCTGCGCAATATTTTCAGATGCTGAAAATTATCGCCTGCGGCGTATCAAAGCCAGCAAAAGCAGCAAGATCACAGCTCCCACAAATGCCGATATGAGTGATCCCACCAGCCCGGTGGTACCAATTCCGAGCAAGCCAAAAAGCCAGCCGCCCAGCAAACCACCAAGCATGCCCACGATGACCTTGCCCAGCAAGCCCATGTTGACACCCTTGACCGCCCAATCAGCCAGGAATCCGGCAGCAGCACCGATTAGTATCCAATAGAGAAAATCCATCACGTCCTCCTTTTCGATAGTTAAATAATTCTATCATCATCAAGCGCTTTTTGAGAGTCATTTATTTTCATTTCAAAATTCCAACTCAAACCGAAAACCTGAGAACGCTTGAATTCCATCCCTTTTTGCACTCGGTGATAGAATAAGAATTCTGGCTTAAGACAGAACCAGAATTATTCCACTGCAGGTAGAGTAGTGGACAAGGAGCACTAATGGATTTCTCATTTATTGTGATCGTCATCCAGTTGATTTTCCTGGAAGGCATTCTTTCGATCGATAATGCCGCCATTCTCGGGGCAATGGTATCCAGATTACCAGAGAAAGAGCGTATTCCCTGGCCATCGCGCCTACAAAAGATCACCCATGGGATTGATAAACTGCTTGGTCCGCAGCGCCTTGCCGCATTGCGGGTGGGGTTGATAGGCGCCTATGTCGGTCGCGGTCTCATGCTGCTGGCAGCCAGTTACATCATTCATAATCCATGGCTCAAACTCATCGGCGCGGCTTACCTGATCAAGCTGGCCGTGGATGACCTGAGCGCACACGGATATACCGGCGGCGAAGACGAAGAAACACGTCCGGTTGAAATGCGTGGTTTTTGGGCAACCGTTCTCAGCGTTGAGTTGATGGACCTGGCGTTTAGCCTGGATAACGTTGTCGCCGCGGTTTCCCTTTCGGACAAGCTCTGGGTGGTCATGCTGGGTGTTGCCATCGGCATCCTGGTGATGCGCTTCGCGGCTGGACTTTTCAGTTATGTTGTAGAGAAAGAACCTATCTTAAAAACAGCAGCTTATATCCTGGTGCTAAATATTGGAATTGAATTGCTGTTGGAAGACCTGGCGCACATTGCCATTAGCGACTGGATGCGCTTTGGCATTTCGATGGGAACAATTGCCCTCTCTTTAGCCTATGCGCATTTGCCGTTCATGATGATCTTCCGCCCCCTTTTGATCTGGATCAGCCAGGGACTGGCACTGGTGAACGGGTTCATTACCTGGGTTTTAGCGCCGTTGACCGGAATATGGAATTTGATCACAAAACTGAGGCGCAGGCAGCCTCCGGCGGCAACCGCCAGCGTTGATTGATCACAGGTGATAAAAAAAGACCCTTTACAAGGTCTTTTCCATCCATACCACCTGGGTTGTCCCAAAATAATGGGAGGGAACCCCGGACACTTTGTAGCCTGCCTTTTCAAAATAAGCGGTAGTATTCAGCCGTGATAAACAGCCTATTTGGGCAAAACCATCCTTGCGCGCCATTTCTTCGAGGTGCGTCATGAGCAGCTTGCCGATGCCTTGTTTTTGGTGTGTGTGCGCCACGGACAAATGGGATAACCAAGCAACGCCTGTCTCTTTTTCAAACAACTTTGCGCATGCCACGATGGTCCCGTTTTTGTCATCAACCACCATGAAGTGCTGCGAGATCGGCTCATAGTCATCTTTCTCCGATCCTCGCGGCAGTCCCCAGGGTTCGCGCAATACCTTGTATCTCAAGTCGTAGTAGGCTTTGAATTCTTCTCTGGTTTTCGGGGACTTTATCTGATACATGATTACGATCCTTCCTGGTCTGGATGAAGCACAATGATGAAGTTATTATAAAACGGATTCCGTCATACCCGGCAATGACAATCCTTCAGGATGATGAGAAATCACGTAATTTACCCGACCGCCTGCCCGTTGATCATCTGTATCACTTGAACATTTGTCTCACCGGTTAGTGCTTTTTCGGTGAAACACATCCTTCGCGCCAAACGCATCAATGCGGCAATGACTTCGACCGGTTCTTCTGAATCAATGGAGATGGTGACCTCAAATCCGTCACAGAAGCCTTCGGCATCTCCCTTCAGCACCGAACCATGCTCATGAAAGTGAGCGCTCACGCTCACGCGTTCATTGTGGATCTTCAACTTTTTTTTGGCCGCAACCTGCGACACATGAGAAAGCAGTCAAAGAGCCATCCCGCTGACAAAATAGGTCAACGGAGTTGGGGCAGAACCCTCCCCGCCGGGGATGTAATTGCCCTCATCACTGACGATGGTGTACGTCATGCCCGTCTCGGGCTGCCCGGCAACCGCCTGCTTGCGCCACTTCTCCAGCGAGGTCGCCTCGGCTGTTACCAGGATCTTCCGCAAGTCATTTTTCATCCTGTACTTCTCCTACGTGCCACTTTTTAATAATCGTTGCTCCAGTTGTTCCCGGTACATTTCCAGGTCGACAATTAACCTGGCCACCCCGCTGCTCATGGCCGCCCTGGCCAATGCCGGGGCTTCCCAGAGGCACACCCGCGGGTCCAGTGGTTTGGGGAGTATGTAATCCTTACCGAACTCAAGGCCGGTCAGACCGTAAGCTTTGAGCACAGACTGCGGAACCGGTTCCCTTGCCAGCGCTGCCAATGCCAGGCTGGCCGCAATCTTCATCTCGTCGTTGATCTCGCGCGCTCGCACATCCAACGCGCCCCGGAAAATGAACGGAAACCCCAGCAGATTGTTCACCTGGTTGGGATAGTCTGAGCGCCCGGTACCCAGGATGGCATCCGGCCGCGCTGCCCGGGCAATCTCGTACCGGATCTCCGGGTCGGGATTTGCCATGGCAAAGATCACCGGCGTGTCACGCATACGGCTCAACATTTCCGCGGTGACAATGTTGGCAGCCGACAATCCGATGAATACATCCGCACCTTCCATCACGTTAACAAGCGTCGCCGGCGAATCTCCCTGGACGAAGTCCTCTTTTTCAGGGAACATCTCTTCTGCCCGGCCGCCAAAGACCAGTCCATATTTGTCGACCATCCATATGTGCCTGCGCGGCACACCAATCTTCACCAGGTGCTGGGCGCAGGCTACTGCCGCCGCCCCTGCCCCGGAGAATACCACCTTGACCTCGTCGATTTGTTTGCCGCTGATCTCCAGGGCGTTTGTCAACGCCGCGCCCAGGATGATGGCTGTGCCATGCTGGTCATCGTGAAAAACCGGGATGTCCAGCATCTGTTTCAACCTGCGTTCGATGCAAAAACACTCTGGGGAACGGATATCCTCCAGGTTAATGCCGCCAAAGCTCTTTGCAATTGCTGCGGTCACCGATACCACCGTGTCCGGATCCCTGGAATCGATCTCAATATCGATGCTATCAATATCGGCGAATTTCTTGAAGAGCACTGCCTTGCCTTCCATCACCGGTTTGCTCGCCAAAGCGCCGTGATCCCCAAGACCCAGGATCGCTGTACCATTAGAAATCACCGCCACCAGGTTGCCCTTGGATGTGTACTCATAAGCGAGTTCAGGGTCCCGCTCGATCTCCAGTACAGGATAAGCAACGCCGGGAGTGTAAGCCAGCCCCAAGTCAAGTTGGGTTTCAAGCGGTTTGCTCGGCAGGACCTTTAATTTTCCCGGCTCGTTATTCATCTTGTGATATAGCAAGGCGCTTTCTTTGTCGATGGGTGTCATTTGATCTCCTGAGATCTTAGCGCGCTAACCGGGCTGTCCGCCACCGGGATGGATGAACGGTTCGTTTTGCTCTGCCGCAACCGCTGATTGGGGTTTGATGCTGACCAACTGATTGAATAGCGGCAGGTCTCCGATCTCAACAGCCCTTGCCGCGTACAGGAACATGGCCGCTGACCATGCCTGGTGCGGATAGCCCATTGGATGCCCGCTTTCCCCGTGCATCCACTCGTTAAACTCCCAGGGCTGACTGATGCCCTGCTGATTGGCGGTCGCCAGGCGTACCAGCAGGTTCTCTGCTTCAGCCTGCCACTTGCGGTGTACCAGCGCAGCCACATGAAAGCCTCCCACCATCGGCCAGATTCCCCCGTTATGATACTGGTGCGGCAGGTTCAGGTTGCGGCTGCGGTAATACTCCCGCCAATGGTGCTCACCCGGGAAGATGGGTGGGGAAATGGCCTTGGTGGGATATGGTTCCGCCATACCCACCTGGAGCATGTATCGCAGAATATGCTCAGAGCGGTGCCCATCCGCCACCCCGGTCAGAATGGCCAGCAAATTTCCCAGGCTGTCGCACCAGTCCCCGTACTCGCGGAATGCGACCCAGGGAAGGTAATATGGCCGGCTGGAGATGGTGCCGATGTTGTGATACAACATAAACCACTCCAGGCGGATGGCTTTAAGCTTTTCGAGGTGCTCTGCAAAATGGGCTGCCACCCAGCAGCGGTCCACCCACATCAGCAGATTGATACGCTCATGGATGGATTCAGCAGAGGTGAGCGGCTTTTCACATGGGTCTGTCATGTTAATTAAGAGGCTCATCTCTTCATAAGCCAGCGTGGCAGCGTAATAAAGAACATTGTCATAGAGCGTGTTGTAGCGCACGGCGATCAGGTCCATCCAGTTGCCTGCTTCCGGAATTTCCAAAAGCCCGCACTCGTTCATGTCCTGGTACTGCAGCCAGGTCATCGCCATGGTCACATTTTTCCAGCAACTTTTGAGGGCACTCAGGTCACCGGTGTGATTGAACAGGGCGTATTGCCCGAGGATGTACCACAAATTGGCGTCGCAAGCTCCGGCGTTTTCCGTACTGATGTAACCGTTCTGCGGGTTCAGGTTCAAGGGTACCAGTCCCCTGGTTGATTGACCTTTTCCCAAAGTGTCGAGAGAAGCCCGTCCCGCGGTCACCAGGTCCGGGTCACCTGAGGCGATTGCTCCCAGCAGGGTGACGGCGCTGTCGCGTCCCCACACCTGTGGATACCCCGCCTCATCCGCGGAGGCCTTATACCCGTAAGGCGTGGCACAACCGTGCAGCACCTCGAGCGCCCTTTTCTTTGCTTCCTGAATCAAATTCTGGTTTGCCTGGTTCATTTGTTTATCCTATTACCCCTTCACAGCGCCGCCCAGCATGCCGCGGATGAAATAACGCTGGAAGACAATGTAGACGATCAAGATCGGTCCGGCAACGATAAGCGACCCGGCTGCCATGAGCGGGATATTGGCAGAAAAGCGCCCCTGGAAGAATGCCAGCCCAACAGGGAGCGTACGCATGGTCTCCTTCTGGATCATCACCAAAGCCAGCAGAAACTCATTCCAGGTCCACATAAAAAGCAGTACCACCAGCGTCAGCACTGCCGGCCTCGCCAGCGGCCAGAGGATGCGCCAAAGGATCTGCCAGCGGTTACAGCCATCAATAGCTGCCGCATCCACCAATTCCCGCGGAGCGCTGCTGAAAAAACTGGTCATCCAGAGCGTTCCAAAGGACACACTCAATCCAATTTGCGGCAAGATCAACGCCCAGTAGGTGTCGGTCAGATGGATCTTATCCATGAAATGATACAAAGGAATGATCACCGCCTCAAAGGGAACCATGTATCCCAGCAGCAGCAGTGGATACAGGAATCTGCGTCCCGGAACAGGCAGGGAACCAAATGCGTAACCGGTGAGGGTGGAGAGAAAAACGCTGACAATGACCACCACAACCGTGACAATGACACTGTTTTTGAAGAAAAGATTGAAACGCCCTGTCGACCACGCATCGACAAAAGAATCAAACCGCAAGCTGGAGGGTGGAGCCAGTGGACCTGCCACAACCTCAGCATCGGTTTTAAAAGCGCTGAACACCAGTCCAACGATCGGGATGAGGACGATCAGCAAAAAGAGCGTCAGCAACACGTATTTCGGCAGGAGTGATTTCCATGAAGACGCGGTCATCCCTGCTCCTCCGATTTGGATTGAAAACGAAGGATGACGAGCGAGATGGTGAAGATCAGAATGGTCATCACCGTGGCGATCGCCGCGGCGTAACCAATACGGTTCTGTTGAAAGGCCGCGCGGTACACCAGGAACCCGGTCACCAGGGTGGAGTCTCCCGGACCCCCACGCGTTGTGACATAGACCAGGTCGAACACACGCAATGCGGCAATGATGGTGGTGACCAGCGCTACCGCCAGTTCCGGTCGCAAGCTGGGAAGCGTGATGAAAGCAAGCTGTTGCAGGTCATTTGCCCCATCCAGTTCAGCGGCTTCGTAAAAATCCGCGGGAATGCGCTGCATACCAGCGAGGAACAATACCATGCAAAACCCATATTGCACCCAGGTACCCACGGATCCCACCGCTGGCAGCGCCAATGCAAAGTCACCCAGCCAGGGCCTGGCAAGCGCATCCAATCCGATTGCCCTCAACCCGGTGTTTAATAGTCCAAAAGTGGGGTTGAAAATCCAGCGCCAGGTGACGCCGACCACGACCATGCTCAGAATCTGCGGCAGGAACAACCCTGCGCGGAAGAAGGTTAACCCGGGTAACGGTTTTCTCCCAAGCAACGAAGCCAGACCCAGCCCGATGATGATGGGAATGATGCAGTAGAAAATGACGAATACCAGGTTATTGAGCAGCGCCCTCAGGAACTGCGAGTCTACGAGGAGTTGGGCATAGTTGGAAAAGCCAACCATCTCTTTGCTGCCGCTAAAACCATCCCACTTGTAAAAACTGGTACGAACGGTTTCGAGAATGGGGTAAAAAATGAAAATCAGGTAGATCAGCAGACCGGGCAGGAGATAGAACCAGCCATGAAATCGTGATTCCCCGGGCCAGCGGCGATTGGAATTCATGGTTTCTCCATTAGTTAAAGAATGTCCGCTCCCCCGGTTAAGGAGAAGCGGACAATGAATAACCCTTTACTTGTTGCCCGCGAGGAAAGCAGCGTAATCCGCCTGGACTGCAGCGGTCATCTCCGCAGGGGTTGAAGCATCACCAAAGACCTTCTGCAATTCCGCTACGATGGTGTCGTAGAAAGTGGGGGTAGCCCAATCGATGTAATGTCCAACGGCATTGTCCTTGTTGATGGTATTCCATGCGACCAGGGTGTCACTGAAGAGGGAACCCTCTTCCACCTTGGTAGCGGCAGGCAGCGGCATGGCGGGCATCATCCCGGCTTCAGCCCATAACTGGGCTGCGCGTTCGGAGACCATCCAATCCAGGTACTCGGCTGCCAGGTCCGCATGGGCGCTTGTCTTGCGGATGGCGAAGGGGATGCCCACGCCACCAATGGCAAGACGGGTCTTATCGGCGTACTTGGCCGGCAGGAGGAAGAAGCCGAATTGCTGGTCTGTATCCGCGACAAGCTCGCCAGCCAGCCAGGATCCGGTGATGGTCATGGCACCTTCGCCTGCTTTGAAGGTCTTGTTGCTGTCATCATAGCCAATTCCGGAGAAGCCATCGGTGAAGTAACCCTTGGCAACCCAATCCTGCATAATGCGCGCAGCTTCCTGGTTTTCGGGAGTATCGAACGTGGCATTGTTCACCCCGTAGACGAAATTGTTGATGTATTCCAGGGTCACCAGCAGGTGCTGCACCGCGCTGAATTCGTGAATCGCATTCCATCCATCCAGCGAACCAAAGGAAATGGGTGTGATGCCTTTGGCCTTGATGTCAGCCAGCAAGGTCTCGAACTCGTCAAATGTGGCCGGAACCTTCCATCCGTTCGCTTCGAAGAGACCCTTGTTGTAGTAAACGCCCACAACTTCGGCGGTGGGGCTCACCCCATA
Organism: uncultured Anaerolinea sp.; assembly: GCA_964454565.1. Lineage (GTDB taxonomy): Bacteria > Chloroflexota > Anaerolineae > Anaerolineales > Anaerolineaceae > UBA6107. The sequence goes on along the minus strand of CAYVTF010000006.1, from coordinate 73,345 downwards.
AAGATTGCCTTGTCCGAATGTCTTGCCGTCCGGGGTGAAGCTGTTGCGGCTGGCAACTGAGGATGAAAAACGCTCATCCCACTTGTAGGTGGCTGAGTAATCATTGAGCGGCAATAAGAGGTCGGCCTGCACCATCGCGCCCATATCGCTGCGCCCCTGGTTCACCTGTGCCACATCCGGTCCATCGCTTTGAGCGAGCGCCAGCTTGAGCGTCACTTTGAGGTCATCCAGCGTCTTCACTGAACGCTCGATGGTCAAGCCGGGGTGAGCAGCAACAAATTCGGCATTGAGCGTTTCCATCACCTGGCTCTCAACATCGCGATAGAACTGGTCCCACACCACCAGCGTGACACCTTCCGCTACAGCGGGGGGTTGCGTTGGTTCGGGTTTCGGGGCACAGGCAGCCAATAACGCCACTACCATAATTACTATCACAAACAAACTGAACTTTTTCATAACGGTTCCTTCTCCTTGGGTCGAAAGTACGATTTTCCTAATCCTTCACAGTGCATGCAAAGAATTGATTACCCAATTATGCATTTACAGGACGATGGTTGTCAAGTAAATGAGTGCCGATGGTTATATTATTGATCAAAAAACGGATAATTCAGTGATAAAAAGCTAGCCATTCTCCTGCGCTTCAATCATCTCAACCACCTGCTGCCTGGTTCCCTTCCATGGACCCGGGACTTCCTGCTTCAACGAGGTGATCACACCAGCCCATTTGCAGGCGGTTGCTGCATCTTCCGCCTGGCGCATGGCGATGTAAGTGGAAAAGCAGGTATCCCCCCGCCCCGTTCGCCCGGCAAGGGACCTGGGTGTGAAAGGAGCGGTGTGAAATTCACCATCCGCAAAGACGGTTACCCCGCTCGATTGGGTCATCACGATCTCTTTCGGTCCCATCGCCTGCAGCTTGTGCGCAGCCAGTGATAGATCTGTCTCCCCGGTCAGGTATTCCGCCTCGGCCTTGTCCACCTTCAAGTAGGTAATTTGCCGCAACCCTTCTGCCATTTCCAGCCAGGGCTGAAACTCCAGCCCATCCTCCACCGGTACCCGCACAAACCCCTGGATGTCCATTGCCAGCGGGGCGCGTTGTGACAATGATTTCAATAACGGCAGATCGACCTCCCCGGCGTACAACGGCGAGAGCATGATCACCCCGGCTTTGAGGTCAGGGATTTCCTCCAGTTTGTACGCACCCCCAAAACCGATCGGTTTACAGATGCGGCGTTCCATATCCGAGGACTGGTAATAATTGGCAATGCCGGATGTGTCTTCAGCAGGCGTGGCAAACACTTCAACCCCCTCATCCCGCAGCTCCTGCAGGCGTGGAAATTCAGAGGGATGCAGGCGGGTAACCACCGCCACACTTCGTCCAAGCCGGCTGATCACCACACTACCGTAATACACTCCCCCTCCTGACGCGGTCTCTTCGACCCCATCCACGATGAGTTTGTCCACGGCAAAATTGCCAATCATGACTATGTCAAATGCGTCCATTAATCTTCCGCCGGCAGAACCTGGATGCAACCCACCGCGAACCCCACCGTGACCTCTTCGCCCTCAGGGAACAGTTCCATGACGTACGGGTCGGTTTCCAGGCCGGTGATCAACTGACCACCAACCTCAACGTCATATTCGATCACATCACCAAGGTAAACCGCTCTGCGCACGATGCCTTTAAATTGTTCTCCGGTCTTCTTCACCCGGGTCATCTCAGGCCGGACAATGAGGGTAACTTCCTCATTAGCATGGAATTGACGCTTCACATTCTTGAGCGTAATGATCTCGCCAAAAGACTTGACTACCAGTTCTTCTCCGTTTTGACTCTGAACAATGCCCGAGATGAAATTCGCCCTGCCAATGAAGTTGGCCACAAACCGGCTGTTGGGGAAACGGTACATCTCCACCGGAGTGCCAATCTGCTCAATAATTCCCTGGTTCATCACCACAATGCGATCGGAAAGCGTCATGGCTTCGATCTGGTCATGGGTGACGTATACACTGGTGATATTCAGGTCCTTTTGAATGCGCCTGATCTCGTGACGCATCTCCTCGCGCAGTTTGGCGTCCAGGTTGGAAAGCGGTTCATCCATGAGCAATACTTTTGGTTCCATCACTAGCGCGCGGGCAAGCGCCACACGCTGCTGCTGCCCTCCTGAAAGTTGTGTGGGAGCCCGGTCTCCGTATCCTTCCAGGTGAACCAGGTCAAGCACCCGGTTCACGCGTTCTGCAATGACTGATTTGGCAAGCCGTTGAACATTCAGACCATACGCCACGTTTTCCCCAACGGTCAGGTGTGGGAAGATCGCGTAACTTTGGAACACCATCGACATATCACGTTTGTGCGGAGGAAGTGAGTTGATGGGGTTTCCATCCAGGATGATCTCGCCTGAGGTTGGAAATTCAAACCCGGCAATCATTCTGAGTGTAGTCGTCTTGCCGCAACCGCTGGGACCCAGCAGTGTGACCAGTTCCCCTTTTTTGATTTCCAGGTTGACGTTGTGAACAGCGATGACTTCGGTCGCACCGCCACGCGGGGGAAAGACTTTGGTGATGTTTTTGAGTGTAAGGTACATTGGTTTTTTACCTCTATTCGCAAAATTTAGAAACCCTGGCTCATATCCACCGAGCCCCTGCCTTTAAACATCTTCGTCAGGATCAGGTTAAGCACGAGGATTGCGATCATGACGAACGCAATAATGACCGTCGAGTAGGCGGCTGCGATGCTCACTCCGCCCTGCTCCCATTCGCTCAAAATCGAGGCGGTCACAATTCTCCACTTGGCGCTGACCAGGAAGATGATCGCTGAAAGGCTGGTCATGTGCCTGGTAAAGCTGAAGATCAGGCCGGCAAAGAGCGCTGGAAGGATGAGCGGCAGCGTGACCTTCCGGAAGGTGTATTGAGCATCTGCCCCCAGGATGTTCGAGGCTTCCTCAATGGATGGGTCGATCTGCTGCAGGGCTGCCACGCCGGAACGTACTGATGCCGGCAGGCTGCGTACGATAAACGCGGCCATGATGATGTATGCACCGCCCACCATGGCAAACGGTACGCCGGTGAAGGATAAGGCGCATGGTATGGCCAGTCCTAATATCCCCAGCCCGATGCGGGGAATTCTTAATTTCGTGCCCTGCAGGAGAACAATCCCGGCGAACACCAGGGCAATGGCCAGCAATGCCGGGGTTGGCTGCAAAAGCACCTTGATGTGGTCAGCTAACTGCACAATGGCATTGCTCCAGAATCCCCGTTCCAGCGAACGGCTGAAGTCGGAAATCGGTTTGGTGATGACCGTTGCCCAATTGGTGGACATGATGTAAAGCCCGATCAGGATGGCTACCAAAGGCTTGATGAACTTTTTCTGCGTGATCAATATCAGTATTGCGAGAACCACGTACATCCCACCCAGGTAAAAGTACATTGCCCTGGGTTCAACTTTTGTCAGCAATACGCCGATCGCAGTCCCGATGATCAGAATGATCAGGCGCTCTGCAGCATGTTTTCCAACCACCTGGGCGTAGAACATCGCCAGGACGGCGTAGATGGCAATTCCCAGCGCCAGTGGCGGTTTGTTGAAGGCCAGGATGAAACCAATGCCAAGGATGGTTCCGGGAACCGCGCCGCCCAGGTTGGAAGTGAAGTCCAGGGCGTCTTTACCAGTAAATTTTTTCCGCACAACCAGCCAGGCAATGATCATGCCCAGGATGGCTGCGAAGGGTGTGGCCAACAGGCTGAGGAACGTGGTGTCGAGGATGGCTTCCACTCCGCGGGTGACCGTCATGGTCCAGTGTTTCAGGGTAGGCGTAAAATCCACACCCCAGGCGGTGCTGAAGGAGCCGTAGATGATGGTGGCATATAACAGCAGAATGAAGGCGATGATCAGGTAAGCCGTGATATTAACCACCCAGCGGATGATGGGATCTTTTTCCATGATCTGCGACCCGGCGGGTTTTCCGGTTACCGAAATGTATGTACGGCGGTTAACGTAATAACGCTGCACCAGGAAGATGACCAGCGTTGGAATAATCAATACCAATGATAATGCGGAAGCTTTTTGATAGTTGTACTCGCCAATCACTGCCATGAAGATCTGTGCAGAAAGAACGGTTTTATTTCCGGCGATGAACAACGGATTACCAAGATCAGCCAGTGATTCGACGAACAACAACAGGAAAGAACCAGCAATGCCCGGGATCAGGAGCGGAAGCGTGATGGTTCTAAAAAGATGGAACCTGCCGGCTCCCAGGCTGGCAGCAGCCTCCTCCATGGCCGGGTTCAACCGTTCCAGCATGGCTTTCAGGATCAGGTAGGCCACAGAGAAGAATGTGATGGTTTGAACAATTACCAGCCCGTCCAGACCATAGATGTCATTCATCCCTTGTACATAATTGATGCCCAGCAGTTTCTTGGTGATCAGGCCATTGCGGCCAAACAGCAGGATCATGCTCAGAGCCAGGGCAAATGGCGGTGAAACTGTGGGTAACAACGCCAGCCAGTGTACGAATTTCTTACCGGGGATATTACAACGGACGATCGCGTACGCGAAGATGAACCCCACCAGCGTGCCCGCGCTGGCGGTCAGCAAGCCCATCAGCATGGTATCGTAGAACGAGCGGCGTAACGCGGGGCCAAAGTAATCATCAAAGTAACGGGCAAAATAGGTTACATCGAACGCCCCTTCTTTGGAAACGAACCCCCCGGCAACTGATCGATAAAGGGGAAAAACCACAAATACGAAAATGAAAATGCCTGAAAGCAGCAGGCTCATGAAGAGAACCGGGTCTCTGCCAATCAAAGAAAATTCGCGAAACCTGCGCGTGAAATTCGATACTTTTGGATCTGGAGAATCTGGAGTGGTCAAGGAGGTCTTCATAATTCTCCTCAGAATTGAGCCTGGGCGGCTTTCGCCGCCCAGTTTTGACATTTTTGGATTATTGTTTCAGGTTTTCTGCGTTGGCAATTTCGTTGGTGAACTTGTCAACGATGGCCGTCTTGTTCTGTCCGGACCAGATGAAGTCATAATCGATCAGATTGGCGTCCAGAAGTTCAGGGTGTGAGAGTTCAACACCATTGACTGTTGGAGCCTGGTAAGCATTGTACTTGGGTCCCAGAGCCTGGCCTTCAGGGGAGATGGCCCAGTCGAACCAAAGTTTGGCTGCCTGGATGTTCTTGGCACCCTTCAAAATGGCCTGGCCGCCGATTTCATAGCCGGTTCCTTCCGCGGGGAAAGTGAGTACGAGCGGGCAGCTGTTATTTTCGATCTCATTCACAATATCATGAGAGAAAACGATGGCCACCGCAGCTTCACCCTGGCATACGAACTTGGCAGGGGCAGCTCCGGATTTTGTGAAGGAAGAAATCTGACCAGCGTATTGCTTGATGTATTCCCAACCAGCTTCTTCGCCGCGCATTTGCAGGACTGTGGAAAGCGCAGTGTAGGATGTGCCGGAGGTGGAGGGATGGGCAACCATCACCTGCTTGGTGAATTCGGGTTTTAACAGGTCATCCCAGGAAGCCGGGGGAACAACACCCGGATTCTCGGCCAACCAGTTGGTGTTGGTGGCGAAACCAAGCGTGCCTACATAAACGCCGACCCAATGGTTGTCCACATCCTTCATCAGTTTTGGATCACGGATGTTGCCGTAGTTGGGAGAATCATATTGTTCAAGCAAGCCCTGTTCCTTGGCAGATACAAAACTGTCAATCGGGCCACCCCACCAGATATCAAAAGTGGGAGCGTCCTTTTCAGCCACGATGCGTGCCAGTGCCTCACCAGAGGACATGCGCACGTAGTTGACCGTGATGCCATACATCGCTTCGAATTCCTGCTTCATTCCCTGGCACCATTCTTCCTGCGGTGTGCAGAGAACATTGAGCTCCGTGTCCGTGATTACCATTGGCGCTTCGGTGGGGACTTCTGTCTCAACCACAGGTTCTTCCACGACCGGCGCCTCAGGTTCAACCACCGGGGCGGCTGTTGGTTCCGGAGCAGCGCAAGCCGCCAGAACCACCACCATCAGAAAAGCAACAACAATTACCAGACTCAATTTTCTAGACATATTCTCCTCCTGAGAGTATTTTGGATATCAATGATATCCGGATGTGCAGCATTATTCCCCAGCCGCGATAATAGTATTATGCATTTTTATAGTACTACTTGTCAAGTACAAATGTCGGCAAATAGCCGGTTCAGCACTCAAAAAAAAGGGACCAACTTGTTAGTCAGTCCCTGTTCCAACGCTTATCTATTTCCGTTTTTTCTTGAGTGATTTTTTCTGAAATTCAGTCCCAAGGTAAATCCCCAATTTTGGCAGGATCACCCGGTGCAGCAGCAGGATGAGGATGGTCGCTCCGAAAGCGATGCCAAATACTACCAGTGACTTGCCGATATCGTTCATCAAGTCGGGCTTCACCAGCATAACGATCGCCAGGGTGAGCATGAGCACACCGCCAATCAACTTGAGGATGCGGCCGTGTTTCTCCTCCACCTTGCTCGAGCGCAGGGTGAACACCGCTGCCAGGAACAATCCCAGTTCATCAAGTTGGTACACCACCAGGTATGCCAGCAGAAGTAGAACGAAAGTGGCATAAGGCACATTTTGTGCGGTTAGCAAATTGGTCCATAGGACAGGAAAACCTGCCGTGCAGGAAAACTCGATCAGCGATACCCCTGCTGCCAGGATGATCGTCCCGCCGATCAAACCCCACCAGGAATCCCCGGCATCCAACACCTTGCGAATGCGCTGGTATATGCCGGGCTTCCTGTCATCGGAAATAGTCATCGACAGGCCTTCTTTGTACCAGAAATAGTCCTTGATGTTGACCACGGCAAAGAACAAAGCCACCAGCGCCACCACCACCTGGATCCAACCCACAAAACTGACCACCGTCAGTACAGTGAAAAGACCGGCGATGAACAGAGCGTAAATGCTGGCAGTGACCGTGATGAACACCAGGCCGATGACCAGTACCTTTTTGCGTGAACCCGTGTGCAGGGTAATGGCCAGCAGAATGCTCAACACCCAAACCGAGCAGGGATTGAACCCGTCAACGAATGCAATGAGCAGTGTGCTCAGCAATAATCCCTGTTTCGAGAGGTCCACTTTGCCAATGATCGGCAACTTTATGGTCTTTCCATCTTCTTCTTCAGTAGTTACCGTCGGAGTCGGTTCAACCGCTGGTGTTGGCGTAACCTCCTGGGCAGGACCCGCTTCATCAGTGGTCAGAACGCCCGGGTTTTCCGCGATGGCTACAGCACCCTTGTCGGGGCAGCTGCTCACCAGGCAGGCATCGATTGCCGCCCGGACTTCCTGTGCGATTTCATCCGTCCAACCCTCCCAGTACTTTTCCCCAACGAAAATAGTGGGAATGTAACGCGGGGTCATGTTGTAGATCTCACCAAACCTGGCAAACAATTTCTGGTTTTCTTCTACATAGTAGATCTCGTATTGCCTGAGTTCCATGGAAGGATTGCTGGCTGCGATCTCTGCCAAAATGGGTTTTGCTTCAGCACAATGCGGACAGCCATCTCCCCAGAAAAAGTACACAACCAGCTTTTCTCCATCCTGCTCGATCGCTGTCGCTACCGCGGATGAATCAGCAGCAGCCTTGACGAAATAATTGGCTGGAGTCAGAAATACCCAAAGGGCCGTCAGTGTTAGGAATATTTTGATGAATTTTCGGATCATGTTTTGTCCATTAAATCCAGAATGTCAGCCAATTTTACCTGAAATCACAGCCGAGCGAGCAAATGACAGCCCAAAAAAACAACCACTTCCTACCAATATTGTATTATTATTGGGCAACGCCTTTAGTAACTGGAGTTGAATTATATGGAAATCAGGAAAATTGCCTATCACGGCTGGGAGAACTGTTACTGTCTTTCCAGAGACGAGATCCAATTAATTGTCACCGCGGATGTTGGTCCACGAATCCTTTTCTTTGGATTCCGGGATGGAGAAAACCTGTTATATGAAAACATGGATCAAGCCGGGTCTACCGGTGGGGATGTATGGAAGGCTTACGGGGGACATCGCTTCTGGTGCGCTCCGGAATCCCTCAACTTCACCTATGCTCCCGATAACTTCCAGGTTGAGGTTGATCTGAAACCTGCCTCAGCCCGGTTCATCGCCCCTGTGGAACGAACAGGCGTCCAAAAGGATATCACGATATCCTTCCTGCCGGGAATCAACGGCGTGCAAGTCGATCACCGTGTCATCAACCGCGGAGATGTACCCCTTGCACTCGCCCCCTGGGCGCTCACCGTCATGCGCCAAAACGGTCGGGCGATCGTTCCTCATAACCTGCAGCACAGTGCCCGCCTCCTGCCCTCACATTGCATGGGCATCTGGGAATACACCAACCTGTCGGACCCGCGCTGGACCTGGGGAGACCGCTTTATTTTCCTCGACCAGGATCCGCAATCCCCCGCCCCACAAAAAATCGGCCTGGTCAACAGGTATGGCTGGGCAGCTTATTCGGTCCTAAACCAGTTGTTCATTAAGTGGTTTGCGTTCAATCCAGAAGCCGTCTACCCCGATTACCAGTGCAATTTTGAGGTTTATACAAACGACAAGATCCTGGAGCTGGAATCGCTGGGGCTTTTACAGGAACTTGCGCCGGGAGAAAGCACCTCTCACCAGGAGAAATGGTTCCTTCACCGGAACATACCAACCATCAAGAGTGAGCAGGATGTGGAACGGTTTGTGCTCCCCCTGCTTGTGGATTAATAGAAACAGGAGCGGGCAATCCATAATCGCCTGCTCCTGTACTTTTTTAAACCCATCTTAACTGCGCGCCAGTGCGAGCGCGCCCACAATTCCGACCCTGTCACCCAATTGCGCTGTTGTCAACGTAAAGCCCTGTAAATACTCCTGCGACATCACGCTTTCCTGCAGCGATTTCTTCACCGGGTCCATGATCAGGCTGCCGGACTTGATGACCCCTCCACCCAGGATCACAATGGTGGGGTCGAAAAGATGCAGCAGGTCCGCGATCGCGCGGCCAAGGAATTCCCCGGCGCGGTTGAACGCTTCAACACAGAGAGCATCGCCTTCCCTGGCAGCTTCAGCCACTGTACGCGCATTAATTGGCAAACCCGAAGATGCCAACGCACAAGGCTTGCCTTCAGCAATTTGAGCAGCTACGTAATTAGCAATGCCTGTCCCCGATGAAATGGACTCCAGGTGTCCGCGATGCCCACAGCCGCACAGGGGTCCACCTGGCCAAACAGTGAAATGTCCCACTTCAGCAGCCAGTCCGCGCGCACCCAGCAGCAAGCGGTCGTTGATGATGACACCTCCTCCGATGCCCGTGCTGACAGTGAGATACACCAGGTCGTGGTGCCCCACCCCGGCGCCGTACTTATACTCACCCAGCGCTGCCAGGTTGGCATCGTTACCCAACAGGGTACGTGTGTTGAACCTGGATTGGATGACATCCACAATCGGCATCAGATCCCAATTCCGGATATTGGGCGCGCGATAGATGACACCTGTGGCGGGGTTAACTGCACCTGCCACACCCAACGCGATGGTCTCAACCTTATCCTCATCCGGCCAAACCGAGGTGATCAGGTCCATCAACCGTTCAATGGAGGGCTGATCACCCACTGTCGGAATTGCCTTGAGCGTGATGGCTTCGATCCCGGTTTCGGGATACAACGCTGCCCGCAGCTGCGTCCCGCCAATATCCACCGCTATGTATCTCATCCTGACCTCGCTTGTGAATTTGAATCAATAATCCGGGGTTACAAAAAAATTTTACCAGAAAATGAATTGCTTCAACTATGAAGATAGTACGCGGGATTCTGCAATTGAACAGCTGAAAAGTTAAAACTAACCCTGGTTAATAAAACCAAAATCCAAAAATCCTTGTTGCCTTTTAGTATTGTGTTATAATACCTCTTCGCGCCGAGAAGGCTGCATGACTTTAAAAAAGCAGGTGAATGATGAGCGATATCTTAAAAGCATATGATGCCCCAGTAAATCCAAATATCCCGGAACTCAAGACCGGTGATTCTGTTAGCGTACACGTGAAGATCAAGGAAGGCAATCGCGAGCGTATCCAGGAGTTCAAAGGTGTTGTCCTGTACATGCACAACAACGGAAACGACTCCACCTTTACCGTCCGCCGCGTAGCCAGCAATGGAATTGGTGTTGAACGCACCTTCCTGCTGCGCTCTCCGCGCCTTGATAAAGTGGTGGTGGAACGCCACGGCAAAGTCCGCCGCGCCCGCCTTTACTTCCTGCGCGAACGCTCAGGCAAAAGCGCCCGCCTCAAACAAAAATTTAACTGATCGTACCACGATTGATTTCATCAGGGTGCAACCTACGCCGAGGTTGCGCCCTTTTCTATGTCATAATTAGCGAGGGATGATGAAAAAACCGGTTATTGGCATCACTGTTAGCAGGAAACCCGACAAAGTTGAGGGCTTTTTGGACTTTGTGCCTTCGGCCTATCCCACTGCGGTGAGGAACGCCGGGGGTATTCCCCTGCTGATTCCAAACGACTTTCCCCTGGACGAGTTGCCAGGTTTGGTCAACGATCTGGCAGGAGTACTGCTTTCGGGTGGAGGGGATGTGCATCCTTCCCGTTACCAACAGGAATTGCATCCAAAAACCCACCACACATCCAGCGAACGCGATGCGCTCGAAATTCACCTGGCCCAACTGGCTGTGCAATCTGACCTGCCGCTATTAGGAATCTGCCGTGGGCACCAGCTGCTCAACATCGCACTGGGCGGCAGCCTGTATCAACACCTCCCGGATGAACACCCCTCAAACATCAACCACAGCACACCTGATTCGATCTCCAAGGATCACATCGCCCACCAGGTAAAGATCGCGGAGGAGTCTGCCTTACGTCACATTCTGGGAGTGGACACGCTGGATGTGAACAGCCGGCATCACCAGGCAGTGTCAACCCCTGCGCCGCAATTGCGAGTGACAGCTTATGCGAGTGATGGTTTAATTGAAGCATGTGAACTTGCGGGTCACCGTTTCTGCATCGGGGTTCAATGGCACCCTGAGAATTTGCAAATGATGGCGGAACATAAGAAGGTATTCACCAGTTTCATCGCTGCTGCAAGCCAATGATGCCGCAGGAGGTGCAAATGAACACAGGCACAAACCTGATAGGGGTGTTTGATTCCGGGGTGGGCGGTTTGAGCGTTTTGCGCGCCATCCGCGCCGCCCTGCCCGCACAACCTGTGATTTACCTGGCTGACCAGGCTCATGTGCCCTACGGCGTGCGCCAGATCGATGAGGTGCGTGAGTTCGCCCACGAGATCACCCGTTTTTTGCGTTACCGCGGCGCGAGGTTGGTCGTGGTTGCCTGCAATACAGCCTCGGTGGCTGCGCTTCAATCCTTACGGGATGAATTTCCGGGATTCCCCTTTGTAGGCATGGAACCGGCTGTAAAACCCGCAGCAGAGTTAACTCGGAGCGGTGTGGTGGGGGTGTTGGCCACAGAGGCCACCTTCCACACTGCCATGTACGCTTCAGTGGTTGAACGCTTCGCGCAGGGGGTCAAAGTGCTGCAGGATCCATGTCCCGGTCTCGTGACACAGATCGAAAAAGGTGACCTGGACGGTCCTCCCACCAGGAGCATCCTGGAACAAGCCATCAACCCCATGCTGGAACAGGGTGTGGACACCATTGTGATGGGCTGCACGCATTATCCATTTGTAATTCCGTTGATCGAGGAAATCGCCGGCGCGGATGTGCGGGTGATCGATCCGGCTCCCGCCATTGCCAGGCAAGTGCAGCGCATGCTGGAAGCACATGATTTGATCAACCACTCTACCAATCGCGCAGGTGTGGAATTCCTCACCTCTGGCGAACCCGAACACTTTAGCAGGATGATCTCGAAATTACTTTTCGAGCACCACTCAGTGGAAAAGGTCACCTGGGTGGACGGACAACTGCAGTAATACCAAACTGGTCTCAATGAAACCGGAAAATGGAGCAACGATGAAAGTGGTTCAAGTCGCACTGGTTGGGTTCGGCAACGTGGGACAGGCATTGGCCAGCCTGCTTGAAAAGAAGCAGCAAACCCTGATCGAACATCATGGCTTTTCAACCCGCATCACCGGCATCACCACCTCCCGTCACGGCACTGCCATTGATCCCTGCGGGATTGATGCCGATAAAGCCATCCGCCTGGTGCGCACCGGTCAAACCCTCACTCCCCTGTCACAGGAGGAATCTCCCAAATCAGTGCTCGACTTCATCAGGAAAGTCCCCGCCGATGTGATGTTCGAGAACACGCCTGTCAATCACGCCACAGGGCAACCGGCCGTTGATTACCTGCACACCGCTCTCGAAAGCGGGATGCACGCCATCACTGCCAACAAAGGCCCCGTGGTTTACGGGTACGAAATCCTCACCAGCCTGGCTGCAGTAAAAGGTCGCCGCTTCCTTTTTGAATCCGCGGTAATGGACGGCGCTCCAATTTTTTCCCTCTTTCGCGGTCCGCTGCCGGCAGTGACGCTCAAAGGGTTCCACGGAATTCTGAATTCCTGCACCAATTTGCTGCTCGAGATGATGGAGCAGGGAAGAACCTTTGAAGAGGCAGTCGCGTACGGCAAATCGATCGGCATCACGGAAACCGACCCCAGCGCGGATATTGACGGCTGGGATGCTGCCATCAAGGTGGCTGCCTTGTGCACGGTTTTAATGGGCATTCCGCTCACCCCGGCTCAGGTGGACCGCACCGGCATTCGCGACATCACTCCCACGCAAATCAGCGATGCACTTTCTGCCGGAGAACGTTGGAAATTGGTGTGCAATGCTGCCCGCACCGAAAGTGGTCTCGCCGCCAGCGTTTCGCCGCAACGGGTGAGACCCTCCAGCCCGCTATTCAGCATCAATGGCACGAGTTCATTCGTGCAATTTGAGATGGACACCCTGCCCGGTCTCGGCATTTTGGAAAGCAACCCCGGACCGGAAACCACAGCCTACGGACTGCTCGCAGACCTGATCAACGCCGTGCGGGGCATGTAAATTGAGTTTAAGCCTGTGAAGAATCCTGTTCCAGTCTACATCGCGCTTGGCACCAACCTGGGAGACCGGGTTGCCAACCTGTCGCAGGCAGTGGAACACATGCGTGAGCAAATCGAGGTACTTGTCTCCTCCACCATTTACGAGACACCTCCCTGGGGTGTCACCAACCAGCCAAGGTTTTTGAACCAGGTGCTCCTTGGGAAAACCCTGTTGACCCCCACCGGGTTGTTGGATTTCCTCAAGGAAATCGAATCCCGCATGGGAAGGGTGGACTCAATCCGTTTTGGCCCCCGGCTGATCGACCTCGACATCCTGCTCTACGGCAGGCGGCAGGTTTGCACCAACCGGCTGAAGATCCCCCATGCGCGCATGCATGAACGCGCGTTCGTGCTGGTGCCCCTAAACGAGATCGCACCCGGGTTGGTGATGCCCGGGACAGGTCAGCGCATTGACCTCCTCTTGCAAGAGCTGGACACTCGGGAGATCCTGCCATACATGAACCCGATTACAGAGGTATGACATGAGCAATACATCTTCTCTGCCGGAATTCGGCAGCAAGACCTACGTGATGGGAATTCTTAACGTCACCCCGGATAGTTTTTCGGGAGACGGGTTGATTTCTGAAGCCAACACAGTAAAAACCGCTCTCGAGCAAGCGCAGCGATTCGTCGAATGTGGAGCGGATATTCTCGACATCGGCGGAGAAAGCACCCGCCCCGGCTCAAGCCCGGTCACCGCCAGCGAGGAGCTCTCACGCGTACTGCCGGTCATCGATGCCCTGATGGACAGCGGTATGAAAGTGACCATTTCAATCGACACTTACAAAGCCAGCGTTGCCAGGGTTGCCCTGGAACACGGCGCGCATTGGATCAACGACATCTGGGGATTGCACGCGGATCCCGAGATGGCGTCAGTAGCAGCCAAGGCAGGCTGCCCGCTTGTGCTCATGCACAACCGCAGCAAACCCAGCCACGTGGAGCTGCAGCAAAGACTTGGCGGTCAATACCTTGGCGCAGGTTATGCCAACCTGACCGAAGACGTAAAAAATGGATTATTGGAAAGCGTAAACATGGCGCTTGCTGCTGGAGTTCAAAAGCAACAGATCATCCTCGACCCGGGCATCGGCTTTGGCAAAACTGTGGAACAGAACCTGGAACTCATCAACCGTGTGGATGAAATCAAAGCGTTGGGTTACCCGGTGCTGCTGGGACCTTCACGCAAGTCCTTCATTGGTTACACGTTAGATCTTCCGCCCGCAGAACGGGTGGAGGGCACAGCAGCAGCCTGTGCCATCGGTATTGCCCGTGGAGCAGACATCATCCGTGTACACGACGTGGAAGTAATGGTGCGCGTGGCAAGGATGGCGGATGCAATTGTGCGGCACACGGGTTAGGCAGTATTACAAAAAACAGTCATTCTGGATTCCCCCCTGTTACCCCACAACAGATACGGGATCCATTTGAGAGGTTCCCCTTTTAACGAATATCCTTCCAACACCGTCGTTCCCCCCAGTAAGACTGGGTCAAACCTGGCAACCACTGTCTTTGTATCCACCACTGTGTCAAAAATATTCGTTTGGTTATCAGGGGTTTCAAGGCAGAATACCAGGGGGCCACGGGTAAAAGCCGATCTGCCGCCGCAGTTCTTAATGCGCGCGTCCTGCCGCCTGGCAACCACCGGCATGGCGTAAGTGATCCGTACCTCATCGCCATCGCGCAAGCCCTCTCTCAATATCCCATAACAGGATTTCTCAAAATGCAAATCCACAGCGGAATCGACTGGTGCGGAATCAGCATGTTCTTCATCCAACCCAACCCTTCTGCCATTCAGGGTAACCTGGCAATCGTCCGCCCAGGCGGGCACCCTCAAGCGTAGGTTGAGAGCGGCTGACTGGATGATGGAAAAGCGGATTGCCATGTCCCCGGACCAGGGGAGTGCACTTTCAAGTTTGATCCAGATGCCCTCATCGGGTGTGTACTCACCGGAGATGAATTGATGGAGGGTCAGGATGTTTCCGGTCCTGGTAAAAACCTTCTGTGGCAGCGCAGCCCACGCCCGCGATAAGTTGGATGGACAACACGGAATGTCGTACCAGGGCTCCCGTTTCAAACCCCCGCGGCTGGCAAGGGGATTGTTGTAGAAGTAACTGGTCCCCTCAAGACCCATCCCAACTGAAGCCGCGTTATAAAGCTGCCATTCAAATAAGTCCTCATATTTTGGGTTGCCTGTGAAACGGCTCATTTCGTGGTTCCATTGCATGCATCCCAGTGCAGCACAGGTCTCCGCGTATGCCGTTTCGGGATCCAATTCATAATCTCGCCCGAACCCTTCGATGAGCGGCAGAGAGCCGATCCCCCCGGTGACATACATGCGCCGCGAGGCCATGGCAGACCACAGCTTTTCCAGATGCTGCCCCAGGCTATCATCCTGTTCGTCGCGGGCGATCATCGTTGCTGCCGTGTTGAGATACGCGAAGCGCACAGCGTGGCCTTCAGGACTCACCTGTCGGCGCAGCGGAGCGTGCTGCTGCGTGTATTTTCCGCTCAACGCGCTCACCACAAAGCGCAAGGGGATGAACGCAGGGATTTTGTGGCGGTTATGTTCGGGCAGGGATGCCCTCACCACACCCGCATGATCCCGGTAATAATGCCTGCGCAGGGCTGAAACCGTATTCATCCTGCCGGTGATGCGCAGGAATTGAGTAAGGAAGTGCAAGCCAAACAACCGGATTTTCCCGCGACGGTCGACCAAACGACGTGCCAGTTCACGGTAGACTGGTTTTCCGGTATGGCGGCTGAGGCGCACGAGGGCAATTTCAATTTCCTCATGCCCATCTATGTAAAGGGGTTCAGCGTCCATGAACCGCTCGACGAGCAGGTCTGCAGCCCGCATCGCAACCCTGAAAAGTGACTCTTCACCGGTTGCCTCGTGATGAGAAATTCCAGCCTCGATCAAATGTCCCAGGCAATAAAACTCGTGGCCGATCTGAAGTGTGTCCCAACGGCAGGATGAAAAATGAACCTGGTTGTAGGTGTACAGGTACCCATCCTCCTCTTGCGCCTGCTCAAGGACCGCAATGAAATCGTCGATCAACTGCTTCAACTGCGGGTCACGCAACGTGGAGTAGATCAGGGAGACAGCTTCCAGCCATTTGTATGCATCAGAATCTGCGAAGAAAAAACCTTCGCGGAAACCTTTTTTCATTCCTACGGTAATACGAAAATTGTCGATGCAACCAGTCTGTTCCAACTGCTCCCATTGATGATAGACCGCCGAGCTGGCGTTGATATCCAGGCGGGAGGTCCAAAAATCAACCGAAGGGTAGACTTGTTCTGATGCAATTGGATCTGCCATGCTTTTCATTCCTTAAAACATGAGGTCAAATAAGCATACCTGAAATTCAAGAATTTTGGAAAGGCAAGTCTTGGGTATAATCAGCATTGATTCAGTTATTCGAAAAGCCGAGGTTGGATGAGCAGCGATAAACAACCCATAGGATTGACAATGAAACTCAGGGGGATCTTCAAATCCCCTACGCTGTTTGCCGTCCTGGTTGTCATTCTCTTCCTGGTCTCTTCAGTGCTCACCCTCGCGGATTACGGCCTTGCCTGGGATGAAAGCCTGGGGAACGCGTTTTTTGGGGAGCGCTACCTATTCTATTTCCGCACCTTTGATGACA
This sequence comes from uncultured Anaerolinea sp., assembly GCA_964454565.1. Lineage (GTDB taxonomy): Bacteria > Chloroflexota > Anaerolineae > Anaerolineales > Anaerolineaceae > UBA6107. The sequence continues at coordinate 56,662 of CAYVTF010000006.1, read as the reverse complement.
ACTACCTGGATTTCGATCACGTGCCAGCCACTCTGGCCAATCGCGCGCTGGACCTTTCCCAATCCACCTGGCGGAATCAGCCGAACGTGTTCCCGCCATTTGCAGACACCGTTTCTGCCGCGACCCTGCACCTGTTCGGGTACAGCTTGAAGTGGCTGAACCCCATCGATGCCTTCCATCTCGCTGGAGTGCTCTTTGCCGCGGCGCTGCTAATCGCGCTTTTTTTCTTCCTCAAGAAACGCCTCGGAGCAGTTGTTGCCCTGGTGGCATTGATCGCCCTGGCGACTTACCCGCGCTTCTGGGGTGACGCGCATTTCAACATCAAGGATGTGCCCGAAACTGCCCTGATGGCGTTTGCGATTTTTAGTTACGTCATCTGGTATGAAAAACCTCACTGGCTCAAGGCCGTGCTCTTCGGGTTCCTGTTCGGTCTCGCCACGCTGACCAAGATCAATGCCGTGTTCATTCCCATTATCGTGGTGCTCGGTCTGTGGGGCAGCAAGCTTCACTTGCCCAAGAATGGGAATATCTGGGCATCCGTAAAACCCTTCCTGCTGCATCACCTGGTCATGGTGATCGCCGCGTTCCACACCATCCTGCTTGGCTGGCCCCTGGTGAACAAAGATTTTGGCGCTTTCGTTGAATATGTAACGCGGTTCATCGGCCAGGGACAGCGCAGCGGTCCAGCTTATTTCCAGTGGGAAACGATCCGGCTCACGTTTGCCACCATGCCGGAGTACTTTGTGCTCCTGCTGGTACTGGGCATCATCGCTAGTATCTACCTGTTTGTGAAAGAGAAAAATCACCTCTATCGCCTTCTGTTGGTCTGGTGCCTATTGCCGGTCATTCGCATTGCTCTGCCGGGCATGTCGAATTTCGACGGTATCCGCCATTATCTCGAGTTTCTCCCGGCGGCAGCTGCGTTGGCAGGGGTCGGGTTTTTCGCCCTGCACAATTGGCTGAAAAGGTTTCCCAAACCGGTGACTGTGATCATTCCCGTGCTGCTGGTGCTGCTGGCAGCCGCCAACCTGGTAGACGCATACATCTCCTACCGACCATTTGAATACCTGTATTACAACCGCATTTCCGGCGGAACGGCGGGGGCGGTAAAGACATTCGGCAGGGATGCCGTCAGTGATTACTGGGCAGTGAGTTATCGCCAGGGGATGGAATGGCTGAACGAGAACAGCCAAAACGGATCAGCGCTTTACACCTCCATTGGCGGAGAGATCGTGGCCATCAGCAAAAACGCCTTGTTGCGCACGGACATTTCCCTGGTTGGTGACGAAGCATCAGCCCTCGATTCTGAGGGTCCAACTTACATCATGTTCATCAACCGCCCTGCATTTTTCAAATCACTTGAGAAAACGCTGGTGAAGAAAGGTGAACCTGTCTTTACCCTTGAAAATCAGGGGCAGGTATTACTTTACATATATAAAAGGTAAATCGTTACCAACCAGATCCAGGATGTGCGATAGATTGATCCCAAGCAGAAAGAATCCACAAAACCATGCAAATTTCCGTGATCGTACCGACTTATAACGAAGCAAAAACCATCGAAAAGGTTCTGGACCTGCTGCTCACCCGGGTTGACCACCTGGGCGAGGTACTGGTGGTGGATGATGGTTCCACCGACGAAACGGGCAAGATCTGCCGGGAGTACGCTGCGCGGAGTCCGAAGGTCAGGTACATCCAGCAAGCCGTGAACGGCGGTAAAACGGAAGCGCTGAAGGAAGGGTTCAAACAATCCACCGGAGATATTGTCATCGTGCAGGATGCCGACCTGGAATATGACCCGGGCGAGATCAACGCGGTGGCAGAACCGATCATGAGCGGGGTGGCAGACGTTGTACTGGGTTCCAGGTTCCTGGTCCGCAAGGCCTCAAGGTCGTTGTATTTCAGGCACTACCTGGCTAACAAATTGATCACCTTTACCTCCAACGTCTTTACCGACCTGAACCTGACAGACGTGGAAACCTGTTATAAAGCCTTTCGCGGCGACATCATCCGCAACATGATCATCACCTCAAAACGCTTCGGGTTTGAAATTGAGGCAGTTGCCAAGGTTGCCAAAATGAAGTACCGTGTCTATGAGGTGCCCATTTCATACTACGGTCGATCCTACGAGGAGGGTAAGAAGATCGGCTTCAAAGACGGCATCATGGCGCTCTTCTATATAAAAAAATACAACTTATTCACTTCCAAAAAAGCTTCCTTCCGGAATGTATAGGAAAAACCCCGCCACCAAGCCATGCTGATCACCCTGCTCACCTGGATCTACCAGCTCTTCATCATCCTGCCCTTCGGATTGTTTCTTTACACGCTCAAGCCCCGGGAATACGGAAGTAAGAAGATTGATACTTCCGGCTTCACCTTGATCTTCCTGCTTGGGTTGACAGTTGTGACAACCCTCAGCGCCTTTCTTTCGCTGGTCACCAACATAGGCTGGCAGGTGCACCTGGGATTCCTGCTCGCTGCGGTTCTTCTTTGGGTGTTTCTCTCAGTCAAAAAGCGAATTATGAGATTTACCCCCTCTTTGCAGACAATGAATTGGGTCGAAAAATCGACACTCGGCATCGCCGCCCTGGCTGCAGGCGCTGTACTCGTATTAGCCACAACCGTACCGGAAAACCCCGATACCGCCATCTACCATGCCCAGGCCATTCACTGGATCGAGGATTACGGTGCCGTTCCCGGACTGGCAAACCTGCACCAGCGTTTTGGCTACAATTCCAACTGGCTGGTGGCAAACGCCCTCTTCTCGCTGGCCTTCCTCAAAATCCAATCCTTCCACCTGTTGCCTTCTACGCTCTTCCTGGTGATGACCGTAAATTTCTTAAGCGGGTTGTTTGCCCTGGCCGGCGGCAGCCGAAAGATCTCCGACCTGGCCAAAGCCTTTTTCTTCATCGCTGCGTTTCTGCTGCTTGCTGAGGAGATATCGTCCCCGGGTACCGACATGCCCGCCACCCTGCTTACCTGGTTCGTGGTAAGCGAGTGGATCAGGTTGATCGAAGAACCGCGAACAGGAGACGAAAAAACCGGGTTGTGGCTATCGCTGGTATGCGTCTTCTGCGCAACCATAAAATTATCGTCCGTTCCCATCCTCATTTTCGTCATCTGGTTCCTGGCCAGGGAAATCAACAGAAAACGCGCCATCGTTCTCCTGCCGATCATACTGGCTGGCATCCTGATCGCCGGATCCTATGTGAGCAGGAACATCATCATTTCCGGGCACCTTTTCTTCCCGGGGTTCAGTTTTGATCCCGTCCATCTGGAGTGGTCGCTCCCGCCTGAGCAAGTGCAAAAAGAAAAAGAGGTCATCCACTGGTTCGGGCTTCTCCCGCGTAGACCGTTTGCAGAATTCCGCCAAATGGAGTGGCAGCAACAATACTCCAGGTGGCTTGTGAACCAGGTTCCACGCCACAAAGCCATGCTGTCTTTCATCAGCCTGACAACACTCATGCTCATCGGACTATTACTCGTAAAGCGCGGAAGAAAGTGGCTCAACCAATACAGGGAATTCGCGGGACTGCTGCTCACACTTTACGCCGGGGTGATCTTCTGGCTGGTTTCAGCTCCCGCTTTCCGCTTTGGGTACGGTTTCATATTGAGTTTGATCGTGTTAATGGGAACTCCTTTGATAATTGCCCTCGAAAGGATTGCGAAAAACAAGCCCTTTCTCCTCAACTCGTTGGTCATTGCAGTATCTTTTTTTGTGATCTTCAATGCCTTTGTTGATTACTCCCACCCAGGGTCGCTGCAGACGCGCCTGTTGCAACCGGCTGCCTACCCCGTCTGGAAAACGGAGGAATGCCAGTTTGGCAATTTCACCATCCGCTGCCAAACCCAGTATGATTCCTGCTGGTACACGCCCTTCCCCTGCGCCCTGCAGGGAGACCCGAACGTTATCATGCGCGGTGAGGATTTTGATCAGGGGTTCATGGTCAAACCCGAATAAAACGCAGAGAAATCCAGCTGCCATTGGGTATAATCGTCAACACAATAAAAGATGAAGAGGGAATCATGGATGAATTTGATGTCGTAGTGATTGGTGCCGGTCCCGGGGGGTACGTGGCGGCCATTCGCGCTTCCCAGTTGGGATTAAAAACAGCCATCATCGACAAGCAATGGCTGGGCGGGGTGTGCCTGAATGTGGGTTGCATTCCCTCAAAAGCGTTGTTGAAGAACGCTGAAGTAGCTCACACATTGAGAGAACGTGGACGTGATTTCGGGTTCTCGTTCGAGAACCTGCAGTTGGATTTTGGATCGGCAGTCAAGCGCAGCCGGCAGGTCTCTGACCGCCTCACCCGCGGGGTGGGTTTCCTGATGAAAAAGAACAACATCACGGTCATCATGGGTTCTGCAAAACTGGCAGCCCGCGATGAAGTGCTTGTGACAGACAAGGCGGGAAACAGCCAATCAGTCAAAGCCAAGAACATCATCATCGCCACAGGCAGCTATCCGTTTACCCTGCCGGGGATGAACATTGATGGTGAAAAGGTGGTTACTTATTCCGAGGCCATCCTGCAGGAAAAACTGCCTGCCTCGGTGGTGATCATCGGCGCCGGGGCGATCGGCCTGGAGTTTGCCACTGTCTGGAGCGCGTACGGCACCCGGGTAACCCTGGTGGAAATGCTGCCCCGCATAGCGCCGCTTGAAGATGAAGAGGTCAGCGCTGAGCTGACGAAAGCTTATAACAAACGCGGCATCACCAGCCTGGTCAACACCCGTGTCCTGTCCATAGAACCTGCCGGAGATGGTGTGCAGGTCAAGGTGGAAGGTAAGGAGGGTGAACAGGTACTGGAAGCGGAGCAAGCCCTGGTTGCCATCGGGTTCAAACCCAACAGCGCCGGGCTTGGGCTTGAAGAGGTGGGAGTTAAACTCACCGAGCGAAAACACATCGAAGTTGACGACCGCATGGCCACCAACGTGCCCGGAATTTGGGCAATCGGCGACGTGACGGGCAAGTTGCTTCTGGCGCATGTGGCTTCCAAACAGGGGATCCTCTGCGCTGAAGCGATTGCCGGGATGGAAACCCACGCCATTGATTACAACATGGTTCCGCGGGCCACCTACTCACATCCACAGGTTGCCTCGTTCGGATTTACCGAATCCCAGGCGCAGGCACAAGGCTATGCAGTTAAGGTCGGTAAATTCCCGTTCCAGGCGAGCGGTAAGGCTCTCGGACTGGCAGATTACGCCGGTTTTGTAAAATTGGTGGTGGATGAGAGCAGCGGAAAGTTACTTGGCGCACACATGGTGGGTCCCGAGGTTTCGGAACTGCTTCCGGAATTGAACCTGGCGCAAAATCAGGGGCTGGAGGTTTCCGCAATTGCCCACAACATTCACGCCCACCCCACGTTGAGCGAAACATTAATGGAAGCTGCTGAGGCCTGCCTCGGTAGATCGATCCACATGTAAACGGAGAAAATGATGCGCGAAATTCTACCAGAAATTGAGGGATGGGTGAATGCCGGCAAACAGGTGGCAATTGCCACCGTGGTAAAAGTCTACGGCTCAGCCCCAAGGAGATTAGGCGCGAAGATGGCCGTAAACCAGGACGGGTTGATGGCCGGTTCCGTCAGCGGCGGGTGCGTGGAGAACGCGGTGGTGACGGAGGCCTTGGAGGTGATCGAGACCGGCAAATCACGGCTGGTGGCATACGGCATCACCACCGACCAGGCCATGAGCGTTGGATTGGCGTGCGGGGGAACAATCGAAGTATTTATCGAGCGATTGCAGGCGGAGCAATTTGAAAGCCTGCGGGATGACCTGGCAAGCAATCGCCTGGTGCTGAAAGTGACCGCTCTGACCGGAAAAGCCTGCGGCGCAACCTTCCTGTCTTATCCTGATGGCAGGCACACACAATCCTTCCTGCCGGATGATATCCGCGAAAAAATGACCGATGAACTTCTCCAATCCTTGTCCAATTCCCGCCTGACAACCAAACTTGAAAATGAAGAGGTTGATGTGTTTGGTGAGGTTTTTACACCTGCTGAAAAACTCATAATTATCGGAGCTGTGCACATCGCCATCCCGCTGGTCACTTTTGGCAAAGCCCTGGGTTTCTATACGATCGTGCTTGACCCCCGTCGCGCTTTTGCCAACCGCGAAAGGTTCCCGCACGTGGATGACCTGGTGGTGGAGTGGCCGCAGGAAAAGCTCGAGGCTTTGGGGTTGGATGAGGGCAGCTATGTTGTGGTGATCTCGCACGATGAAAAACTGGATGTACCTGCGTTGGCCGCTGCCTGTAGAAGCAAAGCCAGGTACATTGGCGCCCTTGGCTCGCGCAAAACCTTCGAAAAAAACAAAGAGGGGCTGCGTGAAGAAAGGGTAACCGAGGAACAGATCGCCCGCATTTTCTCTCCGATTGGGTTGGACATCGGCGCCCGCGGGGCGGAGGAAATCGCGCTTTCCATTATGGCTGAGGTCATCGCCGTGCGTAACGGCGTCAGGATTGCTCCCGGTCAATAAACCTGCTTAACGATCAAATGGCTTTGTGGAGGAGGAAAAATTTTTCCTCCTCTTTTACTCCTTGTAACTAACCGAAATCAGTGCATAATAGTTATATGTAATTATTTTCACTTGGAGGAAAAATGTACTCAGACCAGGACATCGCTAATCTTGTCGCCAGGGTTCAACAACTGGAAGCCCTACAATCATCAATAGTGAGCCAGGAAGTACCAAAGATCGGTTTGGTTTCCAAGAATTTCCTCACGCGCGCATTTGCTGTGTGGGGTCACTACTTTGTGGCAAGCCTGTTGATCGGGATCGCTGCCAGCTGCATTGGAACCATCATCCTGCTGGTCCTCGGCGTCAGCATCGTTGATTGGATCCAACCGCTGCTGCAGAACATCGGCAGATAAGCGCTGACCGCGCTTTAGCCGTATGCTATAATCACCTCCTGAATATAAGAGGTGATTATGGTTTTTGCAAAACTTAGCCGTGTCTTCGGGGGAGACCCGCACAAACGCGAAATCGATCGGCTGTCGTTGATCGTTGAAGAGATCAACCAGCTTGAACCAAAATTTGAAGCGCTCAGTGATGAAGCGCTGCGCGAAAAAACATCCGAATTCAAGCAACGCCTTTCAGAAGGCGAAACGCTGGATGAACTGCTTCCGGAAGCCTTTGCAGCTGTCCGCGAAGCCAGCAAGCGCACCATTGGTTTGCGCCCATACGATATACAACTGATCGGCGGTATGAGCCTGCACACTGGCAGAATTGCCGAGATGCGTACCGGCGAAGGCAAAACGCTTGTCGCCACCCTGCCCCTCTACCTGAATGCCATCACCGGCCGCGGGGTTCACCTGGTGACCGTGAACGACTACCTGGCCAGGCGCGATGCCCGCTGGATGGCACCCATCTACCAAATGCTGGGGTTGAGCGTGGGAGTGCTGCAGATGGCTTCCCAGACCGAGAATGGCCGCAACGCCTTCGTGGTTGACCTGGAAAAGCCCAACGCACGCGAGGATTTGAACCTGCTTGCATCGGTGAACCGCAAAACAGCCTACAGGGCAGATATCGTCTACGGCACCAATAGCGAGTTTGGTTTTGATTACCTGAGAGACAACCTTACCATGTCGCTCGACGACCGGGTACAGCGCGGGCATTATTACGCCATTGTCGATGAAGTCGATAACATCCTCATCGACGAAGCCCGCACCCCGCTCATCATCTCCGGACCGGCTTCTGATGATACCCAGGGGTATATCACCATGGCACAGGTTGTGCGCGCATTGAACCCCGAAGACCTGGAAGTTAACGAAAAAGACCGCCAGGTGTCTCTGACCGAGATCGGCGAAGCCCACGTGGAGGAGATCCTCAACGAGCCGTTACGTAACCCGGACCGGCCGGAGGACATCACCCCCGAGCAGGCTCGCGCACTGGGTTACCTGGAACAGGCGCTGCGGGCGCAACACCTGTACAAGAAAAACAAGGATTACATCGTCCAGGCGGGCAAGGTCATCATCGTGGACGAGTTCACCGGGCGACTCATGCCCGGGCGGCGCTGGTCTGAAGGGCTGCACCAGGCGGTTGAAGCCAAGGAAGGCGTGCGCATCGAGCCTGAGAGTGTGACCTACGCCACCATCACCATCCAGAATTATTTCCGCATGTACGAGAAACTTGGCGGCATGACCGGAACTGCTCTCACCGAGGCAGAAGAGTTCAACAAGATCTACAAGCTTGATGTGCTGCCAATTCCAATGAACCTGGAATATGTGGCTTCGCAGTCCAACTCACCCCTGGTGGTGGTGGACGCCAAAGACAAGCAAAACTACGCCGTCCAGTACTATTCGCGGCGAGATGACCCGGAGAAACAGCCCGTGTTCTGGCGCAGGCAGGACTTCCCCGACATGGTCTACCGCACCGAAGAAGGAAAATTACGGGCAATCGTGTTGGAAATTGTCCACTACTACGCCATCGGCCGCCCGCAATTGGTGGGTACCACCTCGGTGGAACATTCCGAAAGGTTGTCACAACGCCTGGGGGCAGAATCCATCCGCCGCCTGGCCCAGACCATGCTCATCCGCGATGCGTGGATCAGGAAGAACAATAAATCATCGGATGTTGAAATCGCCGAGCTGCAGTTTCTCAACAAGCCCCTCAACGACATTAACGTGGCTGAAATGCGGCCTGTTTCACGTCAAGCCGGGATGGCATCGGTCAACCCGGAGGACCCGGAATTACTGGATGCCTGGCTCAAGCTGCTGGATCTGCCAGGCTCCGCCAGGGAACGTGTGCTTTCGGTGATCCAGGGTGGCGTGCCGCACAAGGTGTTGAACGCCAGAAAACACGACGAGGAATCACAGATCATTGCCCGAGCCGGAGCCTTTGGTTCCGTCACCATCGCCACCAACATGGCCGGTCGCGGTGTGGATATCAAGCTGGGTGGTGAACTGAACGAGGAAGTACTGGCAGATGTGATCCGCGTGCTGGAAAAATCCGGCATAGCTGAACCCTACGAAATGACCAATGATGCCCGCCGCGAAGCACTTGAAAAGCTGAGCGTTGAAGACTATGGGATCTATGAAGAATCTGTCAAAACCTTTGTGGCATACCTGGATGACATGAAGAGTGTGCGCGCGCTGGGTGGATTGCACGTCATCGGGTCTGAACGCCACGAAGCCCGTCGTATCGACAATCAGCTGCGCGGGCGCGCAGCACGCCAGGGCGACCCGGGCTCTTCCCGTTTTTACCTGTCCCTAGAAGATGAACTCATGCGCCTGTTTGGCGGGGTACAGATGGAAGCCCTGATGGGACGCTTGAAAGTAGATCAAAGCCTGCCCATTGAAAGCGGTTTGCTGGGGAGGCTGGTGGAGCAAGCTCAGGAACGCGTGGAGGGAAACAACTTTGACGTGCGCAAGCATCTGCTAGAGTACGATGATGTTCTTAACGCCCAACGTAAACGGATCTATGCGGAACGGGACCGCACTTTTGAGAAGGATGACCTTCACGACGACATCGTGGACGTGCTCAGGACCGAGCTGAACGAACGCATTCCGAAAGCTTTAAAAGACGAAGAAGGTCCGTGGAAGCTATTGGCCTACCTTGAAGAAGTGCAACCGTCCATGGTCTTCGAAGCGGAAGGGGTACGAGCTCCTTCCTATACGCTTGCCCTCATCCTGGATGATGTAAAGCAAAGACTGGGGAATAAGACAGAAGACGCTGACATCAAGGATATGCTTTTGTCACTGGCGGAAGAATCGCTGGATTTGGAAAACGATCACATCCTTAATTCCACGAAAACCCTCCTGCAAAAAACTGAGGAAACCATCGACCAGGTCCGGGCAGAGCGCCTGGACACGCTGGACACCTACTTTGAAGGGTTAGATTCTGGCGATACTGAAGAGGGAATGCTGCAGCCACGTCCTCAGGCGATTCTTGAGGAGTTGTCCAACCTGGTTCGCATTCCGCTGCGACTTTCATCGGACGAACTGCGCCTGCTACCCGAGGCAGATAACAAGGTAAAAGGCAAGCTTGTTGACCAGGTAACCAAAACCCTGAACCTGGTGGCAATTTCCCGGACGATTGGGGGAATTGAAAGGCGCATTGATGAAAGCCTGAACATTAAGACCTCCGACCTCCAGGACCTGGAATGGGGTGAGGTGGCGGATGGCCTACTAAGGCAGGTGGACGCAACCCTGGAAAAACGCAAGGCTTCCTTGCTCTCTCCTCAAGGCCAGGTCCCGCAGCAAATTGATGCGGTACTCAAAGCCACTCAACAGGGTGACGCAAGCGATACACGCCTGATCGACCTGCTGCTCAACATGAGCGTGGGCTCAAAACTCGGCATTAACCCGCGCACCCACCAGCGCGCCATGCGCAGGGTGAGCGTTCTCAATTACATATTCAAAGCCGCCAGGCTGATCCAGGACGAACCATCTCAAAATGTAACCGCTGACGTGCTTGAACACCTGGAAATCACCCAGGAATTGCTGGAAAAAGTATGGGGCAGGTTCGAGTATGAACGCTTCAGGCTTTCTGGCAACACCATATCCAACCTGGATCCGAAAATCAAGGAAATGCTGGGCGTTGAACTTGGCGAGGAAGAATTGAAAGAGATTGATACTCTCTCCCCCGATTCTTTGACAGCAAAGCAGAAAGAGACGCTTGAGATCCTGTTAGGCCGAAGGGTGCAAAACCAGATCCACCGGCACATCCTGCTGAGCGTGATCTCAGACCTGTGGGTCGAATACCTGACGCGGGTGGATGCCCTGCGCGTTTCCATCGGTCTCGAGGCATATGCCCAAAGGGATCCGCTCGTGCAGTACAAGGGTCAGGCCTCCGTGATGTTCAGGGAATTGCTCAGTGATGTCCGCGCGGGCGTGATCAGCCGCATGTTCATTTACCAGCCGCGCAAACCGGGCAGCCAGACCACGGAAAAGCCCAATGCTGCTGCAACGCCGGTTGAAACGCCCAAAACTGAGGCGACTTCAGAGCAGCAAACCGGGAAAAAGAAACGCCGCCGGCATTAATCCGCAAATGTAATTGTTTCAGATTCCAAAATTTAAGGAAATTGGAACAGTAAATGATGTATAATAAAAAATCGTTATTGTTCAGGATTTTATATTCATCCTGAGCGCATCTTATCCGCGGAGTACATAGACCCTATGGACCAAAACGTTACCCAAGACAATGAGGAAGCAATTCCCGAGAACAATCAGAATGATCAGAACAACATGGCCTCGCTGCTCGAAAAGGAAGGCTTGGGGATTGATTTTCCAACCCAGGGCGAAATCCGCAAGGGTGTGGTGGCAAGCATCACTCCAGGACAGATACTTGTCAGCGTCGGCACCAAGTCCGAAGGGGTAATCACTGGTAAAGAATACGAATTAATCCCCAGCGACGAGCTCGCTGACTTGAAGATTGGCCAGGAGATTCCGGTCTTTGTTGTGAATCCGGAAGATTCAAATGGCAACCTCATCCTTTCCTACATGCGCGCCCGTGAAGAAGAAGGCTGGCAGGTGGTTGAATCGCTGCTCGCGAGCAAGCAATCTCACCATAGCTCAATCATTGGATACAACAAGGGTGGCTTGATCGTTCCTGTGGGTGGCCTGCGTGGTTTTGTTCCCGCCTCCCAGATCAGCCTCACCCGCCGCGCTGGAGTGACAGGTGACACCCCTGAACAGCGTTGGGGAAAGATGATCGGGCAGGAAATTGACGTTTGTGTCATTGAAGTGGACCGCGAAAGACGACGTCTTATCCTATCCGAACGGCACGCCAGCACCGAAACCCGCGAGTCTGTGAAGGAACGCGTGCTTGAAGAACTCAAAGAAGGCGAAACCTACACCGGCCGCGTCACCAGTATTGCCGACTTCGGCGTCTTCGTCAACGTGAATGGTGCAGACGGACTTGTGCACATGTCCGAAATTTCCTGGGAACGCGTTCAACACCCCAGCGAACTGCTCAAGGTAGGTCAGGAAATCAAGGTCAAGGTCATCAACATTGACCACGAAAAGAAACGCATTGGGCTTTCCATCCGCCAGCTGCAATCCAACCCCTGGGATCAAAAAGCTGCCCAGTTCCACGAAGGACAACTCGTGGAAGGCACCATTACCCGCCTCACCAAGTTTGGTGCTTTTGCCCGCCTGGTGGACGACATTGAGGGTTTGATCCACATCTCCGAGATCAGCGAGAAGCGCATCGAGCACCCCAAGGAAGTGTTGAAGGAAGGCGAGTCCTACACCCTGCGGGTCATCAAGGTTGAACCCAACGAACACCGCATTGGCCTTAGCTTGCGCCGTGTTGAATCGATGGCCTATGCCGATATGGACTGGCAGAGTCTCGAGAACATCCTCAACGATGATGAAGAACCGGTCAAACCTGAAGACGCCGAAGCCCCAGCCGAGCCTGTGGTCACTGAAGCCCCGGCAGAGCCCGAAGTCACTGAAACTCCGGAAGAGCCAGAGGTCGCTGAAACTCCGGCTGAGCCTGAGATCACTGAAACCCCGGCCGAACCCGTTGAACCTGAAGCGTAGCTCTTAGTAAACATAGTAGAAGCGTGCCCTTTACCGGGCACGCTTTTTCTTTTAAAGCTTTACTAACATTCAAAAACGAGGTTATACTATTGAAAACAATAACCTTGAGACAATCAATAGATCACCGTAACATATCAAACATGTCAGATAACAAACCTACCATCGAAATCGAAGAACCCAAATTTCCCCTGCCCAGAAAACGCGTGCGGTTTTACCTGCTGGTGGCTGTAGCCGGGTTCATCCTGTTCCTGGTTGGAGCCCGACCGGGTTTGTTCGGCATGGATCGCAGCCCGGTAGTCGGGTTCATCCAGATCGCGGTCATGCTGGTGGGTCTGGGGGTGATTTGCGTTGGGGGTTACGCCACCATCCGCGCTCTCTGGTGCAGGCAAACGCCCAGTATTTCAGCGGATATCGGCATGCGGCTGGTGAGCACCGGATACGTGATGACGATTTTTGCCGGCATGGCAGATGTTTTTGGCATAGGATCTCACCCGTTATCTGGAGTGCCGTTCTTTGGGGTCTGGCAGGCGCGCGGCATGGAGATTGGCAGCGCGATGATCGCGATCGGTTTTATTATCATGTTTCCCCGCCGCAGACCGGCAGAGAAGAAACCCAATCAACCAGTTACAACAAACCCATAACCTGTAACATTTCTTCGTTGGTTCGGAATTTGAACTCCTCAACGCCCAGCATCCGGGCGTTTTCGTTTTCTGCCGCGACCAACAGGGGTAAATCTTTTTTCCGCACCGCTTTGCAGTCCAGGTCGTTGACGCGTTCCTCCAGCCCGGTCTGATCAACCCCGGCAGCTGGTTTTTCCTTGAGATAGCAGGTTACCGCTGCTGCTGCATAAATTCCATCCCGCTTTGCCAAACCCACCAATCCGCTGCTGGCTTCCCTTGACCAACCAGCCACGAATATTCCCTTTAGGCTATCTCCGGTTTCAGGGTCCATGAGTTCGTAGGACAGTCCATTTACGGGAAAATGCGGCGAAACAGACTTTGGATATTCGTTGAATTTTATGGGTAGACCCAGGTTTTCATCCACCTTGTCACCAATGGCAAAAACAACCGAGTCCAAATCCAACACCTGGGTCACGCCGGTTCCCCGTGCAACAACTTTTCCATCCTGCACAGTCAGCATGTTGTTTTCAATCACAATACCGGTTGTTTTGTGGTTTGCATCAGCGATGATCTCTTTTGGTGAAAACAGGAAGCGCATTTTCACCTCCGCGCGGCCATGCCGCGGATATGCCTTCTCCAGCGCTTCCAGGAATTGAGCGTGTTCCTGCTGCGGATCCTGCCCGATGGCGCGCATCATGGGAGCAACGCGGGTAAACTCTTTTTCCAGGTCTTGAAGATCATAGGAATTAATGATCGGTTCGAGTTCTTTCTTCTCAAACTTCACCTCGCCTGGCCCTCGGCGGACAATGACATAGATCTCATCCACGTCACGATACTTGACCAGGTAGTGCACGATGTCAGCCATCACCTTGCCGGCGCCGATGACCGCCACTTTCCTGCCGAATTCAATATTCATTGTGCTGAAGGGAGGCAGGGAATTGTAATAATAGACCACATCCTTAGCATGGTACACCCCGGTGGATTTTTCTCCGGGCAGGTTCAGCCACTTGGTGCCCTGTGCTCCGCTGGTTACCAATATCACCGGGAACCCCCACGCTTTCAAGTCATCCAGCGAGAGGCAGCCTGTCTTTCCCACTGGCACGTTTCCATAGTAAGTAACACGCTCCAACGAGAGGATGTGATCGAATTGCTTGCGCAAGCCGCCTTTCAGCGCGTATTTATCAGGGAAAATGCCATACTCCGCCATTCCGCCGGGTTTAATGTCACGGTTAAAGATGGCCACGTTGAGACCTTCCTGCGCCAACTTCTCTGCCGCAAAAAGTCCTGCCGGACCTGCGCCTACGATTGCCACATGAACCAAGTTGTCACTGATCATGATTATTTCCTATCCGAAGAGTTATGTGAATCTTGATCACCTGGTTTGATTATATACAGTTTCCCTACCGCGTGTCTCTTCCTTATGCTATATTTACTTAATCAATACAAAAATCGAGGTATCATGTCAAACCAAATCACACAGGCAATTCTGCCAAACGGGTTAAAGGTGTTCTTAAAAGAAATCCATACCTCACCCATCATCAGCCATTGGGTCTGGTACCGTGTCGGGTCACGTTACGAGAGCGCCGGGAAGACCGGCATCTCCCATTGGGTGGAGCACATGCAATTCAAAGGGACACCCAGGTTCCCACCCGGGAGCCTTGATCATGCCATCTCGCGCGACGGCGGTTTTTGGAACGCTTTTACCCACCTGGATTGGACGACTTACCTGGAGACGATGCCTGCAGAAAAGATCAGCCTGGCGCTTGATCTTGAGGTTGACCGTATGCACAACAGCATCTACACCACAGAGGAAGTGAATTCAGAGAGGTCTGTGATCATTTCCGAGCGTGAAGGCAGTGAGAATGAACCATTGTTCCAGTTGGACGAGGCAGTTCAGAGTGCAGCATTTGAAAAACATCCTTACAGGAACGAGGTGCTCGGCAGTATCCAAGACCTGCATGCGATTCAGCGCGATGACCTCTACGCGCATTACAAACACCACTACAACCCCGCCAACGCTGTAGTAGCCATTGCCGGAGATTTCAATACGGAACAAATGTTGCAGGAAGTCACGGCAAGGTACGCAGACCTGCCCGGTAGGCAGGTTGATGCACCTGTTTATGACGAACCTCCATTAAAAAGCGAGAAAAGGGTTGAGGTGAAAGGACAGGGAACAACCACCTACCTGCAGCTCTCCTACCGCGCCCCTGCAGGCAACAACCCGGATTTTTTTCCGTTCACCATTCTTGATAGTTTGATCACCGGACCCACGAGCCTGAATATGTTTGGCGGCGGCGGGATTTCCAACAAGACATCGCGCCTGTACCGCAAACTGGTGGAAGCAGAATACGCGATCAGCGTCAACGGGTCGCTGCAAGCCACCTTTGATCCATTCCTGTACAGCATTGTGATCACTGTCCATCCAAAACGGACTGCAGATGAAGTGCTGAAGATCGTGGATGAAGAAATCCAGACCCTCTTGGATGGGCCGGTTTCGCAAGCCGAGATCGACCGGGCATCAAAACAAGCCCGCGCGCTCTTCGCTTACGGCAGTGAAAACATTACCAACCAGGCATTCTGGCTGGGATACTCTGAAATGTTTGCCGATTACTCCTGGTTTCTCACGTACGTGGAAAAGCTTTCCCAGGTCAAACCTGAGGGCCTGTTGAGTTGTGCGCAGAAGTACATGGGTTCAAAAAATCGAGTGGTTGGCATCTACATTCCTGAGGGAGCACAGCAATGACCACGACACAAGCAGTCGCCCGTTCCATCCCCGGTCCGGAAGATATTTTCCGGAAAGTTCTTCCCAATGGGATCACCGTGCTTACGCGCAGCAACTTTAACAGCGCTTCCGTGGTGATCTCGGGCTACGTGCAGGTCGGCAGCCAGCTTGACCCGCTTGAGAAACTGGGACTCGCGCATTTCACCGCGCTGGGTTTGATGCGTGGAACACAAACAGCTGATTTTCAGACCATCTTTGACCGCCTGGAATCCGCAGGCGCCAGTCTTGGTTTTGGAGCAAGCGTGCATAACACCAGTTTCGGCGGCAGGTGCCTGGCGGAGGATCTGCCCTTGTTGATCTCCACCCTTGCCGATTGCCTGATCCAGCCTGTATTTCCGGTAGACCACATGGAACGCTTAAAAACACAGTTGCTCACAGGGTTGGCCGTCCGCGCCCAGAACACCGCAGACATGGCAGCCCTTGAATTTGACACCCTGCTCTTTCCTGGTCACCCATACGGCAGACCGGAGGATGGGTACGTGGAAACGGTTAAAGCCATCTCCCAGACTGACCTGGTGGAGTTTCACCGGGAAAACTTTGGAGCCCAAAACATGGTCATCGTGGTGGTGGGTGCGGTAAATCCCCTGGAGTTATTCGACCTTGTGGAAAAGCATTTGGGAGGTTGGCAAAAAAAGGGACAACACAACCTGCCGCAAAACCCGCCGATTCAACCGCTCGCCGGAACCCTGACCCGTTCCCTGGAAATTCCAGGTAAGAGCCAGTCCGACCTGGTGATGGGCACACTGGGTCCCAAACGAAAAGCTCCTGAGTACCTGCCTACCTTGCTGGGGAATAGCATCCTCGGACAGTTCGGCATGATGGGCAGGATTGGAGAATCGGTAAGGGAAAAAGCTGGTTTGGCTTATTACGCCTCCACGAGTGTGAATGCGTGGATAGAGAGCGGTTCATGGGAAGTATCAGCAGGGGTGAACCCCGAGAATCTGGATCGTGCTATTGAACTGGTGAAGAAGGAATTAGCTCGGTTTGTCAGTGAGCCGGTCAGTTTTGAAGAACTGGCGGATAACAAATCGAACTTTATTGGACGCATGCCGCTCACACTGGAGTCCAACTCGGGTGTTGCCAACACCATCCTCAACCTGGAACGCTTCGACCTGGGCTTGGATTACCTGCAGCAGTACCCGCGGCGCATCAGTGCGATAACCCGGGAGGATATTTTGGATACCGCCCGGAAATATATCGACCCGGAGCGGCTGGTGATCGTTTCTGCCGGACCGCGCAAGAAAGTCAAGCAAAAATGACAGCAGAAATCGCCAACGGGATCGACCTGGTGGAAATCGATCAGTTTCGAGACCTCAGAGAAGGCATCAAGCACAGGTTTATCGCCAGGGTTTTCACACCGCGGGAAATAGAGGAATGCGCCGGTCGGGATGCCAGCCTTGCCGGTCTGTTTGCCGCCAAGGAAGCTGCTGTAAAAGCGCTTGGCTGCGGTATTGGAGAGGTCACCTGGCAGGAAATGGAAATCCTGGCAGATGGGTTGGGAAAACCTATCCTTCATCTGCACGGAAACGCCGCCAAACGCGCACAGGAGTTGACGTGGGAGAGCTGGTCTGTTTCCATCACGCACACCCGGGATTATGCCGCGGCAATTGTGACAGCGCTGAAGGATAGCGAATAGCGATCTGACTGCATGAAGATCCTTGCTGTAAGCGACGTTGAGATCGGTTTCATTTACAGCCCAATGGTCTGTGAAAGGTTTAATGACGTCGAACTGGTAATTTCATGCGGTGATCTGCCCTATTATTACCTGGAATACATCCTCACCATGCTCAATGCCAGGCTTTATTACGTGCGGGGAAACCATTCCAGCCGCGTTGAATACGGATTTTCCAGCACACGCACTTCGCCACAGGGAGCCTTGGACCTCAATCACAAAATGGTGCGGGATGAATCAGGGTTGCTGCTCGCCGGCCTGGAAGGATCGTTGAGGTACAACCTCGGACCGCACCAGTACTCCCAATCGGAATACTGGCAGAAAGTGTTGTGGCTTGCCCCGCGATTCTTGATGAACAAATCCCGCATCGGGCGGTACCTGGACGTGTTCGTGTCACACGCCCCTCCCTGGCAGGTACACGATGCGGATGATCTTCCGCACACCGGCATAAAAGCTTTCCGTTGGTTGATCAAGGTGTTCCGGCCGACCTACTTTCTACATGGTCATATCCACGTCTATCGAAACGGAACCATCACCCAGACAAAACTGGGTGAAACGACGGTGGTGAATACCTATGGCTTCAAGGAGCTTCAGGTCGAAATTCCTGAAGCGCGTTGAAAGGACCTTCCATGAGTGATCAGGATCATTCACAAATCAGCATGCAGCGTTCCCGCACGGATTTCTCGCGGGCACGAAGGAAAGGTTTCTGGAATTCCATTTTCAGCTGGATCCAGAACAAGAATAACGAGCTGTTGCCCTTTGACCAGGTACGGCAGTATATGCCCATGCGCAGCCAGCATTTCGCCGGGCTTCAACAGATAGAAACGGACAAGGTCATCGGTTCTGTCAGCCGCTACCTCGATTTCGATCGGGCTTTCCTGCCCAAACAAACCCACACCCGCTCCCGCTGGGAAAGCATCGACCGGGCATACTTCACAGATGTCATCCTCCCCCCAATCGATGTCTACAAGGTGGGAGATGCCTACTTCGTCAAGGATGGTAATCACCGCGTCTCGGTTGCCCGCGAAAGAGGACAGGCTTTCATGGACGCATATGTGACCAATTTTGATACACCGGGAAAAGTGGACAAAAACAGCGATATCAACAGCCTCATCCTGGAGCACGAGTATGCTGAGTTTCTGCAGCAAACAAGGCTGGACCATTATTTTCCGGGTGAAAACTTTCGCTTTTCCATTCCCGGGCAGTACGAAAAACTCCTGCAGCACATCAGTGTGCACCGCTGGTTCATGGGTGAAAAGCTCTCCCGGCCGGTAAGCGATGAAGAATCAATGATCGGGTGGTACAAAGAGGTATATCGTCCGGTGATTAAGATTATCCGCAAGCACAACATCCTGTCCGATTTCCCTGATCGCACCGAAACGGATTTGTACCTGTGGATCATTGAACACCGCTGGTACCTGGCTGAAGAGCTAAACCGCCGTGTGAGCGTGGAATCAGCTGCGTTGGACTACAAGAGGATGTTCGCATCCTCCAGGCCATTCCGGCATGTACGCCAGGCGTTTTCCTGGCTAAAACGCAAGTTATTCAGATCTGGGAAATAAAACCACGTGAAAAAAGCCAGCACAAATTAATAATCACTCAACTGGAAAAGCCTTTTACACCTACCCAGAAGTGATCGGGCAGGATCATGTGATCGGTAAGGATATCAAACCCGGATGCCTTGGCAGGAGGGTCAATCTTCAAACCCGGGTTGATGTAGATCAAGTTGGGTTTCTGACCATACTTCTTCTGGTAATACTCCATGGCTTTACTGATCTTGCTGACAATATCTGCTTTCGGGTCATTATCAAACCACAACATTCCAGTGTTCATTACGCTCTCCAGTGGTTTTCTCTACCCATCCTTAGTGCAAGGATCGGGCCAGAAAGACCAATTATCTTAATTCCTATTATAGAACATATGTTCTTTTTTGTCAAGTATTTGCCCCTTTTTGGTTATCACGTGTTTCTGAGATGGATTTTTTCAGGATTTTAAGGTATCCTTATTTAGTCCGCATGACACAAATCAAACGTTGAAGTTTGTGGAGGAATTAATGATTAAGGATTTATTAAAAGACGCTGAAAATAGAATGAAAAGCGCTCTTCTTGCTCTGGAAGAGGATTTGACTGGAATTCGCACCGGCCGGGCCACGCCTGCGCTGGTGGAAAAATTACCCATCGAGTACTACGGCATGGCCACTCCCCTGATGCAGCTGGCAAGCATCTCTGTTCCTGAGGCCCGTGCGCTGCTGATCAAACCCTTTGACCCCACCACGCTGAAAACCATTGAACGATCCATCCTGGCATCAGAATTGGGTTTAACCCCCAACAATGATGGCAAGGTAATCCGCCTGAACCTTCCCCCCCTCACAGAGGAGCGCCGGCGCGACCTGGTGAAAGTGGTACACGCCAGGCTCGAAGAATCCAGGGTGGCAGTGCGCAACGTTCGCCGGGATGTGATCAAGGACATGAAAGATTTTGAAAAGGAAAAGATGATCTCTGAAGACGACCTGGAACTGGGCGAAGATGAGCTTCAGAAGTTGACCGGTCGCATGGTGGATGAGATCGAAAAGATCGGTCTGCGCAAACAGGAAGAGATCATGGAAGTGTAGCGGAGTTCCGCGCAAATCCTATGAGCAAACAGAACAATCACACCGCCAGGATCCCGCAGCACATTGCCATCATCATGGATGGTAATGGACGATGGGCTGAAGCCCGAGGTCTGCCCAGGTTGCAGGGGCACAAAGCAGGTACAGAGAACCTGCGCGAGATCATACGCGGATGTGTGGAACAAGGCGTCAAGTACCTCACCGTTTATGCTTTTTCAACCGAAAACTGGGGCCGGCCCAAGGAAGAGATCGATGGGTTGATGACCATCCTCGAGCTTTACCTTGACCAGGAGATCGACGAGCTTTGCCGCGAAGGCGTGCGCATCTGTCACCTGGGACGTCTTGAAGCCATGCCCGAAAAAGTCCGCAAAAAAGTTGAAAAATCGATGGAAATCACCTGCGGGAATACCCGCCTGGTGCTGAATGTTGCCTGGAATTACGGCGGCAGGGATGAGATCGTGTACGCCATCCAGAACATCCTCAAAGACCAGGTCACACCAGCCGAGGTTACTGAAGAATTGGTCAGCAATTACCTTTTTACCCGGAATTGCCCGGATCCGGATCTGATCATCCGCACTTCAGGTGAAATGCGTATCAGCAACTTTCTCATCTGGCAATCCGCTTATGCTGAGTGGTACGTAACCCCCACCTTGTGGCCGGATTTCAAAAAAGCAGAACTTGCCGAAGCGATCGCGATCTACGGTCAGCGCGACAGGAGGTTTGGAAAGGTTTCCAATCCGGACCAATGAAAAGTGACATCCCGTTTCGCAGACGCCTGATTGTGATCGACATTATGGTGCCGACCCTGGTCATCTTCTCATTGTTGGGAAGGTGGCCATTTACTATCTTTGTCGCCCTGGTGCTAAGCTTTGCCGCCTGGGAACTTTGGCGCATGTTTCATCGGGGAGGATACTCGCCCTCCCTGCCGGTGATGCTGGTGTTTGTATTTGCATCGGCCATCCTGCGTTACCTGTTTGAGATGCAATACAGCGGACTGTGGCTGGCAATTCTCATCATGGCGGCCATGTTTCATCACACCATTATGCAGCAACAGGGCAAAAAGACGACCGCGTTTGATTTTATGATCACTGTTGGCGCATCCGTGTACCTGGGCTGGCTTGGAAGTTACGCCATCTCCATTCGTAGCTTGCCCAATGGTTACCTGTGGCTGTTGCTTATTTTTCCAATTATTTCAATTGCAGATTCAGGGGGGTACATTTTTGGCCGCTTGTTCGGGAAACATAAAATGATGCCCCTCGTCAGCCCAAAAAAATCATGGGAGGGTTACCTGGGCGGCATCCTGTTGGGGGCACTGGGTGGCTGGGGATTGGCAGCCCTGTGGCACATCAAAGCAGCGGAATTACTGCCTGTCTATGGGCTCATCACCGGACTGGTCATTTCCATCATCGCGCCTTTTGGTGATTTCGGCGAGAGCATGATCAAACGTCAATTCAACCTGAAAGATACCAGTAACATCCTCCTGGAACATGGGGGAATCCTGGACCGTGCGGATTCTTCTCTTTGGGCAGCGCCCATCGGTTATTACTTAATTCACTTATTAACCAGTATTCAATTCTAACCATTGGAGGGTTTATGATCAGTTCAGCACCTACCCGCAACCTTGCACTTGACCTGGTAAGGGTAACTGAATCTGCAGCGCTTTCTGCCGGCAGGTACATGGGCCGGGGAGACAAGAACGCTGCTGATAACGCGGCTGTTGAGGGAATGCGCCTGATGCTCAATATCATGGATATGGACGGCATGGTCGTCATCGGCGAGGGTGAAAAGGACAACGCGCCCATGCTTTATAACGGGGAAAAACTCGGCACTGGCAGCGGCCCGCTCATGGACATTGCGGTGGACCCCATTGACGGAACACGCCCCCTGGCACACGGTCTGTGGAATGCCATTGCCACCGTTGCCCTTGCACCCCGCGGTTCGATGTTCGATTGCGGTCCCTTTCTCTACATGAATAAGATCGCCGTCGGTCCCATAGCAAAGGGTTTAATAGATATTGATGCCCCGGTTGCTGATAACTTAAAAAAAGTTGCCAAAGCCAAGGGAGAGAACGTGGAAGATATCACCGCGGTCATCCTGGACCGCCCGCGGCACGAGCAACTGATCGCCGAAGTCCGCGCCACCGGTGCACGCATCCGGCTGATCCCGGATGGTGATGTCGCCGGGGCACTCATGGCAGCCATGGAAGAGACGGACATCGATATTTTGCTCGGTGTTGGGGGTACACCTGAGGGCGTTCTGGCGGCTGCCGGTCTGCGCTGCATGGGTGGGGAGATCATCGGTAAGCTGTATCCCCGCAATCAACATGAATTGGATCGGGCAGCTGAGATGGGAGTGGATTTTTCCAAACCACTCACCATGGATGATCTAATTTCCTCTGAAGATGTGTTTTTTGCAGCCACAGGCATCACTTCCGGCGACCTTTTGGATGGTGTGACTTACTTCAAGGACGGCGCCAAGACCGACAGCCTGGTGATGCGTGGCCTTACCGGCACGGTGAGGAGGGTGATTGCCACTCACCGGATGAGCAAATTAGGAAAGATAAGCCAGATCCCCTACTAAACACAAAAGAGGTGCCACAGAAGTGACACCTCTTTTTTCAGTTACAGTCTCTACTTGATTTCGTAGGTCAGGCTGGCATCCACGGTGATCAGTAGTTGTCCGGCGGAAACGGGTACGTTACCTGCCCCTCCTCCACCGAGTCCCTTAGCTTCATAGGTGGCGATGGTTGCACCGCTGGTGTACACGTTCACCGATTGCAGCGCTCCCAGCTTTACACCGGCTGATGCAGCAATTCCTTCAGCTTCTGCACGCGCCTTTTTTATGGCCATGTCACGCGCCTCAGCCAACGCGGCTGTCTTATCAACCACATCAAAACAGATGCCGTTGATGGTGTTTGCTCCAGAGCGGACCACTGAATCCAGCAACTTGCCCAGGTTGGAGAGGTTGCGCACGGTGATGTAGACCGTGTTTTCCACCACGTAGTACCTGCGGGAGATCTGTCCATCCGGACCGTAATCACTCATCGGATACACGTTGAAGTTGGAAGTCTGAATATCCTTGGCTTCCACACCCAGGGCTTGCAGGGCCTTGGAGATCTCAGCGGCCTGGAGGTTGTTCTCCGACAGGGCTGTGGATACTTCATCTGCATCCACCCGGACACCCACGTTGATATAGGCCACATCCGGCACCAGATAAACCTGCCCCTGTCCGTTTGCACTCAAAGTACGGGTGGGAAGCTTGCCCAGGGAACCGTCGCTCAATACCGGGGTATTACCACATGCTGTCATGGTTAGAATCCCTATTACACTGATGGCTACAATTAACAATACTTTTTTCATTATCATACTCCTCTTTTTAAAGTCTACCAATAAGACGAACAAGCTCTGGTTTTGTTCCCGAAAAAAAAGCGGCTTTCGCCGCTTTTCGTTCAATTGATCTCTGTAATTACCAGCCGGCCGATTGCCAGCTCAATATCAATCGGCAGCGCTGACCCTGAAGAACCGGCACCTTGATAGACAATACGGTCATCCACCTTCAGGTAATCTTCGGGCAGTGATACGGTTGTCAGTCCGCCATCCAGGTTCACCTGCATGTTGCAACCTTGCGGAATGCGGAGCTCCACGTCACCGATCACCACCTTGAGATTAGCGATCATGTCTTCATCGCATGGAAGGGTGAGGATAACCCGGCCGATCACGGTTTCACTTTCCAGCCTGGTGATATCCATGCCTGTCAGGTCCAACTTCAGGTCGCCCACCACCTGCGAAGTGGTAAGCACAGTCGGGATTCCGGAGTTTAAGTTGAAAACCCACGGGGAAGCAGAATTGATGAAAGGAACACTTGAGCCCTTTCGTCCATCCACCACAAAGAACCCCTTTTTATCCGCAGCATTCACATCGTACGAAACGTCCAGGTCGTCCTTTTTCGGCACCACCACTGTTCCCTTTGCCAGAATGGAGGAGGGAGCGTCCCCTTCCACGGACAGTTTTCCCGTAGTTAGTTGCAGCGTGGTCTGAGCGCTCGCGGCATTTTCCAGCGGCTGGTCAATTTTCACCTGTTGCATGGCAAT
Source organism: uncultured Anaerolinea sp. (assembly GCA_964454565.1). GTDB lineage: Bacteria > Chloroflexota > Anaerolineae > Anaerolineales > Anaerolineaceae > UBA6107. Next base: position 32,411 of record CAYVTF010000006.1, on the reverse strand, counting down.
TGCCTGCGGTGAGGACATGGCCACCCACACGATTCCGCCAACCAGTAACAAGCCCAGGAAGATCTTAAGAAGGGTGTAAACCGCCGACCTGCGCTTGCCAAAAGCAATGTCAAGCCCGATTGCCACAAGCAGCACTGGCCACAAGCGCAACAGCAACCCCCAGGCATCAATGGGCAGGTAATTGAGATTTCCAAGCAACAAGACCGCGCCCAGTCCCAGCAGCACCACTGGTCCCACCCAACCATCTCCTGTGATCAGACCGTCGAATCCCCAGATGATGAGCAGCACCGGCCAGTAAAGCAGCAGATTATCCCAGGTTGTCCCCTCCACGATACCCATGTTCACCAGGAAGATGAGCACGCCAATGCTGATCAGGAAGAGCGGCCAGAAAAAACTTCTTCGTTTACGCGGGTTTTCCATGGCTAATTTCCCTTTCGAAATGCCCACACCAACAGCGCAATGCCAGCCACCAGGATCAACCCCGCCCAAAGCACACCGGTATCCAGCCATGCCAGCCAGGGCAGGTTCAATTGTTTCACAAAGAAGTAAAACCCGACCAGCACAAGAGCGACACCCACATAACGCAGGGTCTTCTGATTAGGTTCCCGGACGGCGTTTACGAACTCATCCCGCACCTGTTCAGCCCGTTCCTTGAATTCATCTGCGTTCAGCGGCTGCGTCACGGTTCCTGTACCGCTTTCCTGGGGGAGAATGACCCACAGGATGATGTAGATCAATGGACCCACACCGCCGAGGAGAGTGAAAATCACAAAGAACAGGCGCACAATAGTCACATCAATGGACAGGTACTTTGCCAGCCCGCAACACACACCCCCCAGCATTTTTTCTGTTTGACAACGATATAACTTGTTATCCATAAAACCCTAATCCTTCCTGAGCAACGACCGCACCACCAGAAAACCTCCGGCCAGGATGAAAGCACCTGCCCAGAGCCAGCCAAACCAGGTATTTACCAATACACCTGAACTTACAAGGAAGATTACCCCGATGGCAAGGCAGATGCCCGCGGGAATCCAGGGCCATTTTTCCTTTTTTCCCATTGGCAGCAAACCCAGAACAGCGAAGGTGGCGCCAATTCCGAGGAAGAAAATGGCAGGGATCAACCCGCCGTTTGAACTCCGCACCGCGGGAATGATCGCCAGCGTGGCCAGCACGCCTGCCGGGATGATGGGCCACCATTGGTCAGGGTTAAGGATGCGGATGAGTAGAAAACTCAATGCAATTGCACCCAAAAAGATGGTACCGCCGAACCGGTCACTGAAAGCGGGGAAAAGTTTGCTTGAGGCGATCAGTGCCGCCAAACCAAGCAGAGTGAACCCCGGAATCGCTGCCCACCATTTCGAGCGGTCACCGATGAGCAAGTACAGGAACACTGCCCCGCCTGCTGCAAAAAGAAGGGCAATGAAGAGTGAACCGATGGGGATATTGAACAGTTGCTGGACAAGGAAAATGATGCCTGCCAAAACCAGCAATACACCCAAAAAAATGTTTTTAGAAATCCCTTTCATAATAATCTCCCTTCTACTGCTTACGTCCGGATATGAGTGTGCGTAAGGCGATCAAAACACCTGCGGCAACCAACAGAAGCGGCCAATATGGACCCATGGATTTAAAAGCGCCAAAGAACGCCCCAAAGATCACGAACAGCACCAGGCTGGTGCCGATGGTATCCAACGCTGAGCTGACCTTGTAACGCTCGCGTGCACCCAGCAACCAGGCTACGAGCATGCCCGTACCTGAAAAACCGGGAATCAACGTCCACAGGTAAGACCAGCTGCCCCAATTGCCGGTCATGTTCTGGTAATACAGGATCCCGCCGATACCGCCCACGATGGCGGCAGGCACTGCCATGTCTGGTGCCCCCACAAGCAGACCAATCACCAACAAACCGGCAGCTACCAGGAAAAGGATGACCGGCCAGGTGAAGGTGATGTTGACCAGTTCCTTAAACGATGGCACGGTGTTGACCAGGACAAAATAGATCCCAACCAGCACCAGCAAAATTCCCAACCCCAGGGTTGTCTTGCGATTTTCTTTCATAGCATCCTCCAAATAAACAAGTCATTGCCCCTACAGCATATACGCAGGAACTCCAAGAACGGTTGCATCTTTTTCCCCTTGTAAAGGTTGCATCTTTTTCCCCTTGTACACGGCTTGACTTTAACCAAAGCCCGGTTATAATACGATAAATTGACTCTTATTTTAGGGACGGTGTATCAAAATGATTCACAGGTGCTTATGTACAAAGCGGGGAACAGTCTAACCTCCGCCTGAGAGACGTAACTTCCAACAGTCAACTCAACAGGCGGTGGCGAAGGTCCCCGCACGCAAACATAGCAGCCCTTACGGCTGCATTTTGTTGAGTTGACTGTTTTTTATTATCCTGGAGAAATAATTGTATGAAAATTGCAAACAACGTTACAGAACTGGTTGGGAACACTCCACTCGTCAGGTTGAACCGGCTGACCAGCGGAAGTTATGCCGAAGTAGTGGCCAAGCTGGAATACTTCAACCCATCTCACAGCGTCAAGGACCGTATCGGGGTGGCCATGATCGATGCCGCCGAGAAAGCCGGATTGATCAACAGCCAAACCACGCTGGTGGAACCCACCAGCGGAAACACCGGCATTGCCCTGGCGTTCACAGCGGCCGCCCGCGGGTATAAACTGGTGCTGGTGATGCCCGAAACCATGAGCCGTGAACGGCGCTTGCTGCTAAAGGCTTATGGAGCCGAACTGGTGCTCACACCGGGCAGCGAAGGCATGCCGGGTGCGATCCGCAAAGCTGAAGAGATCGTCACTTCCGGTGATCACTACTTTATGCCGCAGCAATTCAAGAACCCCGCCAACCCCGAAATTCACCGACGTACGACTGCGGAGGAGATCTGGCGCGATACGGACGGGCAGATTGACTTCCTGGTCGCAGGCGTCGGTACCGGCGGAACGATCACCGGCATTGGCGAAGCGTTGAAAGCCAGGAAACCCGGCATCCAGATCATCGCGGTCGAACCGGACGCCTCCCCAGTTCTTTCTGGCGGGGTCAAGGGGGCACATGCCATTCAGGGCATCGGCGCCGGGTTTGTGCCGGAAGTGTTGAACACCCAAATCTACGATGAGATCATACGGGTCACCAATGCAGATGCCTTCAGCACAGCCCGCGAAATGGCCGCCCGTGAGGGGTTACTGGTGGGTATTTCTTCAGGCGCAGCCGTGTGGAGTGCATTGCAGGTGGCTGCCAGGCCGCAGAACAAGGGAAAACGCATTGTAGTGATCATACCGTCATTCGGTGAGCGCTACCTGAGTACCCCGCTTTACGCGGATCTTGTGGATTAACCAACGGGCAGGAGGAATCATGACCCTTTTTCGACATATGCGCGAGGACATTAAATCGGTTTTTGACCGTGACCCGGCAGCACGTTCCACGCTGGAATTGCTGCTGGCTTACCCCGGCCTGCACGCGGTGTGGGCACACCGCACTGAACACTGGTTTTGGGACCACAAACTCAAGCTGCTGGCACGCTGGTTCTCACACATCACCAGGTTCATGACCGGCATCGAGATCCACCCCGGGGCAAAGATCGGCTCAAGTTTCTTTATTGACCACGGTATGGGAGTGGTCATCGGCGAGACGGCTGAGATCGGAAACTGCGTTACGCTTTATCACGGGGTCACGTTGGGCGGCACCAGCATCGAGAAAGGCAAGCGCCATCCCACAATCGAGGACGAGGTGGTCATCGGGGCAGGAGCAAAAATTCTGGGGAACATCACCATCGGTACCCGCAGCCGAATCGGAGCCAACGCCGTGGTGGTCAGGTCAGTGCCACCCAATTCGGTGGTCGTGGGCGTTCCCGGACAGGTGATCATGCGCAGACAGCCAGCCGGAGCAAAACCGGACCTGGAACACGGTCAGATGCCAGACATGATTGGAGAAGCTATTGCTGCCCTGCTTAAAAGGGTGGAAACCCTGGAAAGCAAACATCACATTCACATCGATGAAAAGAGCGAGTACACCTCTCAGAATGGTGTTAAACATCCCATGCTGGTGCACCCTGCCGCGGATGGCGTCTGGTACGGGGACGACTTCATGATCTAAATAAATAAATCTGCGGGATCCCGCAGATTTATTTTTTGGCTTTTGGCTTGATAAAACTGAACAGAAGCACCAGTACCAGACCGATGGAACTGGCAATGAGCAGCCCCAGCCCCAACCACTGCCGGTCAATTTTTGGCAAAGTATCCAGCAGGCTTTTTGTGGGAGTAGGGGTGATGGTTCGCGTGGGGGTTGGTGTGCGCGGGATGGGCGTCACGGTGGGCGTGCGTGTGGGTCGGCGAACGGTGGGGGTACGCGTGGGAGTGGTGGTGATGGTGGGCGCAAGTCGGATCAGTAACTTTTGGTCCACGAAGATGCTGGAAGTGGTCATGCCATTCAAAGCCATGATCTGTTCCATGCTCACCTTGTACCATTCAGAAATGGTGGAAAGCGCCTGCCCGTACCGGACGATGTGGATGATCGAACCGTCTTCCTGCGGGGTGGCGGTGATCACTGGCTCAACATATACACCCGGCGATGTGCTTTCAGGAGTGACGTACACTGGCGTCCCGGCTGCGCCGGCGATGTAAGCCGCATGCAGCACATAGTATGTGACACCGTTTGTGCCTGTGTAAGTGCCCGCGCCTACGTGGGTGTAGGCAGGATCAGTCATCGGCATCATATGTTCGGCGTCTGCCCAAACCCCCTGCAGCCAGCCAATATTTGCTGAAGTGGCACAAGCCATGTTCTCGGTGGCAAAAATGGTGGCACCGCCGCCAAAGCCTGCCGCAGCGATGCGCTCTCGGGCTCCGCCAATATGCGCACAGACTCCGTTCGCCGCCATGGTTGCAGCCGTGGAATAAGCCGTGGAATTGAGGATCGAGTCTACCACCAGGCCTGGCAACCCGTAGCCTGTGCGCAGCGTGTTCACCAGGTCAATGATCTCGCCGGCAGCAAGTATTTGCGCAGAAGCCCTCGACTGCGGTAAAGCCAGCGTGAAGAGGGTGATCACCAGGACGGAAGTTAAAAGTAAACGGCGCATCGAGGAATAATTATACCCGATGCACCGTTGTGTCAACTGCGGAAATGTTTTAGTGCAGCCTGCGATCCTCAAAGTTCACACCCATGCCTTCAGCCACCATCAGCAGGTCCATCGCCGCGATCATACCCACGATCTCTCCCTTTTCATTGGCGACAGGCAGATGATGGATGCGGTTTTCTTTCATCAAAGCCGCGCACTCCTTGATGGGCAGGTCTGCAGGCACGGTGATCAACGGGCTGGCCATGATATCCTTGACTTTGAGTTCTTTAGGATTTCTGTCCTGGGCAACGATCTTGTCGCAAATGTTGATCGATGTCACGATCCCGTATTCCGGGCTGGCTGGGGTCTTCCGCACGATCAGATTAGTCAAAAACCTGTGACGCATCAGCTGCAGACCCTCATAAACCGACAGTTCAGGATCCACAAATACCACCACGTTGGTCATCCAGTCTTTAACGATTGATTCCTGCATACAACTCTCCTTTGGACTTGTTATCGGATCTGATGTTTCGCGAGATCATCCCGTTGAGTTAATTGTAAAGAATCACAAGAAAAAGTCAACTGCGGATTGTCAGACAAATGTATGCCTTTAGTCAGATGCCCAATTCCACGTGCGCAACGCTTCGATAAAACCGTGCGCGGTCAGGTCCAACTGGATGGGGGTAACGGAAACATACCCCGCCGCCAGGTCACCAAAATCAGTGCCCTCTTCACGCACCCCGGTTGGCGCCTGCCCGCCGATCCAGTAATACGGCCTGCCGCGCGGATCTTCCCGCCGCACCAGTTCATCGCGATAGATGCGCAATCCCTGCCTGGAAACGCGGTACCCCTTCATTTCATCCAGCTTCAGGTAAGGGATGTTCACGTTCAAAAGCACGTTGCGCGGCATGCTGCTCTGCATCATGGTGGCGGTGACCACCCTGGCCACCACAGCCGCGCTGGAGTAATCCAGCGGACCGCTGAAGTACTCCGGGGCATCCAGGGAACACGCTACGCCCATCACCCCGCCAATGACGGCCTCCATGGCTGCAGTGACGGTGCCAGAATATGTGACGTCGTGCCCGATATTAGCGTTGGGGTTGATGCCGGAAACAACCACGTCGATCGGTTTTTCCACCACCCCCATCAAGGCCAGGGCTACGCAGTCTGAAGGTGCCCCGTCGCTGGCCAACGCCGGTGACCCATCTGCCAATAGTGCCGGTTTTGCCCGCAGCGGGCGGTTCAAGGTTTTTACATGACCGGAGGCAGACCAGTTGTGATCCGGAGCCAGCACAGAAACCTCACCGATCTTGCGCAGCTCCTGCACCAGGGCCAGCAGCCCGGGGGCAAAAACACCGTCATCATTGGTAACCAGGATGTGCATGATGCCTGCCTTGTAAGTGGGATAAATCCATTATACCTTTGGTGCAGAATCACGGAAATAATTTCCAACATGGAGGAAAATTTGTATGATATAATTCGTCGGCTGTGGTGAAAACCATAGACTATCTTACACGCTCTTCGATCTTTCCTGCGTGCTGCCAGAGGCAGTGAGGGAAAGGCTAAAAAGGGCGGAAGCAAAACGCAAAGGAGTACTACCATGAGTTCTATTATTTCCATGAAGTCCCTGTTGGAAAGCGGCGTTCACTTCGGACATCGCACCAACAAGTGGAACCCCCTGATGAAGCCTTACATCTTCACCGAACGTAACGGGATCCACATCATCGACCTCCAGCAAACCGTAAAACTTCTCACCACTGCCTACAACCTGGTGCGCGACACCGTAGCCCAGGGTGGAAACATCCTGTTCGTTGGCACCAAACGCCAGGCACAGGAAACGATCGCTGAAGAAGCAACTCGCTGCGGTATGCCCTACGTTACCGAGCGCTGGTTGGGCGGCATGATCACCAACTGGTCCACCATGTTCAACCGCATCCAGGAACTGGAACGGCTTGAGCACATGCGTGATTCTGGTGAAATCCACCGCCTCACCAAAAAGGAAGGCCTGCTCATCGAGCGCGAGATCAAACGCCTCCAATCACGACTATCTGGTGTACGCAACCTCAAGAGAGTTCCTGAACTGGTCTTCATTGTGGACGTGGTTCGCGAGCACACCGCTGTTCACGAAGCCAACATCAAGGGTATCCCCGTGATCGCCCTGTTGGACACCAATTGCGATCCCCGCAATGTGGATTACGTGATCCCCTCCAATGATGACGCCATCCGCGCCATCAAACTGCTGGTTGGCAAGATCGCCGACGCGGTCATCGAAGGCAAAACCATGGTAAAGGAAGACGACAGAGAAGGCGGCCCTGCGTTCGAAACCCCTGCTGCCCGTGTTGCTTCTGGCGCCCGCCCGAGAATTGACGAGGAGAGCGAACTGGAAGATACCGACCTGCTAGGCGCTTCCACCCTTGCCCATATGGGTCCGAAAGTGGTTGAAGAAGTGACTCCTGAAGTGGTTGAAGTTGTGGCTGATGATGTAGTCGAAGAAAAGGCCGTGGAAGTAGTTGCTGTAGCTCCTGTTGAAGCAATTGAAGCTGAAGCTGAACCCAAAGTTGATGAAGACCCCGCAGAATAATTCTGCCGCCATCCGATTGAAACGGTTATTCCGTTGAGCACACTTATTAGAAGGAATTGAGAGAAATGCAAATAACAACTGAGATGATCAAAACACTGCGCGAAAAAACCGGAGCCGGCATTCTTGATTGCCGCAAAGCACTGGAGCAATCAAATGGCGACTTGAACGCAGCCATGGATTTTCTGCGCGAAAAAGGTCTTGCCACCGCCACCAAGCGCTCAGGCCGCCAGGCCTCTGAAGGCGTACTTGAACTTTACACCCACGGCAACGGCCGTGTGGGCGTGATGGTTGAGATCAACAGCGAAACCGACTTCGTCGGCCGCTCCGAAGCTTTCCGCACCCTGGCGCACGAGATCGCGCTTCAGATCGCAGCCACTTCACCGGAATACATCTCCGAAGCAGACATTCCCGCCGAAGTGATCGAACGCGAGACCAAGATCGCCACCACCAAGGCAAAAGAAGACGGCAAACCGGATACCATCATCCCGCGCATCGTGGAAGGTGCTTTGAAAAAATACAAGGATGAATTCGTGCTGATGAACCAGGCCTATATCCGTGATGAGAGCATCACCATCCAGGAACTGGTCAACCAGAACGTTGCTGCCATGGGCGAAAACGTCATCATCCGCCGCTTCGCGCGGTGGGCATTGGGTGAAACCACGTCACAGGAATCAGAAGAGTAACCATCAAAAGGCCAACCGTCGAGGTTGGTCTTTTCTTATCACCCCGGAGGAGGAAACATGCAGGAACTGAAGTACCACCGCGTTTTGCTAAAACTTAGCGGAGAATCACTTGCCGGAAAATCAGGCACGGGCATCGATTCCACTCAGGCAATGGATATCGCCCGGCGACTGAAGGATGTGCGTGAACTGGGAGTGGATGTTGCCATTGTCATCGGTGCCGGCAATCTCTGGCGTGGAAAGGTCGGCCTTGAAATGGGCATGGATCAGGCAACCGCTGATTACATGGGCATGCTGGGCACCATTATGAACGCCCTGGCACTCATGGACGCCCTGGAACACCAGGGGGTGATCACCCGCGTGATGACCTCGATTGAAATGAAAACCGTGGCTGAACCCTACATCCGCAGGCGCGCCATCCGCCATTTGGAAAAGGGCCGCGTGGTCATCTTCGGCGGTGGCACAGGAAACCCCTTCTTTTCCACAGACACCGCGGCTGCCCTGCGCGCCATGGAGATCGGCGCGGACGTGTTGATCAAAGCCACCAAGGTGGACGGCGTGTACGATAGCGATCCCAAGACCAACCCCCAGGCTGTCAAATTTGATGAGATCAGTTATATTGAGGCAGTCAATATGCACCTGGGTGTAATGGACACCACCGCGGTGACCATGTGCATGGAGCATAAACTGCCCATCCACGTGCTCAACTTGTGGGATGAGAACGCGCTAAAGAAAGCCCTGATGGGTGAGAAGGTTGGAACGACCGTTCACTAGGAATAGCAATGACTGTGAGCCTGCCTTAAATCGGCAGGCTTTTTTGTTTTAGGAAGTGGATGAAAACCCACAAAAATGCTTCGGTTCGTTTTGGTACATTTTCAATACACCCTACTAGATCTTGTGCTCCGCCAGGTGACCCACCAGGTCGATCTCCAGCTGGCGAATGATATTGGGATTGAGCAGATCCTCCTCCGACAACCGGTTGACACAATCAATGAATCGCAAACGTGCCACTTCGAACTGCTCCAGTACCTGGGCTTCAGAAAAGGGTTTGGCTTTTTCCACAGCCGCGGCGTTGAACTCGTCCACATTGATATCAGGGAAGAAATAGGAGGGATCGCGTTTTTTCACTGCGATCACCTCCATGGCCAGCTCAAACCACGCCGTGAAGTGCGCCACCAGGTCAGCAAAAGTATCGTAGCCCTGGCGCTGCATGAACTCTGCCTGTACTTCGGGTGTCAATGCCCGGAAAGAAGAGACATAGGAACCCCACTGGTTAGTTAAGTAGTCTAGCGCAGTCTCACGGTTGATTTTGTCCATCGTATCCTCGCAGATAAGTATTGATTGACGCCATTATATACAGTAACCTGGTTTTCTGCCGGAATGCCCCTCTGCCGTCGTGATATAATACCCTCCAACAGGCTGTGACGGAGGAAAGTACGCCGGGGAAACCCGACAGGGACGCGGGTGCATAGACTGCGACGCCCGCCCGGCAGGATCCGGCTGAAGTTCCCTCCAGAGCCGTTCAGGTGAATCCCCCTCAGGGGTATTAGCTTTTACCGCCTGGCCCGGCGTTATCGGGGCAACCGGGGAGTGTCAATACCCCCGGGCGAAGCGGGTCACAATTGTGACCAACCAGGGTGGTACCGCGGGTTTTCCCCGTCCCTCATGAAGGGATGGGTTTTATTTTAAGGCAACAGGAGTGAAGTATGACGCAACCGAAGATCCTGGAAGAACTTGGGCAGGCAAAACAGATGGCACTGCGCGAACTGGAGACCATACAAACTGAAGAAGGTCTTTTGGCCTGGCGCAACACGTACCTGGGCAAGAATGCGCTGGTGGTAAAAGCGTTTCAAAGCCTTGGTACGCTTTCCGCAGAAGAGAAACCCCTGGTGGGTCAGGGAGCGAACAGCGTGAAGACAGCGCTGGAAAGCGCCCTTGCAAGCCAGATGCAAGTGATCAAGGAGGCAGCCCTCAGGCGTTCCCTCGCCAGCCAATCCCTGGATGTGACCCTGCCCGGCAGACCCCGGCTGCGCGGACGCCTGCACCCCGATACGCAGATCCTGCGCGAACTTTACCGCATCTTTGCCGAGATGGGCTTCCAGGTGTACCGCTCGCGCGAGATCGAGACCGATGAGTACAATTTCCAGCTGCTCAACTTCCCGGTGGGGCATCCCGCGCGCGACATGCAGGACACCTACTTCATCGACGCCCCCGACCGCGGTGACAACCCTATGGTGCTGCGCACGCACACCTCTCCGGGACAGATCCGCGCCATGCGCGAGATCGCTGCGTTGAATCCCAATGATCCACCACCAGTGCGCGTGATCGTGCCGGGCATGGTCTACCGCTACGAGCAGACCGACACCCGCCACGAAACCCAGTTCGACCAGTTGGAAGGGCTGGCGGTGGGACCCGGCATCACCTTCAGCGACCTCAAAGGTACCCTCACCGACATGGCCAGGCGACTGTTTGGTCCCCAGGCGCGCACGCGCTTCAGGGCATCCTACTTCCCCTTCACCGAGCCCTCGGCTGAGTTTGATATCCAGTGCTTTAAATGCAAGGGGGCAGGCTGTTCCATCTGCGGCGGAGGCTGGCTGGAAATTGGCGGCAGCGGCATGGTGCACCCGGTGGTGCTGAAGAACGGCGGGTATGACCCCGCGCGCTACACCGGCTTTGCCTTCGGATTTGGCGTGCAGCGCATTGCCATGCTGCGTTACGGCATCAACGACATCCGCTACTTCTGGGATAACGATTTGCGGTTTTTGGAACAGTTCTAGATAAAGTAATCAGTGATTAGAAAAAAGTGATCAGGACAATCCACTCATTTGTTTTTCCTAATTACTGATCACGAATCACAGAAAACGGAGGTTTTCTTGAAAGCACCCATTTCATGGCTGAAAGATTTCGTTGACATCGACCTGTCCATCGCCGAGCTGGCTCACCTGGTGACCATGGCCGGACTGGAGGTGGAGGAAGTGCAGATCGTCGGACTGCCCCTGCCTGAACCCGGCAGCATGCACGTGAAGGCCAGCGGTCTCAGTTGGGACCGCGAGAAAATCGTGGTGGGCGCAATCCGCGAGGTAATGCCCCACCCCAACGCTGACAGGCTGGTGCTGTGCCGCTTGTTTGATGGAACAGAGGAAAAGATCGTACTTACCGGGGCGCCCAACCTGTATGAGTACAGGGACAAAGGCATCCTGCCTGAACCACTCAAAGTCGCTTACGCCAAAGAAGGCGCCCAGATCTATGATGGTCACCAGGAAGGCCTGGTGCTCACCACCCTCAAACGCACAAAGATCCGCGGCGTGGAATCAGATTCCATGGTCTGCTCCGAAAAGGAACTGGGCATTTCAGATGAACACGAGGGCATTATGTTCCTCGAACCGGATGCCGTTGCGGGCACTCCCCTGGTGGACCTGATGGGCGACGCGGTGATCGACATCAACCTGCTGCCCAGCTATGCACGCTGTGCCAGCATCCTTGGCCTGGCACGCGAGATCGCCGCCATGACCGGGAAACCGCTCAAGAACCCGGTTTTTCCGGCTACACCGGCAATCGGGAAAGCGGACTTCGCCTCCCTGGAAATCACCAATCCCGAACTCAACCCACGTTTTGTGCTGGGGTTGATCAGCGGTGTTAGCATCCAACCCAGCCCAATCCTTGTGCAGCGCCGGCTAAAGCTGGCTGGCATGCGCCCCATCAACAACATTGTAGACGCCACCAACTACGCCATGCTTGAACTTGGCGAACCGCTGCACGCCTTTGATTACGATACGCTGAAAAAACGCGCCGGCGGAAAACCGGTGAAGATCATCACCCGCGCAGCGTATGCCGGCGAAACACTGACCACCCTGGACGGGGTGGAACGCAAACTCGACCCCGGCAACATCCTGGTCTGCGACGAGGCTGGTCCGCTCTCGCTGGCAGGCGTGATGGGCGGCCTTGAATCGGAGATCAACCCGGATACCACCAACATCCTGCTGGAAGGCGCGTCCTGGAACATGATCAACATTCGCCGCACCGCCAGGGCGCAGAACCTGCCCTCAGAGGCATCGTTCCGCTTCACGCGCGGTGTTCACCCCTCCATGGCGGAAAAAGGCGTCAAACGCGGCCTGGAGTTGATGAGCCTTTGGGGCGGCGGCAAAGTTGACCCCAAACTGGTGGATGCCTACCCCCTGCCTCCCGCTGCAAAGGAAGTGGAGATCACCTCGCAGGACGTGCAGCGCTGGCTTGGCGTAAGCCTGCCCGTGGAAAAAATTGCCGAGTTGTTGAGCCGCCTGGAATTTTCCGTACAGGTGAAGGAAAATGTGGTGCGGGCAACACCGCCCGACCACCGGCTGGACATCGGCACGGGCATCACCGGCAAAGCGGACCTGGTGGAAGAGATCGCCAGGGTGTACGGCTATGACAACATCCCTGAAACACGCATGACCGATGAACTGCCCCCGCAACTGGGCAACCGCGAGTTGGACAAGCAGGAACGTCTCCGCGACCTGTTGGTGGCACTTGGATTGCAGGAGATCATCAGCTACCGCTGGACCACACCTGAACGCGAAAAACGCAGGCTCAGCCCGGAATCCTCTCCGGATGACAAACCATATGTGCGCATCGCCAACCCGCTGGCTTATGAGAAATCCTTCCTGCGCCATAGTGTGCTTGCCAGCCTGCTTGACACCGCTGAACGCAATTCCCGTCATCATCAGCAATTGGCGTTCTTTGAGATCGGACCCATCATCCTGCAGTCTGAGGACCCCTCCGGGCTGCCGGACGAATTACTCCGCCTCGGAATTGTCCTGGCAGGGCAGCGCGCCCTCAAAGGCTGGCAGGCCGCGGATACAAGCTCACTGGATTTCTTTGACCTGAAGGGCATCCTGCAGGAGCTGCTCGAGGGAATTCGGCTGGAAAATGTCACCATCAGCCCGGGGGAACATCCCTCTTTCCATCCGGGAAAATGTGCCGTCATCCGCTCGGGAGATCGCCAACTGGGATTCTTTGGTGAGCTGCATCCCGCCGTGCGTGAGGACTACGACTGGGGAGACACCTTCAAACACCCCATCCTGGCCGCCGACCTGGATATGGGTGCGCTGGTGGAACTCATGCCTGACCTTACCAGTACTGCCGATGTTCCCGGGTTCCCGGCTGTGTTGGAAGACCTGGCGTTTGTGCTGGACGAGTCCATCCCGGCGGCGGCTGTGGAAAGCCTCATCCGGCAAACCGGCGGCAAATTGTTGACCGAAGTGGAATTGTTTGACGTCTTCCGCAGCGAACTGGTGGGCGAAGGCAAGAAAAGTATGGCATACCGCCTGACGTACCAGGCGATGGACCGCACCCTGACCGTGGGAGAAGTCTCCGCTTTGCGCAACAAGATCATCAAGCGCCTGGAGTATGAACTGAAAGCGAAATTAAGAAGTTAGGGGATACAAATTTGTAGCGAAGGACAGGCTCACGCCTGTCCTTTTTTGTTATTCCTTTTGGGAACGCAGTTTTTCTTCCTGTCTTTTCCGGTGAGTGCCATCGCACAAGGGTTTGCGTTTCGATTCGCCGCAGTTGCACAGGGTCACCCGGTTGCGGGTTTCAAACGGTTGTTTGTCGGACCGCTCAACCTCGATGTAACCCGTCACCCACAAGGGTCCTTCAATCGGTCCCTCTGAAGTGATCTCCGTGGTCAACGCGATCTGCACCGGCAGGTCTGCCTCTACATCCTCGCCCTCTTTAGTCATCGAGTAGGAATAGGTGCCCGATGGACAGCGGTCAATCATGGCCATGATCTCGGCGCGCACGGCAGGCTCTTCAGTGTTGGGCACCATTTTGCGGATGTTGGTGTTGCGGTTGCCGCAAAACCCGGAATTCATGCACAACTTATGATCGCTTTTCACCACGATACCCTTGCCTCGTTCATCCACCCGTTGACGGTCGGCAAACATGTCGGTGGGGGCAGCTTCTGTGCCGTCAAAGTCAATATCATGGTGTGTGCCATCACAATGAGGTTTCTCATTGGAGTGCCCGCAGCGGCAGAGCGAATAGGGTCCGCCAGCCTTTAATTCACCGTCCAGTTTCCAGTTCAGCGGTTCGCCAAATTCCGAAACGATCTGGGTCTTGTGCACCAGAGGGATATCGCCTTCGACTTTGTATGAGCCATTGGGTTTGATCCAGATCCTGCCTCTGGTTGTCTTCTTTTCTGCCATGAATTTCTCTCCTTATTCCTGGTAATTCCCCAGGCATGCGAAAATGCGGTCAATGTCCAGTTCGGTCAATTTCTCGTAAGCTTCCGATGCCCCCAGGTTCTCATCAAGCTGCTCCAGGCGAGTAGCGCCCGTGATCACACTGGACACTTCCTTGCGGCGCAGTACCCAGGCGATGGCCAATTGCGCCGGGGTAATATCCAGGTCGTTGGCTACTTCCGTGAGCAGTTTCACGATCTCCACCCGCTGGGGAGTGATGCGGTCCTGTATCCAGTTATAATCCTCCAGCGAAGCCCGGCTTCCCTTGGGGATTCCTTCATTATATTTACCCGAGAGGATGCCGTAATACAAGGGGCTGAAAGTGGTCAGCCCGATCCCCAGTTCACGGCAGACCGGCATGAGGGTATCTTCCACGCGTTTGCGGTGAAAGAGGTTGTACTGCGGCTGGTCCATCGCGGGAGGAACCAGCCCGAATTCCCGGGCAACCCCGTATGCCTGAACCACCTGGTAGGACTCCCATTCCGAGGTTCCCCAGTAAAGCACCTTTCCCTGCTGCACCAGGTCGGTCATGGCTCGCACCACCTCTTCCACGGGCGTATCAGGGTCAAATCGATGGCAAAAATACAGATCCACGTAATCCGTTCCCAGCCGCTTGAGGCTGGCATGGATGGATTCCATAATGTGCTTGCGGCTTAGTCCGCGCCCATTGGGACCTTTGAACGTCGGCCAGAACACCTTGCTGGAGATCACCAGCTCCTCGCGTGGCATATCCGCGATGGCTTTGCCCATCACCAGTTCAGCCTGCCCGTTGGCATACATATCCGCGTTGTCGAAGAAATTAATGCCCTGCGAAAACGCCTCCTTGATCAGGCTGATGGCGGTGGTCTCATCGACCTGGTTGCCAAACGTGACCCATGACCCCAGCGAGATCTCGCTGATCTTCAAACCGGAATGACCTAGTCGTCTATAGTGCATGTTAACTCCCTTCAGCGTGAGAATTGAAATCAGAAAGTCGAGAATCGAAATCCGAGAACCGAGAACCGTTGGAATTTTCTCTATCAGCCTGGTAAGTTACCTGTTCTTCACTAACATACTCAGATCCAGGTTCGTGTTCTCCTTGTTTACTTCTCTTTAGGTAAGAAATATATCCGTTTATTAACAATACTAGGCTATTCGCCTTTTTTATTTCTAGTTGAAACAGATCATTCGAGAGATATCCCTGATCATGAGCCAAAACAATTTGACTGATCAACTCTTCTAAGGAACCTCTTGCAATGTAACAAAAGTGGATGTTCGACTGATAATAAAACCTACCATAACCTTCAGCAATATTCGACGGTATACTGGTTGCTGCCCGCCGCATTTGAGCAATCAAATTGAATTTTTCGGTTTCAGGAAGGATTGGAATTATCAGTTTATAAATATCACTAACAAGTTCTCGTGATTTATACCAGACTTCCAGCCTCTCTAAATCGTATGATGTCATCTTAAGTATTTTCTAAGAATTTTTTTGTCAATTCTCTAAGGACTATCCACCGTTCTCATTTCTCGGTTCTCCGTTCTCCGCTCCACTGCCTATCCCCAATGGCTTCCACTTCCCGCTATCCGCGCGCAGGCGGTGCTGACCGCCCCCGCGGTTATGCAGCAGGTCAAAGTTCTCGGGTGCGATGGACATTGCCTCACCATCAAGCAGCCCGCTCACCCCTGATTGCCCAGGTTCGGTGCGCTTGTTCTGGCAAAAACTGCAGGTTTTCGGGTCATGCGCCGTGTAATCCTGCGGTTCTTCATATGTGGTGATATACCCCTCATAATTGCGCAGCACGATCTTGTGATCAGATGAACTGATGTGGTAATTGGGCATCACCGGAATCTTGCCGCCTCCCCCGGGGGCATCCACTACGTAAGTGGGAACGGCAAAACCCGAGGTGTGCCCGCGCAGACCCTCGATGATCTCGATGCCTTTGGCCACCGGCGTGCGGAAGTGCCCCGCGCCTTCCACCAGGTCGCACTGATAGATGTAGTATGGCCGTACGCGGATGCGCACCAGCTTTTGCACCAGGTCGCGTTGGATATGTACGCAGTCGTTTACCCCCGCCAGCAACACAGACTGGTTGCCCAGCGGGATGCCCGCCCTGGTCAGCCGGTCCGCAGCTTCGGCCAGCTCCTGCGAGATCTCGTTCGGATGATTCACATGGATGTTCATCCACAACGGGTGGAATTTTTGCAGCATGTCCGTCAGTTCCGCTGTCACGCGCATGGGCATGAAAACCGGCACCCGCGAGCCGATGCGGATGATCTCAATATGCGGAATTTCGCGCAGCCTGGTGAGCAGTTCCTCCAGCAATTTGGGTGCCAGGGTCAGCGGGTCGCCGCCGGAGAGCAGCACATCCCTCACCTGCGGAGTATTCTTCAGGTATTCAATTTGCGCGTCAAACTCCCCGCGTGAAAATGTCTGGTTCGGGTCGCCCACGATACGTGCCCGGGTGCAGTAACGGCAGTAGGAGGCGCACTGCGTGGTCACCAGCATCAACACCCTGTCGGGGTAACGGTGCACCAACCCCGGCACGGGGCTGTGGCGGTCTTCCGCGAGTGAATCCTCCATCATACCGGTGAAGACCTCGATCTCGCCGGCAGTGGGAATGATCTGCTTGCGGATGGGGTCTTGCGGGTCGTCCGGATCGATGAGCGATACGTAATAAGGTGTCACATCCACGCGGAAAAGCCCGGGAGAACTGAGTGCTTTGCGCTCGCTCTCGGTAAGGGGGAATATCTTTTCAAAATCCTCAACTGAGTTTAAGCGGTTGCTTAATTGCCAGCGCCAGTCAGTCCACTTCTCATCAGGAACATCATAAAAAAATGGCGCACGCCGGGAGGTAAAAGGGGTTGGGGACATCCTCGCTCCTTGGTCTGGTTAATCGAATGGTCTATCAACGCTTATTTTATAGGTTAATCAAAGGCGGGTCAACCGCAACTAAAAATTGAGACTTGTGACAACGTATCACAAGGTTCTGAAAGTTCACTGATCCGGGAGCACGTTATTCAATCTGGTAGGGAACTTCGGTGATGATGATGTTTTTGCGGTGCAGAAGCGTTTTACGCAGGCTTTCTGCCGTTCGCATGTGGAGAAAGCTCGCCCACCAGTGTTTCGGGATGAATTGTGGAACTACGATCGTAATGATCTCATTTGGAGCCTGGATCGCGGATATCTTGTCAATGTATTCCAGGAGAGGCTCCAGGAACAACCTGTAAGGCGAATCCAGTACCACCAGCCGATAACCATCGCCCCAGTTTTCCCATTTGGCTTTTACTTTTGCAGTTTCAACAGGATCAATGGAGATATGCACTGCCGTTATGTCATCGGAGAGGGTCGCTGCAAAATGGAGTGCGTCAACCGTACCATTGTGCACTCCACTCACCGGAAGAATTACCCGGTTGCGCGAGAAATTCTTTTTTGCCGGGAAGTTCTGCAATGAGAGTTGTCCGGCCAGGTGTTTATAATGATGATGAATTTGGAAAAAGATGGTAACCAAAATGGGAATAACGATGATGATTACCCAGGCTCCATCCCGGAACTTGGTGACGGCAAAAATGATCGCCACAATCGCTGTACTAAATGCTCCCAGACCGTTAATCAGCATCTTAAATACCCATCCTTTTTCATAATGTAGGATGGTTCCATGACCGGGTAACTCCTCACCAGGGGCAAGATGTCCAGATTTCCACCATCGGCGGGCCATGCCTGTTTGCGATAGGGTGAAAGATAGAAAAACTCCGATCGCATAAAGCGGGATCAAACCTGTGACGCTAGCTTTGAACATGATCACCAATAGTGACGCAACTGTCGCCAACAAAACAATCCCGCCTGAATACACCAGTCGGCTGCCCCGGAAAGTGAGTTGGCGTGGCAGAAAGCCATCCCCTGCCTGCAGCGCCCCCAACCTGGGAAAATCAGCGAAAGCTGTGTTGGCGGCCATGATCAATATAACCGTTGTGGCGCTGATGTTTAATATGTAAAGGATTCCGCGACCGTTGTAAATGGTCCGGATTAGTTGCGAAATGGTGGTTTCGCTCTCAGCTGGGATGGTGCCGACCCTCGTGCTTAAGAATGTAATTCCCATTAGCAGGGACCCAAGGATAAGTGCCATCCAGATCAGTGTTTTACCAGCGTTCTTGCTGTGTGGTTCCTTAAATGCCGTGATTCCATTTGAAATGGCTTCCACCCCGGTCAAGGAAGTGGTTCCATTGGCAAAAGCACGCAGAATCAGGAATAAGGACAACGGTTGAAGAATGCCTACTTCCAGTACTGGCGGGTCGATGACAACTCCTAGGGTCCCGCTGAAATAACGCACAAACCCGGTGATCACCGTCGTAAACATCAGTGCCAGGAATAAATATGTAGGTATTGCAAAGGTGAAACCAGATTCCTTGACACCACGAAGATTGATCACCATGATAAGCATGATCATTGCCACAGCCAGGGCTACCCGGAAAGGAAATAATACAGGGTAGGCAGATATTAGCTGCGCTACACCTGAAGAAATGGAGACCGCCACTGTCAGGATGTAATCGGTTAATAGCGCAGCACCAGCAATTTGGGCCGGCATTTCGCCCAGGTTGTCCCGGGCAACGATGTATGCGCCGCCACCCCCAGGATAGGCGTGGATGGTTTGCTCATATGAAATTGTAAGGATCGTTAATAAGATGACGATCGCGCCAACCAGCGGGAGAGCCAGGTGAATGGCACCCGCACCTGCGGCTGCCAGGATCAACATCAATTCCTGTGGACCATAAGCCACTGATGACATGGCATCGGAAGAAAAAACAGCTAATCCAACCAGCTTGCCAATCGTCTGATGCGGCGCGTCTGCTGTTGCCAATGGCCGCCCAATCAACCAGGTTTGCAAAGTGGTTTTGGGTTGATGATTCGTGGTTTCCTCAAAGATATTGAGGGGGTTTTCTATTGAGCTCATAATTCTTGTTCTCCAAATTAACAGGTAAAAAAATTTCTCTGATTTGATCGGAGAAATTTTACGGATTACCCATAAATCTGGAGAAAAAGAATTTTGAGAAATATAAAGAAAAGATAAATGGTTTTTCCCTCAATCCACGGTTCTAAACCGGTATCCAACCCCGGGATCAGTGACCAACACCTGGGGATTATCAGGGTCCTGCTCAATTTTCTTGCGCAGTTGCCCCACGTAGACGCGCAGGTATTCTATATGGTCGGATTCCTCAAACCCCCAAACATGATTAAGAATAGCCTGGTGCGTCAACACCCGGTCGGCATGTGCAGCCATGTAGGAAAGCAGCTTGAACTCGGTAGCAGTGAGTTTAACTTCTTCGCCATTCAACGTGGTTACATGGCGCGCCAGGTCGATCGAGAGTGAACCGGTATTAATGACCGTTTCCTTGTTTCCAATGGAATGGGCAGAATGCCGTAAAGCAACCCGGATGCGGGCCAAAAGTTCTTCAATGCTAAAAGGTTTGGTCAAATAGTCATCAGCACCTTTATCAAGTGCTGCCACCTTTTCTCGTTCGCTATCCCGTACTGAAAGGATGATGATCGGAATCGCAGACCATTCGCGTATCTGTTCACAAACCCGGATACCGTCCATGTCCGGCAAGGACAGGTCGAGGATGATCACATCCGGCAATTGGGAGGCAGCCAGCGCGATTCCCTGCTCACCATTTACAGCTGAAATCACCCGAAAATGACCGGCACTCAGGATCGTTTTTAGTGCCCTGAGGATCTGCGGTTCGTCATCAATTAATAGAATAAGAGGGTCTTTATCCATCGGTCTCATCCTTTGGGATTACAGGTAATGCTCCGCCTATGGTTAAGGGCAAGGATATGTGAAAGGTGAAACCAGCGGGCATGTTTTCAGCCCAAATCTTGCCGCCGTGTGCCTCGATGATGCCTTTGCATATGGACAGTCCCAATCCAGTGCCGGTTACCTTATCCGCTTCAGTGATCCTGAAAAATTTATCAAAGATGTGTTCCAGGTGCTCCTCTGGAACCGCAGGGCTCTGATTGGTCACCAGGATCAAGGCTCTATCCTCGCTGATTTTTGCGGAAACAAGAATCGGGGTGTTGACCGGGGCATACTTGACGCTGTTGCTGAACAGATTGGTGAAAACCTGACCGATCATGACATAATCGGTTGGCACGAGAGGGAAATCACCAGGAAAATCAAAATTCACTGGATGTTGCACAAGATGATTGTGCATTTTTGCCTCAACACCCTTAATGATCTCCAGGATTGAGTTCCAGCGAATCATGGGTTTCAACGCGCCTGCTTCAATGCGGGACATGTCCAGGAGGTTTCCCACCAGCAGGTTGAGCGCATCTGTTTCTTCATCCACCGTGGAAATCAATTCCATCCTGGCAGGTGAATCCCAATCCACAGCACCGCTGCGTAAGCTGGATGCTGATGCTTTAATGGCTGCCAGGGGGGATCTTAATTCGTGAGAGACAGAGCTCAACAAGGATGTCTTGATCCGGTCACTTTCCTCCAATACCCGGGCGACATTTTCACTGTGTATCAGGCGAATACGTTCGATTGCCATCGCCCCCTGGTTGCTGAATGCGGCCAGCAGCCTTGTTTCTTCCAATGTGAGTTTATTCTGGTCAAACCATAACCGTATCTCGCCTTCCGTGTTCCTGGCTGTGAACATGGACATTGATAACTCGCAGGGTTCGGGAAGTTTTGAATCTACCGGGATGCGATAGGTTGATGCTTGACCTTCCTGACGATTCGTTGCGGATATTTCGACCTGGTTGAAATGGAATGTATCGATTATCTTATGAGCCAGGGTCTGGATGATATCCTGAACGTTGGTCAAGCCCGCGAGGGCGGAGATCAATTCGTACATACGGGTGGCTTCCCACTCCCTCATTTTGGCAAGTTTAACCCCTTGTCTTGCCTGGCCAACCAACTGGCTCACAACAACCGCCACGATCAAAAAAACGATCAGAGTGATCAGGTCCTGAGTTTTGTGTACACTCAGGGTGTAGTAAGGCTGGATAAAGAAATAATTGAACGCGAGAAAGGACAAGAGACCAGCCAGGATTCCAGTCGTTAATCCCCATAACACTGTGCACCCCAGGATCGGCAGCAAGTAAAGCAACGCGATCAACTGGATCTGAAGTTCTGACTCAACGGATTTCAAGAGCAGGGTGACCAACCCAATGATCACCACACTTCCGAATAATCCTGCTATCCATTGAGGGATTCTGTTGTACAAGCGTTTCACGTCTTTAACCTTCCTTCTGTGTTACCAATCTTGAATGATTATAGTGCACGTGGTGCTCAAGGTCTATCAGTACAAACAAAATTCTTGTGGCAAAGAATCGCTCAATTAGTTAACTAAAAAAATGATACGCACTCCTGTAAAGCGGGTGCGTATCAAAAAATTCAGGTTCTAAACTAGATTAACGGTTTTTGTTAATTCCCTGTCACTTGCTTCGGTTGTAGGGAATGGCTCGAAAAGTGAATTTCGAATCATCACTCATCTTGGCATCTTCGTTGTAGGGTCTGAACGAAGGATTTACCGATGTCCACCTGGCCGTAAGAGCACCACCGTTATTGGCCGAGTTGCCTTTGACCTCCCACCCCGTGAGTGACATGCTATCCAGCGAAATCCGCGCAATTGAAAATAACCCGGTCCAAAAATCTCCGCCACCTTGAAGCTGTAGCACCTTACCGCATTCACCTCCCTTACCGGATCCTGATTTCATTTGCTTCCAGCCCTGAACGCGATAACGTTCCATGACCAGGTCTGAAAGCCTTTGTCCTTCAAAGACCGGGGTAAGTTTTTCGACCACGAAGTAGAGACTGTCATATTGTTTGATCGTTACCGGGCAGGGTCCGGTAACCCTGGTTTCAAATATCATCTTACTGCTTCCCCACAAGTAAATCTCGCCATCCAGGTAGGATAACTGGAGTGGCAATTTCTGGAATTCGTTGGAGACATGCATGGTAGACCCGCCTGAATCAAAGGTTAATGCGGATTTGAGATCCAGTTCAAAACGGCAGGTTTTCATTCCGTATGCCAGATCATCCAGTAATTTTTGCCCATACTTCTCCTTGAATAAACCTGACAGCAGTTTTGAAAACTTATCCTTGGGATTGGAAAGGCGTTCCACAAGATCCTGAGCTTTGAAGTCATCCGGTGTCAGGCACTCACCCTTATTCTTATCAAGCAAAGCTTTTGCCTTTTGAAGGAGCTTTTCGAGTATCTTGGCATTCAAGCCCTCATTGTATTTGTCACCACCGGAGTTCATGTACACCCTGAAATCCTCGAGAGTTTCCATGAACTTCCCCCAGTCGTTCGATCGGTTTGCTTTTTGGAGGATGGCCTCACCCATACGGGCAAGTGAATACGCCTCAGGCGGAAGATTTGACAGGGGTGTCAATTCTTCGATCGGCAGCAGGGGAGTCAATTCTTCAATTTGGGCAACGGCTGCCTGCGACGCGGTTCGATTCCTGGATTTCAAGGATTGTTTTTTGCTGACTTTCTTGATTTCCTGGGCAGATCCGCTGCCCACACCAAATCCACCGGCCTTCTCCAGTTGAAGCCGGGCAATTTCAGCCAAAGGCCCCGCCTGTTGGGCAATGGCAGCTGGCTTCGCCATGCGCAAATTGACTGATGCCTGGGGGGATTCCAGCAACCGGGGATAAAGGTGAAATTCCTTTCCTTCAGATTCAAACGCAAACCCGGTTACGATGTCGCTGGGAGAAGTGGTCAAGTTGGAACTCCCTGAAGGTGGCGTCATCGTCAAGGTTGCTGGAACATCAAATACCAGGTACTCCGGTTCGATGAAGATTGCGGCTCCCACTCCACCGCTGAGAGGAAGGTCGGGTATATTGGAGATTGGGAGGAGTGTGATGGGTACTTCCATCCGCAGGGCGTTTGGCGGAATGCTGAGGGTGTAAACCACGCCATTGCTGCCGGTAACAGATACGTCGCCGCCTGCAGATCCGATTACAGCGTAAGACTCCACCGGCTGGGGCATAAACATGGAGGGGTCAAAAGCGCCTGGTCCGTCAGTGATGGGCTCGCCGGATTCATCGGTTGGGAACAGATTTTCATAAAAACTCGGGTCTATGGAGGATGGATCAAAACCTTCAGCACTGAACTGGCTCGTATCAAAGGCAGCAGGGGTCTGGTCAAATTCAAGAGTTACCTGAATTGGAGCAGCAGGTACTGCGGGTGTGGTCACCGCGATCATTTGGCTCTTTCCCTGACTACCACCGCTAAGAACCGTCAGGCGGTATGTGAATTCCGTGTCCGGAGGCAAGTTGACATCCTCGAAAGAAGTAATATCAGCACTGAAGAGCCCCAGGGGGATAAACTCATCACCGCCAATCTGCAATTCAACCAGGTATTGTTCAGCCCCATTTACGGGTTCCCAATCCAGGAGCACAGATCCTTCTGCAGTTGCCGCTGCCCTGAAGTCTTTTCCTGTTTGAATCGGCTGATTAACGGATCCGCCGTTTTCACTTGGGGAACTTTCCGAAGTGCATCCATAAAGGAATAACGTTGCTAAAAGTAGCCCGGTGATCAAAAAGAGTTTGCTTCGCATGAGGGTCTCCCTTAGTCAGTGCAATTTTTGATATATTGGATGTTATTTATCATATATTTATTATAACAAAAACCCCTACTATTTTGGATAAAAATTCACCCAAAATGATCCATATTTTTCCTCGTCAAACGTTCAAGCGGCATTAATCTTTTATTAGAACCAGCCAGCCTTCCTTGACTTCAAATTTCCGGCATGTTATCATTATTACACCTTATTTAGCACTCGAAGGCTTTGAGTGCTAAAACATTGAAAATGACAGAATTAAGCGATCGACAACGGTTCCTATTATCACTCGTGATCCATGAGTACGTCCGTTCCGCCAACCCGGTGGGGTCAAAGCACGTGGTGGATCAGTACAACCTGGACATGAGTTCTGCCACTGTACGTAATGAACTAGCCCTGCTCACCGACCTTGGATACCTGCGCCAGCCTCACCTTTCTGCCGGCCGCGTACCCACCGAGGATGGCTACCGCCTTTTCGTCGGCAACATGGTGCAGGAATCGGAACTCCCGGATTCCACCCGGCGCACCATCTCGCACCAGTTCTACCAGATGCGCCAGGATGTGGAACAATGGACCCGCCTCGCGGCTTCGGTTCTTGCCCACCAGTCCCGCGCTGCATCCATTGTCACCGCCCCGCACCCCGAGCAATCGCGTTTTAAACACCTCGAGTTGATCTCCTCGCGCGGCAGCCAGGTGTTGATGGTACTGGTTTTAATGGGCGGCGAGATCATGCAGCGGTTCATCACCCTGGAGGAACCGGTCACCCAGGAGCAGTTATCAGCAGTCGCCGGAAACCTGACGCGCCTGCTTGTGGGCAAGACCCTGGATGAGATAAATATTGACACCTCTGCCCTTTCGCCGCTGGAAGTTGATGTCTATTCCGTCATCATCGAAGAAATGAACCAGGCGAATTCAATGATCTCAGGCGAGATCGTCTTGGATGGACTCACCAACGTCCTGGCTGAACCGGAGTTTTCAGGCTCCGAGGAAGCCCGGCGCGCGCTTCGAGTACTGGAGGAAAGACCTTTATTAAATGAAATCATTTCAAACACCATCATGCACACCCCGCCGCAGGGCGGAGTGCAGGTGTTGATCGGTGGAGAAGGCGTGTACGACTCCCTCTCGCAGGTATCCATCGTACTGGCACGCTACGGCACACCCGGGCTGGCCACCGGAACCCTGGGAGTGATGGGACCCATGCGCATGCCTTACGGCAGAACCATTTCCATCGTGCGCTTTTTATCTGGTTTACTCTCAGACTTGGTGAACGACACCATGGTCGAATAATAATTTAGTGAGGAATGAAAATGAATGATGCAAAAGAGAGCAAGAAAAGCCACGCCACACACCGCGGAGACCACCCCGGTAAGCAAGAAAACCCGGAAATGAAAGATCTGAACCCCGAAGGGGTAACCCTTGACACGAAAGTGTATGAAGAACTCCAGGAACAACTCAAGAAAGCCGAACAGGGTTGCGCTTCCAACCTGGATGGATGGCAACGGGAACGTGCCGAGTTCTCCAACTACAAAAAGCGTGTGGAACGTGAGCAGGTGCAATTAAGCCAGGTGATCACCGGCAACATCATCAAGAAATACCTGGTGATCCTGGATGATCTTGAATTGGCTCTAAAAGCCCGTCCAAAGGACGGTGAAGGCGCTGCCTGGTCATCAGGCATCGAGCTGGTTGCCCGCAAGATCCTCAGCATCATCGAGTCTGAAGGCGTAACCTCCATTAGTGAAAACCGGGTTCAGTTTGACCCGACCATCCACGAAGCGATCTCAAACGAGGAAAATCCTGAGTTTGAAAGCGGTGAAGTCATTGAAGTCGTCCGCACCGGATATAAAATAAACGACCGGGTGATCCGGCCGGCAGTTGTGCGCGTAGCACGATAAATCGAGGAGATAAAACATGGGAAAAATCATAGGCATTGATCTTGGTACCACAAACTCAGTTGTTGCGGTGATGTCTGGCGGCGAACCGGTTGTCATCCCGTCTGCCGAAGGGGAAAGGCTTGTGCCCTCGGTGGTGGCCGTGAACAAGAACCACGAACGCATTGTTGGACGCACCGCCCGGAACCAGGCCATCGTCAACCCTGAGAACACCATCTTTTCCATCAAGCGCTTCATGGGCCGCAAATTCAGCGACCCCGAGGTGCAGCGCACGGTTGGCCGTGTTCCCTACAAAGTAACTGGCGCCAGCAACGGTGATGTGCGCGTCGTGCTGGATGGCAAAGAATACAGCCCTCCCGAGATCAGTGCCATGATCCTTGGCAAGCTCAAAACAGACGCCGAAGCCTACCTGGGTGAGACGGTGACCCAGGCGGTCATCACAGTGCCGGCTTACTTTAATGACGCGCAACGCAACGCCACCAAGGATGCCGGACGTATTGCAGGGTTGGAAGTGCTGCGCATCATCAACGAACCCACCGCCTCTTCACTGGCATACGGACTGGACAAGAAAAAGAACGAGATCATCGCGGTCTACGACCTTGGCGGCGGTACCTTCGATATTTCCGTGCTGGACGTAGGTGAAGGCGTTTTCCAGGTACGCTCCACGAATGGCGATACCTTCCTCGGCGGTGATGACTTCGACCAGCGCGTGATGGATTACCTGATCGAGGAATTCAAGAAGACCAATAGCATCGACATCCGCAGCGACCGCCAGGCTTTACAGCGCCTGAAAGAAGCCGCTGAAAAAGCCAAAATCGAGCTTTCCACTGTGCAACAGACCGAGATCAACCTGCCTTACCTCACTGCTGACGCCACCGGCCCCAAACACCTGGTGCTTACGCTTACCCGCTCCAAGCTGGAACAGCTCACGGGTGACCTGATCCAGAAAACACTTGAGCCCATCCGCCGCGCCCTATCGGACGCGAGCCTGAAAGCCAGCGAGATCAACGAAATCGTGCTTGTCGGCGGCATGATCCGCATGCCCGCGGTGCAGGAAGCCGTGCGCCGCGAATTCGGCAAGGAACCCCACAAGGGTGTCAACCCTGATGAGGTCGTGGCAGTCGGCGCAGCCATCCAGGCCGGTGTGCTTGGAGGGGATGTGAAAGATATCCTCCTGCTGGATGTCACGCCGCTCACCCTCTCCGTTGAAACCATGGGCAGGGTTTCCACGCCCATCATCGAACGCAACACCACCATCCCCACGCGCAAGAGCCAGATCTTCTCCACCGCCTCTGACTCTCAGACCCAGGTTGAGATCCACGTACTACAGGGTGAGCGCCCTATGGCTGCGGATAACAAATCCCTGGGTAAGTTCAACCTCGATGGCATTCCCCCCGCTCCGCGCGGCATCCCCCAGATTGAAGTCACTTTTGACATCGATGCCAATGGCATCCTCAACGTGACCGCCCTCGATAAAGCCACCAACCGCTCACAACACATCACCATCACCGCCTCCAGCGGGCTTTCAGAAGACGAGGTCCAGAAGATGAAAAAAGACGCTGAAGCCAACGCCGACGCGGACAAAAAACGCAAAGACCTGGTGGAAGTGCGTAACAATGCAGACAACGCAATTTACACCGCTGAAAAATTATTGCGTGAAAATGGCGATAAGATCCCGGCTGATGTGAAAAAGGAAGTTGAAGATGGCGTCGCCAGTCTGCGGGGTGTGATGGACTTGGAGGATGCAGAGAAAACCCGTGCTGCAATTGAGTCTCTCAACCAGTCCATTCAGAAGGTGGGTGCCAGCATGTACCAACAGCCCGGCAGCCCCGAGCAAGCAGCACCTGAAGGCAGCACCCCTCCTGACCAGGACCCCGGCACGCCCCCAACAGGTGACGATAGCGGAGACGTGGTCGACGGTGAGTTCAAATCAGTTTAACGGCAAGAGAATTTCTCAGCTATAATCGGACCGGGCGTTTGGATCCTTCAGAACCAGGCGCCCTCCGTGTTTGACCACTCTACACAGTAAAGAGATCGATTTCATGACAAAACGTGACTACTACGAAGTTCTGGGCGTGAACCGCAACGCCTCGGCTGAAGACCTGAAATCTGCTTTTCGTTCGCTCGCCCGGAAATACCATCCGGATATGAACAAGGAAGCGGATGCCGAGGAAAAATTCAAGGAGATCAACGAGGCTTACGCCGTCCTTTCTGACGCCGACAAGCGCCGCGCTTATGACCAGTTTGGTCATGCCGGGGTGAACAACACCGGCGGAGTGCCGGATTGGAGCAGCATGGATTTTGCCGATATCTTCGGCGAGTTCTTCGGTTTTGCCACGGGTGCCTCGCGCCAGCGCCAGAATGCCCCAAGACGCGGGCAGGACTTGCAGACCACGGTCACGTTGGCATTTGAAGAAGCCATTTTTGGTCTCGACAAGGAAATAGAGATCACCCGGGACGAGGTTTGCGGCACCTGCAAGGGGAAAGGCGCCGAACCAGGTTCCAACCCCATCAAGTGCAGCAACTGCGACGGACGCGGTGAGATCCGCCAGGTACGCCAGACCTTCCTGGGTTCCATGGTCCAGGTGGTCACCTGCCCCAACTGCGGCGGGCGGGGCGAGATCATCACCACACCCTGCCACACCTGCAAAGGCCGCGGTCTTGAACGCAAGACCATCAAGAAGACTGTTCCCATCCCGGGCGGGGTGGACAACGGTACCCAGATCCGCATGGCCGGCGAAGGCCAACCCGGCATTAACGGTGGTCCCACCGGTAATCTTTACGTAGAGATCAGGGTGAAGGAACACAAGTACTTTCACCGCAAGGGCAACGACATCCAGCTTGACCTGAACATCAACATCGCCCAGGCCGCGCTTGGTGCAGATGTTGAGGTTCCCACCGTGGACGGTCCCACCAAGCTTACCATCCCGGCAGGCACTCAACCCGGAAAAGTGTTCACCCTGCGTGGAAAAGGCAGCCCTTACTTGCGCTCCAGCGGTCGGGGTGATCAACTGGTGGTAGTCAATGTTGAAATCCCCAAGGATGTTTCTCCTGAACAGCGGACCCTGCTGGAAGCCCTGGCAGGGACACTCGGAACAGAAGTCCGACCGCAGGAAAAAAGCTTCCTGGACAAATTGAAAGAGGTGCTTGGTGGCTGACATAAAATGGATCGAGATTTCCATGACAGTGGATGGCGAGCTGGCTGAAGCCGTCGCCGAGGTGCTGGACCGCTTTACCAGCGGCGGCGTGGTGGTGGAAACCAACGTAAAGTATCGCGACGCCGAAGATGAAGGCACGCCATACGGTCCGGTAAAGGTGTACGGTTATCTCATCAACGACGAGAACATTGAAGCAAACAGGCACAAGTGCGAAGAAGCCTTGTGGCACCTGCATACCATCCGCGAACTACCCGCGCCAGAGTACAAGGAGATCGCAGACGAGAACTGGATGGCTGCCTGGAAAGATCACTATCATCCCATTCCCATTGGCAAAAAATTGCTCATCCTGCCTGCCTGGATTGAGCAGCAGGATGTGACCCGCGTGGCGGTGAGGATCGATCCCAGCATGGCGTTCGGCACGGGAACCCACCCCTCCACCCAGCTCTGCATGGAACTGGTGGAAGACTATACCCGCGCTGGCGAGCCTGTGATCGACATCGGTTGCGGTTCCGGCATTCTCTCCATCGCGGCGGTAAAGATGGGCGCCAGCCGCGCCCTGGGCGTGGATATCGACGCCGCCAGCATAAAAGCCACGCGTGAGAACAGTGCTTCCAACGGCGTTGAAGATAAAGTCGAGACTGGAATTGGTTCCGTAAGCGAGATCAGGTCTGGCGCATTCAGCCTGCGGCACGCGCCGGTGGTACTGGCCAACATCCTGGCCCCCATCCTCATCCGCCTGTTCGATGCCGGCATGGCTGACCTGGTAACCCCCGGCGGGGTGATCATCCTGGCGGGGATTCTCGCGGAACAGGGTGAATCCGTACGCCTGGCCGGAGAAGCCCAAGGGTTGAAGTTCATTGAACTGCGCCAGAGCGCTGACTGGGTGGCGCTGGTGATGCAGAAATAAACCTATTCTTCGATCTTATTGAACAACAACGCATTGTAGAGGTTTTCATACATAAGGCGACTTCGACCGTAAACAATCTTTTGCATCAGTTGTACCTGATCCTCTGTCCACACTCGACGGTCACCCTTCTTTGCCTTTTTTAACTCTAATTCGGTTATCATCGCGAGAATTTCATCACTGACAAAACTTGCCTTAAGAATATCATTGACAGTATAAAGCTCACGCTTTTTATGGTTATCATCTAATTGTTTCCGCTTTTCTGTGCTCAGATATTTATCAGTAGGTTGTCGATCCTGATATTGACGGTTAAGTGTCGCCGGCCAAAAACGGAAATTTCCGGGGTTATCCCTGATTGTACTTCTAGCAACTACTTCAAGGTTTTTTGCCAACCAAAAGCGGCTAGTCCCAACTGGACCTGAAAACACCATCCAAGCATACGGAATAATATGATCTTTATCGATATCATTAAGTGATTCCCACTTGGCTAAATATTCCCTTTGTGAATACATAAGAATAACATTACCGCCATATCCATACCCCCAATTTATCTCATTATTTCTTGTTGGCTTTAGCCAATTGTAATATTCTTCTGGAGTAAAGATATGAAATGTTGAATTGTTATCAAGATGATCATTAACTAACAATGATTTGATTTGTTTGAAAACACTTCTTGCTGAAAACTGAACTTGCCCCTTAATTGATTCCGTCAATACTCTAGAAATCCGTTGGTCTAAGACATACCTTGAATAGCCTCTCCACCAAATAGTAAAAATGAGATAATCCAAAGCATCAAGTACTGCAAACTGAATGAAATTCAAACGATCAACACTAGTTATTTTGGCATCACCGTCAGGAAACTTAAAATAAAGCCACTGCATAATTGTTTGCCACACCCTCGGCTTTAAACGTAGAATTAGCTGCCTTGGCAAACCAATATCCTTTCCTCCCCGATAATGAAGAGTATCATAAGTAAACTGAAACAACTTAGAAAACACACTATCTTCGCCATTATGAATTTTTAATAGGTCTAACAGTTGCTCTTTTCCATCCGATGTGATCTTTTCAAAATCTTTAAGCCGAATTTCGGTAACGTCCGACTTCACCAATCGTATGGCTGTGAGGACAATATCTGTGGGTTTAAGAATACCTTTGAGGTTCTGTTTTTTATTAACTTCAGCAACATAATTACCAATCATCGGGTTCATCAGTTTCAAGGCTGAATAGAATAATTCCGCTTGGGGTGGAGTGGTGCCATTAACATTTATTCTCTCAAACAATATTCCCAATTCTTTCGATTCAACTTGGTCATTTTTCTTTTCAAAAAGAATAATTGGGATCTTGTATTTTTCTTCAGTTACTACTTCTCGAATGGAATCAATGATGAAGCTTCCTACCACCCATGTTGGCTCTTCAAGAATTTTTTCCTTCAACCATCCTTGAACAATTGGAGAAACATGAAGATTGTTACCTGAAAACAATTCTTCCTTAATTTCCTCCAAATTTCTTGATTTTTCTATGACTTTGACAAATTCCGCAAATGGGATTGGTAGTTCTGCTTTATAGGGGTATGAATCCTTCAGATCAATCTCGGAATCATCTCTATCATCTTGTTGGATGCTTTCTAAGGCGTCTCGTTTCTGTTGAGCCGTAATATTTTCCCCAAAGGGATTATCCTGAGTACATAAATAAAAAACTGTTTTAAATTGCTTTGTTGTCATAGGTGCTGCCAGATCAATCCATAACCTGGCACCTGCCTCTCGAAATTTTGGGTGTTCAGCAGTTAGAAAACCTAATGCGATTGCATTCGACCGTTGTTGGCCATCGATTAATATAAAAATGTTGTCTCCATAACCATTTTCAACAATATTATTACTCTTCCCAGATGAGGAAAATATTGGGTTTTGGATTCCAACACTAAATTCAGTACTTCTGGCCATTAACAACGAACCAATCGGGAACCAGCGTAATAACGAGTCCCAAAGTGCTTCGACTTGCCAGCCTTTCCACACAGCTCCCCGTTGGAATCCAGCCAGTTCTATCCGTTCCTTCCCCTCATCCAAATAACGAGTTGCTAAACCCTTTAACGAAATATAGTCAAATGATGATTTATTAGGAAACAGTTCCAATTTTCTCTCCAATACATAGGAAATTCTGTTATTTACTCATAAGAAAATTTTAGCACGACATGAAACCACTGAGTTGAATTATCTGTCGATTAAATATTGAACAAAATTGCCAGAGCTATTGTCCGCATCTATATATATTCCTACCTGAATTCGATTCGAGATGATTATTCCCACTGTTAGGAAAAGTTGAAAAGTGAACTGCTGTTAAATTCAAAAGTGAACTGGTCC
>CAYVTF010000005.1:0-149323 GCA_964454565.1 uncultured Anaerolinea sp. | reverse complement strand
AGGACCAGTTCACTTTTGAATTTAACAGCAGTTCACTTTTCAACTTTTCCTAACACGATAAATCAACGGAGCTTCTTGCCCTGGAGGTTGGGTTTTTTCATCACTGCGTTCACTGTGGCGTGGACAGCACTGCCAGCTTTGTCCAATCCACCCAGAAGGACATGTTTTCGTTGAACCACTTGTATGCTTTCAACCCCACATATCCTTTCTTGAGCGATGAATCAGTGAAGGTGACCACGAGGTAGCCATTCAGGTAGCACTTGAAGGTGCTCCCCTTGGCTTCCACCTTGAGCGTGTTGTAGTGGGTGTTGAGTGGTCCCAGTCCGCTCCAGGGATGAATGGGGATGTAGTTTCCTGTTGAATCGATCTTGTACACTCCCACCGTGTAGCCATGGGCAATGCCGAACACGTAAGCCGGGTACCAGTCCTTGGTTTTGGGGTGGATCTTTGTGCCGGCGCGGAAAACGATGAATTGGTCGGCCATGGCCTGTCCGACAGCCCTGAACTTGGCGGAGTAAGTGAAATCGGTGTACATTCCGTCAGAGCGGTAAATGCTGGCGTATTCCCCCACGGAGCCGATGTAGGTATAAAGCTTGGTATCATCCACGTACCACACAGAGCTGCCCACAGGCCGCCAGCCAGCCCGGCTGCCATTAAAACTGGAGTAGAAGGAGGGCGGTGATACGCTGAAATTTACAAAACTAGCCCACTCGCCCCATACCCCACCCACCATGGCACGCACGCGCCATTTGTAATCGCTGTAGCTAAGGGTTACTTCCGGATTCCGGTTGCAGTAGGTCCAGTTGCAGGTGCTGGTGTCGGGGGTGCGGTCGATCACCTTGGTTGTACCCTTCCAGACTTGGAACTGGTAACCGGTGGCATCTGTTACCACGGTCCACTTGTAGTTGGGGGTTCTGTCCACGATGAGCCCGTGCGGGCTGGCGGGGACAGGCGCAGTCCTGCCAGGGGGCACTTGTGCCCGGACGGACGCGGCTGGCAGCAATAAGGCGACGGCAAAAGTGACGATCACTGCGATGGTGATGAGATTAAACCGGGCTGATTTCATGTGAACCTCCCTGACAGGAAACGAAACAATGCTCCCCTTGAGTTCGATGCGCTGCGAGATGTCAGTGAGGCTGGCGTTGATGATAAGGGATGAACTTCTACCTATATGATACGGTTTTGGAGGTGCAAAGTCAACTACAAACCAGACCAGGAAAAAGAAGGCGGCGGAGTCTTGCTCCGCCGCTTTTAAGTATCTGTGTCAGGAAGTGAGAAAAAGGGGGGACTTAAGGCGTTATTATCGCCTCCAGGGAGGCATAGTTCATGTAAAAGGCATAGGTTGGTGAAGTAGTATTTCGATAGGTTAAGACGCCCACATACCCACGTGAGCGCTTGTCTGTACTGGTATCGGTGAAATTGTAAACCAGGGTGCCGTTGATGTAGAACCAGAATTGGTTGCCAACCGCCCTCACCCGCAGAGTATTCCAGGTATTCTTGTTGATCGCGCCGTTGGTGGAAATATTGGTTAGAGTTTCAACCCCGGATGAATTGAACCGGCGTACGTAAAAGTTACCCAGGTTTGAATATCCGAACAGGTAGCCTGGATACCAGATTTCCTGGGTCCCGCCAACAGAGGAGCCCATGCGCACAGCCAGGTAGGAAGGATCGTTCCCGTAGCGCCACACCTGGGCGGTGTAATCAAAATCAGTGTACTGCCCGGCGGTGAAATACGCCCCGGTGAACTGATTCGGAAGACCCTCCGTGTGGTAATACATCCCCGTCAGGTCCCAGGTCCCGCCAAGCTTGCGTGCCCAACCTTCAGAAGTAGAGCCGTTGAAATAAGAATAAAAAGGAGGAGCGGAGACGGTGAAGAACTTGTAAGCTGACCAGGGCTTCCAGCTTCCTCCAGAGAATGCGCGCACACGCCACTTGTAAACGTTATATCCCAGTGTGGTGGCGGGCTTGACCGAACAAGTGGTGGAGACACAGGCGGCGGACCCGGGATACCGGTCCAATATCATTGAGGTGCCCATGTTTAGCTGGAACTGGTACTTGGTGGCACCTGATACCCTGGTCCACTTATACGTTGGCATTGTTACCAGAACAGTCCCGCGCGGAGATTGAAGCACGGGCACATAGCTGATGCTCCTGTCTTCAGCCTGTGCCGAAACTGGAGCTACGGGGAAAAGCGAAGTGAAGAGCATTACCACCATGATCGTAATAATTGAAATGCGGACTTTTAACATTCTTCTCCTGTTTCAAGCACATATTAGATATATTAGATAATATTTATCATATATATAATACGGGGAAATCAGGGGTATGTCAAGCAGGAAGTACCGGGAATCGATAAACGAAAACCGCACCTCAAGTAATGGAGCATAAAAACCATGAGCCAAAGCCAAGTCGCACCCATGGAATAAAAATCATTCCAGGGCAGGCAAACCGCGAGAACCAAGAAGGAGTTATTGTCCTTTTTCCAGCACGATCAACCTGGCCCAATCAGCTTCGAGTTTGGTGGATATGCTTGAACTCTTGAACATGGATATGCCAACAAACCCGCGTTTGTAGGTTTTATCCTCGATCGTGGTGAGCATGGTACCGTTCACATAAAATACGAATTTTTCTCCCTCTGCTGACACTGTCAGGTCGTTCCAACTATTGTATAGAATAGCCGAGGAGGAAGTTGGACTGACCAGGTACACGAACCTGTCCGGGCCATCCACGCGCTCCACGTAATACTGCCAACTCGGAGACAGGCAAAAACGGTAACCGGGATACCAGGCGTTATCAACCGGATCCAAAGCTGAACCCATGCGGAAATTCACACAACTGGCACCGTTGGCTGAGGTGGGTTTCAGCCTGGTAGTGAAGACAAAATCGGTATAGCGCCCAGTAAATCGGTAGAGGTTGGCAAAATGATCCTGTTTCCCGCGGGTGATCACACTGGTGGGCAGCAGCGACCAGACAACACTGCCTTTTACCTTCCAGCCGGGCATGGACCCGTTAAAGCCGGAGAAGAAAGGGAGAGGAGAAACGTTGAAGACCACAAACTCCGTCCAGGGCTGCCAGGTGCCCGCGCTCAACGCGCGTAGACGCCATTTGTATTCCTGGAAACCCAACGGGTAATCCGGTGTCCGGCTGCAGACCGGGTAGCCGCAAACCTTCGCATCAACGACCCGATTAAGCAGCCTGGTGGTGCCCTGCCAGACCTGGAACTGGTAGGCGCTGACGCCGGCTACCGCTTTCCAGGTATACGCGGGGGTGCGATCAACGATCGTGCCGACCGGGGCGCGGGTGAGCGGGATGATCACCCCGCGCGCGCCCTCTGCCTGTACGGCCTGAACAGGAAGAATTGACGCCAGAATAAATACAAACGCCAGGATAAACGCCAGGTTTTTCCTCAGGTGCTTCAACATCACTTGTTTTCAGCCTTGCTTCTTTCCACGGCTTTTTGCAGGGCGGCAGCCAGGGCGCTGGCCTGTTCGTTCGTCAGATAAAGGTTACTCTCGTCGTGCCGAAAGACCTTTTCGTCCTCCGGGCAGGATTCAATGATGCGCACGCAGATGTTGTCCTCCAGGTCTGAATCGGCACACTCATAGTGGATCTCCACCTGCAGGCTGTCATCAAGCAAAAGGATGGGTAACATGGAACCTCCTTGATGTGCGGTTTCTACCTCAAGTATAAGAGAAAAAAGCCAGGGTTTCAACAGCCATTCTCTTGCGTGAGGGGCAAAGGGATTATAATGAGTGCCTAATTTCAATTCGGGGAGGACCCATGCTTCCAATTCTTTTTAAACTCAACTATCTTGATCCCGGTTCAGGCAGCCTGTTAGTGCAATTGCTAGCCGCTGGCGTGCTGGGCGGGGCAGGGATCCTGCTGAAAGTCTTCTGGCGGCGGATTAAGGCGTTCGTTAAAGGGGAAAAGTATGTTCCCCCTGAACCCGAGGAAACCAAGGAAGACAGCGGGGAATGACGGACCAGGCAGAGCGCATCGGGGCATCGTTCCGCGATCCGAGCGGGTTCATGTTCAGGCGCGATGGCTTGCTGCTGCGCCAGGTGAACCTGCATTACAAGGCGGCCTTTGACAGGCTGATCTCGAGCGGGTTGTACGAGGAACTTGTGCAGGCGGGCATGCTGGTGAGCCACGCTGAAACTGCCGCAGAACCGGCCTTACCGGAACTGGCATACAAGGTGCTGCAGCCGCAGGTGGTGCCTTTCATCTCCTATCCCTATGAGTGGAGTTTCTCCCAGCTCAAGGACGCGGCGCTGCTCACCTTGAATGCCACCCGCTCTGCGCTGAAGGCGGGTATGATCCTCAAGGACGCCAGCGCGTACAACATCCAGTTCGTGGATGGCAAACCCATCCTGATCGACACGCTTTCATTCGACATTTACAAAGAAGGCGCTCCCTGGGATGCTTACCGCCAGTTCTGCCAGCACTTCCTGGCTCCGCTGGCACTTGCCTCCCTGGTGGATATCCGTTTGATACAGTTCTTGCGGGTGTACATCGACGGCATCCCGCTCGACCTGGCCGCGGAACTGCTGCCGGGTAAGACCAGCATCGGGCTTTCCGGGCTGGCATTACACATCCACCTGCACGCGCGCGCCCAAAAACAGTACGCCGGCAAGGCGGAGCCCCGGGCAGCCGGGCTGCAGATGGGCAAAACCGCCCTGCTCAACATGCTCAACTCGCTGGAAAAGACCATCCAACCGCTCAAGTGGGAGCCAAAAGGCACCGAGTGGGGCGATTACTACCACGCCACCAATTACTCTGATGACGCGCTCAAAGCCAAAGGGGCGATCGTGGGCAGGTTTATTGAGCTGGCAGCGCCAAAGAACGCCTGGGACCTGGGCGCGAATAACGGGCTCTTCAGCCGAGAAGCCTCGCGCCGAGGAGTTGAGACCGTTGCCAGCGACATCGATCCTGCCGCCGTGGAGCAGAACTACCTGGCCGTCAAAGCCGGCGGCGAGAAACACCTGCTGCCGCTGGTGATGGACCTGACCAACCCCAGTTCATCCATGGGCTGGGCGCATGCTGAACGCGATTCCTTCCTGGGGCGCGGTCCGGTGGACCTGGTGTTAGCGCTGGCGCTCATTCATCACCTGGCAATCTCCAACAACGTGCCGCTGAACTCGGTGGCGCAGTTCTTCGCCGCAGCCGGAAAATGGGCGATCGTCGAGTTCGTACCCAAGAGCGATTCGCAGGTCAAGCGCCTGCTAGCCACGCGCAAGGATATCTTCGACGAGTACACTGAAGCGGGATTTGAAGAAGCCTTTGAAAAACACTTCAAGCTTGAGGAAAAAGTGGCCATCCCGGGCAGTGAACGGATGTTGTATCTTTTCAAGCGGCGATAAGAGCAGAACTTCAAACTTAACAAAACGATTTATTTCTGGTGGGTTGAAAACCGCCAAAACCTCACTAATTTGCTGAAACCTATATATGGTTTTCAACACCATCCTACCAATAATGCTTTCAAAATTTAATAAATTCGCGCAAATTCGCGGAGGAAGAATTGATTTTTAATTTTTCCCTGCTAAATCGAGTATCTTTTTCATTTCCAGCGGCAGCCCTTTTTCAGGATCCAGAACCAATTCAATGGCTTCCTGCGGGCAGTGCGAAACGCAGACCCCGCAACCCATGCACTTCTCCAGGTCGACGGAATTGACTCCCGCAGCTACGCTGATGGCACCGAATTGGCAAAAGGGAACACATTCTCCACAACCAATGCAAGCCTCTTCATTAACCTTTGCTGAATATCCGGAGGATGCCAGCATCGGTGTACCGTGCTGGTGAGCCTGCATGGCGCCGCAGCAACAGGAGCAGCAATTGCAGATGGCGTAGAAGCGCTGCAACACGGCTGCCTTGAAAAAGGCGTGGTGTACATGCCCGCGCGCGTCTTCTGCTTCGAGGAGGGAAACCGCTTCAGCACTGGTGATGGACCGCGAATGCTGCGGGTGGTGTTCCAGCGTGAAACTTGCGAAGGGTTCACCCACGATCAGGCACACGTCCAGCGGCAGGCAGGGATGCTCCCGCGCCACCCGGCAGGGACAATCCAGCGCGACCAGGTGGTCAGGGTGGTCCAGGATGAGAGAACGGGCCAGTTTGTAGGGAATCACATGTTCCAGGTCATCCACGCGGATATCCTGCTTGACGCTCACCAGCTCCCTGGCGGTTTGCAGGGGGATGATCTTGCCGTGATAGGTATCCGCAAAGGTGACCTTGTCCGCTTTTGGCGGGCGGGGCGGGAAAACACTTTGGATTAAGGAAATGACCTTCTGACCAAAGCGCCCGATCTTATTTGACCCTGTCCCGGTGCCGATGTAGAGATACGGCCAACGCAGGTAGAAATATCCGTGAAGTTTTTCGAAGAAAGGATAGTGCGGGGTGCGCCGTGCTTCCTGCCAGAACTTGCGTGTCGAGCGTGATGGGATCATAAAAAATATTCCTTCGTTGTTTATAACCATCCAATGGTCAATCCGTTGCTCGAACGCAATCCTTAGCCCAGAAAGGAGTGTTGAGCACCGCCCAGGCAGCCAGCCTGGCTTCGGCGGTGAACCAGAGGCGCGCGTTTTGCCTGTCGTCCAATGCCCAGGAACACAGGCGGTAAGGCAGGGCGATGTTGTGCAGGTTGTGCCTGAAGCAGGAATCCGCCAGCGAGCGCATCAGTGGCTGGTCAACGGCTCCATTGTACGTACGGGGAGTGAATTTCATCAAATTCCATTATGGAAATAACGAAAACGCAGCCCGGATCTCGCCCACCTCGATGCGCCGCCAGTTGTGCACCGGGCGGGTGAACCAGTCCGGTAATTCCGCCAACTGAGAGGATGAAAGCACGCCCAGCTGGCGCAAGACTTCCACCATGGCGGTGGATCGGGCGCGGGAGGAGGGATCACCATCAGCCATCTTGAGTGTGATGCCGTAAGCCGGGCTGTCTTCTCCGGATGCGCCGGGCAGCACTGCCGCGGCCTGGTAGCCTTCAGCGCCGCCCTTGGTGAGCACCTGCCCGCGGGCGGTGGTCATGAGCATGGTGTCGAACGTGCCCGGTCCGGCGACCATATCGGGGTTGGCGGTCATGGCGCGGAAGATGCGTTGCAGCGCGGAGCGGCGCGGTTCAGGCAGCAGTGAGGGGTCCGCCAGGCGGGCAAAGGCCAGCGCAGCCGCGCGCAGGGGGATGGCAAAAACCGGCGCGGAACAGCCATCGGTTCCCAGCAGGATCTGCTCGACGGGTATGCCGGTCATCTCGCTGAAGGTGTGCAGGATGTGCTGCTGCAGAGGGTGCGCGGGGTTGATGTAATCCGGCGTGGGGTAGCCGAAAAGCAGGCACTGCGCCAGCATGCCGGTATGCTTGCCGGAGCAGTTGTGGCGCAGGGGGGTGTTGGTTTCGTTGTTGATCAGCATCCGCCGGGCGGTCTGGCTGTCGGTGGGCAGGTGCATGCCGCACATCAGGTCATCAGGCGTGATACCAAGCTTCTGCTGAATGCCGCTGATGACGCGCACGTGCTCATCCGTGCCGGAGTGCGAGGCGCACATCACCGCCAGTTCGCGCCCGGTCAGGTTAAAGTGCTCCATACCGCCATGTTCCACCAACGGCAGCACCTGGAAGGGCTTTGAGGAAGAGCGCAGAAAGACCACGGCATCGGAGTCACCCACAGAAGCGACGAGCTTTCCGGCTGCGTCGCACACCACGAGGGAGCCGTAATGGGTGGACTCTACAATGGGTCCGCGGGTGACTTCAACCAGGGGGACATGGTGCATAAGGGGCATGGATTTTCCTTTAATATTTGGTTTGTGTGGCTTTATTTTACCCCAGCACAGAAACCGGACGGAATTTTTTGGATGATCTTCTATACCATTTCTATACCACCCGGTAGGGTGAATCCTGTATAGTTGGGGCAACAAAAGGAGCGAGATATGACGATTAGAAGTAACGTATCAACAAAAACAAGAAACAACTGGCTGCTGGATGCAAGCTTATTCCTGGCAGGGTTGGTCGCAATTCTTTCGGGAGTGTACTTCCTGGTCTTCCCCAGCGGGGGATTCAAGGGCGGCACCAATCCCTGGTACGGGGTGAGGGTGCTCTTTTTACGGGAGACATGGGAGTGGCTTCACACCTGGATCGGGTTAGCCATGGTAGTGATCGCGCTCGTCCACATCATCTTCCATTGGAAGTGGGTGGTGAATATGACCAGGCGACTGGTCAACACGATTCGCCGCAAAGAATCTAATTTGAGTCCCCGCGGCACATACAACCTGTGGTTGAACATTGTCACCGGGCTGAGTTTTCTGATAAGTGCTGCATCAGGCGTGTACTTCCTGTTTGCTGGCGGCAGCGAAGGCGGGCGCAACCCGGATCCGATGTTTCTCTTCACCCGTGGCACCTGGGATGTGATTCACACGTGGTCGAGCGTAGTTTTCATCGCCGCTCTATTGCTGCATCTTGACATTCACTGGGGCTGGATACGCAAAGTAACTCAAAAGATGTTCCAGCCCAAAACGCCGACCCAACCTGTATTGCAGGTTGCGGCGCAAAATCAAACCAATTTTGTAACATCGATTAATAATAAAAAGGAGAATAACATGTTCAAAAAAGTTGTTGGGATTACTTTACTGGTAGCTGTGATCGGTTTACTCGCCTACGGTGCGATCAACCGCACAAATGAAACCACCGTCTCTGCAAAAGGTGTTGAAGAAGGGTACGGACGTGGACAAGGACAGAGAGACGGGAATCAGGAATTCCTTCCTAATACGGAGCACGAGGACGGGTTTGGCTACGGACTTGGTGAAGGTGAGCCCCTGCTCGAGAACCTGCCCCTGGGAGATTTGAACCAGGATGAGACTGATGCCCTGGTCTTCATGCGCGAGGAAGAGAAACTTGCCCGTGATGTCTACAACGCCTTGTATGAAGTTTGGAAGTTGCCGATGTTCGCCAATATCGCTTCCAGCGAGCAAATCCACATGGATGCTGTGCTCGACCTGATGGACCG
Organism: uncultured Anaerolinea sp.; assembly: GCA_964454565.1. Lineage (GTDB taxonomy): Bacteria > Chloroflexota > Anaerolineae > Anaerolineales > Anaerolineaceae > UBA6107. The sequence goes on along the minus strand of CAYVTF010000005.1, from coordinate 140,333 downwards.
GTACGAGATGACAGACGCAACCCCTGCAGAGGACGGCAAGTTCAATACACCTGAACTCCAGGCACTGTATGATGAACTGGTCGCAGCTGGCAGCGTCTCGTTGGAAGAAGCGATCAAAGTCGGCGCAGCGATCGAAGAAATAGACATCCTCGACCTGCAGAAACGCCTTGAGCTGACCGACCAGGAGGATATCCGGGTTGTGTTCGAGAACCTGTTGAACGGCTCCTACAATCACCTCAACGCCTTCGTGGCCAATTACACGGCACGCACTGGAGAGGACTATCAGCCGCAATACATGACGATTGAGGACTTCAACGAGATCGTCATCCAGCGCGCCAGTGACGGCCGCGGTCGCGGTCAGCAGGGCGGCCAGGGTGGCCAGGGAGGACTGGGCGGCGGGAGGCGATAACGATCCCTGCCGGGAAACCCCCGGAAGCGATATACAAAACTTTTCATCCAGCCCCGGAGCGTTTTGCCGGGGCTGGCGCTTATCTTTTCATATTCCGGCGACTGGTTTGCCTGCTTTTATCGGCTAAAATAGCTGCATGATCTCCATCAGCCTCAACAACGTCAGCCTGGTGCTTGGAGCGCGGCGTATCTTCAGCGGTCTCAACTGGGAAGTGCAGCACGACCAGAAACTGGGTCTCATCGGACCCAACGGGGCGGGCAAGTCCTCCATCCTCAAGCTCATCACCGGGGAATTCACCCCTGAGCCGGGCGGGAGCGTGGTGCGGACGCGCGGGGTGAGCGTGGGATATCTGGCACAGGAACCTCAGCTTGACCCGCAGCAGAGTGCCTTTGAGGCAGTGATGGCAGGCAATCCGCGTTACGAAACGCTCAGAACTGAGCTCCAGGGAGTGGAAGCCAGTTTGGCTGACCCGCAGGTGTATGCACATGAGAAACGGTTGACCCGTGCCCTGGAAAGGCAGCAGGAACTTTTGGCTGAGTACCAGTCGCTTGGCGGGTACCAGTATACTGAGCGGGCGCGCAGCGTGCTGCTGGGGTTGGGGATGAAGGCGGCAGAGCTGCACAAACCGGTGAGCGTGCTCAGCGGCGGGCAGAAGAAACTCGTCGGGCTGGCGCGGCTGCTGATTCTGCGCCCGGACGTGCTGCTGCTCGACGAACCGGATAATCACCTCGACCTGGAGGGCAAGCAATTCCTGGAGCGCTTTATCCAGGATTATTCCGGTGCGGTGGTGATCATCTCACATGACCGCTACCTGCTGGACGCGGTGGCGACGCACATCAGCGAAATTGAAGATGGACGCATCACCACCTTTGAAGGGGATTACTCGGCTTACATCCTCGACAAGGAACAGCGGCTGGCGCGCCAGAACGAACTTTATCACGTACAGCAGCGCCAGATCGCGCGCATCGAGGCGGCCATCAAGCGCTATGCCATTTGGGCGAAGACATACGACAACGAGAAATTTGCCAAACGTGCGAATGCCATTCAGAACCGGCTGGATCGGATGGAACGCGTGGAACGGCCTACCATCGAACGACGCCACATGGACCTGCGACTGGGCGGATGGCGCGGAAGCCAGAAAGTGCTCGAACTGATAAACGTCAGCAAGCAGTTTGACGGGAAAAAGGTTTTGCGCGATATCAACCTGCTTCTGCGTCACGGCGAGCGAGTGGGGTTGATCGGCAAGAACGGGACTGGCAAGTCCGTGCTGCTGCGGCTGGCACTGGGCTTGATGGAACCGGATGGAGGCGAGGTGCGGGTTGGGCCGAGCGTGCTGACGGGGTATTATGCCCAGGAACACGAGACGCTTGACCCGCAGATGACCGTGTTGGATACCATCCGGTTGGCGGGGAACATGAGCGACAGCAGCGCGGTGGCGCTGGCCGGGCGTTACCTGTTCAGTTACCGTCAGACCACGCAAAAGGTCAGGGAACTTTCCGGCGGAGAGCGCAGCCGGCTGCAACTGGCACTGGTGGTGCTTTCGAGGGCGAATTTCCTGCTGCTGGATGAGCCGACCAACAACCTCGATATCGCGTCCGCGGAGGTTCTGGAGCAGGCGCTGGCTGAGTTTGAGGGTACCGCGTTGATCATCTCGCATGACCGTTACTTCCTCGACCAGGTGGTGGACCGCATCCTGGTGGTGGATGGAGGAGAGTTGCGCAGCCACCCTGGCGGCTATAGTGAATACCTCGGCAGGAAGAAGGGGTGAATATCCATCCGCGAATTATCGCGAATTGGTCTAATTTATGAAAGCATTCATAATTGATAAAAGTGATAAGTAGGGGCGGGTTCTGAACCCGCCCCTATGGTTTGGTTTTCAAATCCTGATTCTCGTTTCTCGAATTTCAACTCTCATTGCTATAATCTTAATTGGGAATGGAGGCGCGAAATGACCTGAGCAGACCGTTTGAATGGCGACAGCTTCACATGGTTGCTGGAATGCAAGATTCCCGCGGTGCGGCACCTGGCGATGCGCGACCTGCTGGATCTGCCGCAGGATGACGCAGAAACCCTCGCAGCACGCGGGGAAGCGCACACCACAAAACCCATCGCGCACATCCTGGAACAGATGGACCCCGAAGGCTGGTGGCAGAAATCGGGTCCGGGTTATGGACCCAAGTACCGCTCAAGTGTGTGGGCGCTGCAACTGCTGGCGCAGCTGGGGGCATCGGTGGAGGAGGATGCACGTGTTGCCACCGGCTGTGCCTACATGCTGGATCATGCCCTGGCGGAGGGCGGACGGTTCTCCTATAACAAAGCCCCGGGCGGAACCTTTGACTGCCTGCAGGGGAACCTCACCTTCGCGATGCTGGAGTTGGGCTTCTGGGATGAGCGTTTGGTGCAAGCCTTCGACTGGATGGCGCGCAGCCAGACCGGGGAAGGGGTTGCCCCGCAAAGCGAGAAGAAAACCACTCAACGTTATTATGCATCCAAGTGTGGTTCCAACTTTGCCTGCGGGGCAAATAACTGTCAACCCTGCGCCTGGGGGGCGGTGAAAGTGATGTTGGCGTTCAGCCGGATTCCACAGGAGTTTCGTACACCTCTCATCGACCGGGCGATACAAAAAGGAGTGGATTTTCTCTTCAGTGTAGATCCGGCCAGCGCAGCTTATCCTACGCCCGGAGGAATCCCGCCCAACCGCAGCTGGTGGAAGTTTGGCTTCCCGGTATTTTACATCACCGATATCCTGCAGGTGGCGGAATGCCTGGCAGCGCTGGGGTTCGGCAAGGATCCGCGCCTGGCGAACACGCTTGCGTTGATCCTCTCCAGGCAGGATGCAAACGGACGCTGGAAGCTGGAATACGACTACAGCGGTAAGACCTGGTTGAGTTACGGGAAGAAAGGGGAGCCGAACGAGTGGGTGACCCTGCGGGTATTGAGGGTTTTGAAACAGGTTTATTCGCTTGCTTAAAACTGCGCATAGCCATCAAAAACTCAAGATCTTGAAGTGAATCAAAATGACCTCAAGAAAAGAGCGGCAAGCAAAAAGATTGATGGGACAATTCGACCGCCTGGTTTCTGGCGTCAAGCCGTTGCTCCTTGACCGTTTTGGAGAGGAGGAAATCTTCCGGCTCACGGACGAGATCCGGCGGGAGTACGAACAGATCATCCCGCGGCTGCCGGATATCGGCGGCAAGCAACCGTTCCAGCAGTTCAACATCGGCACCGGCTGGGCGTTGGCCATGTATCGCGTGCTGACGCGCGAAGGCTGGCTTGTCGAGAAGATCGGACAACTGGTCTTTGATGTCACCGCGGCCTATTTGGACACTTTTCACGGTTTTGTCCACAGATTTCTGCGCTGGTTCTCATTTACGCCTGCCTACAGGCTTGGGTTGCGCTATTATTCCTGGCTCTCGCACAAACGCAAATACCCGCTGGATTACGTCTTTGATTACCTTCCCGGGGATGGCGTGGCATTTGACTACGGGGTGGATTATCAGGAATGTGTTTCGTGCAAATTCCTCGCCCGGGAAAATGCGCTGGAGATTGCGCCATACCTGTGCACCGCTGACATCCTCTACAGCGAGCGCTGGGGCTGGGGGTTGATCCGTACCAGGACCCTGGCTACGGGGGATGCCGTGTGCGATTTCCGCTTCAAAAAAGGTGGGGAAACCAGGGTCAAAGTTGACGTACCGTTGGAATTCAGCCAGGCATTCTCAGAGGATTGAAAGGTTGGATAGGATGAACACGACAAATCTTGAACAGTTCGATGAAAATGGACAAAAGACCGGCGGCTGGCGGGAATATTTCAAGGATGGCAAACTGGCGGTTTTTTCCCGCTACGCAAATGGCGTGCGCCATGGCAAGTGCACCTATTACCTGCGCAATGGTAATGTAAAGGGCGAGGGAAATTTTGAACACGGAAAGATGACCGGCGAGTGGCACTTCTACCGCGAAAATGGGGAGTTGTGGCAGATCGGAAATTTCTCAGCAGATATCAAGGAAGGTCATTGGTTGCGCTATTACCCCGGGGGTCAGCTGCAGGATGAAGGTGACTTCTGTGCAGGCAGGAAGTGCGGAGAATGGCGGGAGTACTCCAGGGATGGCAGCCTGGTCAAAGTAACAAATCATTAAGCCCTTCATACCTTCAGGAGTAGATAAAATTCGATGGTGAATATAAAAAGGAGCCTCTGACTATGAAAAATATTCCTAAAACCGTAAAGGTTACCCTGGTCTTTGTTTTGATCAATGCCCTGGTGTGGCTGATCTTTGGGCTGATCATCCTGCTGGGGATGCACCCGGCTTTGCCGGAAGACGTGCTCTATAAATGGGGCATGGGCGCAGTTTCATTGGTCGCGGCGGGGGTGCTGTTAGGGCTGTTCTTCCTGCTGAAAAACCGGGTGGGCTGGGGCTGGTATGCCGCCGTGGCAGCGCTGGCCATATCGCTGGTGTTGAGCATCTTTGACGACGTCGGCTGGATCGACGTGGCCATGATGGGGGTCATCCTTATTCCCCTGGTCCTGATCATCCGCGACCGCAAGTGGTACCTGAAGAAACCGGACTGAGGCAGGAATTTACCTGTGCTGGATAAGCCCAAGGTTCCTGATGAAGACATCCTCCAAAGCTTGCGCGGGTATTTTGGTATTGATGCGCAAAGCCTGAGTTTTCTGCCGCTGGGGGCTGACCCTCACACGGCAGTTTACAAAGCGCTCGACCGGCAGGGCAGGACGTACTTCATCAAACTTCGCCTGGGCAACTTCCAGGCATTTTGTGTTGACCTGCCGGTGTTTCTGCGTTCACAGGGGATTACTGAGGTGATCTCCCCGCTGCCGGCAAGGGATGGGCGATACTGGGCGGAGGTGGGGGAGGTGAGGCTCATTGTCTATCCATTCATCGACGGCATGGATGGCTACGAGACTGAACTGACCCAAGGGCATTGGCTGCAACTGGGATGCGCCATGCGCAAAGTTCACAGCCTGGTGTTACCGGAGGAGATCAAACGGCAGATCCAGGAGGAAACTTATAGCGATCATTACCGCAAGGTTCTGGATGATCTGTTGGAATGGGCAACCGGCGCGGAACCCGCTGATCCGTTCCAGCGCGACCTGCGGCAGACGCTACGCTTGCACAGGGAGCTGTTGTTGGACCTGCGCGGGAAGGCTGAGAGGTTAGCCAGTGAGCTGAGCCGGGCACCTCGTGAGTATGTCCTCTGCCATGCGGACCTGCACGCCGGCAACGTCTTCATCGACAACAGTAGCGGTGAGTTGTACATCATCGATTGGGACGACCCGGTTCTTGCCCCAAAGGAACGCGACCTGATGTTCCCCGGCGGCGCGCAGGGGTTCCGCGGCTTCACCCCGCAGGAGGAAGAAGCTTTATTCTTCCGCGGTTACGGCAAGGTGCAGGTGAATATGCAAGCGCTGGTGTATTACCGGGTTGAACGCGTGATCATCGACATCGCCATTTTTGGAGAGGATATCCTCAACTTGGAGAAAAGCCCGGAGAACAGAAGGCAAGCGCTCAAGTACCTTGAGTCGAACTTCGAACCAGGGGGTACGATCGAGCAGGCAATGCGTTCATTTTGAAAAGAATAGGGATTAAGATTTTTGTGAGGATCAAAAAGTCCAGCCGTCAGAAATTGCTCGGCTGGACTATTAGGATTACTGGATTGTGTCCCAGTAAACGGCTATTCAGCTGCCACAGTGAAATATTTCAGCGCTGAATATGGTCTCCAGACCTCGCCGATGAAGGACTGCACCTTCCAGCGGTATGTGCCCAGCGCCAGGACCTCTGGCAGTTCATACAAGCAATTGGTTTCTCCGCAGGCTGTTGCTTCGACGACCTTGGTGTAAAGCACGCACGGGGTACCCACCTTGTAAATCTGCAACCGGTACCGTAACGCGCCTTCCACTTTTGTCCACTCAAAAACTGGCGTGGTGTCAGTAATGGTGCCGACGGGAGCGATGGGAACGGGCACCACAATGTTGAAGTTCTTGCGGTAAGAGTACTGCTTCCAACCACCGTCAATATAAGCCTGCACCTGCCACCTGTACTTCCCGGAGTCAAGCAGGTAACCGGGGGTGATGGAGCAGAAGGTCGAGGTGCAATTGCGGGCTTGGATGGTCTTCATGTAGACGAGGGCGTTTCCTTCCCCTTTGTACAGCTTGAGCCTGTACTGGGTGGCATTTTCGACCCGCGTCCACTTGAAGGTGGGGGTGTTATCAGCCGTCAGGCTGCCCGGCGAGACCGGCCTGGGGATGGCTCCGGCGAATTTATCTTCCGCGGGTTGCGCCAGCACGCTGCTGGTGGCGGCTCCCAGGGTGACAAGGAGGAAAGCCGCCATTACGAGAACGGTAAAGGCTGTTCTAAAGAACTTGTGGTTCATTTTATTCTCCTTTCGTTACCTTCTAAGTTTGACAGGTTAAAAAAAGCTCCATTGGTTTCAATGTTAATGACGCAAAAAAATATGCGCAGGTACGGTCACCTGCGCTTTTTGTGGTTAATTTTTTGGTTGAGTTTTTATACGCCGAAGAGTGCGGAGAGGACGAACACGAACAATGAGCCCAGGATGATGCCGATGGCGGTGAAGTGCTCGTGCCCATATTCGCGCGCGGTGGGGATAAGTTCGTCCAGGGTGATGAACACCATCACGCCGCCGGCAAAGGCCAGTGCGCCAGGCAGCAGGTTTTGAAAAGAGACCAGGAACAGGCTGGCCAGCAGCGCGCCAACGGGCTCGGCAAAACCGGATAAGAACGCCACGCGGAAGGCATCCCAGCGGCAAGCGCCGCCTTTGCACAGCGGCAGCGCAGTGGCGATGCCCTCGGGGATGTTGTGCAGCAGGATGGCCACAGCCACGAAAGTTCCGAATTGAGGATTGTGCAGGTAGCCGGCGCCGACCGCAATGCCTTCCGGCAGGTTGTGCAATGTGATGCCGACCGCCATTAACAGACCGGTGTTGATCAGCTTGTGATCCATGCCCTTTTGGTGGCGTATGCGACCAAAGCGGTTTCCCCTGGGCACATCCTCTTCGCAGCCGCAGTCCTCGCCGTGTTTTCCAGCGACTTCCTTTTCGCCAAAACGGATGTGCGGGGCAAAGCGGTCCAGGAGCAGCATGAAAGTTGCGCCCACGCCAAACCCGATTGTGGCCGTCCAGGGTCCGGCCAGTTGCCAGGCTTGCTGCACCAGCTCCAGGAATGCCAGGCAGATCATCACCCCGGCTGTGATGCCCATGAGCAGCCCATACGAACGCCTGCCCGGCCGGCGGACGATGGCAATCAGTCCGCCCAGGCCAGTGCCCAGGCTGGCCATCACGCTCAGCAACAAGATATTAATGATTGGGTTGATGCTCGGTGCCATGAATCTCCCGGTGAAACGGTCCTTTTCGAACCCCCTCATTATATTGTATTAATCGGGGGTGAGTGATTGAAAAAAACGCTAAAAGAGGCCGGATTAAACCAACAAACGCCGGTTATCCTCCTCATGGAGGATACATTCCGGTTTTCCTGCCTGGTGTTTGGCAACTATTTGCATAGTGGGTGAGCATGCTCAAGTGTCTCCATCAATATTCTGAAAGTATCGCTGATCCCCGAGTATTGAAAGCGCAGCCAAATCGTGCTAAACTAATTGTGCTATTGTTTAGACAATAGGGTCATTGAAGGCCGGTTATTGATCCAAACACCACATTTTCGTCACAATTGAAAACCTGACCGTGTGAATTTTCATTAGATTTGCTTATCTAAGGGAGGTTTGCTATGTCAGTAGAAAGCACCCGAAAAACAGTTGAAAGATATTTGAACGCGCAACACGGGGATGTTAGTATGCTGGCGGAGGACGTGATCTTCACGACGATGGCGGATGGGAAGGAAACCCGGGGCCGCGAAGCGGTTCTGGGAATGATGAATTATCTTTACCATATTGCCTTTGACGCCTCAGCCATCGGGCGCGTCATGCTCTTTGGGGAGTCCAATGCCATGCTGGAAGGGAACTTTGTGGGCAAGCACATTGGTGAATTCAACGGCATTCCTGCAACTGGCAAAGAGGTAAACGTTCCGATGTGCATTGTCTACGACCTGGTGAACGATCAGATCAAGAGCGCGCGCATCTATTTTGAAATTCCAGCTCTCCTGCAACAGCTTGGAGTGTCGCCGGTTTAGTGAAAGGAGAATCCCCATGAAGAACCCGTTTGAAGATACAAAGATAAAACCAGAAGTGGTGTTGACTGAAATGGGTGACGAAGACCGGCAGCGGATGGCAAAACGGGACGCGATTTACAGCAAATATGACCCCATGGTGAACGAAGTCCTGGAGATGTTGATTTCAGCTCATCGCCAGGGAATTTGGGAAAAAGACAGCGATTGTTCGCGCCGCTACTGTTGCCATATCGCCTGGTTTGCAGGCCCCAGGGAGAAGTATACAGATCCTTATGATACGCACCATACCATCCGTCGCCGCATCGAAATTACCCTCGAAATGGATGGCTTTTGCAACCCCACTGGATTCACAGTGATCAATTATGAAGCCATCGACAAGATCATTCACGTGGGATTGGAAAAGGATGAACTCGTGCGCGGGATCAAGCAGGTGATGGATTAACTTATCCACCCGGGAGTTCTAGCTTGATAATTCCGAATAATTGATCAACTCTATCCCCGCCTCCCTGACCACCGCCTTCACTTGCTTACTGGTCAGGATCTCCAGCTCATCCCCTCGCTTCGTGTTGTAGTCCGAGATCGCCATCAGTTCCTCGTCCACCACGGCCGGGTGGCACATGAGCTCAAAAGTATCGCATTCCGGGTCATTATTGACCTCAAGCAGGATCTTTTCCAGGTTTTGCAGCGTTGCCCCCTGGTCGCAGAAAGCGGCGATGAACCGGTCTGTAGTGCGCGCCAGGTATTTTACCTGTTCAGGAGTGTAGCCATAACCCGGTGCTCCCACCAGGTGCCCTGGCAGGTAGTCTGCCCCGACCGCGGACCCTTCGGGAAAGGGTTTGCGCATGGGGCAATGCAGTTCCTCCGCCAGGCGCAGCATGCGTTCAAAGAGGGCAGGGGTGAAGTAGGAAGAGTGGTGGTGAGAGTCCAGGTGGTCGGGTGCGCGCCCTGTGACGGCGATGAACTTCTCCACCTGCGCGTGCCATTCCGCGTCTACCTGGTCCAGGCTGAGCGATGGCAGGTGCTCCAAAAATCCCTCCAGGCGGCGGAAGCTGCCGTCCGGATTCACCAGCGAGGGGAGTTTTTCCGCCGGCAGCACGGGTACGCCCGAGGTGAGCACCAGGTGTACGCCGATGCCCAACTTTGGGCAGAGGTCCACGGCAACCCTGAGTTCGTCCGCGGCAGCGGGGCGGTTCATCATCGCGGTGGTGGAGGTGACGATGCCCTGCAGGTGCGCCTGGCGTATGCCCTGCGAAACCCCGCTTGTGTGCCCGTAATCATCCGCGTTAACGATCAGCCGTTTGGTCATCGATGCCTCCACTCATTTAAGTTGCTGATAGTGTAACATGGCAGACAGCACAATCCCCCGCGCCTGGCGCGGGGGATTGTATGTGAGGCGATCAAGCCGGGTTATGCAGCCGGCAGGTCCACAGGTTCACCAGCCAGGATGCGGGAAACGCGGCGGGCCCACACACAGGTGCGTCCATTTGCGTATCCTGTGAACAGGTTGGGGTAGGTGTGGGCAAAGTAACTGCCGGAGGAATCTCCGATGACATGCAAGCCTTCAAATGGCACGTTCTCCTCGTCCAACGGACGCATCTGGGTGTCGATGCGGATGCCGTCCATGGTGGATAGGATCATGCCGGTCAGGCGAATGCCATAAAAAGGCGGTTTCTCGAGCGGCAGGAAGCGATAGGGCTCTTTGTAGAAGTCCTTGTCCTCACCGGCTGTTGCCAGTTCGTTGTAGCGCTTGAAGGTGGCAGCGAAGGTGTCCGCGGGGATGTTGAGCTTCGCAGCCAGTTCTTCAGGGGTATCCGCCTGCTGCAGGTGACCGCTGTCAATGTAGCTTTGCCACACTTTGGGGGCATTCGCTTTGATTGCTTCCAGGTCTCCTGGAGGTGCAAAGAAGGGGGTGTCGTTGGGACTGCCATTGTTGTAGGGCATGATGCGGCTGCATCCCACGGTCTGGAACGCCATAACCTGGTCGAACCAGGAGGAGTCCATGATGGCGGCATAGCATTTTCCAGGCTGCCTGGCAGCGGCATGCACAATGAAATCGTACGGCTGCGACTCGTTGCAGAATCGCTCACCCAGCAGGTTGATCTTGAGCCAGGGCTGAGAACCGAGCCAGAACAGGGTTGGGACGGTCATATTTGCGGTGGTCTCGTTGGGCAGCATTCCCCAGCGGTCAAAGATCATGCTGGTGTGGCACTCGTCCATGGCCGCGCCCATCCACAGGCAGGCTTTGATGCCATCACCGGTGTTTGGACCCTGACCTGCCATCGGACTCATCACCATCAGATCCTGCGGCTGGAGGGCTTTGAGCATGTCCACGTTACCCTGGTATCCGCCAGTGGAGAGGACAATGCCTTTCGTGCCTACGAAGCGAATGGTTTTTCCGTCTTTGGTCTTGCCAATGGCGGCGGTGACCTTCTTGCCTTCATGTTCGAACTTGACAAAGGCAGTCTCAAAGTAATACACGCCGCCCAAACCTTCGATGTATTCCTTCATGACCTTGGCGGTGGAGATATCGGGACCAGGCCAGAAAGCGCTGTGACCGGTTGGGAACTTCTTATAGACAGATTGGTTTTCAAAATCAGGCTCGTAACCACCTTCCCAGGTGAACAAACCACCCTTGCTGGTAATGAGGTCGCCAATCCAGTTGATGGCTTCTGCGCTTTCGTCTGCCCAAATTCTCGGCAGGCGCTGGTCGATGCGGTTGGCGCAGTATAGTGCGTGATAGTGCAGTATGGTGGCTTTGTCCAATCCCTTGGCGCCGCCTTCTATCTGCCACTTGGAGCCGATGGCTCCCCAGTCATTACGCACGGTGCTGGGTTTATCATTCTTTTCAATGATGACCACCTTCAAGCCTTTTTCAAGGCAGGAAGCAGCGGTGTAAGCGCCACCGGTGCCGGCTCCGATGACGATGACATCAGCCTCAACGGTTTCCGCAACATCGCCGATCTCCGGTTCAACACCCAGCCAGTCACTGGCAACAACAGGTGCTTCGGCCACCGGCGCGCCGGGGACTGCAGTCTCTGCAACTTTGGGGGCGCAGCCAGCCAGCACGCCAGCTCCGGCGGCCAGGGCGGCACCTTTCATAAAATCACGGCGTGAACGATCCAATAGCTTGCTCATCTTGCTCCTCCGAATGAATAAATGGTTAGCTCAGGGCAGTAACTTTAAATGCAGATGAACTGCCACTATACCTCATTAAGAATGTAAACTATGCAGCCACTGTAGAGTCAATTAGCTTAAGTAATAGAATTGTCACATCCCTAAAGTGATGAATCTCCAACGGCGGGTTGAAAGTATAAAAAGGGGCTGTCTATTGAAATTGACAGTCCCTTTGCCTGAATGAATTCAGAATATCACATGCGGGCTTTTGGAGAGTAGAGATGACTGATTGGACGTACGCGAGGCAAAGGATCAGGATTGGTGCCGAATGGGGATCCAAAGATAATCGTAACGGATTAACTTTTCACCTGCACTGGTGTGCAATAACATTCGGCTGATGGCATTTCCAACGTTGGTCAGGTCATGGTCTGCCAGGTATTGCCTGGCAGGTGAAAGCTGGTCTGCGTCGATTGTGAGGTCTTCATTGACACGCACCATGAGGCGTACACAGTCACAGGATGGGATACGCTCTACCTGTTTGTTCGGGATAATTCCCAACCGGTTGGCAAAGCTCTCTTCGATCGACAAGCCCCATTCCGTTTCGAGCAAGCCGCTGCCGTGCAGCAACCGCTCTTCAGGCAGGATCAGACAGGAGTCAATGAATGGATTGTAGGAGAACCATTCCATAATCTGGGAAAATGGCGCATATTCGTGCTCTTCCATGCCCGGCCGCCACAGCTTGAGGCGCAAAAGCGCGGGTGAACGCACCTCAGTGATGCAGGACAAAGGACCTTCCAGGCAGTCCAACCCCCTTGTCTTTTCCTTCATTAGTTCCAGCATCATCTGCTGGCGGGTGATCTCCTGCTCCAGTTGATTGCAGCGGGTTTCCATTTTCAATTTCACTTTTGAAGCATCAGATTGTTTCAACAGGTCAATGGATTCTTGAATTGAAAAGCCGCATTGGCGGTAATACTTGCACATCAGCAATAGTTGCAGTTCGTGCAGCGAGAATTCCCGGTACTTGCCGTTTTCTCCGCGAAGTGGAGAAATGACGCCGGCTTTTTCGTAGTAGCGTATACCGCTCACGGATAAGCCGATCATCCTGGATATTTCACTGATCTTGAAGTTCATGGGTCACCTTTTTTCACCAGGCAATTATTATTCTCCACAAAAACTTTTAAAAAAAACAGGGAACCCTCCCTGTTTTTCCAATTATTGCGGTTTTCAGTGAATCTACTCTTTCGGCGGCTGCAGTTTATCCCGCCGGCGCTTAGCCAGGTACAACAAGCCCAGCCCTGCCAGCAGCCCGATGAGGATGCCAATCCCCGGGGCAAGGTTGTTGCCCAACACCATCAGCACCAGTAGGAACAACCCTGCCAACAGCCAGTCTGACAGGGTGAGGTTGTGGAAAATGGAAGGTTTCTGGTCTGAATGCATAATGTTTACCTCGGTTTGTTAACTCCATTTTACCCGAGGTTGACGCATTCTGCGTTGAGCGGAGGTCAACCCGGAACCTGCAGCCGTTCGTAGATCATGCGTGCCAGCTCGTTGCGCACCCGCCGCGGACGTCCGTCGTGTTCCAGGCGGATGTCATCCACGTAATAGGAGAGTTGCAGTACAGCCCCGCCGGTGTTCAATTCTTTCACCGTCACCACCGGGTCCTTCCAGTAGCCGGGCGGAGTTTTGTACTCCCTGGCGATCCATTTAAACAAGGCCAGGGTGCTGTCATCCAGTTGCAGCTCTCGTTGCGACTGCACCTCGAGCAAGGCTTTCTTCAACCGTTCCCAGTGCAATTCCAATTGTTCGTTGCGGGTTTCCCACAGCCTTGTCTGAATTTTGCTCTCGTTCGGCTGAATCCACGGGTCTTCCGCCTGCAGCCAGGCTTTGCTGGCCAGCAGGGTCCTTTCGACGGCGGATTGAACCGGGGAGATGAAATTGCAGAACAGTTCCTGGCGCTCCAGTTTGTCCAGGCCTTCGCCTTCGCGGGCGGCGATCTCCTGCCTGAGGGAAGCCAGGGCATCGCGTAACTCGCAAACGCGCTTGTCGAACATGCCGTCCAGGGCAAGTTTCTCCAGTGTTCTTTCGTTGCGCGCGGCTTCTTCCAGCAGGGTGGTCCGCGCCGGGTCATCTTCCGCCAGTGCCTTCGCCCGATCGTGGATTCGAGAGGAAAGGCGTTTCACAGCCTCCAACTTTTGGGAGGTATCCACAGCCAGTAGGGCAGGGTGCCCGCGCGCAATATCCAGGATGGCCGCCTGCAGCGAGGCCAGGTTGCGGTCAGAGGGCACCGGGATCTCGATCGAATAGCGTTGTTCAGCCGTGGGTTTGGTGAGGTTCACCAGGGTGTTGGTTTCGAGCATTTTGTTGGGGATGTAAATTGTGGCCTGCTCGTCCAGCGAGAAGAAGGTGGTGGAGCGGATGCCCAGGCGGATCACCTCGCAGGTGCGTCCGTCCGGCAGGAGGATGAGGTCATTCTTCTTGAAGGGGGCTTCCACCAGGATGGTGATGCCGGAAAAGATGTTACCCAGCGTTTCCTGCAGAGCCAGGCCAAGCACCAGCCCCAGCACCCCGGCGCCGAGCAGCACGGAGGTGACGTTCACCCCCCACAGCGGCAGAATGACCAGGGCGGCGATGGTGGCCAGCACCAGCGGACCAAACAGGTTGAACACCGGTACGAGCACATCATCCAGGCGCGATTCGGTGCGGGCTGCCCATCTTTCGCCGTAAAAGACGAGCACCTCCTTGATCAGCCTGCCCAGCACATGCGCGATGAGCAACACCAGGATGGTTAGAAACACCACGCGTTCCCATTTCAACACCGCCGCGGAGACCTCGAGAAAGCGCATGGAAGTGCGCGCGCCGATCAAGATCACCAGGAGCACCAGGGGAGAGCCGATGATGCCCAGCAGGATGTCTTCCAGCTCGCCCGGAACGCGCCGGGTGAGCAATTTAAACAGGCGCAGGACAATGAAGTTCACCAGGATGGCGATAAGCAGCCAGGCGGCCAGGTTGACGAGGAATGTGGCGGTCTTGCCGGCGAGGAAAGCCAGGGCGGGTGGCAGGGGAACGAGCATACCGAGCAGATCGAGCATAGTTCACCTCCGAACTGAAAAGAACCAATAACCAGTTAGGAGTATACATTAATAGGATAAATAATGTCAATATTATCCTAAATAATCATTGTGATGCGATCGTCAAAAGGGGAGGACGGCACCACTTAATTTGGAATCAGGCTTGTGCTGAGATCATTTCAACAGGAAAGAAAGGAAATTTTCAGGGTGGATAATCGTGTACCCGGCTGATGGATAGTTCTCTGACCAGAGTGAGGGTGGTTTGGCGGATTTGGTGGGTGACCATTTGAATTCATAACCGTTTAGTTTTCCATCCATGTCTTCCACTAGGTCAATTTCCTGTTGCTGATAAGTTCGCCAAAAATACACGTTGGCATACATTTTTTGATACGCCCTTTGCTTTAACCGCTCGATGACGACGAAGTTTTCCCACAAAGCGCCGATGTCGTTGCGGGAATGGAGGGGGTTGAATTGGGCTATCAGCGCATTCCGAATTCCGTTATCAAGGAAGTAGTATTTGGACTTATTCGTCACTTCCTGTCGCAGGTTGCGGCTGAAACCATTCAGGCGGTAGATCACAAAGGTTTTTTCCAGGAGGTCGAGGTGACGTTTAATGGTTTTCACATCTACGCCAATCTGTGTGGCTAATTCAGAAATGGAAACCTCACAGCCGACCTGGTAGGCAAGCAGTTTCAACAAATCAATTAGTGTACGTGAACTGCGGATTCGATCAAAAGCCAGGATGTCCTTAACGAGGTAGGAACTTGTGATTTCGGTGAGCACATCAATTCGGGCATGTCTTGATTTGGATTGCAGTAATTCTGGATAGGAACCGAATACCAGCAAATCATTTAATTTTTCTCGTAATTCATGGCGGTTCAGGGTTTCCGTCAGTTCGGAAAGCGCAATCGGGTAAAGCACCAAGGTTTGTTTGCGCCCGGTGAGGGGTTCTCCTACCTGGCCGGCCAGTTCAAAACTGGAAGAGCCAGTGACAATAACACGGATACCAGGTACCTGGTCAACGATGATCTTCAGCCCCATTCCGATGTTGGGGATGTTTTGAGCTTCATCTATTGCCAATAGTTCGTAGCCTTCCACATAGGCGAGGATGCGGTTGAAATCCTGAGACCCCAGCACTTCCTGGGTGAGGATGTTGTCTCCTGAATCCAGCTTGTATTTCAGAGTGGTGTTTTGCAGAAAAGTTTGCAGAAGGGTAGTTTTTCCGACCCGGCGCGGACCAAAAATGACCAGGACTTTGTTGGCGTTAATATGGTCTTCCAGAGGTTCGTAAGCACGTTTGAACATAACCAAAGTATACATCATTTATTTAGAAAAGTCAAAAACAGGGCATGGCACTCCCTGTTTTAATATATAAAACAGGGCATGGCACTCCCTGTTTTAATGATCATTCCAGTTTCAGGTCTTTATTGGCGATCTCGTTGTCTTCCACGTAGCGGCGCGGCATGGCCAGCGAGGACCAGCCACCGGCTTCCTGCAGTACAAAGGGATCGGTGCCAGCGCGCGCAGCCGAGGTCGCCCAAAAGTGGCGGCAGTCGTGTGCCGATAGCCCCTGCAGACCCAGGCGTTCCGCCAACAATCGCACGCGTGCAGTAATGGCGCGCTCGGTCATGCCGGATTCGCCCAGCTCCTCGTTTTTCAAGCTGCGGCGCAGTAGAGGTCCGTTCAATGCCATGTCACCGAAATTCTTATATGAAGCAAGTGCTTGCTTCGTATCCGCTGACAGGCGGTGCACCTGTTCTTTGTTTACCTTGGGGCGGTAGAAGCGCAGCACGTTCTGCTCCAAGTCGAAGTCTGAAACCGAAAGGCGCGTTACTTCGCCCACGCGCAGCCCATGGTCGAGCAGCAGGCACATCATCAGGGCGTCGCGCCGTCCCTGCGGGGTATCAGGCTGGGTCTTCAGTTGTTGCACCTGTTCAGCAGTCATTTTTACCGGGAGGGATTTCTTAAGGCCAACGCGGCAAACGGGCCGCTTCTGATCAATGCGTACCTGTTCGCGCTGTGAGTAACCCTGCACGGCGCGGATGAGCGCGTATTCCTGCGGGGTCAGCGTACCGCACTGCATCGCCAGGCGGGAATAAGTTTTAATGGAGGAGAGGTGAACATTTATGCTCTTTATGGCATATCCTTCATTTAACTGCCATTTAACAAAGGCTTCCACCAGTCCCCAGGTCACCGGCCGCCAGGCGTCCGCGTTGGTTGCGAGGTCACCTGTGCGCAGGTTGGCCATCTGCAAAAACTCGCGGAACAACGCCAGGTCAGCGTCCTGCCGGCGCAGGGTCTGCTCAGCACGGCGCGTGCGGTAGTCGCTGAAACGCGTGCGAGCGGCTGCGCGGTTGGCGTCCAGGCCGATCAGGTGCGCCAGCTCGCCGGGCAGCAGGGGTTGGATCTCTTTTGCGGAGGCCATATTTTGATTGTACACGAATCCATGTCAGCGGAGTGATGCTGCTCTCATCCGAAATTCCCAAAAAATGGTGCTTGCGTAAACCTTAAAATTTCTGTATTATGGAAATTGCCTATTGTATTCTTGTATTAAAGTCTGTATACTGCTTAAATTATATGCGTTTGTACCTGTTTATTTTCAACTCTGTTTCGTTACTGTAAAGCTTAATGGTTGGGACCGGGAGACTCCATGGGAGTCAGTTTGTTAATAATAGCCAGCTCCACCTCAACCCGCCGCACACCGCATTATTGGAGTAACAGATGAGCGAAAGAACGGCATCACAACCAGGCAAGACCATTCTGGAAGTCCGTGACTTGAAGACTTATTTCTTCACCGAAGACGGCGTGGTCAAGGCTGTGGATGGCGTCGATTTTTCAGTTAAATCCGGAGAGGTGCTTGGGCTGGTGGGGGAGTCCGGTTGCGGCAAGAGCGTCAGTTCATTTTCCATCCTGCGACTGGTTGGCGCGCCCGGCAGGATCACCGGTGGCGAAATCTTTTTTGAGGGCAAGGACGTGCTAAAGCTCTCTGATGACGAGATGGTCAAGATGCGCGGTGACCGCATCTCCATGATTTTCCAGCAGCCGCAATCCAGCCTCAACCCCGTCTTCAGGGTGGGGGAACAGGTGGCTGAGGTGCTCATGCTGCACAAAGGCATGAAGAAGAAGGAAGCCTGGGATCGCGCCGTGGAACTGCTGGGACTGGTCGGCATTCCCAACCCGCAACAGAAGGCTTTTGCCTTCCCGCACGAGATGTCCGGCGGGCAGGCGCAGCGCGTGATGATTGCCATGGCGCTAGCCCTTTCGCCAGCCCTGCTGATCGCTGACGAACCCACCACCGCCCTGGATGTGACCATCCAGGCACAGATCCTCGACCTCATACGCGAACTGCGTGAAAAAACCAATACCGCGGTCATCCTCATCACGCACGACCTGGGCGTGATCGCAGATATGGCGGACCGCGTGGCGGTGATGTACGCCGGCGAGATCGTGGAATTTGCTGACGTAGTCCCGCTGTTCGAGCAGCCGTTGCATCCCTACACCCAGGGACTCATTGGCTCCATTCCGGTGCTGGGCAGCGTGGTTGACCGGCTCGAGGTGATCCCCGGGTTGGTGCCCAACCTGGTGAACCTGCCCCCGGGCTGCCGCTTTGCCCCGCGCTGCAGGCTGCGCCAGGAACACGGGCTGGAGATCTGCAAGACCCAAAAACCCGACCTGGTGGAAGTGCAACCCGGGCGCACGGTACGCTGCTGGCTCTACACCGCCAGCGAGGGGCATGACGCCCCCATCAAACTCTAAACCGATGGTAATCCCATCTTTGCTTGAGGATTTATGAGTATAACGGACAGCAAGCCCATTGCCAATAACCAACCTGACCTGATGGTGGTAAAAAACCTGGTCAAGTACTACCCGGTGAAGACCGGTGTGCTGCAGCGCGTCTCGGCGTACGTGCAGGCTGTGGATGACGTGAGCTTCACGGTGCGCACGGGCGAGACCCTCGGCCTGGTCGGGGAATCCGGCTGCGGCAAGACCACCGTCGGACGAACGGTATTGCGGCTTACGGATCCCACCAGCGGCTCGGTGGAATTTGACGGCAAGGACGTGCTCAAGCTGAAGGGGAAGGACCTCAAGACCGCCCGCCGCGACATGCAGATCATCTTCCAGGATCCTTACGCCTCGCTCGACCCGCGCATGCAGATCGGTGATTCGGTGATGGAAGGACTGGAGATCCACCAGGTGGGCAACCGCAAGGACCGCTACCAGGCGTCAGTGGACATGCTCAAGAAAGTTGGCTTGGAGGAATATCATGCCAGGCGCTACCCGCATGAGTTTTCCGGCGGTCAGCGTCAGCGCATCGGCATCGCCCGCGCCCTGGCTTTACGCCCGCGCTTCATCGTGTGCGACGAGCCGGTTTCCGCACTGGACGTGTCCATTCAGTCCCAGGTGCTCAATATCCTCAAGGATTTGCAGCAGGAACTCGGGTTGACCTATCTGTTCATCGCCCACAACCTGGGCGTGGTGGAGCACATCTCCAACCGCGTGGCAGTGATGTACCTGGGCAAGATCGTGGAGCTCACCGACCGGGATGAGCTTTTCCGCAACCCGCTGCACCCCTACACGCGCGCCCTCATGTCGGCCATTCCCATTCCCAACCCCAAGCTGAAACGGTCGCGCATCATCCTCAAAGGGGACGTGCCCAACCCGGTCAATCCCCCCAAGGGCTGCCGCTTCCATCCACGCTGCCCCATCGCCGTGGCGGAGTGTGCCATCAATGAGCCGCCAATCATCGAAAAAAGTCCCGGGCACTCGGTTGCCTGTTGGCTGGCCTGATCGAAAGACCATAACCTGTTGAGTAGAAAATCCTGTAAGGCAAAGAAGGAGGTGGTCCCATTACACAGAGAAAACAGATCGCTGAGACGGGTTCCGCAAGTTTGAACCCAGGTGAGACAAGTCATTCTACAAGGAGAAATGAAATGAAACGTCGATTGTTTTTTGTTTTTAGTGTTTTGCTGGTGGCAGTAATGGTTTTGGCCGCCTGCGCCAAGCCCACCGAGGCACCCGCTCCGGTCGTCACCGAAGCCCCGGTTGAGCCCGAAGCCCCTGTGGCCACCGAAGCCCCCGCCGGGGAACCGCTGGAAATTACCCTGACCTTCCGCAACGTCGTCCGCGGATACCTGGCTACCCCTGATAAAGTTGCCCAGGAAATTCAGGCGCAATTGGCAGAAGTTGGCATTGTGGTCACCATTGAAGAAATGGAATCCGCTGCCTTCATCGATGCCACCGCTGCCGGACAGAAGGGTTTCTACCTGTTGGGCTGGGGGACTGACTACCCGGATTCAACCAACTACTATGATTACCACTTCAACGCATCCTCCAACCTGCAGTTTGGTGTCATCCCTGATGACATCCGCGCAGCAATCAGCGCAGCTGGTACGAGTTCAGATAATGCGTTCCGCCAGGCACAGTACGACATCGTGAACCAGCGGCTTTTGGATGAGGTCATCATGATCCCCGTCTCTCACGCCGGTTCTGGTACAGCCTACCAGGCAAACGTGGAAGGCGCGCACTCCAGTCCTCTCAGCAATGAGAACTTCAGCGTGGTCAGCAACGGCACCGACACCTTCGTCTGGATGCAGAACGCTGAACCTGCGGCGTTATGGTGCTCTGATGAGACCGACGGCGAAACCCTGCGCGCCTGCGAGCAGGTTTACGAATCCCTGCTGGGATATGAGATCGGCGCCACTGACCTCGTCCCATCCCTGGCAGAGAGCTTTGTTGCCAGCCCGGACGCCACTGAATACACCTTCACCCTTCGCCAGGGAGTCAAATTCCACAACGGTGCGGATTTTGACGCCAATGACGTGGTTGCTTCTTACGTCGCCCAATGGGACGCCGCCAGCCCCAACCATGTCGGCCGCACCGGCTCCTTCGAGTACTTCGCAGCGGACTTCGGCGCTTTCATCAATAGTGAGTCCGTCATCGCTGAACTCACCGAGACCGATGGCTTGTTCTCCATGGTTGCCCCGGATTGCAGCTACGTTCCCGAGGGTGTGAACGGTTTCAAAGCCATCGAAGCTGTGGATCCCTACACGGTCAAATTTACCATTTGCCTGCCTGATCCCGCCTTCCCGTCTAAAGCCGCCTTCTCAGCTTTCCAAATCCAGGATAAGGACTTCCTGGATGCCAACAGCGGCGATTCGGTCAAGATGAGCGAAGCCCCCAATGGAACCGGCCCGTACGTGGTCAAAGCCTGGAACCGTGGCGACAGTGTGGTCTACGAAGCCAACCCCAACTACTGGGGTGAGGCTGCCAAGACCAAAAACCTTATCTTCCGCTGGTCCGAGCAATCGGCACAGCGCTTGCTTGAACTCCAGGCCGGCACCGTGAACGGTATCGACAACCCGGGTCCGGATGACATTCCGACCATCGAAGCCGATGCCAACCTCAAGTTCGTGCCCCGCGAAGGCTCCAACACCTTCTACATCGGGTTCAACAACACCATCGCGCCCTTCGACAATCCCCTCGTGCGCCAGGCAATTTCCTACGCCATCGACCGCCAGAGGATCGTTGATCAATACATGCCCGCGGGTTCAGTGGTTGCTGTGAGCTTTGTCCCGGATTCCTTCGTTCCCGGCGTAAGCCCGAACATCCCCTGGAATGCGTTTGACCAGGCAAAAGCCAAGGAATTGCTGAAACAAGCCGGTTACGCTGTAGCCGAGTAATACCAGTCTATGTACGCAATGGATGGGGTCAGTCCGCTGACCCCATCCAAAAACTACGAAAACGGAAACGTGCATGTCTCAATTTATCGGCCGCCGCATACTCTTATTGATACCCGTCCTGCTGGGCGTGATGCTGGTTACCTTCATCATCGTCCGTCTCATCCCGGGCGATCCCTGCGTGACCATGCTGGGTGAGCGCGCCACTCCGGCCAAATGTGAAGCCTTTTTGGAGCGCTACGGGTTGAACGACAACATTTTCGTTCAATTCGGACGCTACATGAGCAACCTGGTGAAGGGGGATTTCGGCGATTCCATCCGCTTCACACGTCCCGTGGCAGACCTGCTGGCCGAGCGCCTGCCGATGACAATGGAATTGACCTTGTTGGCGATGCTGTATTCCACAGTTGTCGGGGTACTGCTGGGGATCATTTCTGCACTCAAACGCAATACCATTATTGATACCATTACCATGATCATTGCCAATATAGGCGTTTCCATGCCGGTATTCTGGCTGGGATTGCTGCTGGCATACTTTTTTGCACTTATTCTCAAGGATACACCGTTCGTCCTTCCTCCTTCCGCCAGGTTCACCGCCGGTGTGGCTCTGCAGGACCTGGACAAGTACTGGCAATTGGGTGAAGTGACGGGCTTTAAGAAATTTGTGGTTGACCTGATGTCAAACACCGCCCTGGTGAATTCCATCATCACCGGCGATTGGCACATTTTCTGGGATTCACTCAAGCACCTCATCCTGCCGGCTGTGGCCGTGGGCACCATCCCCATGTCCATCATCGCGCGCATGACGCGCTCCAGCCTGCTGGAAGTGGTTGGTCTGGACTATATCCGCACTGCCCGTGCGAAAGGCATGGTGGAACGCAGGGTCATTGGCAAGCATGCCATGCGCAACGCCCTGATCCCCATCGTCACCATTATTGGTATCGAAACCGGCAGCCTGCTCTCGGGGGCAGTACTCACCGAAACCGTCTTCAACCTGCCGGGCATGGGCACAGCCCTGGTGGCGGCCATCCTGGCCCGCGATTACCCGGTTGTTCAGGGATTTACCCTGGTGATCGCGCTTATCTTTGTGTTTGTCAATCTTATTGTGGATATGTCGTATGCGTATCTCGACCCGCGCATACGCATGGAATAGGGGAGGGATAGATGATGGATAACTTGACCGAATTCCCCAAAGATACCGTCAGCGTGCGTCGTTCCCCGTTCCGCGAGGCCATGCGCAACCTGTGGCGCCACAGTTCAGGCCGGGCAGGCATCTTCATCCTGGGCGCGTTGATCCTGATCGCGATTTTTGCCCCATTGATCGCGCCATATAACCCCACCCAGTTGCTCAAGGACCAGAAACGCCGCGATACCCCCTGCATTCACCTATTGGGGTGCCCAAAAGAGGAGCAGCAACACCTGTTTGGTATTGACGGCAACAGCCGCGATCTGTTCTCGCGCGTGGTGTATGGCTCACGACTCTCCCTTCAGGTTGGACTGGTGACCATGGTGTTTGCCATTCTCATTGGCACGATGATAGGAGCCGTGGCCGCCTACGCCGGTGGACTGGTGGACAACATTCTCATGCGTTTCATGGACGTGCTCATGGCGTTTCCCAGCCTGCTGCTGGCGATTGCCATCGTGTCGGTGCTGGGCATGGGGTTGATCAATGCCCTGTTGGCCATTGGCATCGTTTCCATCCCGCGCTTTGCCCGTCTTGTGCGTTCCACTGTGCTGTCTGTTAAGGAACTGGAGTTTGTCCAGGCAGCGCGTGCCCTGGGAGCCTCGCCCATGCGCATCCTTTTCCAGCGCATCCTGCCCAACGCCATCACTCCGCTCATTGTGCAGGGCACGCTGGGCATCGCCACGGCCATCCTTGATGCAGCAGCGCTCTCGTTCCTCGGGCTGGGCGCTGAGCCGCCGCGGCCTGAATGGGGTCTTATGCTGGGTGAGGAGAAGAACAGCATCTTCAGCGCGCCTCATTTGGTGATCTTCCCCGGCATTGCTATCATGCTCACCGTGCTAGGGTTCAACCTGCTGGGTGACGGCCTGCGCGACGCGCTGGATCCCAGGCTGACACACGGACGTAAGTAGGACATGAAATCAAGTGCCTGGAAATCCCCAGGCACTTTTTGATGTAGTACCCACAACACCTCTCAGGAATATTGTGTATACTAGTAGAAAACTAAGGAGGAAAGATGAAAGGGAATCAGAAGGTAATTGATGTTCTAAACTTCTTGCTCGCGGATGAATTAACCGCCATCAGCCAGTACATGGTACACGCTGAGATGTGCGCTGATTGGGGTTATGAGAAACTGGCAGGGGCGATCGAAAAGCGTGCCATTGATGAAATGAAACACGCAGAAAAACACATCGGCCGCATCCTCTTCCTGGAAGGGAGGCCAATTGTCAGCAACTTGAACAAGATCACCATCGGACCGGACGTGCTTACAATATTGATTAATGACCACGCCGCCGAAGAAGGTGCGATCCACGAGTACAACAAAGCCATCAAGTTGTGCAGCGAAGAAGGCGATAATGGCACCCGGGAACTCCTGGAGGACGTGCTGGAAGATGAAGAAGCCCACATCGACTGGATCGAAGCCCAGCTTGACCAGATCGAACAAATGGGAATTCAGAATTACCTGGTGGAACAACTGGGATAAATCTTCAAATCAATTACACAGAAACGTGTCAGATAAACCCGGATTCTTTTGTCTTTTGAATCCGGGTTTATGCATTAATCGAGTTTAGTGCAAACTCCGGGTTTCAAAGAGCACACTAAACCCGGAGTTTTAAGACCTTACCCCCCCACACTCACGCCGATGATTTTGCCAATCCCAAAGGTGATCGCCGCCGCGATCAGCCCAAACAGCACCATGCGGAACCCCGAGTAGAGAACCGGACGCCCGGTGAACAGGGTGATCACCGCGCCGAGCAGAAACAATCCGATCACGCTCAACCCCACGCTGATGAAAACAGCCGTCATGCCGCCGGTGAAAATAAACGGTGCGACAGGCAGGATGGCTCCCAGGGCAAAAAGGAAGAACGAGGTGAGGGCGGCTTCCCAGGCGGACCCGCCCAGTTCATCCGGGTCAATTCCCAATTCCTCACGCGCCAGGGTTTGCACAGCAGTTTCCTTGTTGGACAGGATCTGATCTGCCAGGGTACGCGCGCTTTCCGCCGAAAGTCCTCTTGCTTCGTAAATCAGCGCCAATTCTGCAGCTTCCTCTTCAGGCGCGTTTTCCACCTCTTCGGTCTCCGTGGCGATCTGGTGTTCGTAAAGTTCGCGGGAAGATTGGACCGAGAGCCATTCCCCCAGCGCCATGGAGATGGACCCCGCCAGCAACCCCGCGATCCCGGCGATAAGTACCCCTTTACCCTCCAGGGTGGCACCTGCCACGCCCATCACCAGGCTGAGGTTGGAAACCAGCCCGTCATTTGCTCCCAGCACGGCGGCGCGCAGGGCGTTGCCTCCGGCTGAGCGATGCCTGCCTTCGATCTGGGCCAACACACCGCCTTCCATGCCGCCTCGCACGGTGGAAGTGATTTGCGCCAGCAGCCGCCCATGCGATTGCTCCTCCGCGCTCATGCCCATCGCTCCCTCCATCGTCGCGTAAGAAGCGCTGCCGCTTTGTTCCATGCCCTGGATAGCCGGCAGGATCATCTGCGGTCCGAAGCGCTTTGCCAGGCGGATGAGCGTGCGAATGCGCCATGAGGGTTTGAACTCCGGCAGGGTGATGCCGGATTCACGTGCTTTTTCGGTCCATTTGCGCGCGTGGTTTATTTCGGTTTTCGCGATGCGCTGGTAAACTTCCGCCAGGCGGGAATCTTTCTCAATGCCAGCCAGGGTTTCGTATAGCAGTGCACTGCTGCGTTCGGCCACGTATGCCTCAACAATAGGTGAATTTTTTGCCATGGGTGTCCTTTGAAAACCTAAAAGATCAACCTGCAGCCGGATAGGGCAGGGTTTTTTTGATTATTGGAAATTTTTCCGGTTTTGTAATCCTTATATAATTAGTATATTGTATTCCTGTTTCGCTTCCAGTTCCGGGAGGAGGATTTGCATGGCAAACTCCAAAATGAAGACCTTCAATTACGCTGTCGGCATGTTTGGCACTTCGATCCCCATCAACATGCTCAAAACCTACGCGGCCATTTTCTACGTGGACCAGCTGGGCATGACCACCAAACAGATGTCGCTCATGCTGCTGATCTACACCTTCATCGATGCCATCGATAACCCGGTGTACGGGTTTCTCTCGGACCGCACACGCACACGCTGGGGACGGCGCAAACCCTGGCTCACCATCGGAACACCGCTGCTTGTGCTTGGTTTGATCGCCTTCTTCAGCCCGCCTGTCTTTGCCTCCGGCGCTTCGTTGTTTGGTTATTGCCTGCTTTTATACATCCTCACCGGCACGCTGGATTCGGTCATCAATGCCAATTACGGTGCGCTCTTCCCCGAGCTCTTCCGTGACGACGCCAGCCGCGCCAAAGCCAACGCCCTGCGCCAGGCTTTTCAATTGGTGGCCATGATCATCTCCATCGCGCTCACACCCGTGATCACCAGCGCCATCGGTTTCAGCAAAACAGCGCTCATTTATGGCATTTTGGGCGGGGCAGTGATCCTCTACATGGCCTTCACCAGCCACGAAACTGTCAAAGATCCTGCGGAAGAGAAACCCCGCTTGTGGCACAGCATTAAGAGCCTGCTGGTCAACTGGAAGTTCTGGATCGCCGGGTTTGCCAACGCTTTCTACAGTGCGGCCATGGCATTGGTATTGGCTGGCATGCCGTTCTTTGCCAAGTACACGTTGGGCATTTCCAGCGGTCAAACATCGTTGCTTTTTGGCTCCGTGCTGATCATTGCCATTGTCTGTGTGGCGGTCTGGGCGCAACTGGTGAAGAAATTCGGCCTGATGCGCGTGTGGCGGGCTGCCCTGGTAGCGCTGGCCGTTGCCTTTGTACCGCTTAACTTTGCCAATTCGCTTGTCACCGGCATCATCTTCGCCGCGCTGGTGGGTTTCGGGTTTGCCGGGGTGATCACCACAATGGACCTGATCGCCGCCAAGATCATGGACGAAGACACACGCAAGTACAATCTGCACCGCGAGGGCATCATCTCCAACGCCCTCGGATTCATGAACCGGCTGAGCGGGTTGTTCGTCAGCGCCGGGTTCCTGCTCCTTTCGGTTCTGTTCGGCTTTGAGAGCGGTGAGGTCCCGGGCACGCGGCCGGACGACGCGGCGCGCTTCCTCATCGCCGTGCTGCCCGCCGCCATGATGGTGATCAGTTTTATCTTCTCGTTTTTCATGAAATTCGACGCTCCCGCTGCCGCGCCATTGGAACCGGCAGCGGAATAGGAGGGAACTTTGGCACTTTTTCACATCGACCATGTGCCGGAAACGGTAAAAGTGAACCTGCCTTTGAACATCATCCTGCCTGATCCCGGGCGGATGGGGGAGGTGCCTGTCTCTCAGCGCAAAGTGCTTTACCTGCTGCACGGGTTGAGCGACGATGCCACTGCCTGGCAGCGCTATTCAGTGATTGAGGTGCTGGCGCGCCGCTACGGACTGGTGGTGGTGATGCCCACGGTGGGGCGCAGCTTTTATATCGACCAACCCAACGGGCAAAAGTATTTTACTTATCTCACCGAGGAATTACCGACCTACCTGGAGAAGGTGTTCGGTCTCAAACCCAGCCGGGAGGATACTTGCATCGCAGGCATTTCCATGGGAGGGTATGGTGCCATCAAAGCCGGGCTGCTCCGCCCGGACCTGTACCGCGCGGCTGCCAGCCTCTCCGGTGTGCTCTCGCTCTCACTGCTGGACCTGGACCCCGATGACAGGCGCAAGGAGGAATTTGCCCTGCTATTCGGACCCCTGGAAAAGCTGCCCGGAAGCATGCACGACCCGGCGGTGTGGCTCAAAGAAGGTGCGCGCAACCCGGCTGCCCTACCCAAACTCATCATTGCCTGCGGCCGCCAGGATGATCTTTATCCGCTGAGCCTCATGTTCCGCGATGGCTGCCGTGACCTGGGCATCGACTGTGTTTACCATGAATCCGAAGGCGCGCATGAATGGCTGTACTGGAACAACGCCATCCAGCTTGTGCTTGAGGATATGTTTGGACCCATGCCGGAAGGTTTTTGAAATGGAGGGAAAAATCGAAACAAGCCAGGTCATGAAATATTTTGTTCGGGTGGAGCAGCAGGGAAGTTACTTTACCATCCCGTTCAGCATGCCAGAAAGCATCGAAACCTTTACCCTGCGATACTCCTACGACCGCATGCAGCGGGAGGAATTGAGCCTGGAAAACGGCGTTTTCCGCTCCAAGACCAAGGTGAATACCATCGATCTCGGCCTGATCGCCCCGGATGGCACCCAGGCAGGCGCTTCCGGTTCTGATAAGTTGGAGGTATCGCTCTCGGAGACCTCAGCCACGCCCGGTTACCAGCCGCGGACGCTTACCGCGGGAGTGTGGGGCATCCTGGTTGGCGCGTACAAAGTGGCTCCTCCCGGGGTGGAGGTGACCTACGAACTGACGTTTGTGCCCAAGCAGCAGCGGTTGCTCAAAGGCGACATCCACATGCACACGCTGGCATCCGATGGGGTGCTCAGCGCCGCGGAGTTGGGCACCGTTGCCAAACGCCACGGGCTGGATTTCATCGCCATTACCGACCACAACCAGATGCTCTCCCACCAGGCGCTGCCACAAATTCCCGGGCTCACCATCATCCCCGGGGTGGAGTGGACCCATTACCAGGGTCATTCCAACTTTCTCGGGGTGGACCAACCATACGATCAGCCCTTTTTTACCAATACACCTGAAGAAGCGCTTTCCCGGTTTAACTCCGCCCGGGAACGCGGTGCATTGATCGTCATTGACCATCCGCAGGATGAAAACTGTCCGTTCAAGTTTGACCTGAACGTAATTCCCTTTGACTGTTTCGAGATCTGGAACGGTCCGATGAGGGAATCGAACCTGCGAGCGGTGGGTATGTGGCAGGCAATGCTCAGCGCGGGGAGGAAGGTATCCGCGGTGGGCGGCAGCGATTTCCATCGCAGCGAGCTGTTCATTTACCCGGGTGGGCCGACAACATGCGTATATACATACTCCAACAGTGAACGTGACATCCTCAACGCATTGCGGCAGGGCAGGGGGTTTGTGACCTATGCCCAAAATGGCCCGCTATTGGAGATGAACGCAGGCGCAGGCGAATTGGGGGATACCGTGCGGTTGGCTGACGCGCAAGAGATACAAATCAAGGCTGCGCGCCTGGTGACCGGCGACACCCTGCAGGTCATCACCGCCAGCGGAGTGGATGGCAGGTGGCAGGCGCCCGCCAGCGGCGAAATGGAGGTCAGTTACAGGATGACCGCGCCAGGTTTCGCCAGGGTTGAAGTGCTACGCCACTTCCTGCCGGGCATACCTGCGCTGCCAGCGCTGATCGGCAACCCGATCTATTTTGAGCGATAACTGCAATCAGTGTGTTCTTAAAAGAATCTGAGGGCAAACCCGTCGTCGAATGCGGTTTGCCCTCAGTTAGCTTGTGCTGAAATTCTTACGCGCCTCAACCTTGCGTCAGTCGAGGCAGGTCGCCTATCACCTCCAACCCGGTATGAGCGCCAATACCATCAAAAACAAGCGACCCATCCAGGGTTTCAAGCCGCACCTGCACCGTGGAGTTCAGGGTTTCAGGAACGCGCTGGCCCATGTCCAGGCGGGTTGGTCCCAGCAGTAAACCGCCTTCAACACGGTGAGCCTTTAGAAACAGGCGGTGTTGCCTGTTTCGCATCACCCAGTTCACATGGTCATCGAAAATCTGCAGCGATTCGATGCGTGCGCCGGTGTAGGTGGCAAAACGATGGAGCTTCCCATCCAGCCAAAAACCGACAATAAATCCCCGAAAGGCGTTGCCCAGCCAGGGGATGATCGCCACCGAATCCGTGACGCAAGCATCCACGCCAGCAAAATGGTTGCTCTGCAACCACACCCACGCCGCCGGGAAGGATTGTCCCCAATCCTTCTCAATGTAACCGCGGCCGCCGCTGAAATCCATCGCTTTTCCATTGAGAGTCAATGTCCCTTCCAGTGTGTGGGAGAAGCTTAGAACACCGTGATAACACTCCATGCGCGGCACCCAGGCATACCAGCCCATGATACCTGGCGAAACCAATGTCACCGGCCAGGGATTGAGCGTTCCCAGTTGAATTTCACCGGTAAGTTGACATTGCGGGTCATCAAGCGCCAAAGAAAGATGGCGGTCATCAAACCGGTTTTCATTGACCTTGATTGAAAAAGTCCGATCGTCGGCCTGAAAATCCTGAACCTGGAACTTGATGTAGGACGTGGTTCCATCCACACCATCCAATACCTGCACAAAAGCGTGAGCATCCTGCCCCAGGATCATTCCCGGGATAATGGCAATTTTGTGGCGCTCATCAGCGCTGACCAACTTGTAATACCAGCCTTCGAAGAAGGGCGGTTTTTTATTGAGGCCATGATATACGCCAGGGTTGAGTGTGGCACGCAGGGACATGGTGGATCCTCCTAATCCGTAACTTGATTTTCCGAACTGCGGGTGAGCCGGGAAAGGGTCTGGACCAGGGCTGTCTCTCCCTCGGGGCTGTAAGGACCACGCACCCGGAAAAACTCCTGTCCCTGCCGGTCTACCAGGAGAACATAAATGTGTTCTTCATCCGGCAGCCCTAACGCCGCACGGAAATCCGCTTTATCCAGATAGAGCGTGATCGTACGTTCCCGCGATTTTGGATTGGGGATCCCGGCGCGCATGCCCTCATTGATGAACATCCTGAATAGAGAGTTCCTGCTCTGGATGGTTGGCAGTTCGTAATATACCAAACCTTCGAATTGATTTTCCAATCTATTGGCCAGAGCCATCCAGGAATCCACTTCCACCTGGTGCCACTGTTCAAAAGGGATAAAGACAAGGTTGAACTTGCCTTGAAAATCCTGTGGCAGTGTTAATTTCTCTCTGAGCAAATTGGAGCCGCTAACTGTTGGAAAGGTCATCTCTTCTCCGTCTGCCGGAACGCTCCGGGTCCTTAGGGTGAATTTATGAATCTTGTATCACATTATTGAACGCTTAGGCTATATTACCACAACGCCTTAGTTGCCGATCTGGTTGTATAACTATTTCGACATGGATGTTGTGACAAAAAATATTCCTGATCGAACTGCTGTTGGTAATAGCTTCTGATTAGTTTAAATAATCGGAAGCTATTAATCGGTTTATTAATGGTTATTTGCCCATAAATGAGCTATAAACCCACATGTAATAAGCGAAAAATTGATCAGTCAAGGGTTTTTGGGTTGATTGGGGTTCAAATCATCGCATAGTGTTCGATGTTATTTGACTATGAACGTTGGATTACGTTAGCGTTATTTACTAAATTCAGGAATTTCCGCGGTGTTTACCTATGCGAAATATTTCTCCCGATTAGTCTTGGTCAACTCCGATTCCATACAGTACTCCCCTCCCCTTCGTGTGAAATCACAAATACCAGTACAATACTATTGCACATTACCCTTATCTACAGAGAGCACAATCACGCCATGAACAAATCCAACGAAATGAAGGGCAAACTGGAATCCTACATCGACAAGGACGGCAACCTGGTGGTATGGCGCCCCGACCCTGCCCTGGATTGGGATCGCTTGCGCGAGCTGCCGGAGGAACAAGCCCTGGCGGAACTGTTCGAATTCCAGACCCAGCACGGCTACGAGTGGCTGACCCCCGCTGACTTCGGCGGGTACCTGTTCACCCCCATCCTGGGCTGGAACGTCCAGCGCGACGAGAATGGCAAGTACATCAGCGCCGAAAGGATCTACCGCTTCTGCGGGTACGGGTTGGTCAACCTGCTCAGTAAACTACCCACAGGGCGAGGGATTGTGTTTTATAAGACGAAGTAAACCATAATAACAATATTATTCAAAGACACACACACTGAATCTTTCTCCTCTCCCCCTACCCCTTTTGCCGCCACTCGCGCGCCTTGTCGTATTGCCCCAGGCTCTCGTAGCAGATCGCCAGGTTGTTGATCGTCAGCTTATCCTGCGGGTTGATCTCCGCAGCCTTTAAAAGATTCTCCAGAGCTTCCTCATATTGCCCGCGGTTGATGAGGATCGAGCCGATGTTGCACAGCGCGTTGTACTGCGCCGGGTGCGCCTCCGCGCTTTCGCGGTAGCGCTGCAGCGCGGCATCCAGGTCGCCCAGCTTCTCGTGTGCCCGCCCCAGGTTGAACAGGGTCGCCCCGCGCAGTTCGGCCAGGGTGGAGTACTCCAACACCCGTTCCCAGGTGCTCACGGCATCCTTTAGGTTGCCCGCCTTGGCCAGCGCCAGCCCCTCCCCATAGAGCTTGTTCGCCATCGGCTGGTCATCGATGACCCGTGAGATCCGGCTTTCATCGCTGGATGGACGTACCACGACCGCCGGCTGCGCTGCGCCGTCCGCGGGTTGCGTCCCCCATTTGAGTGATTTCACCAGGTCGTCCATGATGGGCGTGACCTGGCAGTACTTCTTGAACGGTCCCGCGTACTCGAAGGTGAACAGGAACTCAGCCGCCCGCCCGGTGCTCCTCTGCGGCAGCATGATGGAATACCTTCGCTTCCACAGCATGCGGTCAGAGTAAGACACCGCAAAGTGGCTCGTTCCCTGCAGGAAGAACAGGTGCACGCCGGTGATGATCCAGTTGGCGTGGTAATTGCGGAAGTAGCGGTTGGCAAAATCCACCATGAAGTCGTAAAGTTTTCGGTCATTCTTCTTATCCAGGTTGAAACGCGCTTCATATACCTCTGGCGATATCTCCTCGCCGTACTGCAGGTTCCAGTAGATCGGCCGGTAATCAAACTTGGTGCTGTAGCAGGGTCCGCCCCCGTGGAAAGAGTCGGTCACCTTGTCCCAGCCGGTGACATCAATGGTGTAGGTGTCACCCAGGCAATTGCCGGTGAAGATGGTGGGTGTGAAGCCTTCGGTGCGCGTGAGCCCTCCCAGGATCTTCCAATTCGTGTGTTCCACCAGGTCCTTCATCACTTGTTCGATGTCGCCGGTGTACACGATGCGCGAAGCCTTGTGCAAATCGCTGTACTTTTGATGGGTCAGCGGCTCCTGCGGGATCATGACCTCGATGATCTTATCCGCTCCCGGGTGGCGCAGCAATTGCACCATTTCCCGTTCGCAATACTCCGATCCGGCGTACTCGTCGTTGGTGAGGGCGATGCCGTACGCCGACTGGCGAATACCCTTGTCGATCGCCTGCTGGAACTTTTCGCGCTGCACCAGCAGGATCTGGTACTCGGCAAACCACACCCGCAAACCGGACGCGATCAAACGGTCGGCGATGGCGCGCGCGACCTCCACGTCCTTGCTTTTGTAGCTGATGAACACGTCCCAGTTCTTGGTTCCCAGGCTCTTGATGATGTCGATCACTCCCAGAGCCAGCAGCGCCGCCAGCGCCCGCTGCCAGAACCCATCGGCGGAAACCAGGCTCTGCCAACTCAGGTTGGAAAGGTCCAGGATCGGCAGGGGTTCCCCTCCCCTCGCTGGAGCAAACTTGTTCCACAGCCAGATAACCGCAAAGCTCAACAGCGCGCCAAACACCAGGTAGCGGATGGCCAAACCCAGGATGGCGAAGAGACGCTGCACCAGAGGATTTTTGGATTTCTCTCCCTTTCGTCTGACCTTCCTGTCGTAATTAAAGATGAGGATGAGGATCAATGCCAGCAGAAAGGCGCTGCCGATGTACACCCAGAACATCGGTAGCGCTGAAACCTTGCCCGGTAGTTCTTTGAAGAAAGTCCCTGCCCCGCCGCCACTACCTGCTCCACCGCCTCCTTTAAAGAGAGCTGCCACCCCCGGCAATGATTCACCGAGGTTACCGGTCAGCTGCAGCACCTTATCCTTCCAGAACAGGAGCACGATGTCAATGATCAGCAGCGGGTACATCAACCAGGCCGTCAGCCGCGGGATGCCCAGCAGCTTCCCGTTCGCCTGGAACATCAGCGCCACGAACGCAAGACCCACGAGCACGAGCCAGGGCTTGATCTTCGGCTCTCCAAAGAGCATCCCTCCTGCAATGGAACCAAAAAAGATTACAATCAGGAAAGGTGCCAGGATTCTTCTGAGTTTGTTCGGATCTCGGGGGTCAAACATGGGGTCCTCCAATGCTGATGTGCAACAGGCGAGGCATGCTCATGAGTGCGGTCGTGTTCCACGGGTGATTTGATCCGGGCGCGATGTTAATTCATTATACAATTTTCGATCCCAAATATGCCTGTCAATCCTCCATTGGGAAATTTGAGTGGCCGTAACTCTTGTCAGGTGGATATATCCTTGGAAGTCAAAATCCTGTACAATAAAAATAATACACTTCCTGGTTCAAGTTATTGACTGGAGAGATCATGAAAAAGAATATTTTCTTGCTGAGTGATCAAGCCATCCACTGGAACATCGTCCCCTGGTCCAAAGGCAAGAATGTCTACCTGGAATCCTGGGGCTACCGCAGCATCAGTGACACGTTTGATTGCATCCAGTCCTTCTTTGCCGAGGTGGGTGTGCCCGTCGAGTGGGAAATGATGAAGACGGGGCTGGAATACGAGAACACCCACGTCATCAACCCCACCAATCATTCGGTCAACCACGCCTTTGCCACCTGGCGGGAGTACACCAGCGGCAAGGCCAAGGCCTGGCGTATCCAGGAGCTTGTTCACGTTGGCCAATCGGTGCAACCCGAGATTGACAACAGCATCTTCAAACAGATCAAGAAAGCTGACATGGTCATCTTCCAGGATTGGGGCATGAACATCCGCCACTTCAACATCCCGGAACTGACCTCCCTGTTGAAGAACAAATGGCTCATCTACCGCGCTTATCCCCCGGTGTTCGAAGACCAGTTGTGGCATGACATTCAAAAAGGCCTGGGCAAGAAGAATATCATCATCATCCGCGCCAACGACCTGCGGCAGATGAACACCTCCATCAGCAAGGGGCTCTCCTGGGAACAGACCATCCAGGACATCGCCAGCGAGATCTACTTTAAACGCGCCATCTCATTGCACCCGCTGCGCACCGCGGAATACGTGATCATCTCCTTCGGCTGCACGGGTACCCTTTTGATCCACAACCGCGTTGACCGCTCAGGGGAAAACCCCGTGTTCCAGTTCTTCTTCGATTCCATGGGCGGCGAGGGCTACTGGGAAAAAGCCCACCCGGGTTACCTGCCGGGAGATATCGACCTGCTGTTCGGGCTGGTTTCGCGCGAGATCCTCTACCCCGATACCGGCTCCGACCTGCGCCTGGATCGTGCCATCCGCGCCCACCTGCTCGGCCGGCGCGCGCTGATCGACACCGGCGCCAACGTGGAGGAAGGCAGCCTCAGCCTCAGCTGCCTGTCATCCGAATTTATGAAGATCTACGGCCCCAAAAAGACTCAGGATTTCTCGCCGGTCACCTTTGACTTTTCCGTCTTCAAATCGCTCTACGAGAAAAAACAGAACCAGGTGGATTCTGCCATCGAGGACTGGTCCCTGCTGGGCATGACCAAGTGGGATCTATATTCGCTGGCACGCCAGATCGCCCTTTACGGTCCGCTTAAAGCCCTGCAGGGATGGAACATCCCCATCGCCAGGTTCAACTTCCTGCTCACTGTTGACCGCAAGGAGATCGAGTTCCTCCACCACCTCAAGTCGTTGATCAGCGAATACCTGCAGAACAAGGTCAGCCAGCCCCTTTCCATCGCGGTGTTCGGCGCACCCGGCTCCGGCAAATCCTTCAACATCAAGCAGCTGGCCAAAGCCCTGGACCTGCCTGACCAGGAGATCAAGGACATCACCTTCAACCTTTCCCAGTTCAACGTGGACGATCCCACCGACCTTTACCAGGCTTTTCACGCCGTGCGCGACATCTCGTTATCCGGCAAGACCCCGCTGGTGTTCTGGGACGAGTTCGACAGCAAGAACATGGCCTGGCTGCGTTACTTCCTGGCACCCATGCAGGATGGAGAATTCCAGGAAGGCCAACTCACGCATAACATCGGCAAGTCCATCTTCGTCTTCGCCGGCGGCACCTGCAGTTGCATGGAGGAGTTCGAGGAGATCGCCAGGGCGGCGGTGAGCGCTAAGGGACCTGACTTTTTGAGCCGTATCAAGGGCTTCATTAATATCATGGGACCCAACCCGATGATGAGTTACGCCGACCGTAAAGCCGCCAAGCTCGATGCAAAGGATGAAGCAGCGGAGCTGATTTTGGCCAAGAACTCCGACCCTGAATTCATCATCCGCCGTGCCATTCTCATCAACAGCCTGCTCGGTCTGAGTTACAAGCAACTCTTTAAGAACGACGTCCTGCAGATCGATGACGGCGTGCTCAATGCCTTTTTACTCGTGCCGAAATTCAAACACGGTACGCGCTCCATGGAGACCATCTTCAAGACCAGCCAGCTCTATGGCAAGGAGAAATATCACCGCTCCGACCTGCCACCGGAATCGCAGATGAACCTGCATGTGGATGGGCAGCAGTTCTACATCCTCTTATCGCAGCAGCCGAAAAGCTACGAGGGCGGTGAGGCTTTTTACCACCTGGTGAATGAGATCACCTTTGACGAAAAGATCGTCGAAAAACTGGCGCTGGGCATTCACACCATTTATTCACTGGTCTTTTCCTCCGGCAAGGAACAGGAACCGCTCACCATCACACGCGAGGAATTTTTCAAAGCCTTCAATCAAATACAAAAACTGCCTGATGAGCTCCCGCACGACGAGGTTTCACAAAACTACCACAACGCGCGCAAGATACCTGAAAAACTCACCTCGGTGGGGTTTGCCATCGTCCCCTTCGAAGCCAACATGATGCCTGACTCCCTCAACGAAGAGGAATTCGAAAAGGTCAGCCGGCTGGAGCACATCCGCTGGGTGCGGCACCACGTCGATGCCGGCTGGGCGTACGCGCCCAGGAAACAGAAGATGAACAAGCTGCACGATGCCCTGGTGGCGTGGGACGACACTGAACGCACAAAAGCCGAGGAAGTGTACGGCAGGAACTACGTCAAGAAGATGGGTGTCGCCAGGGGCGAGGTGCTCAGCGACCACTACAAGGATCTCGACCGGGTGATCACCATGGCCATTCCCTGGATGCTGGAAAAAGTCGGCTACAAGATGGTCAGGATCAAAAAGAAGTAAGCGCTAAGCCGCAAGGAGCTGCCCTTGATCAGGAAAGCCTGGAGAGATTTTTTCATCATTCTCTCAACGATCTGGATAAACCTGTTGCTGTTCATCCTGCTCATGGTGCTGGGCGCGGTGCTGTTGAGGAACTTTGGCAGCAACCCGCAGGTTGGCTGGCCGCAATTATTCCTCGATACGTTTCATCTCGCGACCATCAAACGGGTGGATACCGGCGGAAGGTTGGTGCCAATCCTGATGGCTTTTCTGCTGCCGATAGTCAGTTCCATCATTTTTGGCGAGGGAATCCTGAGGGTGATGTCCATTTATTTGCAGCGGCGGGTGAACAGAAAGGAATGGGATCTGATGGTGGTGAAAACCTTTGATAAACACGCGGTGATCTGCGGCGTGGGTGAGATGGGGCAGCAGCTCCTCAGGCGCTTGTACGTCAAGGAACCGGAAATGAAGATGGTGTTGGTCGACCCGCATCCGGGCATTCTGGCTGAGATGGGGCTCACGGATGAGCGCCTCATCCACCTGCAGGGCAGCATGACCGACATTGAAATGCTCAAACAGGCCAGGGTCTCCCACGCCCGCATGGTCATCCTCACGGCCGGTGAAGACGCCATCAACCTCGAAACCGCCTACAAGGTGGGGCATCTCAACCCGGATGTGCCCATCTGGATCCGGCTGCATCACAGCGGACTGGCGGAACTGCTGGACCTGGCGCGCAAACCCCAGATCCATTTCTTTTGCCCGTACCAGCAGGCAGCGGAATCCATCGTGCAGCACATCGTGACCGGTGAAGCTGCAACTTAAACTACTACTCACGCCTCCTTAACATCGAGATTTCATCGCCGGAGGTCCTCATCCAGGAATGAGCAAGTGACCAGATGAAGACGGAGGGAACATGAAACAACTCGTACGCTGCCCTTTTTGTGGATTGACGCAGGAGATTCCAGAAGGCATAATGCAATGCCGCAAGTGCGGGGGTGACCTGACTCCCGACATCGACCTCTCCTCCCCTGTGTTCATTTGTTACAGCCGCAAGGACAAAGCCTTTTCAGACCGCCTGACCGCTGACCTGAAGCTGAACGGTGTGGATACCTGGCGCGACGTTGATAACATTCCCCTGCAGAGCCAAACCAGCCGGAACCAGTGGCGCTCAGCGGTGGAAGACGCGCTCAAGAGATGTTCTGCCATGCTGGTCATTCTCTCTCCGGATGCACTGGCGAGCGATGAAGTACAAGCGGAGTGGAACGAATTCGCCAGCAGTAAAAGACCCATCTTCCCCATCATCGCCGAGCCCTGTTCCGTGCCCTTTTACCTCAAGATCTACCAGATCTGGGACCTGACCAAAGATTACAAGACCCAGGTTCCACAACTGGCCGAGGTACTGCGACCACACAAAAAGACGCAACCTGTCCCGACCAGGCCTGCGCCTAAACCAGCACCTAAACCGGCAATATGGATCGCTGCGGCGGCAGCCGTGCTGCTGGTGATTGCCGGGGTGCTCATCTTTTCCAACATCAATAAGAAAGACCAACATTTGCCGATCCAGAATGACATCGTCAACCCTGAGGACTACCCGCTGCCTTCGGTAGGTGAAAAGGAACCCACGCGGACAGCTCCAGCCAGCCCGGGAGAAACTGAGCCGCTTCCGGTATCCGCCGATCTCGGCGTGATTGGGCAGGAATTGTGGCGGGTGAATACCTCGGGCGAAGTGAAGAGCGCGCCCACCATCGGCCCGGATGGCGAGATCTACGTGGTGACGCACAACGGGCTGCTTCTTGTACTCAACCCGGATGGCAGTGAGCGCTGGCGGGCGATCATCGGTGGTTCAAGCATGTTCAGTTCAGCCTCACGCGCGGTAATTTCCAATGAGGGTATTGTGTACATCGTCAATGATGGCCACCTGCTCACCTTCTCGGCGGACGGTACTCCCGGGCTCAACATCGGCAAGGCCGGCGGTTTCACCGCCCCGCCTGCCCTGGGTCCCGATGGCACGATTTATGTAATGTCAAACGAGAGCACGCTCTGGGCATTCACTGCCGACGGAAAGGATTTGTGGAATCAGAAGCTTTGCTCGGTGTACGGCGGCGGAACCTGGCCTGGTCCGGTGATCAGCTCCGAGGGTGTGGTCTTCGGCGTCTGCAAGGGCGAAGATATCTATGCGCTCGATCCTCTAAACGGCAGCCTGCTCTGGTCTTATAAAACCAACGACCGCATGGAATCCACTCCAGCGGAAGGAGCTAAAGGCAAGGTGTACTTTGCGTCCACCTCCGGATGGGTGTTTGCCATGGATAAAGGCGGAAAACCGGTCTGGCAGGCGTCGGTGGCTGGGCCTTCGGGCATGATCCAGATGGTGGATGCTCCGGTTGTGGTGGGACCAAACGGGTTGATCTACATTACCCCCAGGCATGGAACAATCTACGCCCTCAATCAACAGGATGGCTCCGTTGCCTGGAGTGCAAAGATCAGCGGACAGGGCGTGGGGATCAACCCCGTTGGCGTCACTGATGATGGTCATGTTTATGCCAAAAACCTCTCCGGTGATCTGTTCTGTATCACCCCCATCGGGGAGATCAAATGGCAGCTCAACCTGCCTGGCGAAGCCAATGAATTCTCTCCGCCCGCTGTGGGAAAGAAAGGAGAGCTTTACATCGGGATTGGCACCGAGTTGATCGCTTTCCAACCCCACGCAAATTAGGTCGAAATGAGAAAAGGAGTGAGAGATGATTAAAAAATTATGGCTGCTGGTGATTGTCATCGTTGTGCTGTCCCTGCTCGCCGCCTGTGGCAGCGGAAAAACTTCCAAAGCACCAGCCTCAGACCCCACTCCCGGGGTTTTCACCGGCACAACCAGCCAGGGGATGGATTTCATCCTCGAGGTTGGCAACACCCCCGATGGTCTGGCCGTCACTTCGGTGAAGTACAAGGTGAAGGTGACAGGCGACGGGTTTTCAGCCACGATCGATTACGTGCAAGCCCTCGAGTGCAAGATGCTGGTGGAGGATGGGCGCTTCAGCGGCGAAGTGAACCTGCATGGAGAGGACGCTCCGGCTCAATTCAGCGGCGCGTTTTTCAACGACAACCGGGTGGAAGGCAGATTCAAACAGGTGAAAGTTCATCCGCAGGGATATGGTGAGGCCACCGCTGATGTGACCTTCAGCGCGGACCGCTCAGATTAATCATCATTCGGTCTCCAAAGCACAAGGAGGAACAATGGGATTTAAACTGTTCAGAAGCACTGAAGACAAAATGAAAGAAGCTATGTTCGGGAACCTTTCTCCGGTTGGTAAAGACATACAGAATCTGCTTTACCGCATTACTGATGGAGTGTCCGATCCTTTCTACATGGCAGACTACGATAAAGTAAAGATGTATAACATCTCTCACCATGAACTCGTCTACCTGGCGGCGGCTTTGAAAAGCATGAAGACCGGGCTGGCATTATTTGCGGATGCCGGGGTATTCTTTGCCGACCCTGCCCGGGTGATCCTTTTTAAGAATTCCATCCAAAAATTGATTGATGCTGACGAAAATAACCTGGAACGCGGTTACCCCTGGCTGCAGTTGATGTCTTATTTCTGGTCTAACAAGATACCCATATCCAATATCAAGGTCTTCATAGAAGGGTTCGAAGTGGAGACGTTCGTGGATGGAGAGAAAGTAAGGAAAGTGCTCGTAGAAAAACCACCCAGGAGCTTCGAGTAATAAATGTTTCAGTTTACAGCCAATGGGAAAGGAAAAGTTTTTCACTTCCCGGTTGTGAAAGAGGAAGCAGGAAGCGATTATTACATTGCCCTGTTAGCGGGTTATTGCGGGAGGGTACAGAAAAACTACCACTAACTTGACCTTTCAGGGGGACCGCTCAGAATGAAATCTGATTGCGTCCTCACCGATGGAATAAGGAGGAAAAATGGGATTTAAATTATTTAAAAGTTCGGAAGAAAGAATGAAAGAAACAATGTTTGGCATGACATTGCCTATCGGGCGAGACATGAAACTGCTTCTTGCCAGTAATGGCGACTATTATATGAGCGACTATAACACAACGGTAATGTACGAACGCCCCTTGCAAGAATTACTCTTTCTAAAAGAAAAGTTGAAGAATATGAGGGTTGGACTGGCTGTATGTGAAGATGCAGGCGTTTTTTATGCCGATCCCATCCAGGTGGTGCGCTTTCGCCCTGCATTGCAGCAAATATTAGACAAAAAAACTGTTGATTCGAGCCTTGTTTTCATAATATTGATCAAGAATTTTTGGACGAATAAGATCCCTATCGCCAAAGTTCGCGTCTTCATGGAAGGATTCGAAGTGGAGACCTTTGTGGATGGCGAAAAGGTCAGGAAAGTGTTCGTCGAAAAACCACCCAGGTCCTTCGAGTACGAATAAGAAGTTTTGTGTTTGCCTCCCCTGAGGAAAGGCTAAAGACCTTACCAGGGATTTGATCGATGAAGTATGAAAAATTAACGCTTTACCCATTTTGCAGGTTGTTGCAATGGGGTGTGGCGAGGTCACGGCTGTTGTGACCTTTAGCGAGGACTGCTCAGAGTGAAATCTGAGTGCGTCCTCACAGACAGCATAAGGAGGAAATATGGGCTTTAAATTGTTTAAAAGCGACGAAGATAAAATGCAAGATACCATGTTTGGCCAGCTATCCCCGAAAGGAAGAGATATTCTAAAACTTCTCGGCAGCATCACTGATGGTGTCTCAGACCCCTTCTCCTTTGCGGATTATGAAATATCGAAAACTTACAACACCCCACAATATGAACTCACATACCTGGCAGCGGAGTTAAAGAGCATGAATATCGGGCTGGCTTTGTGTGAACAGACCGGGGTATTTTTTGCCGACCCTGCCCGGGTGATCAAGTTCAAGGATGAGTTCCTTAAACTGATCGAGTCGGATGAACGCAACCTGTCAGACGATTACCCCTGGCTGATATTGTTGAACTCATTCTGGAAAAACAGGATCCCCATCGCCAACATCCTGATTTTCATGGAAGGGTTTGAAGTAACGAGCTTCGTGGATGGCGAGAAGATCAAGAAAGTGTTCGTTAAAAAACCGCTCGACACCTTCTAAGAATTAGTCAGTCAACAATGATTGGTAAAGGATGAGTGATCCTTTTAGGATCGTGAAAGGGAAAATATGAAAAATCTAATGCGCTGCCCGTTTTGCGGGTTGCTGCAGGATGAGCCTGCAGGCAGGAAGGAATGCAATCGTTGCGGCGGACAACTGGAGTACGAAACCGGTCGCTTACCAGGCCCGCCCTCTTATGTGCAGGTGCAGATGGAACTTGACCAGGTAGCCGCCCCGGCTGGACGCAACGGGGAACGCTACGTTCTGCTTACTATACGCACGCCTGACAAAGTGCCGCCGGAGGACTCTCTGCCCGGTGGGCAGGATCGACCACCCATTAATTTTGCAGCAGTACTGGACGTTTCCGGCTCCATGCAGGGTGAAAAGATCGGGCAGGTGAAGGATGCCCTCACTCGGGCTGTAAGATTCCTGCGTGACGGTGATGTTTTCTCGCTGGAAACCTTTGCCAACCAGGCTGTTACCATTTTCAAGGCAGCCGAAGTTGCCAGCCACACACGTGACGTGATCCTCACCCGCATCGAGCGGCTGACCGCCGGGGGTATGACCGCCCTGTGGCAGGGCCTGAATGCTGGCATCGAAAACGCGTATGAAAAACAACGCACCAATAACCTGCTGCTGCTGCTAAGTGACGGTCAGGCAAACGTGGGTGTAATTGACCTGGAGATCATCGGGCAGGCAGCCGCCCGGGCACGCGAGAGCAAACTCATTGT
The DNA here is from genome assembly GCA_964454565.1 of uncultured Anaerolinea sp. GTDB lineage: Bacteria > Chloroflexota > Anaerolineae > Anaerolineales > Anaerolineaceae > UBA6107. Next base: position 97,917 of record CAYVTF010000005.1, on the reverse strand, counting down.
CTCCACCCTTGGCGTGGGAGATGACTACAACGAAGCGCTGATGACTGAAGTGGCCACCCAGGGCGGCGGACGCTATTACCACATTGAGCAAGCCCGCCAGATCCCGGCGTTCGTGGCCGGTGAACTGGGTGAAGTGGCTACCCTGGCAGCCCGCGAGGTGAAGGTGATCCTCGCACTTCCTGAAGGTGCCACGCTCCTTCCGCTGTCTGCGGCTTTCCCGGTTCAGCAGGCAGGCGACCAGGCCGAGATACTGGTGGGTGACATCCCCTGCGACACAGAACTCGAAGTTCCGCTGCGTCTGGCATTCCTGGCGCAAAAGGTGGATGCCCGGCTCAGCGTGGAGGGTACACTGGAGTTCAAATCCCCCGCGGATAAGTCTCACTCTGTTCCGGTCAACCGCGTCACCGTGCGTTTTTCAGACCAGTCCACCTTCCAGTTGCGCGAAGGTATTGTCACGCCAGTGGCGGAAAAGGTGTTCGCGCAGATGAAAGCTGCCAGCGTGCTGGGTGTTTCGCGCGTCATGGCGCTACGCCCGGCAGAGGCCGCCAAAGCCACAGATACAGCCATTCACCACCTGCGTGAATACGCCAACCTGCTCGGCGAGGAACTTGCCGAAAAGGAAATGGAGAATGCATCACAGGAATTGCATTACATGGGAATTTCAAATGTGGCGGCAAAAAATAGCGTTTCTCGCGCTGCTTCGTACATACGTTCCGCCAAGGATTTCAACCATTGATGAGAAAGCCTCGGTGCGGTCAGCAGTCAATCCTCCCTGCCCGCGGGATTTCATTCCCGGGGAATCTCTGCTCGTTTGGGATTATGGAACGTGTTTAAGATTGTGGAAACTACCGATCACCCGGGGTTGATGTTGCAGTACCAGTCAGGCGGTACTGAAGATAACCCCTGGGAAGTCTCCATGCACAAGTGGGAATTCCTGTTGCAGCTGTGCAGGCAGGGGAAACTGGTGGCGGATGGCGGAAGACAAACCTGCGGTCTCTGCAGCCTGTATTTCTGGGGACATTCTGAAGAATGTGAGGAGTGCCCGATCGCCCTGGCAGGCTTCTCCGGCTGCAAGGGCACTCCGGAAAAGGACTACCAGGCTGCAGTTGAACGTTCCAATCTTCAACTGGCAGAAAAATCAGCTGCCGAGGAAATCAGGTTCTTGAGGAAGGTTCGTGATGGGTCTTGATTTCAGCTACATCCTCTATGTTAGATGGGAAAAAATGTGGGACGCGCTGCTGGCGGTGACAAGAATAGCCCTGCCCACAACAGAACCCACCCGCATCCTCTTTCCGGACCATGAGATCCTCGTACCGATGGAAACCTGGCTTGAAAGTGCTAGTGGTGTGCAACGCTATGATGATCCCAAGCTCGAATTTTCCACTTTGTTGTATTTTGAAGAGGACGAAGCCATTTTGGAATACATAGGTGGACGGGAAAGCATCGATGATCTCCGCAGCCCGCCAGAGCCCAATGGCAAGCACAGGATCCCTATTGGTTGCATCTACCTTTCCATTTACAACAAGGGTTCCGCCTGGTATGCCAAGGATGACCCGCGGGAATGGGCAGCTTTTTGTTTTGGCACCCCCGGAACCACCATGAGCATCCTCTTCGAGGACTCCCCATCCATCCGTAATACTTTCCTGAACCTGGCCAGGGTAATCCCTGCCGAGTGCGCCGTCTTTGACCGCGAATTCAACGGAGAAGTGATCTGGTGGCAGGGGCACGAGATTTCCGAACAGATCGAATATCCCTTCATGACGCCGAGCGAGATCAGGCAGCAATTAATCCGCTCCGGCAAATTACCCGGTTTTGATTATGAGTGGCCATGAAAGACCAATTTTCCGAATCCAGGCTTGAGGTCATCCGCCTGCGCCGCCAACTGGCGGAGCTGGAAGAAAAGCGCAATGCCGTGAGCGGAAGCATTCCGCCCGCCATGTGGCAGGAATTGGTCAGTCTTTCCGGTGCGCTTGAGAAGGCTGAATCCATACTGAGCGAGCATTGCACCTGGCTTGCCGGGGAAGTCAACCTGGTCCGCCAGGGCATCATCACCGACCTCGACCACTACAATCAACTGCGCGAACAGATGCGGCAGGTGGAGGAGCTCTTCCTGGTGAATATCGTGCGCCCCGGCAATCTCCTTAAAAACGCCCTGCACCACCGCCAATACCTGGAAGCTGAGTACCAACGGCTCTTGAAACGGGTGCAGCAGGGTGCGTTCGCCAACCAGGGGGAACTGGAGGAGGAGGTTCAACAAATCCTCACCAGTTCCGACGAGTATAGCCAGGTCCAGGCTGAACCGGATGAAGAGGAGTCCATCGAAGACGAGAACCTCGAGGAACTGGCCAGCAAGGTCGATGTGGAAACGCTGGTCGACGCGATCGCACTGCAGGAGTTGAGAAGGGAATTCAAGCGGGTCGTGCTGCCCCGGGTTCACCCCGATACCTCCAACACCCCGGCTGAAGTGTTCAAATCTGTATTTGAAGTCTACAAGAAAGGCGACCCCCTGATGATGGAAGCCTACATCATCCAGTACAAAGGCGAACTCCAGGTGGACCGGGAGGACGATCCGTTGGAGAGGCTGGATGAGTTGCTGGAAACCCGCGAGGCTTACACCCGCCTTGCCGGTAGACTGGGCAAACGCCTGGCTGCCCTGCAAAAGGAACAAACAGAGCAGGAAGCAAAGGACCCGCAAAAACTTGAGCAGGACCTTCAAGACCGGCGGCGCGAGATCCTGGCCAGGATTGCACAGGAAGCCGAGGAAATTCTGCAACTGAGAGCTAAGATTGAGAGCCTGATACTCACATTCAGGAACAAGGGAAATTCATAAGGAACAAGCCGCATGAACAGCAAGGACTTGATCCCCCAACCCGCCAGGGACGATGACCACAGCAGCTTGCGCGCTCTGTTCAGGCAATACCTGCAGAGCGAGCAAACCCCTGCCCCGCTCACCTGGGAAAGCCTCACCACCCGCGACGGACTCCCGCACAATTGGATCTACGATATCTTCCAGGATTCATCCGGCCGGGTCTGGGTGGGAACATGGGGAGGTGGACTGGCCTGCCTGGATTCAGGAAAGTGGAAGGTGTTCAATAAAAACCACGGACTGCACAGTAACGAGGTCACTTGCATACGGGAAGATAAGCTCGGCAGGATCTGGGTGGCAACCGACAACGGTTTAAACATCATCGATGATGGCATCGTTAAAAACGGCGGATTGGCGGGAAAAAGCCTGTTGAATATGACCTTCGATGTTCACAACCACCTGTGGGTGGGCTGCTGGCGGGCCAACATCAGCGGCGGTGGGCTCTTCTGCTACGACGGCTCCAACTGGACCTCGTACACCACCAGGCAGAACCTTCCCGGTTTGGAGATTCTCAAGGTCTTCACCGATTCCTCCGGCAGGGTATGGGTGGGTACTTACGAACAGGGCTATGGCGCCGGGGTCGGCTGCTTCGACGGACAAAACTGGGTGAACTACACCACTCAACAGGGTCTTGTAAATGACTGCGTGTACTCCATGTTCGAGGACCCGTCCGGTAACATGTGGTTTGGCACCGTTGGCGGCCTGAGCATCTTCGACGGCAGGGGCTGGCACACGCTCACCCGCCGCGACGGGCTGGTGAATGACCAGGTCTTTTGCATGCTGATCGATTCGCATAAGAAAATGTGGTTCGGAACGGAGGGCGGCGTCAGCCGCTTTGACGGTGAAAAGTGGATTTCGTACACCAGGAAGGACGGACTGGTCGATAACCTGGTGCGCACCATCATCGAAACCAGCGACGGACGCCTATGGTTCGGCACCTACCCCTACTCCCCGCAGGCTGGCGGAATCAGCATCGTGCAATACCCCCCCGAAAAAAGCCTGCCGGACCGGTTGCTGGACCTGCTGCCCGATTCTCCCCCTCCAAAGCACTTACCGCCCGGCAAGTGAGAGCATCACGGCCTCTCCTTGAACAGCAGGATAGATATTAATATTTGGAATTCGTGAGGTTTTCAGAAGCATAATTCCTGTAAAAAGCTACAATTAATCGAGTCGCATTTCCATTATTGAGGTGTCCTTCATGGAATCCAGCAAAACCTACACCCGCGCCGCCAGGACCACGGTTACCTTATTCTTCATATTTATGCTCCTGCACCAGACCGACAAACTCCTCATCGGTCCACTGCAGACCCCCATCATGGATGCCTTTGGCATGACCTATACGCAGTGGGGGGCGATCAACACCGGCGCGCTTATTGTTGGTTCCCTGCTCGTTCCTTTGTGGGGCTGGCTCAACGACCGCTACAACCGCGGCAAACTGCTGGCCCTGGCTTCGCTCATCTGGGGCTCCACCACCTGGCTCAGCGCCATCGTCACCACTTTTCCCGCTTTCCTGGCCACGCGTTCCTCCACCGGCATTGACGACTCCAGCTACCCGGGCATGTACAGCCTGCTGGCGGATTACTTCCCACCTAAAAAACGCGGGCGCATTTACGGCCTGTTGCAGATCACCAACCCCATCGGTTACCTGCTGGGCATGGTGCTGGCGCTGCTGCTCGGCGGTGCCATCGGCTGGCGCTCGGTGTTCTACATCACTGGTTCTCTGGGAGTGCTGCTGGCCATCGCCATCTTCTTCGGTGTGAAAGATATCCCGCGCGGCAGCGGCGAAGAGGAATTGCGCGGCGTGGAGGTGAGCCGCTACAAGTTCAATTGGAAGGCGGTGGGCGAGATCTTCCAGAAGCGCAGCCTGATCCTCATTTTTGCGCAGGGATTCATCGGCTCCTTCCCCTGGAACGTGATCACCTACTACATGTTCGGTTACCTTGCCACCGAGCGCGGCTATGACGATACCACCCAGTTGATGATCATGGCGCCGGCTGTACTGGTAATGGCGCTCGGCTACCCCCTGGGCGGCGTCCTGGGCGACCGCCTGTTCAAGCGCACCCGGCGCGGGCGTTTGATCGTCAGCGCCGCCGGCATCTTCCTGGGGGCAGCATTTTTGTGGCTCACCATGAACGTGCCCAACAGCCAGGTGCTGCTCTTCTCTTTGCTTCTCTTTGCCGCCGCCCTGTTCATGCCCTTCGCTTCCCCCAACGTCCTTTCCACCATCTACGACGTCACCCTGCCGGAGGTGCGTTCCAGCGCCAACGCCATTCAGACCTTCGTGGAGTCTTCGGGGTCCGCCCTCGCCCCACTCCTGGCCGGTATCATCGCGGACCGCTTCAGCGTGGGTATCTCCATCCTCTATATCTGCCTCATCACCTGGGGGTTGTGTTTCCTGCTTATCCTGGGTGCCATCGCCCTCATCCCACGCGACATGGACCGCTTTCATGAACAGCTGCTGAAGCGTGCGGAAGAAGCCAGGGAATAATTACCGGTTTTCGGTCAGGCGCAGGAAGTTTTCAGACGGTATTCGTGATCAATCGTGTTTTGGGAGCAATGCCAACCGAAGCAATATAAAAACGATCAGGGCTACAAGTATCAACAGAAGCGCAATCGGCTGGGCGGCTTCCAGTCCAAATCCGTTGAACCGCTCGTAAACGAGCACCGTGGCAATTTTCGGATGATATGCCAGGATAACCACCGCACCAAATTCACTGATTCCGCGCGCCCACATCATCACCGCCCCTCCAAGCACCCCCCTCCAGGCAAGGGGTAACGAGACGTTAATAAACGCCTGGAATGGACTAGCGCCATCCGTGAGGGCAACTTTTTCATACTCCTCGTCTACAAGTGCAAAGGATTCTCTACTCATGTTCACCAGGAAGGGCAAACCAACAAAAAGCATAGCCACCACAATCCCGGCCAGGTTGTCGGTGAAAGTGATCCCCAACGGCGAAAGCCATTGACCCAGCATTCCCCGGCGTCCGAATACCAGCAGCAGAGCAATTCCCGCGGCGGTATGAGGAATAACCACAGGCAAGTTAATGATGGCTTCCAGTAAACGTTTTCCCCGGAACTGCCGGCGGGCAAGGAGGTAGGCAAGTGGTACCCCGGTGAAGAATGCCAGAAAAGTGGCTATTGCCGCCGCGCCAAATGTTAAACCGATCGATCTTAGCACTTCCGGATCGCTAAAGGAATTCAAGAACGCTGCAGGGGTTGTGGAAAGCAACGTGCTGATGAGAGGCAGGACAATAAATATCGTAATCAGGCCGCCGAGAGCGGAAAACAACAGGTTAAAAGCGAAGTTCCTGCGTTTCAAGGAGACTCCGGGGTGGGGCAATATGCCTGTAAAGATTCTGGAATATTGTCATTGTCCTGGCAAATCACCGGGTCAAACATGGGCTGACTGTTGGCTCGCATAACTTCACGTCCCTCAGCGCTCAGCAGGAAGTCAATAAAAAGGGTTGCCTCATCAACATGCAGCGCGCTATCCGGGATGGTAATGCCGTATCCGATCTGCTCTCCACGAAAAATGGGTTTCACTGAAGCAAAACGCTGGAAGTCTTCATCCACCTGGACTCTGCCGTAAAACTGTTCAAAGGATTTTTCTCCCAGGTTGAGCTCATCAGGCAAATTGATCATACCCAACCCATGTTGATCAATGACACTCTCGTACTCGAAAGCGTAGTCCAGATCCCCGGATTCCAGAAGTGCAATTAATTCAATACTGGCTCCCCTTACCAGAATATGCGAATTTGATTTGGTTTCCAGGATTTCAGGAACTGTAACAATAATGGAGTCACCCTCGGAAAAAATCCCCAGTGGGAAACTGAACTGTCCCCGGAACATATCGTTGAAAATGGTCGGTTGGTTGTAGTACTGACCAGCCAGGGCGTATATCATTAAGGAGCGGTAACCGACCGCATCAAAACGCGGGTCAGCCAACCCGAACTTGACGTCAGGCCGGGATAGTATTTCATACCAGTTATCAGGATTGATCTCTGATGAATACTTACTATCCGGCGAATACGCAATTGCCAGCCGGTTGGTTCCAAAACGGATGTACCAATCGGCGTATGGTTTACCTGTATCAGGATTAGTCGTCGCGTACATCAGCATTGGAAGCAGAGCAGCATCCGCGGTGGCTACAACGTCAATTGATTCATGTAACTCGGTTGCGTGGCGTATAACCTGGATACTGCCATGATACTGTGCCTTTACATCAATATTGGGGTATTTATTCTCGAAAGCTTTTTCCAGATCATTGAAAGGAGTGATTAAACTACCTGCTGCAAATACCACTAAAGGCGTCTTCTCAGACTTCTTGGCTGAATAGCTTGAACAACCGCTGACCAGAATAACCAGGCAGAAAATAATTGCAGCAATATGGATGTATTTGGTTTTCATTTCACAATGTACTTCTAGATATGAATACTCAACGAATATTTCACCAAAATGATCATTTTCCATTCTGGCATATTATTAGGAGTGGGCTTGAACAAGCCCACTCCTCAAATTACTTGTGCAATATTACTTTATGGATATGGAACCCACGTCTTTAACCCACACCTTACCGGAGGTTTGTCCTGGCATGGCGAGGTTGTAGACGCCGGGGGTCTCTGGATCAAAAGCCAGCAGGCAATCTGCGCAAGCCTGTACCGTCGCCAGGTCAAGTTCAGAGGTGAATCCATCACGGGCGGCGAAAGTTACCATGGTTGCACCGGACTTGACACCAGCCTGGCTTAAGAGCTCACTCAATCTGACTCCTTTGTATTCAGTGGGGCCATTTTTCGGATGTTCCAGGGTAAGGGTGACTACATCCATTTTTTGAAGCGCAGAATCCGTTAACTGAAGTTCCTTATCAACTGAACCAGTCAGCGAAAATGTAACCGGTTCCTTTGGACCACAGGCGGACAGCAGCAACACAACCAAGGCAAGAACAACGATGAAAATGATACTTTTTGATTTCATTTTTATTCTCCTGTTTTTTTAGATACCTTCCAGTTTTCCTGAGAAGGTGTAATTCGAAAAGCTACTCAACATCGATCTTAATGATGTTCTTCACCCAGGAACTGGTGGGTTGATCAGGTAGAACAACCATGTACTCTCCCGGGGTTTCCATGAAGGCAAGTAATGCCTGGGGACTATTGCGCAGGTCACTAAGATTTATCACAGCCGAATATCCGTCAGACGCAGTGAAAACCAGTTTTGTGGCTTCGTTCTTAATCCCAGCCATATCCAAAATGGGATTCAATAGCACGCCCTGGAAATCCTGCGGACCATCCTTACCTTCAGCAGTAATGTTTACGATCTCCAGCATTCTCAGGTCGGCATCCTTTAAAATGAGTTCCTGGTTGACCAAACCGGCGATCGTGAGGCTACCCGCGTTCTCTTCCACTTCTTCAAGGGTCGGAGCGGGAATAGGGGGAACATTTACCATGATATCTGAGATCTGGCCTAACATCTGGTCAGACAAAACGCTCGTTCCAACCAGCCGCAAGGGATAGTACAAATCAGGCAGCTCGCCTTCGTTTACCGAGTGGGCAATCAGGATCTGATCATCTTTCTTTACCAGCTGACTATCCAAAGTGACGGTTTTCCCATCCAGGCTGGTGATATCAATGGTGTAACCGGCTTCAGCAAGGGCAATGTTGTAGGCTTCCTCTGAATGTGTGTCTTCATCGTCCACTTCACCCACCAGGACCCAAAGTGGAACACCCATCCAACTCTGTCCACTTTCATCCTGGTAAGCCTTGCCATGGCAACTGGGAGACCCGCAAGATTGAAAAGAGTCACGGGTCACGGGCGAAGAAAGCGCGCCAGTCAGGTTCAACACCCATGTCTCTCCAACTGTTTTGACCTCCACCTTGTTCACCCATTTTACAGACCAGTGTCCATCAACCACCTGGTTATTTTTTTCGCTGATAACTGCCAGCCGTAACGCCCCTTCTTCTGTGGCATTTAAAGGTCCGCCACTACGTTCATAGGCGATGATCGCAGTAAGCGGGTCATGAAGAGGCAATTCTTTCCCTGCAGCCGGGTCATAAGCAATAAAAGAACCATTGATAACCTGGTCGTACGAAAGGGCCATGCTATACCCATCAACTGCGGTGATCGTAACGCCCATTGAGGGATCAAAGGGCACACTCATTGAGTTAACCAGGTCCTTGATCGCTACGCCTTTGAATGGCTCCGGGATGGAGATCTGCCCTGTACTGCTGATGATGCCTGCCTGCCCTTCAGAGACCGGCAAGGATTTAAGCTCGTCCATGGTGAAGGTCTTTTCGCCATCGGGACCAACCAGTGTGAAGATGATGCTTTTTTTATCAGTAGCTCCAGCAGGACCGGGCGTCTCTGCAACCCTCGGCGCGCACCCCGTGAAAACAAGTGAGATGAGAAAAATGAAGGAGACGTAAAGGATAATCAATCGGTTTCGGTTCATAAAGCATACTCCTCAAAAAGCGATATTGTGTGTCATATAGAACCAGGCAATACTAACTAAATAGCTTTGGTTGTTTGTAGGTTTCTAACAGATGCCTGAGGTCACTTCCATGAGATTATTGATGGCATTACACTTAAGATTACTGTATATTTGTATGGTTACATTTATACGATAAATATTACCTTGTATCGTTTTTTATGTCAATTATCAGAAATGGCTTCCTGAGTAGAAGAGAGCAAAATCGGAAGAAGATCCCTCAATCCCGGTCAATTTTCTTCACAGCCGTTGTCACACGAGGGATAATCGTGGGACACCTCAACCTCAAGACTCGCAGGTGTCGCTACTCGATAGGCCAGGTTCTGATGAATTACCTGAGCCGGTAAGTCCACGGTCAATCACTTTAGAATAATTATTCCTTATTGATTTTCGATTTAAATAGTCGTAGAATCTTTTTAGATCGTTGAATCATTTACAACAAACGACGCTAGCGGAACCCGGAAAACCGGGAAACGTGGCTGAAATCTCTATAGCCGCTGAAACAGTTCAGCGGTGTTTTTTATCCCGCTGTTGAAAATCGGAATAATGTCGTGAGTACTCTGGTCATATTTGATATGGTTGAGGAGGAATGATGAAACGCCTGACATTTCTTTCGGTTTTAGTTATATTGATGGCCGCATTGGTGGGTAACCCGGCTGTGCCAATCCCATCAGCGTCAGCAAATGATCTCCCCCGTGGGTTAAATGGGGATTCACCTAACGAGTTACCTATCCCTGTTATTGATGTTATGCCTGAGATTGACTCAGTTGCAGGATGGAAATGGCAGCCCGGCGTACAGGTCACCATAACGATCAACGGAGCTAACTATTATGCTACACCAGACTCTTCCGGAGAATTTGATACCGGAACGATCGGTTACGATATTAAGGCTGGTGATCTGGTGCAGGTGAGCGATGGAACCAGTTCGAAAGACCACATCGTTTATCCTCTCGATCTCACCAGTTACAACATAGTTAATGATACGTTAACTGGCAAAGCAGAACCAAATCGGGAATTGGGTGCCTGGGTTTGTACTCTTGAAGATTGTGACTCTCTCACCACTACTGCTGATGCAACTGGAGACTGGGAATTAGATTTTACAGGGGAGAGGGATATCGCACCTGGATCTGATGGCGAAATCTGGCAACCAGACGATGATGATGACTATACCGTAATCTTTTGGAAAGCGCCCCCCTTGCCATCTGCTTTCAATAAAACCTTCCCGGCAAACGGTGCAACCAACAGACCTAGAAATCTAACCCTCTCATGGCAGACCAGTAGTGGTGCGACTGGATACCAGTATTGCCTTAAGAAGGTAGGTCTGACATGTACATGGATCTCAACCGGGACAAACACCAGTAAATTATTAATCGGGTTAGCTTCAGCGAAATACCAATGGCAAGTGCGGGCAAAGAATGAGAGTGGAACCACAACAGCCAACAGCGGAATCTGGTGGTCGTTTACCGTCCCGCCCAAGCCTGGGGCCTTCGGTAAAACCAGCCCTGCCACCAACTCAATCAACAAGCCTACGTCACTGACCCTGTACTGGGCAGCCAGCACTAACGCGGCAAAGTATGAGTACTGCATCAAAAAAAGTTTGAGTGCTACCTGTACCTGGAAACCTACAGCGTTGACACGCCATGTTTCTCTGACTGGCTTGGAGAGGAAAACAATGTACTACTGGCAGGTGCGTGCCAAGAATGCTGTAGGTACGACCCTTGCCAACAGCAGTACGTTTTGGAACTTCAAGACCGCACCCTAAAAAGTTCAACAGCAAGCGGGTTAAGTAAATGGAAAAGTATCTCCGGGGAAAGTTCCTCGGAGATACTTTTGGAATTCATAAATTCTACTGGATAAACTATTATTTCAAATCAGCAGCTCGCCTTTTCAACCTCACCGGTTAGATTTTTTGGTATTTCCAGGTTGTTCGTCGGTGATATATTTCCTCTTCCCCGCCATCCAAAACCTAAGGCTTACTTTGCTTACACCTTAAAACGTGTGACTTCGCTGATCACCCGTTCATTATCACCTATGCGCATGTCACAGTACAGCGGCAGCCGCACCAGCCGGTCGCTGATGTCTTCCGTCACCGGGCAGTCCCCCGCCTTGCCCCCGAACTTGAGACCCATGTCCGAAAGATGCAGCGGCAGATAATGGAAAACCGCCATGATGTTGTTCTCCTTCAGATGCTGGATAAACCTTGTGCGCGCATCCAGCGAAGGCATGAGTAAATAATACATGTGATACGGCTGTTCACAGTGCTCCGGCACATAAGGCATGCGCACACCGTTTTCCACTGCCCAGGTGCGCAGGTCCCTATCGTAGCGCTTCCAGATTCGCCCGCGGTTTTCCTGTATCTGCGCGGCCGATTCCAGTTGTGAGCAAAGCACGGCGGCCAGCACTTCCGAGGGAAGGTAACTTGAGCCCTGGTCCACCCAGGTGTACTTGTCCACCTGCCCCCTGAAGAAACGGCTGCGGTTGGTGCCTTTTTCCCGCAGGATCTCAGCCCGCTCAAAAAGGGTCGCGTCGTTCAGGATCAGCGCTCCGCCCTCCCCGCAGGAGATGTTCTTGGTCTCGTGGAAACTTTGTGTCGCCATCACCCCGAATGTGCCCAGCATCCTGGCTTTGTATTTGCCGAACAACCCGTGGGCGTTGTCTTCCACCACCGGGATGCCGTGCCGGTCGGCGATGCGCAGGATCTCATCCATCTCGCATCCCACCCCGGCGTAATGCACCACGTAGATGGCTTTCGTCCTTTCGGTGATCAACCCTTCCAGCAGTTTCTCATCCAGGTTGAGCGTATCCGGTCTGATGTCAATGAACACAGGTTTCGCCCCGCGCAGCACGAAGGCATTTACGGTTGAGACAAAGGTGAACGCTGGAACGATCACCTCATCCCCGGGTTTCAGGTCGAGCAGCAAGGCGCTCATTTCCAGCGCGTGCGTGCAGCTGGTGGTGATCAGGGCTTTGGGGGCTCCCAGGATCCCTTCCAGCAGGGTATTGCATCTCCTGGTGAAATCCCCGTCACCCGAGAGGTGATGAGAATTGAGCGCCTGTGAGACGTACTTCAGCTCATCTTTTGTCTGGGCTGGCAGGTTGAATGGAATGAAATCAGCGGTCATGGCACACCTGAAAAGAAAGAATCACCCGGTCATCCCAGGTGTTTGTACACCCAATCACCGGCGTCGTTCTGCCGGGCAATATCGATCACGCGCTGGGCATCGAACTGATAAAGCCGCCGTTCCGCCAGCATTGTCTCCGTATCCAGCAGCGCCAGGCTGGCCTTTGCTTTCGTTTCGGCCTCGCGCGATTGACCCACCGACCCCGGGTTGAGGATCAGCGGCCTTCCCTCCGCGTGCAGGATGAACCGGTGCGAGTGACCGAAGAATAGCGCATCATAATCAAATTGTCTCAACTCTTGCATGGTTTCGCTGTTGTCGAACAGATACTCGCGCAGCGGGTCACTCGGGCTGCCGTGGAACAACAACGCATTCAAACCGGAAAAGACCTCTCCACTCCAGGTGACCGGCAGTTCCGCCAGCCACTTGCGGTGGTCCGGGTCGATCACCCGGTCCGCGAACTCGATGCCAAAGCGCACGCCCCCCGGAAGCCCAGCCGGGCAGCCATTGACCAGGTAATCATCATGGTTGCCGCGCACGCACAACAGGTTTCGCTGCCGTATGGAATCCAGCACTTCGTTCACCTGGCAGTAATACCCCACAAAGTCGCCCAGGCATATGACCAGGTCGGCGGTGTCCAGCTCCGGTGCAAGGGTCTGCAGGGCTACATAGTTGGCGTGAATGTCGCTGATAAGGGCGATTTTCATCAGGATGTCGGTTCCGGAGGTCTTACTCCCCGTAATCCTCAAAAACGTGATCGTAACCGCGCGGATCATCCAGGTGACCCCTGGCTCTCAGTTCCTCTTCAGCTGCAGGGTCAACGTAGATCTCGTTCCAGTATCGCAGGGCAATGCCCCGCGTCACCAGCGGCAGGTCGGGGATCTCCTGTTTGAGGATGTAATGCCGGATGGCTGCTTCCACATCATTGAACCCAAATCGTGCGCGCATGGGTGTGGTGCCGGAAAAACGCAGGTTGATCTCAAAACACACCGCCCGATTGCCAGCCAGCCTCATTTGCAGGTTGCAGGGTCCCATGGGTTTCAGCGCATGGATGATGCGGTTGCATTCCTCGCGGATTTCAGGGTAATCACCCAACACCGCGCGGTAGGTTGTGCCGTGTTCCAGCTCGCGTTTCATGATGATCGTGCCGCGGTTTTTCCCGCTCGAGTCGCAGAAGCAGCCGGCCGTGTACTCGTCCTTCACGGTCCCCAGGTACTCCTGCACCACGTAGTTTTCCCGGTCAAATGCCTGAAACAGTTCAGTCGGGTTGCGCACCATCACAATTCCCTGCGACCCCTTGCCCGCCCGCGGTTTGGCAATCAGTGGGTACCCACAGCGCTTCGCCAGAAGTTCCACGCTTGCCATGTCCTCCGACTCGGCAAATTGCGGGTAATTCAATCCGTTATCGCGCAGCCACTCGCAGGTTTTCAGTTTGTCATCGCTGATAGCCAGCTGGTCCGGCCGGCTGACGATGGACTCCGCCCCGGTGAGCCGCCTGATCTCGTCCCGGTGTTCAGCCAGCACATGCAGCACCGGCTCCACCCCCGACAAGATGACGTCGATTTGCTCCGCCCTGCACACGCCGAGCAGCCACTCCAGAAAGTTCGGGTCCGCACCCAGCGGCGACAGGTAAGCTTTATCAACGGTGAACAGACCCATCGATAATGGGTCCACGCAGGCGCCCACCACCCGCAAGTCAAGCGAACTCAACGCCAGGGCTTTCAGGATCCCCTGGCTGACGTTCCCGCCGACACCCAGCACCAGCACGTTAATCTTATTTGTCAATCGTCTTCTCTTTTACTATGTAGGATGGCCGGTTCATCGAACGCTGGTACATGCGCGAGAAGTATTCGCCCAGGATCCCCAGGCTGAACAGCTGCGCCCCGGAGAAAATGGCGATGACCGAGGTCATGAACGTGAACCCGGGTACCACACCGCCGTTGATCAGGTAGTTGATGAACACGTAGAGCAAAATGCCGATTCCAAACAGGGTGAGCACAAAACCGAGGATGGCAGAAAGCCTGAGCGGCAGCGTGCTGAACCCGGTGATCATGTTGATGGCATGCACCACCAGTTTCTTGAAAGTGTAATGCGAGGTGCCCTCGGCCCGTTCGTGATGTTCCACTTCCACGTGACTGAAGCGCGAGGTTCCCCAGCTCAGCAGCACGTCAATGGATACTGACGGACCGTCGTAGTTTTCAAACGCCTGCCGCAGCCTGGTGTAGAACATGCGCAGCGCGCTCACATGCCTGGCGTTGCGGGTGTTCATCACGGTGCTCAGGGTCATCTTGGTGATCACCGAGGCCATATCCCGCCACATCCCGTGTTTTTCTTCCTTCGGTGACCCGTAGACCACATCGTAACCCTTTGCCAGTTCGGCGAGCAGCAGCCCAATGCTTTGCGGGTCATGCTGCAGATCATCATCCATCGTCACGGTGATCTCGTGGCGCGCGTTGCGGATGCCGCACAGTAGGGCGTTGTGCTGGCCAAAATTGCGCATCAGGTCGAACCCGCGCACACTCGCATACTGCTGCGAGAGGCTGTCAATCTGTGCCCAGGACCCGTCCGTGCTGCCGTCATTCACCAGCAGGATCTCGTACTCGTCGCAGATGCCGGCCAGGTATTGGGTCAGCCTCTCCACCAATGTCGCCAGGGTGCGTTCGGCAAAGTAAACGGGAACCACTACGGATATGGAAGGCCTGGATTCAGCCATTAGAACACCTTTTCTCGCGAAATTTTGCTGCTTCATTTACACAGCCTCCCCGTAGCAAGCTATGGGGTACCTGTTGTAGTATTTCCTTCATGAGTAAATAACACACTCTTCAACTCCTGCCTCTCCCCTGCCCCTCTCCATCCCCGGGATGGAGAGGGGTTTGGGGTGAGGTAAAAAAGTCAAACCATTATTTCGGATATAACCTCTTGTAATTATAAACGCTCTACCCTGTGTGAATCCCGATTACTCGTAATTGGCACATTGCAGCAGGGTCAAGCCGTCCACAATATTCTTGTTCTTTTTGTTGTCCGGGTCATCGAAAGCCTTCAGCAGTTTGCAGATGCTGGCATTTTCGTAGGCATCCACATCCTCCAATCCTTTGACCAGGTCCAGCACCTTTCCGCTCTGGTCCAGGTTCAGGTACGCCTGCATCACCGGGATCCATTCAGAGTTGGTCAATGGGTAATACCCGCGCTCGTGCGCTTGCTGGAACAGGCGGATGGTCTCGTTCCAGTCCTTGTTCTGGCTGGCAAGGCTGGCCTTCTCGTAGAAGTAACACCACTGGTCCTTGTTTTCCTTGCCGAACAAGCGCTGCGACAGGCTCACCTGGTGCGCAGGGTCCTGGTCGATCTGCTCCAGGTTGGAAAGCGGCAGGGCGTCATGCCAGAATTCATAATAATGCCCCACCAGGAATTCGTCCTGCGAGTCCAGCGGCGAGAGCAGCCTCAGGCATCCCTGGGTGGGCTGATGGAAGACGATCATGTCATCCGTGTTGCCGTCAAACTCCAGCGTGCGGAAGGAATACTGGATGGGCTGATTAGGCGCGTAGGCTGAAATGGCATCTTTTTGCGGGCTGGAAACCAGCAGCATCACCGTTGACAACTGCTTCTGGGTGTTGTCCTTGCCGTAGATCAGGTTCAGCGGCGCGGTGAGCGAGCCGCCGGAGAAGTACCTTGAGAAAGGCAGTTCCGCCGTCACCAGGGCGGTGTTCTCTTTCAGGGCGGGTGCCCGCCAGGAGAGCTGCCAGAAGAAATCGGTTTGCTGCTGCCAGTAGATCATAAAAGTGCGCGCCGCCAGGAACTGGGAGCCCATCGCCAGCCCCACAATTGCCGCCAGGATGATGGCTTTTTGCCGCTTGGTGCGCATCAGCCATTCCACTGCCCCGGTGAGCACCAGGCTTGCCCCGGGTGCCAGGGCGATCAGGAAGCGGTTATACGGGAACTCGAGCGACACTTCGTAGGAAGCCGCCATGAACGGGATCAATGCCACCAAAGACGCGAACAACCCGATGTAGATCAATCGTGGAACGGTCCGGTCGCCCTTCTCCTGCTCATCGTTGTGCTTGTTGAACACCGACCGGGTGATGATGTAGCCCAGCACCACCAGCACCAGCATCAGGATCGATGCGCTGGAGAGCATGTCGCGCTTGAATATGCCGCTCAGGTTCACCCAGGCGTTCACCAGGCTGTCATACACCGCCCAGAAAGCCTTGCCCGCCAACCCCAACAGCGTATCCAGCGGCGCGGCCTTCAGATCCGTCAACAGCTGGATCTTGTAGGAATAAGACGTGCCGAAGAAAACGCGGTAGGCCGTGAACCCCAGGAAAACCGCCAGGTAAGGCAGCCAGTTGAGTAGCGTCCGTTTGAAGCGCAATTTTGGCGTTGCCTTGTGCTCCGCGAGCACTGCCCACAGCACCAACGGCCGCACCAGCTCCAACCCGTAAAGGTATTCTGACGGCACTATGCCGATCAGCAGGCTCAGGCAGGCGGCGAGAACATAGAACACCTTCAGGCGTTTTGCCCGCAGCGCGTCGATCATCAGGATGTAGGAAAGGAAGTAAAACCCCATCATCACGTAGAACTGGCTGTACATCACCGCGAACCAGTGGAACTGGAAGCCGGGGTACACGGTGAACACCAGTGTTGCCATCATCGTCAGCCGCCTGCGGTTGGGCAGCACTTTCAGCAGCAACGCCCAGAACGCCAGGCTGGCCAGGAAGCGCGTGAACACCGCGAAGAGCTGCCACGCCACCCGCGAATCCTTGAAGATGGGTACAAAGATCATGTAAAGGTAGGCAAAGAACGGGCGGTCATCCTTGAAGAACTGCAGGAATTCCCTGGCGCCGAAATTCTTGTTGAAATACACGATGTACCAATCATCCAGGTAAAAGCCCTGCCACAGGAACAGCAATCCGTAGGTGAGGATGCTCACCCCCAGCAGGGTGACCGGGAACGGGATGGTGCCAAGCCATTTGAGCAGCTTTTGAAACATCGTTTTCATCAGGTGTCCTTACAGGATCAGGGCGTTTGCCGAGAGGGAGTTAATAAAGTAAATGATACCGCAAGCAAGGTGCAACAGCAGCAGCAAACCCGGGACGGCATCCTTCCAGGTGGCGGTTTTGGTCTGCAGCTTGCCGGCCACGTCCCCTAAATATTGAATGTTAGTGAGTACAAACAGGATGAATATCGCCAGCATGGGACCCCAGAAGAAGTTGCCGTGGGTGTACTTTTCCTGTTCAGCCAGCAGGATGGCAAACAGCAGCGCCACCAGGAAGGTGAACCATGCCAGCCGGTACGAAAGGTCCTTCTTCGTTGTTTTCCAGTAGTACAGGGTCACGTAAAGCGGAAAGGCGATCGACATGAGCGTTTTCAGCAGGATGAGCCAGTACTTTCCCGTCCAATGCAGCATGGACTTGAACGGGGCGATGAGGATGCGGTCGCTGCCGGGCGAGGTGTAGGACACCCAGAATTGCACACCCAGGATGATGACCACGGCCGCGGCCATGCTGAGCATCAGCCGCCAGTTGAGCTCCTTCCACCTCCTGACGTAAAACACCAGGAAGACCAGGCCAATGGCCGGGGCAAAGGTGAGGCTGAACAACGGCAGCGAGGCCGTGCCCAACAGGATGAGGAGGACCGCGTAGATCACCGTTTTCCAGCGGCTGCTCCCCCAGAAGTGTTCGCAGGTCAGCCCGAACCACAGCAGCGCCAGAGGACGCAGCAGCAGGTAGGTGGGGCTTTGCAGCGGATTGGGAGAGAAATAGCCGATGTAAAGCTGGCGCGGGTAAGTGAAGAAGAAGATCGGACCCACCAGCAGCACTATCCCCGCCGCCAGGATGGCGAGCAGGTTGGCCTGCCGGATACCCTTGTCGGTGAAAACCTTGAAGGCTTTCTTCCACAGCAGCCAGGCGGTGAGCACGTAAGCCGCCGTCAGCAACACGATGGCAGCGATGTCGTAGGATTTGTAGTTGACCACCGACATGAGCCGGTTGCTCAGGTGAGCGATCAGGTTGTAAGGGATGAGCGCGCGCAGGATGATGACCGATTTGGCAAACAGCGTGTGCGGCAGGTTGTAGACGTAGCCCTCCTCCGCCATCTTCTTCGTCCATTCCAGGTGATCGCCATAATCCACCAGCTTCACCTGGTGAAAGGTCATCAGGCCAAAGACCACCGCCACCACCAGCAGGAACAGCAACAGCGGGAGGGTCTTCTTGAGCCACCCTTTGCAGCAGCTGTCTTTCACGCTTGAGTTCTCTCCCGGCTTAAGGCTCATTGATGATTTCCCTCAGGTAGCGGGCATAATCGGGGTTCTTCAGTTTCTTCACTACCTGCCCCAACTGCTCACGGGTGATGAAGCCCATGCGCATGGCAATTTCCTCAGGGCACGAGATCATGAATCCCTGCCGTTCCTGCACGGTCTGGATGAAGTTGGCCGCCTGCAGTAGCGCCTCGGGGGTTCCCGCGTCCAGCCAGGCCACGCCCCTGCCCAGCGTCTCCACCAGCAGCTCGCGCCGTTCCAGGTAAATGCGGTTGAGGTCAGTGATCTCGATCTCGCCGCGCGGCGAGGGTTTCAGGGATTTGGCGTACTCCACCACCTTGCCATCGTAAAAATAGATGCCCGGCACGGCGTAATTGGATTTCGGGTTGGCGGGTTTTTCCTCCAGCGAGATGGCCTTCTGGTCCGCGCCCAGTTCCACAATGCCGAAGCGCTGCGGATCCTTCACCTGGTAGGCAAAGATCACCGCGCCGCTGGTGATGCGCGCCGAACGCTGCAGCTTATCCACCATGCCGCTACCGTACAGGATGTTGTCTCCCAGCATCAGCGATACCGGTTCGCCTTGAATAAATTCCTCTCCCACAATAAACGCATCCGCCAGGCCGCGCGGTTTATCCTGCGCCTTATACTCAAAGCGCATGCCCCAGTCCTCGCCGCTGCCCAGCAGGGTCTCGTATGCCGCCAGGTGTTCGGGGTTGCTGATGATGAGGATCTCGCGGATGCCGGAGAACATCATCGTCGAGAGCGGGTAGTAGATCATGGGTTTGTCGAAAACCGGAAGCAGTTGCTTGCTCACGCCAATGGTCATGGGGTGCAGCCGCGTGCCGCTGCCGCCTGCCAGGATGATTCCTCTCATTTTTCAACCCTCCGCTCGCTGTAATTGATGCGCATCCATTCCTTCAACTCGGGCTTGTCACTCAACTTTTCCAGCCATTCCAGGTGGTCCAGGTACCATTCCACTGTCTTGCGCAGTCCCTCCGCCAGGCTCACCTTGGGGCTCCAGCCCAGGTCCCGCTCGATCTTGGAAATGTCCATGTCGTAGCGCCGGTCGTGCCCGGGGCGGTCCTTCACATAGGTCACCAGGCTCCAGTGCGGTTTGAAAGCGGAGTCCGGGCGGATCTCGTTGAATAAACCGGTGAGGGTGCGGATGATCTCCAGGTTGGTGGGCTGGTTATCGCCCCCCACCAGGTAGGTCTCGCCCACCTTGCCTTTTTCCAGGATGGTGCGGATGGCGTCGCAGTGGTCCTCCACGTACAGCCAGTCGCGGATCTGCTTGCCGTCGCCGTACACCGGGATGGGCCTGCCGGTCAGGCAGTTGAGGATCACCAGCGGGATGAGTTTCTCCGGGTATTGGTAGGGACCGTAATTGTTGGTGCAGTTGCTGATGGTCACCGGCAGTCCATAAGTGTGCAGGTATGCCCGCACCAGGTGATCGCTGCCGGCTTTGCTGGCAGAATAGGGGGAATTGGGGGAATAGGGCGTTGTCTCCGAGAACGGGGGATCATCCGGTGCCAGCGTGCCAAACACCTCGTCGGTCGAGATGTGATGGAAGCGTACTTCTTCCGCGCCTTTGCCCTTCCAGGCCGCGCGGGCCGCTTCCAGCAGGCAGCCGGTGCCCACCATGTTGGTCTCCAGGAACTGGATCGGACCAAGGATGGAGCGGTCCACGTGGGTTTCCGCCGCAAAGTTGACGATGGTATCCACCTGGTGCTCCTGCACGATCTTCGTCACCGCCTGCAGGTCGCGGATATCCGCCTGCGCAAAATGATAACGCGGGTCAGTTTCAAGCGGTTTTAAGTTGTCGATGTTGCCCGCGTATGTGAGCAGGTCCAGGTTGACCAGGTGGTTAAACCCGCCATCGCGGAACAACCCCAGGATGAAATTGGTGCCGATGAACCCCGCCCCGCCCGTGACCAGGATGTTTTTCAATGGGTTGCTCCTGCCATAATTTGATGAATGCTCATTCCCGGATCAACCAGCGCTCAATTTTGTCCGGGAAGCGGAATTGCGCCAGTTTGTTCAATACGCCTTCAGGCGTCGGGTCACTCACGAACAAGTCCAGGTGTTCCTCGTAGATGAAGCGGTCCTGGAACGCGCGCCTGATCCACTCGAAAAGCGCGTCGAAGTAGCCATCAAAGTTCAAAAAGGCAGCCGGCTTGCGGTGTTTGCCGATCTGCGACCAGGTGAGCACCTCGAAGATCTCGTCCAGCGTGCCATACCCGCCCGGCAGGGCGATGAAGGCGTCAGCCAGCTCGATCATGCGCGCCTTGCGCAACTGGATGTCTTCCATAATCTCCAGCCGCGTGAGGCCGCTGGTGTAGATCAGCTGCGGGCTTTCCAACCCTTTCGGCACAATGCCGATCACCTCTCCCCCGCCCTGCAAGGCTCCCTCCGCCAGCGCGCCCATCAGCCCCGTGCGCCCGGCTCCGTACACCAGGCGGATCTTCTTCTCCGCCAGCAGCGCGCCCATGCGGTACGCCGCGTCATAATAAGGCTGGTCCAGCCCGTCGGCCGACCCACAGAACACACAAATGGAAGGATAAGGATAAGCAGATGACAACCGGAACCTCTTTTGGAGACGAAATGTTGGAACTTCAAAATCCTCCCCTTTAGCATAGGGGAAGCTACCCTTATTATAACTTTAATGGAGGGAATCCAAAAAATCATTATAGGTCCACGCCAGGCCATACCTCTTCACCTGGATGCGCAAAGTATTACCCCAAAAATACTTGTACAATTCTGCATTTCAATTGCACATTTGTACAACACCGTGATAGTCGTAGGGTAGGTTGCACGGTTGCCTGCCATGGAATGACTCATATTCCAAGGGTGCACCCCGGCGCGTTTTACGCACCACGGAAAAACCCGCTTTCTCCGACCATC
This sequence comes from uncultured Anaerolinea sp., assembly GCA_964454565.1. Lineage (GTDB taxonomy): Bacteria > Chloroflexota > Anaerolineae > Anaerolineales > Anaerolineaceae > UBA6107. The sequence continues at coordinate 76,303 of CAYVTF010000005.1, read as the reverse complement.
TGTAGGGTGGGTTGAAAACCCACCAATTCTATTTCAATATACAATATACCTATGCCTGAATACCGCAGATCACGTGTTGAGGGCGGCACCTACTTCTTCACCGTGGTCACCTTTCAACGCCAGCCCATTCTCACCTCAACGCCCGCACGCGAGATCCTCCATCAGGCATGGATGGAAGTGAATAAAAGATATCCCTTCGAAACCCTGGCTGTGTGTTTGTTGCCTGACCATTTGCACTGTATCTGGCGCCTGCCGGAAGGAGACGCTGATTATTCCACGCGCTGGAAGGAGATCAAGCGCAGATTCTCATTAGGGTATCTTCAGCAAATAGGTCCTGGTGGAAACCGAAATGCATCCAGGCAACGAAAACACGAGGCTGCAATCTGGCAAAGGCGATTTTGGGAGCACACGATCGAAGACGAAGAGGATTTAGAGGTACATTTGGATTACATTCATTACAACCCGATCAAACATGGATTGGTTGAACGAGCCGCAGATTGGCCATATTCAAGTTTCGCCTGGTATGTGAAGGCAGGAATATATGATAGTGATTGGGTTGGCGGGGACGAGGGTAGGCTGCAAGGGTTGGGATGGGAGTAAAGCCATTGTTTTGGTGGGTTTTCAACCCACCCTACAGGCTATACGCCGCAGGTAATAGCTCAGCCTCCGTGATGGGGCACACCTACCCCGGCCCGGGCTCCACCATCGGTCCGGCCATGGTGTTTGGCATGATCGCCGGCCGGCATGCGGCGGGCATGATATAGATTCTCCCGTCATTGTCTGATTAGAGGCATCATACCGCTTGATTGTTCCTTAAACTCGATGTTACTGACGGAGGAAGAGTCCAAGACCTTGAAAGAAAATGAGTACTGTCATTGCGAGCCCCGTGCTTTTCGGGGCGCGGCAATCCCCAACAAGGGCATCGTTACTTGGAGATTCCTTGAAAGAACCACAAGGACACTGTGCTTCGTCGGAAGTACCCCTCCTCGCAATGACAAGGGGTTAATTATTGATGGAACCTATAGAAGACGCATATTGTATTTACATCCTTACTAATAAGCACCACAACGTGCTGTACACCGGGGTGACCAGTGACCTTTATCACCGGGTACTGGAACACCGCGAAAAAGTCTACCCGGGATTTACGGCAAAGTACAATGCTCATAAATTGGTTAACTATGAACAATTCGGCGACATTAACGAAGCAATTGCCAGGGAGAAACAAATCAAAGCTGGTTCGAGGCAGAAGAAGATCGATCTGATCAATTCGGCAAATCCTGACTGGGAAGACTTATGGGATTTGCAGTTCAAGGAATAGCAGGATTAATCGGATTTTGCGATGGAGAATGCTCACCTGACTTACCGCAGATGCAAGTGTCACCACTACTTTCAAAGGGATCGTAATGACAGACAGCACTTAAGGTAGATTTTTCTTTTCACTTACCAATACAATGGAAATGAATAGTTCCGGTTTATTTCATATTCTTTTTATTTCTTCAATCATCCAATCAAAAACCGCAAGGAACTGGTCAAGTCGGTTCCCATTACCCAAATCTTTCAGCCGAATACTGGGTCGGCGAGCAACTGCTTCTCTCGATATATTTATTCCCTCAATTTTGTTAAGCTTTTGTAGAACCTCAAGTCGCTTCTCTTCAGTATCGAATGGTGGTTGATATTGATACCATTGAAAATAGATTTCTACAGAACCATATGTATACACAGCAAAAAGGGTATGTGAACCTTTATCGTTAGTCAAATATGGCACAAAGGACCCGCTTTTTTTACCTTTTCCCCACCAAATCTGGGTGTTGGACTTTGCCCACTCCAGAATTCGCCTGGAAACCGCGATTTCGTCGTAACCATTTCGTCTTTGCAATTCAGCAAAGAAACTAACTTCATCCCATTGAATATTATCTGCAGAAAATGTTTTTTTCAGAGAATGAGCAGGCCCAAAGAAACGGGGTATTAACATCTCTGCATTATCATTCTGGAAACGGCGCATTTCTAACGCAGCAAAGTCAAACCCCTCAGATCCACCCAAATTCATGTACCGTACGATGCGGGACAATTCATCATTAATTTCATCAACAACGATGATAAGAATGAAGTTTCCGCTTTGAAGCGATGACTCAATGTTCCTTCGAAAGTCCTCCTCATCCCAATCTGATGAATCAGTCTCTTTTGCCACTTGTTGAGCAAGGGATTCCCCTAACTTAGACTGCACTGCCTGATCAAGCTCTTGATAGGATATTTGCCAAAGGTTTGCTCCATACTCCAGGACCTGACCAATCACTTTCCGTTTTGCGTCCGAGTTTGAGGCTAACTTACACTCAATGACGGCTATGTCCCCTCCAGCGCTGAATGCCAGTACATCTATATACCCTATCGGAAGAGGGAACTCCCGTACCGCCACTACAAGGGGGCTCGCATTGTCCCGAATTTCGGAAATAGAAATCAATCTAGGAGATTCTGCCAGAAGATGCTGTAGTTCTCCCTCTTTTCCATATTTTGCAGTTTCCACAAGTTTCCATTCTTTTTCGTTACTGTTGCGCATTAATATTTTCATTTATGACCTTAACAAATAGTTATTTTAATTAGTGTCCAGCGTATAGGGTGTTGTAAATCCACCACAAAGACTCTCCAACCTATGCAATCTTCCCGTATCTCCGCCAACCCAAAGTACATCGAAAAATCATCTTCTTTTTCTGCGTCGTAAGACTATTCAGAGCTATCATTTTTCCTTTTGAGATAATAGTCCGGTATTAATTCTGACTCCTTCAATATGTTTCATCTCACACGTTAGTCCCGCAGTATTCAGACATGTAATTATTGTATACCAAATCGAAATCGGTGGGTTTTACCCACCTTTCAAACTCACTACAACGCACACCTCCTTTTTCCGTATAATGTAAATACCCACATTCAGGAGATTTCCCTCATGCCCCCCATTCTTGAAGTTCACAACCTGGTCAAGAAATACGGTGATCTCACCGCCGTCAACGGCATCAGCTTTGACATCCGGGAAGGCGAGATCTTCAGCCTGCTCGGTCCCAACGGTGCCGGCAAAACCACCACCATCTCCGTGCTCTCCACCCTCTACGCCCCCACCAGCGGCGACGCCACCATCTGCGGGCACTCGGTGCGCAAGGAACCCATGGCTGCCCGACGCTGCATCGGCGTGGTGCCGCAGGAGCTGGCCCTCTACGACGATCTGACCGCGCTGGAGAACCTCACTTTCTGGGGGCAGATGTACGGCCTCACCGGCAAGGAGCTCACCAGCCGCATCGCCGAGGTGCTCGAGCAGATCGGCCTGGCGGACCGCGCCAAGCAGCGCATCAAGACGTATTCCGGCGGCATGAAACGCCGCGTGAACATCGGCGTGGGGCTGCTGCACAAGCCGCGCATCCTCTTCATGGACGAACCCACCGTGGGCATCGACCCGCAATCCCGCCGCGCCATCCTCGACTCGGTCAAGGAGCTCAACCGCCAGGGAATGACCGTGCTCTACACCACCCATTATATGGAAGAAGCCCAGGAACTGGCGGACCGCGTGGCCATCATCGACCACGGCGACCTGATCGCCATCGGCACCCAGGCGGAGCTCACCCGCCAGGTGGGCGAGATGGATACCCTGGTGCTGCACCTGGGCGAGAACGAAGACCCTGCCCCGCTGGTGCTGGCCTTGCAGGGATTGGAGGGCATGCGCCACGCGGACGCCTCCGATCACGAGATCTCCATCGTCTGCCCCGCCGCCGAGGACCTGCTGGCGCAAGTGGTCTCGCGCGCCAACGAGATCGGCATCAAGATCCACTCCATCGATATCCGCGAGCCCAACCTGGAAGCCGTCTTCTTGCAGCTCACCGGCCGCGCGCTGCGCGATTAAGGATATGGCTATGCGCAAATTATTCCTGATCGCTTTCAAGGACCTGCGCCTCATCTTCCGCGACCGCGCAGCCCTCGTGCTGATGCTGCTCGCCCCCTTCCTGCTCACCCTCGGCATGGGGCTGCTCACCGGCAGGTTCTCGCGCACCAGCAACACCGGCATCAACGACATCCCCGTAGCCATCGTCAACCAGGATGAAGGCCAGCTTGGTGATGCATTGGTGCAGGTTTTTCAATCGGATGACCTGGCTGAGCTGGTGGAGCCCACCCTGCTGACCCAGCCCGTGGACGCAAAAAAGCAAGTCGACGCCGATAATTACGCCGGGGCGATCCTCATTCCCCCGGGGTTCAGCGCTTCCATCATCCCTGTTGAAGGCACTACCACCACCCCCGCTGTGCAGGTGGAGTTCTACAGCAACCCCGTCCAGCCCACCAACGCCGGCATTCTGCGCACCATCCTCGAGCAGTTCATCAGCCGGGTGGAAATCGGCCGCATCTCCGGCGAGGTGATCATCACCCAGTTGATTTCCAGCGGTGCCCTCGACCCCGCACAAGCCGCTGCCATGGGCGCGCAGGTTGGCAACAGCCTGGCTTCCGCCAGCGCGGAGTCCTCCCCCATCAAGCTCAAACAGGTCACGGCCAGCGGTGAGGCGGTGAAATTCGACATCATGGCCTACATGGCACCCGGCATGGCGCTGATGTTCCTCATGTTCACGGTCACCTACGGCGCGCGCTCGCTGATGGTGGAGGAGCGCACGGGCACCCTGCCGCGCATGCTCGTCTCGCCCACCACCACCGCCCAGATCCTGGCGGGCAAGGTCACCGGGGTGTTCCTCACGGCCGTGGCGCAACTGCTCATCCTCATCGGCGGCAGTTCTCTGCTATTCCAGCTGCAATGGGGTGACCCGCTGGGCGTGCTGCTGCTGGTGCTGGCCGCCAGCGCCGGCGCCACCGGCTGGGGCATGCTCATCGCCGCGCTGCTCAAGACCCCGGGGCAGATCGCCTCCATGGGCTCGGCGGTGATGCTCATCTTCGGCATCCTCGGCGGCAGCTTCTTCGACATCAGCATGCTGCCCGGCTGGATATCCATACTGAATAAGATCACCCCCAACGCCTGGGGCATGCAGGGCTTTACCACCCTGGCTGGAGGAGCCGGGTTGCGCCAGATCACCACCCCGCTGCTGGCGTTGTTCGGCATGGGAATCCTGCTTTTCGGCATCGCGGTCATCCTCATTCAGCGCCGCGGCCTGGTCAGGCGCTGAGGAGCATGCCATGAGAAAACTACTTGCAATCTTCATCAAGGACACGCTTTTACGCTTCACCAGCCCGGTGGAGTGGTTGTTCTTCCTCATCCTGCCGGTGATCTTCACCCTCGTGCTGGGCGGAGGCACCGCGCAGCCCACCGACAACCGTGTGCGGCTCTACGTGGTGGACGAAGCCAACACGCCCCTCTCGGCCACGCTGCTACAGACGCTGGAGGATTCCACATCAGTTCACCTCATCATTAAGGAAAGGGATGACGCGCTGGACGACCTGGACAAGCGCAATATCAGCGCCGTGCTGCTGCTGCCCGCCGGGTTCAGCACCGAAGCGCTGCAGGCCGGTACGTCCGAGCTTGAGATGCGCCTCCAGCCGAACAGCACCAACGCCCTCGTGGCGCAGCAGGGAGTGCAGGCTGCCATCAGCCGCGTGGGCAGCGCCGTGCAGATCGCCAACGCCAGCGTCACCGAGGCGGAGAAGCAATCGGCCTTCCCCTCCGCATCAGACCGCCAGGCGTATTTTGACGCCGCCCTCAGCGCCGCCCAGGACAAGCTCGCCTCCGCCCCGCTGCGCATCCGCGACAGCGCTGGCAGCACCCCCGACCAGATCGAGTACGACCCGCGCGCCAACAGCGCCATCGGGCAGATGCTTACCTGGGTGTTCATCCCGCTCATCGGGCTATCAGCCATGTTCGCCCTGGAGCGCCAGTTGGGCAGCCTCAAGCGCATCCTCACCACCCCCACCAGCAAGGTTACCTACATCGCCGGCACGGTGCTCGGGCAGGTGCTCACCGCGCTGGTGCAGATGCTGATCCTCATCCTCTTCTCCGCGCTGGTGATGAAGCTCAACTGGGGCAAGTCCCCGCTGGCGGTGGGGATGATGCTGGTTTCCTCCACCCTGGCGGCGGCCGCTCTGGGCACCATGCTGGGCACGTTAGTAAAGACCGAGAACCAGGCCAACGGCCTCAGCATCATGGTCGGCATGGTCATGGCCATGATGGGCGGCTGCTGGTACCCCATTGAGTTGTTCCCGCTGGTCATCCGCAACGCGGTCAAGGTGCTGCCCACCACCTGGGCGATGCAGGGCATACTCGACATCGTCATGCGCGGGCAGGGTCCAGCCGGCGTGCTGCCCGAGACGCTCGTGCTGCTGGGTTTTGCTTTACTATTCTTCTTCGTCGGGGTGTGGCGCTTCAAGTATGAGTAAACAGCACCCCAATTACTCAATACTTCTCTTTAGTAACTGGATGTTAGGATAAACCTAACATCCAGTTACTTCTGATTGTCTTTCATATATAATCAACCTCAGACTTCTCATCCTCCCCTTCCCGGAGACGCTCTTGGACCACAAGAAGACCGGCCTTATCCTCCTCCTCCTCGGCACCCTCGCCCTGCTCTACATCCTGTTCCTGGATGTGCTGCAGGGGCAGGCCCTGGGCCTGGGCAAGTGGCAGCTGGCCGCGGTGGTGCCCTGCGCGCTGGGGATGCTAACCGGCGCATTGATGGCGCTCGGCCGTGTGCCTGCGCTGGAACGGGCGCTCACCCGCCTGGAGTACATCCTCAACAACAATGCCCACCACCTGCCACGCCTCAAACCGCGCACCATCGACGTCCTCGTCCTGGTCGGCTTCGTCCTCTTCAGCCTGCTCTACACCCTCGGCCGCTGGAAAGGCTTGCAGCCGTTCATCTTCCTGGGCAGCGACGCCTCCTACATCTCCTCCTACGCCGCCGCGCTGGACCACCCCGGGCAGTTCGCCGCCGACTACATCTTCTCCAGCCAGGCCAAGATCGACATCTACTTTGCCGCTCACGTGCCGCTCATTCGCGGGCTGGCGCGCCTCACCGGTGACTACGGCACGGCCTTCCTGCTCCTGTTGCCCATTGCTCTCTTCCTCAAGTTGTTCGGTTTCTACGCCCTGGGCAAGCGCCTGTTCCACCACCGCGGATACGCGCTGCTGCTGGCGGTGCTGACCACGCCGGTGATCTACACCGGTGCCTGGGATTACTGGGGGCTGTTGGATGACGCCCTACCGCGCAACCTATTCGAGATCGCCTTTCCCTGGCTGCTATATTGGCTCACCCTCTCCCTGGAGAAACCGCGCTACTGGTACCTGGCAGCCCTTGCCCTCAGCGCGCTCATCTACGTGCATTCCATCAGCTCACTGCCCATGCTCCTTGTCTTCGCGCTGGTCTTTCTGCTGTTGGCGCGGCTGCCGCTCAAAGCCCGCCTGCGCCACCTGGTACTCGGCGGCCTCCTCTACATAGTTGCGGCTGCACCGTTCTTCATTAACAGCATCATTTCTTCGCGCGCAGTGGTGAGCGTGCCGCTCTCTCCGCAGGAGCACCTGGACCTGTTGCTGCGTTACTACGGCAGCCACCTGGACATTCCCGCCATCACCCTCAACCTGGCAAAGCAGCTCACCCTCAGCGGGATCCTGCCGCTGGCCGCGCTCGCCCTGGGCTGGCTGCTGCTGCAGCGCACTCCCCATCCGGAGCGCCGGGCACTCAGAATCCTCGCGGTGATGCTGCCAGCCGTGCTGGTGATCGCGCTACTCGTCCCCTGGCTGGAGAGCTTCTTCGACGTGCACCTCAACATCCTGGCGGAGTTGATGCAGCTGGTGCGCTTTGTGCGCTGGCTGCCGCCGTTGTTGATCCTCTTCAGCCTGCTGGTCTTCTCTCGCCCGGCCGCCAACTCCCCTGCCCTGCCGCACCTTGCCGGGTTGACGGCACTGCTGCTCTGCGCCCTCACCTTCGCCGGTATGGTCACCTTCAACCAGCAGGGCGGACACGCCGCCGCCGGGGTGAAGTGCCTGGCCAGCGGACGCCTGCTCTGCCCCACGGATCAGGACAAAGCTGCGCTGGATATCATGGCTGCTACAGAGAAACTTACTAAAAGAGAGGATACATTGCTGGCGGTGGAACCGCTGAAGGTGGAGTTTCTGCTGTCGCTGCGCTACCAGGCGCTGCGTCCGCTGGGGCTGAACGTGCAGGACCTTAGCCGCATGCGCGACGACCTCGGCCGCCTGGCGCAGTTGAGGCCGGTCATCGCCCCCTGGTCAGCCGTGGCACACTCGGAACCGGGGCAGAAGCTGGCGGCTTACCTGCAGCTCGCCCCGCAGGTGGGAGCTGACTACCTCATCCTGCAGCTGGGTGATTTTCCAAAAAAGAGCCTCGAAGGACTGGACGCAATTTACCGGAACGATTATTACGCCCTGGTGAAAATACAAAAGTAGGAACGTATATTCGCGATTTTCGCACTCCGCTTGTTTTTCGCGGAGCAACACGTCCCTACCTGATTTACTGGTTAATGAGCGTATTCCAAGACGCCCTTACTGGCACACGCTCAGGGCAGATCGGCGAAAGCTTCCGCCGGGGCAAATGCCACGCCGATCATGCTGCGTCCCACGTGTGCGCCCAGCACCAGCGAAAGCTGACGCGTGGGAATCACCTCGCTTTTGAAGCGCGTGGTCACTTCGTCCAGCAGGGTCTGGGCAGCGGTCGGGTTGGAGGCGTGCACCACCTGCACGCGCAGCTTACCCGGTTTGCTCACCTTGCGGACCACGTAATCCGCCACGCCGCGGATGGCATTGGCAAAGGAGCGTGCCTGTCCGCTGGTGACATAGGTACCGCGTTCCTTCTCCACGCTGATGAGGGGTTTGATATTGAGCACCGAGGCGAGTAACCCCTTCATGTGGCTGATGCGCCCGCCGTGAATGAGGTACTTCAACTCGTTGAGGGTATATATCACTTCGGTGGCGTCGCCCACGCGCTTGACCGCATCGAGGATGCGCTCCAACGGCCAGCCGGCCTTTGCCGCCCGCGCCGCCACTTCCACCTGCCAGCCCGCAGGCACGGAGAGGGTCTTGGTATCCACCACGGTGATGTGAGCTTCGGGCACCATCTCTGCCCCGGCGCGGGCTGATGCTGAAGTACCGCTGAGCCCGGAAGAGATGTGAATGGAAAGGATTTCGGGGTCAGTCTTTGCCAGCTCACGGTAGATGGCGGCGAACTCGCCGGCCGAGGGCTGTGAGGTGACGGGCAGCTCGTCCGACTGCTCCAGCAGCAGGTAGAGCTCATCCGCCCGGATGTCAATACCCTCCCTGTACGACTTGCCCGCCAGGCTGACCACCAGGGGGACCACGTGCACGTTATATTCCCGGATCTGATCCGGGGTGAAGTTTACATCTGTACCGCTATCCGTAACGATTTGCACGTCATATCTCCTAAACCTTAAAATCCCCATTGGGGTATCTATAGCATACCAATAACCCGCGGGCGTGTGATGTGCCTTAAGTGGGATATTGCCCCCTCCGCCAAAACAACCTTTCTCTGCTTTTCGCGTATGTTCTTTAACCTTTTTCTGCTACAATAGCGCTCCATTCTAAAATTCTGGATCCTCTCATGACCACGCCTGCCGACACCGCTCCGCTCAAGAAAACCCCCATACTGACACCCACCCTGATCCTGTTCATGTTTGCCATGATCCTGGCCAACCTGGGCGGCAATATGTACGGACCGCTCGAAAGCCTCTACCTGGAGGAGCTGGGCGCCAGCGTCACCACTATCGGGCTGTTCTACACCCTCAGCCAGATCATGCCGCTCATCCTGCAAATCCTGGGCGGGTGGATCTCCGACGCCCTTGGTCGGCTGCGGGCCATTGCCATCGGCAGCCTGTTCGGCACGGTGGCGCAGCTCATCCTGGTAGCTTCCAACGCATGGGGTTGGGTGTTGCTTTCCAGCGCGGTCGGCGCCGGCAGCCGTTCACTGGTGGGGCCCAGTTTTGACGCCTTCATCGCCGAGAAATCCAGCGAGCAGAACCGCGCGCGCGTCTTCGGCGTGACGCAGATGCTGTTCGGCATCGTCTCGGTGGTCGGCCCGCCCATCGGCGGGTGGATGGTGCAGCGCTGGGGTTTCAAATCCATGCTAATAGCAGCCGCCGCGCTGTACATCATCGCCACCGTCATCCGCCTGGCCATGGCACGCAACTCCAGCAAGCACGAGGTGGTCACATACGATCGCACCCCCCTCTCCTTCACCGGGCTCAAATCCAACCTGGGCACCATGTTCGGCATGCTCTTCGCCGGCGGGGTCATCACCTGGATCCTCATCACCGACGGCGTGCGCGATATCAGCTTCGGTGTGTCGTTCAACTTCTTCGGACTATTTATGGAGCAGGTGGCCGGGTTCAACTACCAGTCCATCGGTCTGCTCAACGGGGTGTTCGGCCTGGCCTCCATGGCCACCATGATCCCCGGCGGCTGGCTGAGCGACAGGATGGGTGAGCGCGTGGGCATCTCCATCGGCTTTTTCTTGCACTTCCTCACCATCGGGCTCATCGCCATCCTGCCCCCTGCCAGCCCTGCCTGGCTATACTTCACCGGGTTTGCCATTGCCGGCGTGGGCGTGGGTCTCATCGCCCCGGCTTACCAGTCGCTCATCAGCAAGGCCGTGCCCGCCCACCTGCGCGGCACCGCCTTTGGCCTGTTCTCCACCAGCCTGGGCCTCATCTCCCTGCCAGCGCCCTACATCGGCAGCCTGCTGTGGAAGAACTTCAGCCCGCAGCTACCCTTCGCCATCACCGCGGTCATCTCGCTGCTCACCATCGTGCCGGTGTGGTTCAAGTTCAGATTGCCGAAGACAACAGAGAACAGTGAGTAGTAATTAGGAAAACCGAGAACTGAGAATCGAGAACCGGAAAAATCGTTGGGCGGGTCCATGACCCGCCCAACATAATCCTGCCCCTACCAGAGCAGGGCAAATGCTCCGGAAAAACCGACCAAAGCAACAAACACAACCATCCATCCCTACAACAAAATAATGATTTTAAAAATTTGAGAAATTCTTGAAAATTCGCGGATAAGGTTTTAAGCTTCACAGGATTCCCGAATAAGAATGTTAATTAATCGATCAACTTCTATATAATATACATATCCACACATCACAAATCCTAACCAAGGAGAGCCATGTTCGAATTCCTGACCAACCTGTTCAAAAAGCAGAAGTCCCATGCCCCACGCAAAGTAACGCCGGACGCGGTGCGCAAGTACGCCAAGGTCACCTTCATCACCCCCGCGCGCCAGAAAGGCGAAAAGCGGGTCACCTTCAGCGCGCGCCAGATCCACCAGGGACTGGAGCTGAACTCCTCCTACCCACTGGTGTGCGGTGCCATCGATGCCCACGCCTTCGAGGAATTCGCACGCGTCAAACTGGTCAAACGCGATGGAGCCAAGAATGGTGTCAGCGCTGGATGGGAATTCAAAGTGCTGCCCTGAACCAACCTGCACACGCGGGCAGCGCCGATAGGAACCGTTTTTCTTTGAAATGAAACTGATCGCCAATCAATAATCCGCATAAGATCACCGGGAGGGAACCTATGGCTGATTACGATGTTGTCGTCATTGGAGGGGGGCTCGGCGGGCTCACCGCCGGCGCGCTGCTCGCCCGCCAGGGCAGGCGCGTTTTGGTATTGGAGCAGTCCAACCGCATCGGCGGCTGCTGCTCCACCTTCGAACGCGAGGGCTTCCGCTTTGACGTGGGTGCCTCGATCGTGGAGATCATCCAGCCCATCGAGCGCGTGTTCCGCAAACTGGGCACCACCTTCCAGGACGAGGTGGATCTCATCGCCTGCGACCCGATCATGTCCTACCTATTCCCCGATGGCGAGCGCGTCACCTATCCGCTCTCGGTGGAGGCAACCGGTCGCATCATCAGCGACATGTCGCCGACCGATGGCGCGCGCTGGGGCGAGTTCGCCGCCTTCGCCGACGACCTGATGAACGTGACCCTCGACACCTTCTTCCAGATGCCCGCCAGCACCATGGGCGACATGCTGGCAATCGTGCGCAAGAACCCGCGCTTCCTCAAGTTCCTGCCCGCCTTCCTCAGCTCCTACCAGGACATCCTGGAGAAGTATTTCAAGGACGAGAAGGTACTCAAGACCATGGCCTACCAGGCACTATATTTCGGCTTGCCGCCCAGCCTGGTGCCTGGTCCTTACGCCATGGTGCCCTACACCGAACACGTGGGCATCTACTACCCGCGCGGCGGCATGATCCGCATCCCCGAAGCCCTGCAGCGAGTGGGCGAAAAACACGGGCTCAGGGTTAAGACGGGAGCGCGCGTCAGCAAGGTGCTGATGCAGGGGCGGCGCGCCGTTGGTGTGCGGTTGGCGGATGGCACGGAGATCAGCGCTGACGTAGTGGTCTCCGATATCAACGCCAAGACCCTCTACCTGGAGATGATTGGCGAGGAGTATCTGCCCACGCCGGTGGTCAAAGGCATCCGCAGTTACAAGTACTCCATCTCGGTGCCCATGATCTACCTGGGGTTGGATACCTCGCCCGAACTGGAAGCGCACCACAGCATCATCGCCATCTCCCCCGAGGAACTCGATAGCTTCTACTACGAGCACATGCTCAAGGGCACGCTCACCGACGATAACTTCGGGCTCATCTGCTGGCCGACCCACTCTGATAAATCGCTGGCACCGCGCGGCAAACACGTGCTCAACCTCATCCCGCACGGCGTCTACCACCTGGCCGGCACGGACTGGGACAGCGAGAAGCCGCGCTTCATCGAGCGCACGATTAACAAACTCTCCGAGACAGTGATCCCGGGGTTGAAGGACCACGTGGTGATGGCCGACTGCGCCACCCCGCTCGACTACGAGCGCAACCTGCTGCTGCCCGAAGGCGCCATCTACTGCCTGCAGCAGGACCTGGCTGCCCAGGCTGTCTTCCGCCCGGCGTCCAAGTCCAAGAGCGTCGCCGGGTTGTACCTGGCGGGGTCCTCCACCCATCCCGGGGGAGGAGTGCCCAGCACCATCGCCTCGGGTTATATCGCAGCCAACCTCATTGAAGAGATGGAAAGATAGGAGCAGACCATGGGCAAACCCATCCGCACATTCCTCAGCACCTTCGTGCTGGTAGCGCTCATCGTACTGGGGCTCACCTGGTGGTACCGGAACCTCAGCCCGCGCAAGAAGCAGTTCATCCAGAACCTGGTGAGCCAGGTGCCCGACCTGCCAACGAGGTTTATGGTGTAGAGACGCTGGTCAGCTAATCACAATGAAGAATCCCCACCCATGCGATCCGGGCAGGGAACTTACGACTAAAACCAGGGGTTTAACGCAACGCGGTGATGAGATCGCTGACTGAGACCCAGGTGTACACCTGCACGCCGGTGGGGATGGCGGAGAAGTAGCTGGTCTGATAGTAATCCGGGTCCGTGCGTCCGCGCAGCTGGCCGGGTTCAATGTAGTCATCGATGCGATGATAACCCACCAGCTCCCCGCTGTCGTCGGTGAACAGCAGCGTGATGATGGGCGAAAGTCCAATTTTGTAAGGATTACGGTACTGGAAGGTTATATTACCCAGGGCTGAATCTTTAGCATAGGTTTCATTCCAGTTATCCTTCTCGATTCGCATCTGGACGGGGCTAACCTGCAGGATGGCATCCGGAGCAGGCTTTACCGTGTCACTGGCGGTGGCGCAGAACAGGTCCGGCGAGGGCTCAATACAGGAAGCACCCATGCGCAGCTCTTCCTCGAATTTCACCGCCACCTTGGCAGACGTTGCGGCAGCGGGAATTGCGTTCATGTATGCATCGAAAGCATGCAGGTAGGCGGGCTGCAAGGCACTGTTGACGTTGATTTCGCTGGTCTGCAACAGACTCCCTCCAGTGTCGAACAGTTCTACGGTCCACTTCATCTTGTACGAGGAGAAGTAGATGGAATCCGGCCCCTGCGTGAGGACGCTTTCTCCGGGCAGGTAGAACACCAGGTAGATGCGCAGGTTCATGGAGGATCCATCTTGCACCTCGTAGTTTGGCTCAGCCAGCGCGCCGTCATAGCGCACTTGTGGTGTGATAGGCCCGGAGAGGGTTACCTCTATTGGTATGGTCCGCGCGGCAAAGTCATCGCTGTTGTACTTCTTCTTATCTTTGCGCACAAGTCCGGGAGAATTGCTGCCTGATAACTGGTTCATGTCGATGGAGGCAACAGGCTGCCCTCCCCCATCAGCACTACCTGAATCATCACTTCCGCCAGCGGTGCCGTCACCCTCACTGGCGTTTGAAAGGATGTCGGTCAGCGAACAAGCACTGACCAGAGCAAGAAGGAGTAGCCCAATAACAAATCCAATGAACACCCGCTTCATTCTCTACCTCCAGTTAACCCGGAAATACAGCGTTTATTAAATTGGAATAACTAATTATTATTCTATACATTACACAGCAACATTCAAGTCCCCTTTTTATGCACAAAGACTATTCACGTTGACTTGCTCTTGCGAAAGTTGTATAGTCATTTTAATCAAAGTTGCAGGTCCAAAAAATGTTTATGGAGACAGGTAGGCTTCAGGTTTGCATTGCTTCCTGCAACACAATATCGGGGTAAGCTGGAGGAGAATATGAAAACAACAGGTCTTGTCATTATCTCTATATTGCTTTTGGGCTTATTAGGCATGAGCCCTGCGTCTGCCCAATCGCCTGGGGTCGGCTACATCCCCCTGCTGCAGCCGGGCTACGATACCGCCCTGCCGCGGGAAGTGCTAAGCCAGCAGAACTACGACCGGATCGCCCTCAAGCTTCTGCAGGCGCAAAGCCAGGGAGTGATCAGCGGCTATGAACCCGATACCTACGGCGGGTTCGTGCGTGTCATCTTCGCCCCGGGCAGCTCGCGGATGGTTAACGGATTGGACGTGCGCAGCGACCTGAAAGACGTGCTGGTTCCCCCCACCTCCGCGGAGATGAACACCGGCAGGCAGGCTGATGACACGTACATCGGTTTTCAGGTAAACAGCAGCTGCTTCTATGTCTCCAACCTGGTGACAGGCACCGAGGTCACGGCCATGCTGAAGACCCCGGGAGGAGAAACCACAGGCGCCGCCTACGGCCTGGCAGACTCATCTGGATATTTCTAGGGCTGCTTCGGTGGACCCATGCCAAGCGTCATCCCGGGATACAAAGTTGTGGTCACCCGGCAGTTCAGAACAGAAGCTCCGGTTACGTATCAGACCGTGGTGCCTGCTGCTAACTTCAAATCGGTGACAAAATCCACAGCCACTGTGACCGGTAAGGCACCAGCCAACCTTGAATTCGCGCTGGATTGGATCCACTGGAGCCTGACCGCCACGAACAACCCACGCATGCTGCGGATCGTGGGTAAGGTGCCCGCAAATGGTAGCTGGTCTGCTTCATATGCAACTGAATATCCAGGCAGCGGAGCCTTTCGAGGCGGTGACACGCTTACGCTGATTCTGCGAAAGAATGAGAATTTCAATTTCAATTTCGGGATGCGCGTGCCTTACCTGATTTGTCAATTGCGCAGTCCGGTGTGTGCCTACAGGGGCATCCCCAAACAGGCGGTAACTGTAACGATCCTGCACGCGGGTACGCTGCATACCTTCAGCGGAAAGGTCAGCAGCCAGGGCGAGTTCGGCGTCATTCTGGAAGACACCCGGGGTAACCCCATCCTGCTCAAAGCCGGCGACGTGGTGACAGGCACCAATGCCCTGAAGCTGACTCTCCCAACCCTGACTTCGGCTGTCAACCGCACCACTGACAGGATCACTGGAAAAGCGCCGATCAACAATTACTTTGAGGTGGGATTCACCATGCTCTCATCCGGCACAACAAACCAGGTCTGGATAAAAACCGACCCGCTGGGAAATTACACCGCCGATTTCTCGGCTATTGGGGGCATCCCGAGCGCTGTTCCCCTGATCACCCACGTGATCTACACGCCAAAAAGCAGCGGTAACGTCACCATCTTTGAGAAGATCGTGCCATAAGCGAATTTAGAAGGAGGGGCGATGACGATCGCCCCTCAAGAACTTTGGAGTTGCCATGAAAAAACGTGCATCTCTTGTTCTCCTGGCGTTTATGGTGCTCATCAGCAGCAGCTGCCTGTGCAATGTGAACGAGTGGTTTGACGCCGCGTTTCCAGGGAAACCAACAAAAATCCTCCCAACCAAAACAAAAAAGTCCCCAACAGCCACCACCGAGGGAATGCTGAAACCAACGGCGACATACCCCTCTACCAAACCACTCGAAGTTGCCAAACCGAACACAATGACATTGAAAGAGGAACCCAACAAGGTCTATTGTCACGCAACTATCCAAAACCCGAACAAGGAGTACTGGATCAACGAAACTTACCGCTGTACACTGACGTCTGCAAATGGACAGGTGATCGGTGAAGCCAATAAGCCGCTGTGGATAGGTCCTGACCAAAAGGTTGAGTTTTTCACCGAGATTACCGTTCCAGATGCTTCATTGGTGAGGAACGCGGAGGTTACCCGAATCACAACCATGGACGTCGCCCGGGTGAACCCCGGGGAAAACCGGGTCACGGCAGCTAAAGCGTTCTATCAACAGGGATTGGACTCCCCTGTGGTCACCGGTCAAGTGACCAGCACTTTCAACGAGGACCTGACTGCTCCGAGCTACACAGCGGTGGCATACGATGCTGCCGGGAACATGGTCGGCATCGGACAAACCTTAGGCACCCGCCTGCCAGCTGGGGGTACTGCCCCAGTGGAGGTGCCCATCAAGCTGAACCAGGAGCCCGCCCGGGTGGAATTGCACTTCTCGCCCGATTCCTTCACTTCACTGGAAACAATGGTTGACCTGAAACTGGAAGTGGAAAAGGCTGAATTTATCCCGCCAGCAGAAAACTTTGGATACACCGGCGGCATTGGCATCATCCTGCACAATCCCGACCCTGAACGGATGGCTTTGATCATTTATTACAAGGCGGCGGCGTACGATGCGAGCGGAAATGTATTGGCGGTGTGTTCTGAAAACAGTGTCGCCGGGGTGCTCTTTGCGGGAGAACGCGTGGGGTTTGGTTGTTTCCTGCGCCTGCCCCCGGGTTCCAGCCCGGCTCGGGTGGAGGTGATCCCCATCGTCGAGGATGCCGAAGTGCCGTGGTCTGAGATCCGCCAGACTCCACTGACCACGGAAAACATCCGGATTGATACAGGGGTAAAGGTCGTCATTCGCAACACACTGCCTCAGGAACTAAAATCCACATACGTCCTGGCAGTTGGGTACGACGCGGAAGGGCGCATGGCCGGGCATGGCTTTTACCATCTTGAAACAATGGCTGCAGGTGAAAGCCGCGAAATAGAGATCGGCTTTTATCGCGGCAGTGCTGTCATTGAGCGCGTTGAAGTCTTCCCTGTCATCAGTTTCGCTTCCCTCCGCTAGCTCTGCCCGGAATCGCTGCCGGGAAGAAGCGGGCAGAATGATTGAATGCTATACTCAAAGTATCTCAATACAAGGAGAAAAGAATGAGTTTTATTAAGGTTGCCAAAACCAGTGAAATACCAGTTAACAGTATGAAGACCGTCAAACTTCAAGGCGTCAACATCCTCCTGGCCAATATAGAGGGTGCTTTATTTGCCATCCCCGACAAGTGCACCCACCTTGGGGGACCATTGGGGAAGGGGAAGCTTGAAGGGAGTACCGTCACCTGCCCCTGGCACGGTGCAAAGTTCGACGTGCGCACGGGTGAAGCCCTGGGGGAAGCAAAGATCGGCTTTATTAAAATGAAGGTCAAGGATCAACCCAGCCTGGCAATCAAGGTCGAAGGGGAAGAGATCCTGGTGGACATCCCGTAGGAACCAGGACTAAACGGTAACCCATTCGTAATTTTTCCGCGCGCTGACGGATTATCTGCACTCCAGAGCATGATGCAGTTAATCCGTCGGTTATCTTTGATTCTCCTTTATAATTGCCCCATTCACATCCCATAGGAGCACAGTATGCCCGGATTCACCCCTTCGCGCCGCTGGCAAGCCGCGTATCGCCCCTTCAAGAACGTTTCCGCCTCCGAAAAAGTGGAGATGGTTTTTGAACGCGCCATTAAAGGCGCGCTGTGGGGCTGCCGCATGTGCGGCAACTGCCTGCTGCAGGAGACCGCCTTTATTTGCCCCATGGAATGCCCCAAGGGGCTGCGCAACGGACCCTGCGGCGGGGCCACCCCGGAGAAATGCTACGTGGATGAGACCCGCCCGTGCATCTGGTTCAAGATCTACGAACGCGCGGAAAAGATGGGCCGGCTCGACCGCCTGATGGAAGTGCAGCCCCCGCTGGACTGGGACAAAGTGGGCACCTCCGCTTTCAAGGATTTGCGGGGGCACTTAAAAGTCCACGGTGGCGCGCGCGCCATCTGGCGCGGCATCACCGCCCGCCCGGAAGAAAGAAAGAAAAAGTGGGAAGCCTTTTTCCACGAGATCCGCCAACCCGATTGGTGGCACGGTGATGCCCTGCCCCACCCGCCTCCGGCTCACGAACCGGTATCGCACCTGGAGCAGGTGCTGACTGAAGGAAAGTTCGTTCTCACTGCTGAAATCTCCCCGCCTGTCAGCGCCAACCCTGACGAAGTTGCTAAAAAGGTTCTCATGCTCAGGGATTACGTGGACGCGGTGAACTTCACCGACAACCCCTCCGCCACCCCGCGCATGTCCTCGCTCGCCTGCGGGCTCATCGCGCTGCAGCATGGCGTGGAACCGGTACTGCAAATTGCCGCACGCGACCGCACGCGCATGGGGCTGCAGGGCGAAGTGCTGGGTGCCTCCGCCCTGGGTATCCGCAACATCCTGTGCCTCACCGGTGACCACCCCCGGCTGGGACCGCCGCCCAATGGGCGCATGGACATCTGGGACCTGGACGCCATCCAGAGCATGTGGGTCCTGCGGCAAATGCGCGATGAGGGTCACTTCCTCGACTGCCGCGAGATCAAGTGCGTTCCCCAACTATTCCTGGGTGGTGCGGGTTCCCCCAACTCCTCCACCCCGTTGATACAGGCGATCCGCGAGGAAAAAAAGGTCAACGCCGGGGCTCAGTTCCTGCAGTCAAATTTAGTGTTTGATTACGACCGGTTTGTGGAATACCTTCACGCGCTGGAACGGCGCGACGTGACCACCCGCGCAGGACTGATCGTGGGGATTTCGCCCATCCGCAGCGTCGCTGCCGCGCGCTTCATGAGCCATATTCCCGGAGTTCGCGTGCCGGAGTGGATGATCAAGCGCATGGAAGACTCCACCGATCCCAAAGAGGAATCGGTGCAAATGACGCTGGAGCTGATCGACAAGATCAAGCGCCTGCCCGGTGTGCGCGGACTGCACTTCATGTCCGTCACATGGGAATCAATTGTGCCGCGGCTGATCAAAGAGAGCGGTTTAAGATAAATCTTTCCGCGAATTCCCGCGAAATAAAAAATCTATCCACGAATTTCACAAATTACACTAATTTAATAAGGGCAATACTCCGAGAAAGGTATCAAGTGGTTGGTGATTAGTGATCTGTAAAACTATTAAGGGAGAGCCCAAAAAAGACAAATGAGGAAATTGAGATCGAAAAAGAATATTTTAACAATTGGTGTGTTTTGTGCAGTTTTTGTGATTTTCGTGTTCTGTTTTTGATTTATTGAAACCGTCCCCTAACCTGTCGCCCTTTACCCCCCTGAGAACAGGGCAAAAAAGCTGACCACGTCTCCATTTTGCAGTTTGGTCGAAAAGGGACTGACCACGCCGTTAATGCTGGCGCGTAACAGGTGCGCCACCGGCTGGCTGAGCTTTATCGCCCTCAGCACATCCGCCAGAGTGGAAGACTCGGGCAGTTCCAGCCAGTTACGCTCATCCAGTTTGTCCACCCGGCACCAGGGCGGGGCATAGACCTTGACCTTGATCATGCCGGCACTTGGGCAACGGTCTTAACCATCACAATGGCATCCGTGGGGCAATCCTTTTCACAGAACGCGCAGCCAATGCAGGTGTTGCCCACCAGTTTCGGGTAATTGTTGTTCCACTTGTCGATGCCCGTCATCGTCAACTCCAGGCAACTCACCGGGCAGGATTGTATGCAAATGCCGCAGGCAATGCATTTATCGTAGTTAAAACTCGGGGTTTGATTTGCCATTTGCTACTCCTCCGCTTATGCCAGCAACGCCGGAATTTCCAGGTCGGTCACCGTTTCTGCCAACGGCACACCGGTTGTCTCATCCCAGCCAAAAGCCTTCCAGTAATAACGAACCATCTGGTCCGTTTGCAGGGTGATGCCCTTGATCATTCCCTCCGTCGCCGGGGGGTTGCCATCGATCCTGCCGGGCAAATGCCACGAAGCCGGGTCAAGCCCCTGGCGCAAATTGAACAGCTGGCGCATGGTTTGAATGCGCTTACCAATTTCCATGTACTCATCCCCGCTCAGGGTCCAGCCGGCAGCGGCGTTGAGGTAATCAAAAAGCCGCCACATGTGCACGCCGAGCATCTCCCCAAAATAACAGCCGCCCGCGCCATCCGTCACCTGGGTGTAACAGGAGTTGGCCATGGTCATCTTGCCCCGGTCAGCCGTGGCGATGATCTCATCTTTTTTGAGTGTGCGTTTGGGGGTCGGCACCCAGGAGCTGACGTCCTCAAGGGCGAGCATGTTGTACATCAGGGTTGTCCCGATGGTGTGCCTCCCGGGTGTGGGATCAGCCACAAAATGCACACCCAGCTGCGGGTCCACCCTGGGGTCATGCATCCCGGGTTCCATCCCGCCCACGTGCATGGCGTAGGGCTTGGTCGCCGCGCCAAAATGGTCCGCAGCGCGTTTCACGCCGTCAGCCAGCTTATCGCCAATACCGTCCCGCGCGATCATCTTCTTCACCAGGGCAATGATCGCCTGGCTGTTGCCCCATTTGAGATCCAGTCCGTCCAGCTGTTGCTGGGTGATCAGCCCTTTTTCGTAACACTCGACTGCGTAAGCCACGGTGGTCCCGGCTGAAATGGAATCCATGCCGGCGCGGTTGAGCAGTTCATTGATGTAGAAAACTGAATCCACGTCCCCGTTCAGCAGCAGGGCACCAAACACGTTGATGGTTTCATACTCCGGCCGGTGGGAATGCTTGAATTCGCCGGTTTTAATTTTGCTGATGTCCACGATCCCGCCGCAGCCCTGACCACAGGCGTAGCAATGGTATTTTGACTTTTCAAGGGCAGTGTAGTGATCGGCATTATGTGCTTTTGCCAGTTTGCCCGCTTCGCGGTCTGTGCCTCCCCAGTTCTTTATCGGCGCATCACCGTTCTTGATGCCCATCTGGTTGTTCACCGCGGTGCCCCACCTTTTGAACAGCGGCACCATCAGCGCCCCGCTCATGGGAATGTTGAAAGGCAGTTTTCCCATGATGACCCCCATGGGACCCAGCAATCCGCCTTTCATGATCCCCGGAAGGCTGGCTTTTTTATACATCGTTCCCATTTTCTGGCTAATGGCTTGCACGGCTGCCGGGTCTGCGCAGGGGATCTGCTTGGAGCCTGCCAGCACGACACCTTTTAATTTCTTGCTGCCCATCACCGCCCCCACGCCGCAGCGGGCAGCGATGCGCCCGGCTTCGTTAACGATGCCGGATATGAGCGACAACTTCTCGCCAGCCGGTCCAATAACGACCGCCCGGGGGGTCTTCTTGACCGTGTTCGCCGCGATCAGCGCTTCTTCGCTTTCCACCGCATCCATCCCCCAGTATGCCGTGGCGTCGCGCAGTTCAGCCCCCTTGTTATCCATGTACAGGTACACCGGGCTGGGGCTGATGCCTTTGAAGAAAATGCCATCCACCCCGCATTGTTTGATAGCCGGGCTGAAGTTGCCGCCGCAATTGGCTTCACCAATCCCCCCGGTGAGAGGTGATTTGCAGACTGCCAGCCAGCGCCCCACCATGAGCGCACCGGTGCCGGTGAGCGCGCCACTGACAAAGCCAAGTACGTTTTCCGCACCCAGCGGGTCAGCACCATCCGGAACGTTGCGCAGCAGGTACCACGCGCCCAGACCTTTGCCTGAGAGCACCTTCTCATAAACAGAATCCGCCACCTGGGTCTTGGTAATCACACCTGTGCCCAGGTCAACTTCGAGGATATAACCCATGCAGGATTTCATTTTTCCGCTCCTTTATAAGAGGTCAGGGGAATATATAAAAGTTTTTGATGTGCCTGATACTACTTTCATTATTGTACGCGGATCGGGTTTTGTCAACAGGTAAACTGCTCCGCTGAGAAGGTTGAATTATGAGTCTGCGGGGAAATCAACTGGGCTTCAATCATCAACCTCGACGATATTTTAGATCCCGGAAATGGTTGGAGATTCAGATAAACGGATTGTAAAACCGGCCGTTATTAATGAATACCGAAACAGAGACCGTGATGGCAGTGATGATCACCGAAACCAGGAGGGCGAGAAAATCCTCGCGCTTCAAACGCCCGGTATTGTACCAGGTCCTTTTCTTGAATTTGCCAAACCCCCGCAGGTCCATAGCGTTGGTGATGATTTCAATGCGGTCCAGGGTGGAAAAGATCAACGGGATGACTACCACCAGGGAGTTTTTGAAACGGTCTTTGAGGCTGGATTTGCCGCCCATTTCCAACCCGCGCGCCTGCTGCGCCTGGCTGATATCGTGATATACCCGCTGCAAGTCCGGGAAGTAGCGCAGGGTTAGCGAAAGGGCGTATGCCGCCTTATAGTGCACCCCCACACCATTGATGGAGGCAGCCAGTTCGCTTGGGTTGGTGGTGAGCAGGAAGATGATTCCAAGCGGGATGACCGAAGCGTACTTAAAAAGCTTGGTGGTCTGGTAGAACAACTGCTCGGTGGTGAGGGTGTAGGGACCGAAAAGTTTGAACAAGACGTGACGCGTCCCGTAGATTTCTGTACCCTGCTCAGGGGCAAAGAGGTAGGTGATCACGGCGTTGACTACCAGGAAGATGAGCACATAAATGACCATCAACCTGATCTGCGCCCACTGGATCTTCGATACCCGCAGAATGACCGCAGAGAAGATCAGCACTCCCAAGATGACGCGGATGTCATAGGAGAACATGACCGCGAAAGTGAGCATGATGAAACAGATCAGCTTGGTGAGCCCGGAAAGCCTGTGGATGAAAGTGTTCTCATAGTTGTAGGAGAATAACTTCATCTTCATGAGACCACCTCCCGCTCATAGTCAATGAAGTTCTGAACGAATTGTGTCTCATCCGGGATACCTGCCATTTGGGCAAGGCGGTATAGCGAGGTTTCTTTCAGGTTTGCCTTCTCGATGATAGCCGCGCTGGTCAATACCACAGACGCGCGGGTGTCCGCGATCATCTCGCCACCCGAGAGGACAATGGCACGCGGCGTGTATTCCAGCATCAGGTGCATGTCGTGCGTGATCAGGATGATGCTGATGCCCGAAAGGTGCAACTCCCGCAGGAATTCCATGATGTCAGTGTAATGGCGGTAATCCTGTCCGGCAGTGGGTTCATCCAGGATCATGATGCGCGGGTTTAAAACCAGGATGGAAGCGATGGTCACCCGTTTCTTTTGTCCATAGCTGAGCGCCGAGATTGGCCAGTCGATGAATGGAGATAAACCACACACCTTCAGCACTTTCTCAACTCGGCTGCGGATCTCCTCCTCCGGAACCTTGCGCAACCGCATCCCGAGGGCAACCTCGTCAAAGATGAGATTCTTGGAGATCATCTGGTTGGGGTTTTGCATCACGTAGCCAATGACCTCAGCCCGTTCCTTGATCGATCTTCCCTTTAGACTCTGTCCATCAAAAAAAATCGTGCCTTTGTCCTCTTTTTCAAAAGCACAAAGCAGCTTGGCCAGGGTTGATTTTCCAGCGCCATTCCTGCCAATTACAGAAACCATTTCACCTTCACGGATATCAAAATCCAGGTTCTCAAGGGTGGGACGCACCCCATCATAAGAGAAGCTGAGTGAATCCACTTTAAGGAGAATGGGAGTGTCTTTCTTTTGAACTGGCGGGGTAACCGAGCGGTTCCAGGCGCGAAGTTTCTCATTCACACCGGTGGTATCAAGGCTCCAAATGTGCCCGGGCTTCATCTCAGGTGTGAGGGTGATGCCTGCATACTTCATGGCGGTCACGTATAACGGCTCGCGAATGCCATTTTTCGTCAGCACATCTGAGCAGACCAGGGAATGGGCATCCATGTCCGCGATGATGCGTCCCTCATTGATCACGATCACCCGGTCAACTGCCCGATGGAGCACGTCCTCCAGGCGGTGCTCAATGCACAGGATCGTCTTGTGCATTTGCTGATGGATGTCATCGATGATCTCAATGGCGGTCTTGCCCGTGGCAGGGTCCAGGTTTGCCAGCGGCTCATCAAAAAGCAGGATGTCCACGTCATCGATCAGCACGCCTGCCAGCGAGGTGCGCTGCTTCTGTCCGCCTGAAAGCTCGTAGGGGGATGATCTTTCCCACTGGTCCATATCGACCATCTTTGCCACCCGGGTTACCTTATCGTGCATCTCCTGGCGGGGAATGCAGTCATTTTCCATGGCAAAGGCGATATCCTCGCTCACCGTCAGCCCCACGAATTGCCCGTCAGAATCCTGCAGCACCGTGCCGATGATCTTGGAGAGCCGGAAGATATCGAGGTCGCGGGTTTCCACCCCTTTGATCTTTAAACTACCCTGGATCTCCCCTTTGTAATAGAACGGGATCAATCCATTCAGGCAATGACCAAGCGTGCTTTTACCGCTTCCGCTGGGACCCACGATCAGGATCTTCTCCCCCGGGTAGATCTTCAGGTTGATATCCACCAGCGTGGGTTCGGACTGGGAATAATATTGGAAGCTGAAATGGTCAAACTCGATGATGGGGGTCGCGGTCACAGAAAGTGGATTTACCTTTCGGATTGGATCTGATGGTTACCTCCCCTAGTATATCTTAGAGAGGCTTTTTTGGCGTAGGCTTGCCGGCAGTCAAAATAAATGCGGCAGTCACTTTTAACTGCCGCATCGATAACTAAAAAATCTTGGCCTTTAGCTCTTTGAGAGGCTGCCCTTCTTGGTGCGGGTGGCAGCGTAAAGAACGCACAGCACAGTTCCGATCACACCTGCGGCGATGATGTTCATCAGGCAGGCCACTGCGCCCTGGGTGAAGACCAGGTTCACCGGCTCGGCGTAGATGACAATGTCCAGAACGGGGGCGACAACCAACCAGGCGATTGCGTTGCCGATGATCTGGATGATGTTGAAGGTGAGAATGTCTTTCCATTTGAATTCACCTTCTTCGATCTTGGTGCGTTTGAAGGCAAATCCAAAAATGAAGCTGGCAACACCACTGGCGATGACCCAGCTCCACCAGGGTGAACCATATTGAACCGCGTCACTTAAGGCGTGTCCGATGAAAGCCATAAGTCCTGCGGCGATCGGTCCAAACAGAACGCCAAAGAAAGCGCTCAACCCATAGGCGGTCTGGAAACTGGTTTCCGGAATGGGGGATGGAACTTTCACATACATGAAGAGCAATGTGAATAGTGCGGCGCCCAAACCGGCAGCAACAATGGTTCTGGTTGTTACTTTGAACATAATGATCCTCCTGAAATGAATTCGGTTTTCTATGAATGACAATACAAAAAATTGCGTGAATTGTCAATAGACTAGACCACTAATTAAACACCATTCATCGAAACAGGATGCTGTGTGTTTCGAGGAAAATCACTCCGCCGGAGTGAAGTACACCTCCACCTCGTCTCCCACCTTTGCATTCAAGGTTTTCGCCCCGCTGCCGTTGACGACCGCGACCTCGAGATAATTCTCGCTGTCGATCAGAGCCACCAGGTCGCCGGGCCGATGGTGCCCGTAAGAGGTGGATAGTCCTTCGATCACACGTCCGTTAATAACAATCTTTACGGATCTTCCGGCGATCATAACTGCCGGCAGATCTGTTGTCAGGTTGCCGAAAT
The DNA here is from genome assembly GCA_964454565.1 of uncultured Anaerolinea sp. Taxonomy (GTDB): domain Bacteria; phylum Chloroflexota; class Anaerolineae; order Anaerolineales; family Anaerolineaceae; genus UBA6107. Next base: position 50,427 of record CAYVTF010000005.1, on the reverse strand, counting down.
TATCCACCACCGAGATGTGCGCGATAAACCCGTTAGCCGTCTTGACCGGCCTGGAGAGCGGCAACAAAACCGGATCACTGAAGACCGGACCCAGCTCTTCCAGCGCCACCCCGGTGGCCAGGTGCGCGCCTGCCGGCGCAAAGACGTCCCGCCCGTGAAAGGTATGGCTCACATTCTGCAGCCAGTAACGCGGATTCTCGAGCGCGACGAAACGCGTCTCGAGCCCGGCACTGCGCGCATCCTCGATCATCGGGGTGAACAACCCGTTATCCGGACCAACAACGTACTGTGTGCCGAGCCTCGCTGCCAACCCGCGCCGCGCTGTGCCCACCCCGGGGTCCACCACGGCAATGTGCACCGTGCCCTGTGGGAAGTAGGGAGCGGCGCGCCACAGCGCAATTGCTCCTTCACGAACGTTCTGCGCGCCGACCTCGTGGCTGATGTCCGCGATCTGTGCAGCGGGGCAGATCTGCCAGATCACGCCTTTCATCGTGCCGACGAAACCGTCTTTGGTGCCAAAATCTGTAAGTAAGGTAATGACAGTCATGTTTGTCCTCGATCTGGATTCTCTGGAGGTAACTATAGCACGGGTGCGGGATTGGCGTCAATGCAACTGCCTGAATACAGAAAAAGATGGAACGAGGAAATCATTCCATCTTCTGGTATTGATGAGAGAGGTCTGGTTTAGCGCCGCTTGTGCACCACAAACGGCGAGAAGCTGAACATCATGCGCGCTTTGAACAGGCGTTTGTTCAACCATATTTTGGCAGAGGTGACGCCTTCATCGATCTTTTCAGTGTTAACTGCCGTTTTCCGCAGCCGTTTCAGCACAAGGAACAACCCGGTCAGGATGGCAGCAGCCAGAACAAGCCCGATCAGCACCGGCCAAAGCCCAACCACGCTGCCGCGCTCCACCAGGAAATCATAATTGGTGGTGACGCCCCCCAATTCAGGATGCAGGGGAGAAAGTTTCACGTAAAAAGTCCCATTCGAGGGCACTTTCCAGGTCAAGACAGTGTCAGAATCCGCGTCTTCCGGGCTGGCTTCGCTGAGCAGCGTGGTGCGGTTGTGATCATACACCTGCATTACCGCGCCGGAGGCCAGACCTGCCGGTGAAGCGGTCAACTTCAGCCGGTCACCCTTGCGGGCTTTGAAGGAAAGCCAGTCCACGTCTCCCGCCGGGCACCAGTTGCGCGTTTGGGGTTCACCTAGCTTCAGCAGTGGTGCGTTCGAGCGGTAATCGTCGCCCTTGCCTGTGCTGTCGAACTCATCCGCGCTGCAGCCGGCGATGACGATGGTGGAGGCTTCGATCACCTCGGTGGTGGGTTCTTTGGTGCCATCGCGGTTGATGGCGCGAATGCGAAAGGCGTATTTTTTCTCCATGGTGCCCCAGAAGAGCAGTTCCCGATCCTCCGCCAGCAGAGCGCCGGTCCAATCCTGCCAATCGCCGGCGTTGCCCTTGCGGTACTCGAGGTGGAAACGCTCGATGTTCTCCGCACCCGAGTCCACCACCCATTTAAGCAGGATGGCTGTGGATTCAGAGATCTGCGGCAGGGGTTCCATATGGGTGCGTACCTCTTCGGGAGCGGAGGCCACCTCAAAGGTGCGTTTGAACTCCGCGGCGCCGGCCTGGTTGAACACCTTGAGCACCAGCTTGTACTCTCCGCTGGGCAGCTTGCCCACTGCCCAACTATCGGCAGCCTGTTTCTCCAGTTTGTTGCTGTAATTGCCGGGGCCGGTGAGCAGCGCGCTGCTCTTCACCCCGGCAGTGATGCTCCACTTGATGACCAGGTCAGTGTTGACATCAATGGCAGCCGGCAGTTTGATGATGGAGTTCTTGGGCGCGGCTGCGACGGCAGCCACCTTGAGCGAGCCGGCCTTGAGCGCGCCGACCTTGTTGTCACGCAGGTCCTCGTCGTTGCCTTTCAGCAGTTCGGGTTGCCCCGAGAAGGAGGTTTTGGGATAAAGCGTGACAGATGCGCCCTGTCCAACGCGGATGGACAAGACCTTTTTGCCGCCCACCTCCTGCAGTTCACCCAGGTCACCATATTTGCCTACCCCCAGCACTTCGCATTTCCCCTTGTAATTGGCGCGGGTATAGAGCGACACCTGCTTTTCACCGGGGTTGCAGGCAACGTCAGCCACAGGCACAGCCGGATCGACGGCGGATTTTGGCGCAGCAACGTGCGCCGCGGCGACCTTCTTTGGCTGGGCGGCCTCTTTGCTTTCCGGCACCACCTTGCAGCCGGTTGAAAGCAGCAAAAGCATCAGCACAGCAATGGATATAAATATTTGGACATGCCTGTTTGGATTGCGCATGATCGCACCTCTTCCTTATAGAGTGTTCAAGGAAGAAGGTGCAAGTACTATGCCGTTCTGGGGAAATCTTCACCCCGGCGCGTAATCGGCGGCCGGGGTTTGAAATTTCAATAAGACAGGGCAGGGAAAAAACTTACGGTGACAGGGGTAGGGTGGAGAGCTTGGCCCAATCCACGCGCAACTGGTCGCCATGAACGCCGTCATCGTACATGCCTACGCCCACGTATCCCCTGCTGCGCGTGCCGTCCTTGACCGTACTGATCAGCGTGTCATTAATGAAGAACTTCATCGTTGTGCCGTTGGCCACCACCTTGAGGGTGTTCCAACCCATTTTGATCACAGCATCACTCAGTTTCCAGTTCTGCAGCGGCACATCACCGGCAAATGTCCGCTTGAAAACCCCCACGTTGCCATAATTGCGATAGCAGAAGGCGTAGCCCGGGTACCATTTATTCGTCTTTTTAATCAGACTGGTGCCCATGCGCACGAACAGGCAGTTGGGCTGTTTCTGGTCATACAGGCGCTTCATCAACACGGTGTAGGTGAAGTTGCTGAATGTGGCGTTCTTGTAGTACGCCTGCGACCAGTAACCCTCCAGCCCGGTGGCGTAGAGATATTTGCTGTTCACGTCCATCTTCACCGCGCCCATGGTCGCCCAGCCGTTCATTGACCCGTTGAACTGCGAGGAGAATCCGCTGGCCGCCGCCGGCGCAGGCTGCGCGGCGGCAGTGGTAAACAGGCTGGCGGTGAGAATCACAGCGATAAAAAATAAAAACACGGGCTTGGTATGCTTTGCCATCATTTGTAATCCTCCTGGGTTATATCCTTATTTTACTCTTCCCCCGCCCCGCTCGCCATCTCTCGTGCCTGCTCCACGTACTCCGCAGTCTGTGCGGGTTGGTGCCGGAAGTAGGTGTTACACAGCGTGGCTTAGTGCCCGCCGCTAAAAATATCCACCTTGGATGATTACTCCATTATCCATGTGGAAGATCGTTTTCTCTTCGCTTATTTTGGTATTAATATAGCGAGTGTCGCCTGTTTTTACTCTTCCCCCGCCCCTGCCGCCATCTCCCGCGCCTGCTCCACGTACTCCAACGACTGGTGCCGGAAGTAGGTGTTGTACAGCGTGGCGTAATGCCCGCCGCCTGCCAGCAGCCCATTGTGATCCCCCTCCTCAATGACCGCGCCGTTCTCCATCACCAGGATGCGGTCCGCGGATTTGACGGTTGATAACCTATGCGCAATCAGTATGCTGGTGGATTGCTGCAGGATCAGATCCAGCGCGCGCTGGATCTGCCACTCGGTAAACGGGTCGATGCTGGCGGTGGCTTCATCCAATATGAAGATAGCCGGCTGTTGCGCCAGCACGCGCATGAGCGCCACCAGCTGCCGCTGTCCCATGGAAAGCCGCGCGCCGCGCTCCCCCACTTCCGTCTCCAGCCCGTTCGGCAGGGTCTCCAGCCACTCGCCATCGCCTATGCGCCGCGCCAGTGCCAGGATCTCGCCGTCGCTCACCTTCCTGCGCGCGTAACGGATGTTCTCAGCCACGGTACCGGAAAAGAGGAAGGGCACCTGAGAGACCACGCCCAGCCGGCGGCGGTACTCCTCCAGGTTAAAACTGCGGATATCGTGTCCGTCAATGAGGATCCTGCCCTCCTGGAATTCGTAGAAGCGCGCGATAAGTTTTGCAACCGAGGTTTTTCCCGCGCCGGTATGCCCCACGATGGCCAGGTTTTCCCCGGCCTTCATGTGCAGGTTGAAATCCGCCAGCACCGGCTCACCTTGCTTGTAACTGAAGGAAACATGTTCAAAACGGATCTCTCCCCGCAGCGGCGGCACGGGGTCAGCAGCGGTTTGTACCACGGCGGTGGGCGTGTCGATGAGAGCGAACACGCGTTCAGAGGCCGAAAGCCCGTTCTGGATGGAGGTCCAGAAGGAGGTGAGGTTCATCACCGGGAAGAGGAAGCGGTCCAGGCTGAGCAGGAAGAGGTACCACGCCCCGATGGTCACCGTGCCGGCCAGCACACTGTAGCCGCCAGCCATCACCATCACCGCCGTGGCGATCATCGCCAGGGCATTGAGTGTGGGGAAAACCACCGAAAGCGCCATCCCGCGCCTGATGTTCACCTTGAACGAGGTCTCGTTGGCATCGGTGAACTCCTGGTAAATGCTGGCTTCCTGGCGGAAGTTCTTGGCCACGGCGATGCCGCTGACCGTTTCCTTGATGGTGGAGTTGACGTTGGCCATGGCGCGCATCCCCTGGCGCGTGGCTTTGCGCGCAATGGTGCGGTAAGCCACGGCAAACAGGATGACAATGGGGATGAGCGCGAACACGTAGAGCGTGAGCCGCACCTGGATGGTGAATAACACCACCGCCAGGATGCCGGCTTCCACGAACTGGCTCACCACCTGGGTCACCAGCTGCACCAGCTCGCCAAAATCGCGCGTATCGGAGGTGATGCGCGAGACGATCTTACCCGACGAGAACTCATCATAAAACGAGAGGTCATGCTCCACCGAGGCGGAGTAGGCTTCAATGGCCAGGTCGGCCACCACTTCGGCAATCGCCTCAGACATCAACCGGCGCAATCCCCAGTTGAAGAACCACATGGCCAGCCCGATGACCAGCACCGCCCCAGCCACCGCCAGCAGGCTAAAGAGCTTTGGCACGCCGGTGAGCAGGTCCACACCGCGGCTGACGATGATGGGCAGCAACGACCCCGCCCCGGCAATGGCCAGGGTGAGCAACGAGATGACCCCCAGGTGCTTCCACTGCGGCTTGAAATAGCCCACAATGCGCCTGAAAAGTTCGCTGTCCTTGTAGGTGCGGTCGTATTTTTCCGCGGATAAAGAGTTGAAGAAGCCCATATTGGTAGTGATTCGTGATAAGTGAGTAGTGATTAGGAGAGCAAATCCTGTTCCCTGATCACCCATCACTAATCCCTCACGAAAATATCCTCCTGTATGCCTCGGACTGCTGCAGCAGCTCCTCGTGCTTGCCTCTGGCCACCAGCCTGCCCGAGCGCACCACCAGGATGAGGTCCGCCCAGCGGATCTGCGAAAGGCGGTGGGTGATGATGAAGGTGGTACGTCCGCGCGCGGCGGCGTAGATGGCGCGCTGGATCTTGTCTTCGGTGGCGGAGTCAATGGCGCTGGTGGAATCGTCCAGCATGAGGATGCGCGGATCGGTGAGAAAAGCCCGCGCCAGGGCAAGCCGCTGACGCTGCCCGCCGGAGAGGGTGACTCCCCGCTCGCCGATGACCGTTGCGTACCCTTCCGCGAAGGAAAGGATGAACTCGTGCGCCTGCGCGGCCCTGGCGGCTGCCTCGATCTCGTCTTGCGTAGCGCTGGGCTTTCCAAACGCGATGTTTTCGGAAATGGAACGTGAGAAGAGGAAAATATCCTGTTCGATAATGGAGATGTTGCGGCGCAGGTTTTCAAGGTTCCAATCGCGCACGTCCACCCCGTCCACCAGCACTCGTCCGCCGGAGATTTCGTAGGTGCGGTTGATCAGGCGCACCAGCGAGGTTTTGCCTGCCCCTGTTTGCCCCACGATGGCCACGGTCTGCCCGGGCTGCACCTTGAAACTCACATTTTCCAGCACGGGTTCGCCTTCCCCATAGCGGAAGGTGACATCGCGGAACTCCACTTCGCCGCGCATGGGTTTGGCGTAACCGGAGGCGTTCTGGTCAAGGTTGTTTTCGCGGTTCATCACTTCCAAAATGCGCTTGGCTCCTGCCAGTCCGAGCGAGATGCGCGAATACGCCCAGAGCGAGGCAAAGGTGGGGAAGTCCAGCATGAGCAGCAGGCCAAAGTACCCCACCACCCCGCCGATATCGATCAGCCCCTGGCGGAAAAGCAGCAGCGCGTGCAGCAGGCCGGCCGCGGTGGCGATGCCGTAGAGCAGCAGCGGCAGGAACTTGGCTTCTTTGCGTCCTTGTTCAACAGCCGCGTTTTTGTAGCGGGTTACATTGCGCTTGAACAGGTCGATCTCGCCCGCTTCCTGCGCCGAACCCTTCACCGTCTCGATCCCGTCCAGTGATTCCGCCAGGCGGATGTTGAGCCCGCCGAAGGATTCGCGCACCTCTTCGGTGATTGGCTTGAGTCCGCGCATGTAGATCCTGAGCAGGACGAAATACAGGAGGATGAACAACCCCGGCACGATCATCAGCGATGGATGATAGCGGGGGGCGGCAATGAGCGGGAAGATGAGGAAGGTGAGCGAACCGATAACCATGTTCAACCCGGGGCTGAAAAGGAAGTTCACCTCGCGCACGTCGTTGGTGGCGCGCGCCATGGTGTCGCCCACCGGCTGCAGGTTGTGAAAGGTCATACTTTTGCTGAGCAGGTTGGAATAGAGTTCGCGGCGCACGTTGCGCTCCACGATCTGAGCGCTCACCTCAAACCCGAAGTTGCGGGCAAACTGCAGGAATCCGCGCCCGATGCCCGCGGCAAGGATGGTCCAGAACACCACGCGCAGCGCGGCGGGGTCAAAGACCGGGGCGGAGATGATGGAAAACGCCTTGCCCACCTGCACCTGGGCCACAGCCATCAGCCCGGCGTTGGAGAACGCCCCGATGGCAGCAATGATAAGCACCCACCACATGCGCAGCGCGTGCGAGATTACCCAGCGCACCGGGCTGCTGCGGTCGGTCTTGTATTGCCTTGGGATGGTGAATTCAGCGGTGGTTTCTGTCATAGCCGGAAATTTAAGTTTACCACCACTCTTCTCGAGCGGGGGCACGCACATAAAACCTGAAACATGTTCATACAAATTGTCACATTTTATGGACTTTTTACATCATATTTGTTATAAATAAACTCGTTTCTAATGGGTATTTTCATATGGTCAGGCGAGGAGGCAGGCATGAAAGTTGAGAATAAGGTAATCGTCGTAACAGGTGGCGGAAGCGGGATTGGCAGGGAACTGGTTTTAGGGCTCGTGCGTAAGGGAGCCCGCGTGGCGGCGGTTGACATCAACCCCTCCACCCTGCAGGAAACCGTGCAATTGGCCGGAGACCTCTCCGGCAAAATTTCCACCCATGTGGTCAACATCGCCGACCGCCAGGCGGTTGAAGCACTGCCCGGCGAGGTGCTGGCAGCCCACGGCAGCGTGGACGGGGTGATCAACAACGCCGGCATCATCCAGCCTTTCATCCGCGTGAACGACCTGGCCTATGAGCAGATCGAACGCGTCATGAACATTAATTTTTACGGCACGATCTACATGATCAAAGCCTTCCTCCCTCACCTGCTCAAACGCCCCGAAGGGCACATCGTCAACCTGGCCAGCATGGGCGCCTTCCTGCCGGTGCCAGGCCAGTCTCTTTACGGAGCATCCAAAGCAGCCGTTAAGTTACTCACCGAAGCGCTGCATTCTGAACTGCTGCCTACCAACGTGCATGTCACGCTGGTAATGCCCGGGGCGATCGGCACCAACATTATGGTCAACTCCGGCCTGGTGACCAGGGAAGAGCAAGCCAAGCGCGCGGAATCCAGCAAGGGAATGAAAACCACTCCCGCGGTTGACGCTGCAAGAATGATCATAGACGGCATGGAAAAGGACAGCTACCATGTGCTGGTGGGCAGCGATTCCAAGTTGATGAATATCTTTTCACGCATCGCCCCCAAACAGGCAGCCAGCCTGATCTATAAACAAATGGGCAGCCTGCTCAAATAGTATTGTTGGGATTTTCAACCGGATGGGCAAGCAAATGTCCATCCGGTATTTTTTTAGTTACAATTGAAAAATGATCCTGATTATTATGGGTGTCTCCGGCAGCGGCAAGACCACCATCGGTCAACTTCTGGCACATGAATTGGGCTGGGAATTCCTGGACGGCGACGATTTCCACCCGGCTGCCAACCGTGATAAAATGCGCCGCGGCATCCCGCTGGATGATGAGGACCGCGCCGGCTGGCTGGCAACGCTGGCCGGGCTGCTGCACGAGCGGCTTCAACGGGGTCAATCCGCGGTGCTGGCCTGCTCAGCGCTCAAGCAAAGCTACCGGGATAAGTTGACCTCCGGCGATGCACGTGTGAAGTTCGTCTTTCTCAAAGGGGACGCCGATTTAATATCCTCACGGATGCACAAGCGACATGGGCACTACATGAAACCCGGCCTGCTCGCCAGCCAGTTCACCACCCTGGAGGAACCCGCGGATGCGCTGGTAGTGGATGTCTCCCTCTCCCCGGAGCAGATCATGCGCCAGGTGTTGATACACTTCCAGTTAATTTAATTCAGTTAGCCCGCTATTTTTTATACAATGTAAAGATCGGGATCGTATTATAGGTATATTCAAAAGCTTTCTGTTGCCTCGAGAGAACTCTCAGCAGCGTGCTTTTTAGTCCGGTAACACCCAGGCTTGTTTCCCGGTGTTGAAAAATGTACCAATCAGCCGAACCGGTTGGGTGGTAGCGGACGAGCCCGACTGCATAACCCAGGACGCTCATCGTATCCCCGGCCGCGATCACCTCAACATCCTTGCGCAATTTACCGGTCAACTGGTAATAGATCAACACGTCGTGGCTCCAGGGGTCCGCCCAGATCAGGTCACCGGGCTGGGCTTCTTTATTGATGATGGGTAGCGCAAGCTGATAGGTCTCGCACCAATAAGTGGTCTCCAACCCAAGCTTGTTCGCTCCCTTCAACCCGCCCACGCTCTCCCCGTAGTACGATAGATAGTGGGGATAAAGCCGCACCATGCTGACCAGTTGAGGGACAAATCCCAGCAGGAGCAATAGCACCACACCAGCTTTGAAAAGACGTGGTTTCGCCTGTGGGATGATCTTGCGCAACCCCTGCACCATCCAGCTGAAACCCATGCCAGCCAGGGCTGCCAGGAAGGGGTAGGCAGCCATCATCAGGCGGTCATTGTCGTACACCATACTCTTGCCCGTGGTGAGCGCCAGCACCGGTACCAGGGCTGACAGGAAGAACAACACTCCCAACCCCCTGTCGGAGCGCCATTTCACAGAGCGAGCGATACCCAACACATACATCACCGTTATGCCCAGCGGGAGCACCGCCCAAAGCATGACAAAGGGAAAATGCCAGGGAGGCGGCATGAAGAACCTGCCCAGGTAAAATTGCCCGATCTGCCAGTGGCTGGTGGTAACAAAACCCAGGTAATTGGTGATCCTCGCAACAGTATCGTAATAGAGCCAGGGCCACACTGCCACAAAGACCGGTATGGCAGTCAACCCCATGATGATAAGCCGCAGGATCACCCGCCACTCGCGCCGGAAGAGCAAGGCCCAGGCTCCCAGTATGACGGGAATGAAGACGGCGTTGATCTTGGTCGCCAGTGCCAACCCCCACACCAACCCCAGCAACAATCCCCACGCCCAGCCGCGCCGGTTGAGAAGTTTCCAGAAAACAAAGGTGGTCACAAAGCCGGAAAAAGCAGCCGGCACATCCAGGGCAGCCAGGTGGGCATGGAAGAAGAAACGCGGCATGGTGAACAACGCACCGCCCGCAGTGACCCCCGCCAGAGTCCCGAACTCGTCCCTAACCCAGATGAATAGAATCGCAGCCAGGGCAGCCGAGAGCAGCATATTCCCCAGGCGGTGGGAGGTCAGGTCATCCGTCAACCCCCTCGTCAACGACCAGACTGCACCGCTCCAGATCTTATCCAGCGGGGGGTGTTCACTGTTCACCTGCCAGCGTTCTGTGAGAATCTTATTCTGGAACGCAATTTCGGGAGAATCGTTGGCCTGATCAAACCAGTACATATACGACTTGGCGGCGGATATGTAGGCAGGTTCATCCCAGGTGACCCCGACATCCGGGTTTGTCCACAGCAGCGCTGCCAGGATCACCAGGAAAACGAGCAATGGGAATAGGAATTGGGTGAGTTTGCTGGATTTTTCCATTTGAACCAATGCCCCCATTTTACTGCATCCTCGTCATTAAAAAAAACGGGACCGAATTCGGTCCCGTCGGGTAGATCTGTGTTTTATGGTAAAGCTGGCGGCGTATCCGTGGTCTCAGTCTGCACAGGTGGAACCGGAAAAACCGGGGTGCGCAGGGCACGGAAAACCAGCGTCCACACGTTGTGGGTAAAGAGCGAGAACAACCCTCCAAGCAGGGTAAGCGGCGAAAAGACCACCGCGAAGAAGAACGGCAGCCCCACAACCGCGGCTACGATCCAGGGCAGGATCTCGGCGCTGAACAGGCTGGTGATCAGATACGTCAGTCCGCCGGGGATGACCGCCAAAATCGCACCGGGGAGTGCCAGGATGGCGTAAGCCGGGATGAGCAGGAACATGGCCATAATCACGACAAACCCGAAGGCGATGCTTACCCCGAAAAGCACCAGGGCCATGAGAACAGTGTCCTTGAGGTTGGTTTTGAACAGGTTCCAGCCGCTGCGGAACGAGGCTTTAACATCCGCGCCATCGATGGCAGCGTAACGCACGATGTAATTACGCAGGATCCCCACGGCGACCATCACCAGCGAGAAAAGCAGCAGGAAAAATGCGATGAAGATCACGCCAATCAACTCGCCTGGGAACAGCCCCATCTCCACCTGGCGGTAGATGCCGAACCCCAATGCCGCCAGACCCCCTACCAGTCCAATCATGATCAACGCTGCCGGCAGGCCGATCAACAGGTCCACCATGAACAGGCGGAACGCCCGCCGGTTCCAGCCCAGCTTCCAACCCTGCTTGAACTTGTATTTGACCCCGCTGGTTTCGTGCTCATCCACCATGCGGATGATGGCAGTCTCAGCAGGATAGCGCACCAGCGACAGCAGCAAACTGACGATGATGGAGATCAGGAAAAATCCAACAATGATCCAAATGACGGTCTGCATCGCTTTCTCTTCAGTGGCAAATAGCGGGGCCACGTTCTGTTCCCCCCACTCCACCGCGTCCCGCCACCACTGGGGGGCACCTCTCCCGGAAAAGAAGGGAGCAGAATGATCACCACCCGAGAGGCTGCCGGAGTAGCCGCTGCCACCGCCGCCTCCCCCGCCGCTGCTGCCTGCCCCGCCGGATATGGCCAGCAGGAAGGCAAAGACCCATAACACTTTGTAATTCCACAATATCTGCCACGCTCGTTTTAGGGTATTACCAATATCAACCATGAGAAAATTCCTTTCCTTTTATCTGTTTACGCAAAACGCCGGGTTTCGGTGCAAAGATCGATGAACAATAGGTGGAGGAGAACCGAGAATGGAGAACCGAGAACGGTTCCATTTTATCACATAAATAGGCATTTTCGTGTGTGATCAATTTACCAGGATCAAGAGCTTACACAATCCAGTACTTTTCAACAACGACCATTAATTGTTAATAAACGTTAGTGTTTTTCGTGCTGGGTTTCGTGACTTTCGTGTTCTGATTTTACCAAGATTGACTTTGACCTGGAGTTCACAGGGCTCGCCGTGATAAGAAAATCAACCTGGTTGGGGTACCGCAAATATGAATGCTCTTAGAAATTCTTCAATTCGTGGATAGGTTTTCCATACCCAGCGAGATCCTGCCGCGCTCAACTTCCACCTTGAGGATGGACACCTCGATTACATCTCCCACTTGGAAACTCGAACCTTTTGGAACCTGGCTGCGGTGCAGCAGGCCATCCTGCTTGACGCCGATGTCCACGAAAACGCCGAAGTCCACCACGTTTCGCACCGTGCCCTTCAATCTCATCCCCACGGTCAGATCCTCCATCTTCAACACGTCCGAGCGCAGCACAGGCGCGGGGGCATCTTCGCGCGGGTCACGCCCGGGGCGCTGTAACTGTTCGAGGATATCCTCCAGGGTGGGTACCCCGCAGCCGATCTCCTGCGCCAGCTCCTGCATGGGCAGGCTCTGCAACCGTTCAATGGCTGCCCGGCGCTCATCGATCGGGGTTTGTGCACTTGTTCCTGCGTAGGAAAGCACAGCATCTGCCACCGTGTAACTTTCGGGGTGAATGGCGCTGGCATCCAGCGGGTTCACCCCTCCACGGATGCGCAGAAAGCCCGCGGACTGCTCAAATGCCTTGGGTCCCAACCCGGGCACGGCACGCAAGCCCTCGCGGCTGGAGAACGCACCTTTCTCGTTGCGCACTGCCACAATCTTCTCTGCCAGCTTTGCGCCGATGCCGCTCACATAGCCTAACAGCGCCGGCGAAGCGGTATTCACGTCCACTCCCACGCGGTTGACCACGTCCTCCACCACCCCTGTGAGGGCAGCGGTGAGCTCGCCCTGGTCCACGTCGTGCTGGTACATGCCCACGCCAATGGAACGCGGGTCGATCTTCACCAGTTCAGCCAGCGGATCCTGCACCCGCCGGGCAATGGAAACCGCCCCGCGGATTGACACATCCAGGTCTGGCATTTCTGCCCGTGCCAGCGGACTGGCGGAGTAGACAGACGCGCCGGCCTCGTTGGTGATGAGATACTTCACCCCCGGCATCTCGCGCGTCAATTCCGCCGCCAGTTGCTCGGTTTCGCGTGAGGCTGTGCCATTGCCGATGGAAATCAGGGTCACATGGTGCAGCTCAATCAAAGCCTTCAAGGTTTCCCTGGATTCTTTCCACTTCTTCTGCGGTTCATGCGGATAAATGGTGCCAGTGGCCATCAGTCTTCCGGAAGGATCGACCACAGCCAGCTTGGTGCCGGTGCGGAATCCGGGATCCAACCCCAAAACGGTCTGGTTGGCGAGGGGAGGCTGCCCAAGCAGGGCTTTCAGGTTGGCTGCGAACACCTTGATGGCATGCGCCTCGGCGGCGGTGGTCAGTTCACGACGCACATCGCGCTCGATCGCCGGCAGCAGCAAACGTTCTGCGCAATCAACGATCGCCAATTCCAGCTGCGTACAGAACGGGCTGCGCAAGTCGGGGCGGTAATAATCCACGATGGAACCTTTCCAGTGCTTCTCCTCCAGGGTAACCTTAACCCGCAACACCTTTTCGTTCTCCCCGCGGTTGAATGCCAGCACCTGGTGCGGACGCAGGCGGTTCACCTGCCCGCTGAAGGCATAGTAGGTTTCGTAGACTGCTCTTTCATCTTTGGCATCTTCGATGCGTGTACACTCCAACTGCCCGAACTGCATGGACTTGCGCCTGGTACCAGCCCGGATCTCGGCGTGTTCGCTCATGGTCTCAGCGGCGATATCGCGCGCCCCCGCCAGTGCCTCTTCAACCGTCAACACCTGTTCATTGAGAAAGCCCTGCGCGGTGCGGAGGTCATCCGCGGGGGTGCGCGCCTGGCTGAGGATCATGTCCGCCAGCCCCTGCAGCCCCTTCTCACGAGCCACGGAGGCACGGGTTTTGCGCCTGGGTTTGTAAGGGGCATACAAATCCTCAACGGTGGTGAGCGTTTCGGCAGCGTTCAGTTTTTCCAGCAGCTCAGGGGTGAGCTTGCCCTGTTCCTCAATGGAAGCAATCACCGCTGTCCGCCGTTCTTCGAGCGCCCTCCCTTTTTCCAACAGGGATTGCACCTGCCGCAGTTGCTCCTCATCCAGGGTACCGGTGGCTTCCTTACGATAGCGGGCAACAAAGGGCACCGTTGCGCCTTCATCAAATAGCTGGATGGCGGCGCTGACCTGGTCAGGTCTCAGGTTGAGCGCACGGGCAATATGACTGGGAAAATCGATCATGCGAGGTCCTCTTAACACGGCAAAATGGAATCGTATTCTAACATTGACCGCCCCTTGTTGACCTTAAAATTCCTCCCCTTCAAGTCCATCCCCCGCCAGAACCACCCAAGTTTGACAATCCTCCTCATTCCTATTATGATTATGTCACCCTTGGGTGGACCCAATAAAATATTAATCATGAACATCCGTTTCACGGAGTTCTTGTTCATGCATCCTGCTCTGGTGAGCTTAAGAGTATGATGCCTGATGAATTACCTCAGAATGTTATAAAGAAGGCGGCCCTTGTACTACTTGATCGGCATCGATGACACAGACAACAACGGCACTCCCTCAACAGGAGTCCTGGCCCTGCAACTCGGTCTCGTCCTGGAAAAAAACCTCCACGGCAGGCTGTTAGGCGTCACCAGCCATCAGCTGTTGCTGCACCCCTCCATTACTCACACCTCGCAAAACCGTTGCGCCTGCATCCTGCTGGAAGCCGACTCCAACACCCGGCGCGACATCGAACTCCTTTGCCGGCAATCGCTGTTACGTGGTTGCGCCCCAGGCTCAGACCCTGGGTTTGCCCTGGCACCCTGGAGCCACGTGGACCTCGCCATCATTGAATGGGGAAACCTGGCGAAGAAGAGTGTGCTGCAGCGACAGGAAGCGCTAAGGCTTGCCCGCAAGTTCGACATCTCCATTGCAGGTTTCACCGGCAGCGGGTTGGGAGTCATTGGCGCGCTCGCAGCTGTGGGGCTATGTTATGACGGCAACGACGGCCATTACCTTTGGCTACCAGGATTGATGGATCTGAAAGGTATTCTAAAAGCCTCGGAGATCATGGACCTGTGTAGGATCGACCATGTGGAAAACCGTTACAACCGCCGCCCTATGCCCAACGACAGGATCTTCTTCCCCGGCGAGACGCACCCACTGGTGCGGGAGAACCAGCCCTTGCTGCTGCTGCAATCCGCTCCGAAGGGCGAGCCATACGATTGGATCGCCCTCTCAGAATGGTAAATTATCACTATCCCGACTTGAATGCTTTTAATGAAAACATCAAGGGAATTGGCGCGGGGTCCTGCGCAAACTTCCATATTCCCGGTTTGTCTACCACCAGGAAGGGAAACTGTTTGAACACGGTGAACGCGTGTTCGTGCAGGAATTCCACCCTCAGTCCGGCATCGATCAGCGAGCTGACGATTTCTCCAATGGGATGCATCCACTCATAATCTGTTGTAGCGTTTAGTACTGCTGCGCTGTCCGCGTAATCCGCCCCGTCTTCAAATGAGATGGCGTCTTTGGCGAAGTACGGGTCGCGGTACTGGAGAGCATGCGCCTCAGAGTCGAACACCGCCGCGAAGGGATGGAATTCGGCGATGTAAAAGATTCCGCCCGGTTTGACGTAGGAGGCAGCGATCCGCGCCCATTCCACGATATCCGGCAGCCAGGTGAGCACGCCGTATGAGGTGTACACAATATCGAACTGCCCTTTGAGGTGCTGTGGCAGGTCATACAGGTTGCTGTGGATGAAGCGCGCATCGATGGCGCATTCCTTTGCCAGCTCACGCGCTTTACTGATCGCGTTTTCAGAGTAGTCCATGCCGGTGACGCTTGCCCCCAGCCGCGCCCAGGAGAGCGTATCCAATCCGAAGTGGCACTGCAAGTGCAGCAGGGATTTACCCTGCACATCCCCCACCTCGCCCAGTTCCAGGTCGTTGAGCACAATTTCGCCAGCCGTGAATTCCTTTAAGCGATAAAAGTCGGAATCGGCGTGCAGATCCACCACTTCGTTCCAGTATTCCAGGTTGTTTTTCATTAAGTTGCGGTTTTTATCATCTACCATCGAAAAATCCCTCCAGCGTGTTCTGTCTGGAGGGATTTTATCATCCCGCTATTCAATACGGGGGAATCTACCGGGTTGACGGGAAGCGTGGTGTGAATGGACCCTGACTTCCCGATTTATAAATGAATCCCGGTTACTCTTTTTTGATGTTGATCTTTTTGGCTTGCTTGACGGCTTCAGCCGCTTTGGGCAAGCTGATGGTGAGCACGCCGTTCTTGAAGCTGGCACTGGCCTTGTCCTCGTCCACCTCCACCCCCAGGGGGATCACCCGCTGGAAGGAGCCGTAGCTGCGTTCAATGCGGTGGAAGGTCTTGCCCTTTTCTTCCAGGTCACTTTTCTTCTCACCACTCAACACAACGGCATTGTCCTCAATGGTGAGGGTGATGTCCTTCTCGTCCAGGCCAGGCAGTTCCGCGACTACCCTCACCTCAGTGTCGGTCTCGCTGATGTCCACGCGCGGGCTGAACTCGGCAGCCAGGCGCACCCCTTTCATGGGAAGCATGGCAAATGGATCGGTGAAGAACTGGTCGAACATGCGATTCATTTCATTCTGGATCGCCATCATTGGTTCTTCGTTTTCGCGCCGGATGGCTAAGCGGTCACCGCGGCGCCGGATGGGGAAATTATTGATTGTCATTTTGGCCTCCTTTGGTTTCCTTTTGTATTTTCTACATCATAATCCGTGATTATTAAAAGATGATCAAAAAAATCTAAGAGTTTTGTTAAAAGTCCTTTTTGTTTCTACCTTCTCATCAATCAAGGTCCTAATTGGTGGGTTGAAAACCAGGTAAGGTATTATCTCGTTCGCGGTTAGTAGCGGTTTTCAACTCCACCTTACACCTGCTCACAAAACACGGATCTAATTGGTGTTTTGAAAACCAGTTAAGGGATTGATTTAAATCCGGCTAGCAGCGGTTTTCAACACCACCCTTCGTCTAATCACTAATCACCAATCACTTATTACTGATCCAAAAAAAGTGATCTTCCACTGGTTGAGGGGGGCAACCAGCAGAAGATCATTATTATTATAGCAAATGTTTTGATATTTACAAACGAAATTGGAGTGAAATATCCAAATTGGTAATTCTTAATTCACTCCAGGATCACGCGCCCGTCCAGCGCGAGCCCTCCCTGCCCTTCAGTGTAGACCAACAGCGGGTTGACCTCAACCTCCGCCACCTGCGGGAAGTCCAGTGCCAGTTGACCCAGGCGCATGAGCACGTCCACAACGGCGTCCAGGTCTGCCAGCGGCATGCCGCGGAACCCGGTGAGCAACCGGCCGGCGCGTGTTTCGGTGATCATCTGCAGCGCCTCAACCCTGTTCACCGGTGCGATGCGGAAAGACACGTCTTTGAAAAGCTCCACCGTCACCCCGCCGAGACCGAACATCAGCAGCGGTCCAAAGCCGGGGTCACGCTTCATGCCAATGATGACCTCCTGCCCGCGCGGGGCAATCTTCTCGATCATTACCCCTTCCAGCCTGGCTTCTGGTTTAGCTACGCGCATATCAGACATGAGGCGGTCGAATTCAGCACGTACTGCCTTGCCATCCGCCAGGTTCAGGCGGATACCCCCCACGTCGGATTTATGCAGGATCTCGGGCGAAACGATCTTCATCACCACCGGGTACCCCGCCTCTTCTGCCAGTTTCTCTGCATCAGTTGCTGTGGCGGCAAACCCTCCCGGCACCACCGGGATTCCATAGGCTTCGAGCAGGGGTCGTGTCTCGGCCTCCCCCAGGCTGTCCTGTCCGGCTGCCCTGTTGAGAATATCAGCAGCGGCGGCCTTGTTGATCCCGCGAAGTTCGGCAGCCGCAGGATCTTCCACCGCCCGCCAGTCCGCATAGCGCAGCATTGCCCCCAGCACCTTTGCCGCGCTCTCGGGGTAAACGTACATGGGCAGGCGGTTGCCCTGCAGGATGACCCGCGCTTCATCTATTGAGGCATCACCCATGATGCAGGTGAGCACCGGTTTATCGGACCCGCGCGCCGCGTCCACAATGGCCTGCGCGATCAGCCCGGGGCGGGTCAGTTCGTGCGGCACCAGGATGGGCAGCACAATATCCACATTCTTATCTTTAAGGAGAGCACTCACCACCAGCCCATACTCTTCGGGGGAAGCCCCGCCGAGCATGTCCACCGGGTTGCCTACCTGTGCGCTGGGGTTCAGAACTGCGCGCAACGAGGCACGCGTACTCTCTTCCAGGTCTTCCAGCACAAGTCCATTCAACGAGAGCGCGTCGGAGGTCAGCGCTGCGGGTCCGCCGGCATTGGTGAGGATCACCGCGCGCTTCCCGCGCGGGATGGGTAAGAAGTCAAAGGCAATGGAAGTGTCAAAAAGTTCGTCCCAGTTCTGCACCTCCACCACGCCTGCCTGTTTAAAAGCCGCCTGGTAAGCCGAGTAGGAACCCGCCAGCGAGCCGGTGTGGGAAGAGACCGCCCGGGCTCCCGCCCCGGTGCGCCCGGCTTTAATGAGCACGATGGGTTTACGGCGTGAGACCTTGCGCGCCACGTCCAGGAAACGCCGTCCGTCGCGGATCTGCTCCACGTAAGCCGCGATGACGCGCGTGTGCGGATCCTCGCCCAGGTATTCGATGATGTCAGTCTCGGTCACATCCGCCTCGTTGCCCAGGCTGAGGAAGTGCGAGAAGCCCACCTTCTTGCCCAGCACAAAGTCGATCACCCCGCCGCACACCGCGCCGGATTGGGAAAGAAAACCAATCCCGCCAGCATCCGGCATGCCGTGGATGAAGGTGGTGTTCAGTCCGCTGTGCAGGCTCATCAAGCCCACACAGTTGGGACCGATCAGGCGCATACCGTAGCTGCGCGCAATGGACAGGCACCGCTGCTCCAGTTTTTCGCCCTCTGCCCCCACCTCTTTGAAGCCGCCAGAGATGATGATAGCCGCCTTAAGTCCGCGTTTGCCGCAGGCTTCCAGTGTGTCTGGCAGGGCGGGCGCCGGCAGCACGATCACCGCCAGCTCGACAGGATCCGGCACGGAGGAGATGTCCGGGTAACATTTCCTTCCAAGCAGTTCCTCCGCACCGGGGTTCACCGGGTACACCCCGCCGGTATAGGTGGAGTTGACCAGGTTGTAAAGGATGCCGTGGCTCAGTTTTTGCGGGTTGGATGAGGCGCCGATCACCGCCACGCCGGAGGGGGAAAAGAAGGGAGAAAGGGAGGAGGTCATGGGGATTCCTTTATGTTATTTGCGAGAACCGAGAATGGAAAACCGAGAACTGTTATCCGAGATTAGTGTATTGAGAGCCAAGATCGTTGTGAGGGGTTTTTTCGATTCACTGTTATCGATTCTCAGTTCTCGCTTCTCTTCTCACGATTATATCAAGTACCTGAGAGTGGTCTACCGCCACCCCTGTATGTACCAATCCAGGTACTCATCCACATGCGCCTTCCAGTATTTCACGTCATGGTTGCCGCGGTTCACATGGTATTCATAGGGGATGCCGTGCGACTTGAGGATGCGCACAAAGAACTCGGTGTCCACGATGAGACCGTCCTCTTCTCCCTGGTCAATCCAGATGCGCGGATACTCCTCCGGGGTGCGGGTTTCCAGGTGCTTCTGCGCCTGCCACCAGTCGCCCTCCATCAAGCCCATCGAGTGCGCGCCCACCGATCCAAAGGTATCAAAATTGCGCATTGCCAGGCGGATCGCCCACCCTCCCCCGCGGCTGATGCCTCCCACCGCGCGGCAGTCGCGCGTGGTGCACACCATGTACTTTTCCTCCACCCAGGGGATCAGCTCCTGGATGATCGAATCGGGGAACTTCGTTTCTGTGACGGGATCGAAATTTTTGATCTCACGCGGCATTACCATCAGGAAAGGCGGGGCGCCATTGGCGATCCTTCGATCCGCCAGTTCTTTCACCCCCAGCGACAGCCAGAAGGTGTCATCCTGGTTCTGCCCGTGGATCAGGTAAAGCACCGGGTAACGTACGTCTGTAAAACTCCCGTAGCAAGGCGGCAGGTAGATGCTCACCTCGTACGGATATTCCATCAGCCCGCTGCGGAAATAAGTGCGTGTCACCTCGCCCCCGGCGTACAGGCAGCCGTCGGTGGGCGTGGGCTGCGGGGGTTGAGTGGAGACGGGTTCTGGCGTGGTTTGTTCTGCGGGAATGGGAGTTTTCAACTCCTGAGGTCCCGGGGCAACAGGGCTTGATGTTTCAGCCGCGGTGATCACCGGCGAACAGGAGGTTAATAAACTCACAAGCAAAATCAGGAGAATGAGTGCGCGAGCCGTTCTTACCATTAATGATTGACCTCTTTGGGTGACTTGCCGCGTTCCCCGCGCCGTGGCGGGTAACACAGTCAACCCTTATTTTATACAATTATCGCAGTTTAGGGAATGACCATGATTACGGGTGTTGCAACCATTCTTTAATTCAGGTGTTATTCTATTGGTTATGTTAGAATACGTTGCGCTTACCACGCGACAATCCTCTGTACAGGGAGAAATTAATGGAGACATTTATCGCCCAGCCGTCCAAAAAGGCAAGACACGCCTGGTATTATTACGATTTTGGCAATTCCGCTTACGCCGCGGTGATCCTTCTGGCGGTCTTTTCGGTGTATTTTTCCAGTGAGGTTGCTGATCACGTTAGAGGTCCTTCCTTGTGGAACCTTGCGGTTGGTATCGCTGCGGTGATCGTGGCGGTCCTGTCGCCCATCCTGGGAACCATTGCTGACTTTTCAAAGGCCAAGAAAAAGTTCCTGTTCGTCTTTACTGCTCTTTCAGTGGTGTTTACTGCCCTGCTGTTCTTCGTCCAAAAAGGCGACGTGGTGATGGGCATCGTGTTCTTCATCATGGCGGAGATCGGTTACCGCGCTGCCCAGGTTTTCTACGATTCTCTCCTGGTAGACATTTCCACCCCCGAGACCATCGGTTCCGTTTCCGGCAAAGGCTGGGCAATGGGTATGCTGGGCGGCATCGCCTGCCTGATCCTGGTGCTAATCCCCATCCAACTGATAGGCGGTACGTTGATGGTGCGCATTGCCTTCCTGATCACCGCCCTCTTCTACGCCGTTTCATCCATTCCCCTTTTCCTAAGGGTGCGGCAAATCAATGAACCCGAAGTGCTTCCGGCAGGCGAAACCACCATCGCCCATGCTTTCAAGAAACTGGCCTCCACCTTTCGTGACATCAAGAACTACCGCGAATTCATCAAGTACACCATCGCTTTCCTCATATACAACGATGGCATCATGATGCTGATGGATAACGCCGCCATCATCGCCGGCATCCTCTATGGCTTCAAAACCTCCGAACTGATCATCCTGATCATCGTCCTGCAGGTGGCTGGCGCGGGTGGTGCTTTCCTGTTTGGTTGGATATCCAACAAATACAGCAGCAAACAGGCCATCCTGTATTCCCTGGCCATGCTTATCCTGGTTGTCGCCGCGTTGTTCGTGTTCAAGACCAAGTTTGTTTTCTACGTCATTGGCGCGCTGGCAGGGTTTTCCCTTTCCGGGGTGCAGGCCGTCAGCCGCACCATGGTCAGCCAGCTCTCCCCGCAGAACAAGACCGCTGAATTCTACGGTTTCCTTTCCGTTGCCGGTCGTACCTCCACCTTTATTGGTCCGTGGGTCTTCGGTTCTGTTTACCTTGGCATGACCAACCTGAGCCTGGCACGTGGTGTATCTGAGGCTGCTGCCAAGAGCACTGGCGTAATGTGGGGTATCGGTTCCATTGCCCTCTTCCTGATCATCGGCGGGCTGTTCCTGCTGCGCGTGCGCAAGGTGACCCACCGCGACCCGCTCCTGTTCAACGAATAATCCAAAGTAAAACCTCAAACCGCCGGCCGTAGGTGCCGGCGGTTTTCTTTATCTGATTCGGGTATAATTGCCCGCATGACAAGAGAGATCAAATACCCGCGCAGGCAGTTCATCCGCAAAGCCCTCAAATCCGGCATCGCATTCGCCTTCAAATTCCTGACAGATGTGGAAATTGTTGGCAAGGAGAACCTCCCTGCGACCGGACCGCTGTTGATCGTGGCCAACCATTTCAACTTCATGGACCCGCTGGCGGTCATTTTAACCATGCCCTACCCGATGGAATTTGTGGGGGGAGCAAAAATGCCCAACGCCCCGAAGGCCGTCCATTTTCTTCAGCGGATGTTCGGCGTCATCCCCACCTACCGCGGCACCGGTTCCCGCGGCACGCTCAAGCTGGCAGAATCCATCCTCCGGCAGGATGGCGTGCTGTCCATCTTCCCTGAAGGCGGAAGCTGGGCAACCGTTCTGCGGCCGCCCCGCCCTGGCACGGCGTTCCTCGCCTGGCGCACCAATGCCCGCATCCTCCCCATTGGCCTCAACGGCACTGATGGATTCTGGGAGAAGTTGCGCAAGGACAGACGCGCGCACATCACCGTCAACATCGGCAAACCATTTGGACCTTTCAACACCACCAACGCCTCCCGACCTGGCCGCGACGAACTGGACGAGATCGGTCACACGATCATGCGTGAAATATCCATGTTGATCCCCCCCGAAAAGCGCGGTTTTTACTCTGACGACCCTGCTATACGCGAAGCCGCCCGCGGGACAGAGATCTACCCCTGGGCAACAGAAGCCGAAGCCTGAATCTGCAGTGCCGAAAAACAAGAAACGAAACCCGGGAGCTTTTGGCTCCCGGGTTTTTTACTCCTTAACACCCGGAGTTAACTCAAATCGCTCCCTGTACTTAAGAACACCGGGAATATTTGGCTTATTATTCCCGGTGTTTGCACTACTCACGGTCAGGTTCTTTTCATCGAGCATATGTCAGGCATTCTCTCTTATTTCATGCTTTTACCCAATTAGCATAATTCGCGTAACATGCACTGGCATTGGGTCTATTCCATGTGTTCGCGGATAAACACTCTAATCGCGTATTGTGCAGGTTTCTTTGCAGCCTATGGATTTTTGCCTCCAAAAGCGCTACTATATAGTCATCATCAGGAGAGGTTAAAAAAATGAAAAAGATCATCACTCTGCTCTTTGTCCTCGTGCTGCTCGTGGCCTGCAACCTGCCCATTAACCCGGGCAATGGCACATCCCCTACCCCGATCGTCATCGTGGTCACCTCGGAACCTCCCGCCGCACCAATCCCCAGCCTCGCCACCGCCACAGCGTTTCCCGCCCCCACCAAAGTACCCGTTTATAACTCAATGGAAGGCGTCACCGCGCTCGCATCTGAGTGCCTGGCTTCTTATCCCCTGGTTGATATCGTTGAGGCGCATCTACCCGCTGACTACCCCGGTCCGGCAGAGATCTGGCCCGAGCACCGCAGCATCATCTTCGCCGGGTACCCCATTTCAGGCACGTTTTTTGACCCCATCGTGCGCATCATGCCCCTCGATACTTATCCCGTGGTAGACACCCTCCCCGCCAGCCGGGTGACTGACCTGCAAAACCTGCTTGCCACAAAACCATTCACCTCTACCGACCAGTTGCCGTTCCTGCCTGTGTTCTACGCCAACCAGGCATTCAGGCTGAAAATGGACTATCTTAACTTCCAGAATGGCGAGGGAGTGCGCTTCCTCACTGAATATGCCCAGTACATGGTTCCGATGAACAACCACGACATGTTCTACACCTTCCAGGGTATGACTTCGGACGGCAAGTACTGGATCTCGGCCATCTTCCCCATCAACCATGCCATCCTGCCTGCCTCGGCAGATTCCACCAGCATCCCCGCCGGTGGACGCCCCATCCCCGACTGGAACTCACCCACCTTTGACACCGACTTCATTACTTATTACGACGAGATGAGCATCATCCTCAACGGACTGGCGGATGACAGCTTCACGCCCTCCATCACCTGCCTGGATGAGTTCATTCAGTCGCTCAAGATAGAGAATTAATGTGAGCCGAGAACCGAGCGTCGAGAACCGTTGAATGTAATTGGTGATTAGTAATTAGTGATTAGTAATTCGTCATTTGTCAAAGATTACCCTGGCAAGGTTATCCTCCTGGAGAAGAATTGTAAATTCTTTGAAATTCTTCAGTTTTAGAAGATTACTTTTGCGCCTTTGCGACTTTGCGATAGATATACCACGGAAAACCCTGTTTTCTTCGGTACAATTGGCACTATGATAACTGCCTGGCACCGAATAATAACCTTTCTCGTCATCCTTTTATTCCTGGCTCCTCTTCACCCTGCCAGCGCCCAGGGCAGCGGTGCCATCTACACCGTGCAGGAGGGCGATACGCTGACATCAATCAGCCTGGCGTTCCGCACCACGACCAGGGACCTGCTGGCACTCAACCCCATGGATGACCCCAACAACCTGGCGCCCGGCAAACGCCTGTTCATCCCGGGCTTTGAGGACCTCACCGGCGAAATCCGCAGCCTGCCACTGCCCGCCGGGGAGAGCGCCCGCACACTTCGGCGCGGGTTGCGCCAGTTGGGCAACCTGACCGAGCGTTTGAACTTCCTCACCTCCCCCGACCAGCTCTACGCGGGTAAAAACTTCTACTACCTCTACCCCGGAGATTTTGAACAACACCGCCTGTCCCTCACCGCCGGGATAAATGCGGCTGAGTTGGCGGTCGCCACGTTCAGCAACCCCTGGCTTGCGGCGCAATACAATGACCTGCCCTCCCCCTGGCGGCTGCTGGCCAACGACACGCTCTACCTGCCCGCCAGTAGCCTTCAACCTTCCTCCGCTTACATACCCGCGCTGAGCGGGATGGACGTGAAAGGCAGCACCATTGCCCAGGGCAAAACCAGCATCTTCCAGGCGGATGCCGCCCCCGGTGTGACCATCTCCGGTACGCTGTTGGACCACACCCTGCACTTCTTCCCCGACAGCCGCCAAGGGCTAACCGCCCTGCAGGGAGTCCCGCGCATGGCGGAACCCGGTCTTTATCCCCTGGTGGTCACCGCCAGCACCGCGGACGGACGAACCTTCACCCACCAACAGAACCTGCTGCTCGAGTTTGTGCAGTACGGTTACGATACCCCCCTCGAAGTGGCAGATAACGTGATTGACCCCGCGGTGACTGAACCCGAATTTGAACTGCTAATGGAGCTCACCGCTGATGCCCCGCCTGAGAAATTGTGGAGCACCATCTTCTTCGCCCCCAGCCCGAACCCGGACAAAATCACCTCTTATTACGGTCGGCTACGCGAATATAATGGCAGCGGTTACATCTATTACCACAGCGGTTTGGATTACATGGGCAGCAACACCACGCCCGTTTTGGCCCCTGCCCCGGGGATTGTGACCTACACCGGCGAACTCACCGTGCGCGGCATGACCACCATCATCTCCCACGGCTGGGGGGTCTACACCGGCTACTGGCACCAATCGCGCATCGACGTCAAAGTGGGCGATAGGGTGGAGATCGGACAAACCATCGGCATGGTGGGCAACACCGGTCGCGTCACCGGACCGCACCTGCATTTTGATCTGATCGTCGGCCAGGTGGAAGTGGACCCCGAAGACTGGTTCCGGCGAAATTATGTTGACCTGTAAGAGGAGGGAAAGTCCATGTCCCCCGCCCCGCGTTCCATAACCTGCGCCTATTGCAACACGGTAAACCCGCCCCTGCGCACCAATTGCCTGGCTTGCGGCGCACCGCTCCCAGTGCCCATTAGACCACCCGTTCGTGTGACCATGGTCGAACCCATCACTCCTCCAGTCCCCTTTAACACGCCCCCATCTCCGGCGCCTGACCTGGATGCCATCGGTCAACAGCTCAAACAGGGGGCAGCCGTGCTCGGCACCGGCATTGGCGCGCTGGGCATCGGCACCATTGTTTTACGCAGCGTTGCGGAAGGCGTTGCCATAGTCATCTCCGCCTTCCTCATCGGGCTGAACAGCGGCAACGCCATCATCAACCTGAACGGTCCCACTCCATATATTCTGGTCGCTGGCATCGGCGGTGCGCTGCTCGGGCTGGTGGTAGGCAGCGTCAACAAGCGCCTGCTCTTTACTCTGCTTTCCGCCCCCTTCGGCGCAGTCCTGGGCACGATCGTTGCCATCACGCTCTCTGGTTTGCTTCCGCGCGGTCCATGGGGTGGACTATTAACATTCTCAGGGAGCGTCACTTTCGCCCTGCTTGGCGGCAAGCGCTCAGGCGGAAATGGCTGTTACCAGCGCATTCGCCCGGTGCTGGGGTTGGTCGGTGGTCTTCTGTTCGGACTGCTGGGTTTTGCCGCCGGATACCGCGTCTATTAATCACACTCTCAAGGAGAACCCGATGAATTCGAGCCCATTTTTCAAGCTGGAAATTATTGCCCCCGAAGAGGCGGTGGACGAGATCCTGAAAGCGCTGGCCAACGCCCACGCGGGGGAGGTCGGACGCTATGATCGCTGCGCCACGGTCATCCCCGCGGAGGGATTCTGGCGCCCGCTGGAGGATGCCAAGCCTTACATGGGCAACCCCGGTGAGCTGTTCAGCGGCAGCGAAATCAAGATCGAGGTGCTATGCCGCGAAGAATACCTGATGGAAGCCATCCAGGCAGTGCGCGAAGTGCACCCTTACGAAGAACCCGTGATCAACGTACTGCCGCTGGCCAACGCTCGCTACGGAGGAACGGTCTAACCTCGCAGAACAATTCTCGTTAACTTCCAGCAACTCCCTGGATGAAATAATTGAGTTCCACCCAAGTTGCCGAAAAGTTATCTGTTTCCGCATCCCTCTTCCATCCTGATCCAATAGATTATTACTGGTTTATTGAGATAATAAGCTGCATTATTAACGAAATAGATTGGATTTGGCAGGGGTTTAGTAGAGGGGCCAATTAGCGATGGATACAGGCTAAACCCATCCTCCAAAACCGATCTTCCCTTTCCCCTAACCCAACCCTGAATATTACTTTTCAATTCCCGATCAAGGGACTAAAATGAGTGGTACATTGCGGTGCGCAACCATCCGCGTTGTGAAGTCACTTTTCTAAAAGGAGATGGGATATGGGAGAAAAAGGCAGCAAGAAAGACAAAAACAAGGCTGACAAGCAGAAAAAGGAAAAAAACGAAAAGAAAAAAGAGCAGCAGAAATCAAAGCTGCCTGCCAAGAAACTCGCCTGAGACCCGCGAGGTTGCTCAACCGGGGTGATGTTTGAAACCGGATCAACCATTTGGTACCAAGGTAACAGGCCAAGCCCTTTCGCTTATGGGCAGTCAGGTGTTTATCAATCGGAATTAAGTGATGACGAAAAAGCCCTCTCGCGCGTGAGAGGGCTTTTTTATTCGCACTATGGACTGAGGGATGTGAGGGGAACGTTTCTGGTTGGAAAACCAGTAACCTGTTCAGATCTTAAGCATCTTTCAAGTCTTCAGTAACAAGCCTCTTCCCCGTAATCTTCACGAAATCTTCAAACCTTCTTCACAAGTTCTTCACTCCCTCGACCTATAATGGCTCAATCATATCGGATTAAGCTTGATAAGGAGATCACCTGGTGAAAGCATCATCCAAAAAAGGGTTGTTGAACCACCGCATTTTTCGCAGGAACATCTGGATTCGCAGGGTTGTGCAAATCTTTTTCTTTGCCCTGATTGCCCTCATTTCAATCAATCACACGCTGGCTGAATCTGGAAAAGGCATCGCCTTCCTTTCCAGCGCCTCATTGCATGCCATCTGTCCGTTTGGCGGCGTTGTCTCTTTGTACCAATTTGCCACCACGGGCACTTTTGTGCAAAAGGTGCACGAGGCGTCTTTCGTGCTCATGATCATCGGCTTCCTGCTGGCGGTGCTGTTTGGACCGGTTTTCTGCGGTTGGGTATGCCCCCTGGGCACAATCCAGGAATGGTTTGCCGGCATCGGTCGCAGAATATTCAAAAAGCGCCGCTATAACCACTTCATCCCCGCAAAGGTGGACCGCGTATTACGATATCTCCGGTACGTGGTGTTAGCCTGGGTGATCTACATGACCGCCATCAGCGGGAAATTGATCTTTGAATCCGTGGATCCGTATTTTGCCTTGTTCAATTTCTGGAGCGGTGAAGTCGCCATTGGCGGTCTCATCGTGCTGGGGCTGACCCTGGTGGGTTCAATCTTTGTCGAACGCCCCTGGTGCAAGTACGCCTGCCCTTATGGAGCCGTGCTTGGTTTGACCAACCTCTTCCGTGTGTTTAGCATTCGCCGCACCCCCTCCACATGCACGTCCTGTGGCGCCTGCGATATCACCTGCCCGATGAACATTAACGTCTCTTCCAAAACGGTCATCCGCGATCACCAGTGCATTTCCTGCCTGGAATGCACCTCTGAAGCTCACTGCCCCGTTGCCGGAACAGTAACCTTTAGTAGCGGTCGATTAGCGCTGCAACCTGAAAAGCTTAAAAGTCAGAACGGAGAGGTGAAATCATGAAACTTAATTCCTTTGTCCTGGCTGCCCTGATCGTTGTCCTGTTATTTGGCGGGATTGGCGTGAGCACCGCGTTGAACTGGTGGCAGACCGAATCCAGCAAGACGCCGGCAAAGTTTGCTGATGGGGAATATTCCGGCCAGTACAACCCGGCGGATATCCGCGGGTCGTACACCTTTGGCGATGTCAGCGAGCTTTTCGAAATTCCCCTGTCTGATCTGGCTGCCGCGTTTCGCGTGCCTGTCGATTCAGACCCGGCCAGTTTTACGGTGAAAGATCTGGAAGCTCTGTCGGTCAATCTCCCGGTGGAAGTAGGCACCGCCTCTGTGCGCATGTTTGTGGCATTCTATACTGGGTTGCCCTATGATCTTTCAACAGCCGAAGAAACCTACCTGTTTCCAGAAGCTGCAGCAATATTAAAAGCACAAAACAAGATGCTGCCCGAACAGGTCGCTTACCTGGAATCACACCTTGTTCCAATTGATGAAGAGCTGAATGCCACCTCCCCCACGCCGGCTGACACACAAGGCACGCCTCCTTCCACTGAGGTTGGCCAAGCGGACAGAACCATCACCGGCAAAACCACCTTCCAGAACCTGTTGGACTGGGGAGTGAGCCAGGAAGCCATCGAGAAGATCATCGGGGAAACCATGCCTGCCCCTCAGGTGATCGTCAAGGACTACGCCACCCAGAAGGGTGTGGAATTCTCCACCATCAAAACTCAATTACAGGCTGAAGTGGACAAATCGGAATAAACAACCTGTCCTAAAACTTCAGCCACTCCCCTGCCCCTCTCCATCCCGTGGATGAAGAGGGGCTTTGGGCAAGGGGGAAAAAACGTTCCGTTGACAAACAACTGGCATAAACTTTCATAGATAATTCATGCGGAATTCACACGTTCTTCACAACTAATCGATAAGATAGTCATTAACAAGTAAGGTATGCCTTACGATTCAATCTTTTACAAGGAGATAAAATGAACAAAATTTTACTAGGTTTAGTGGTTGTGGTGATTGTAGCCATTGCATTAGGTACCGCAGGGGTAGTTGCTGCTCAATCACCAACCCCAGTTCCAGGAACCGGAACAGGTTATGGAATGGGCGCTGGACGCGGTAACCGTGGCGGCATGAACAACGGGGGTATGGGTGGAGTTGTTGCGGTCACTCAGGACGGTCTGTTGCACGACGAGATGATCGCAGCCTTCGCCGAGAAGCTTGAAATTTCCGTCGATGACCTGAATGAACGCCTGGCAGCTGGCGAAACCGTGGCAGACATTGCTATTGCCGAAGGTTTGACAGTCGAAGAGTTCTTCGCGATTCGTGTTGAAGTCCGCACCCAGGTTCTTGACCAGGCAGTCAAAGACGGACTCCTGACCCAGGAACAGGTTGATTGGATGAAAACCCGCGGCGCGGGAAACGGCGCTGGCAGGGGAATGCGCGGCAATGGCCAGGGGCGCTTTGGAAACGGGGAATGCCCGTACCTTCAGACCAACCCATAAAATAGCTTTGTTAGCACTGCGAGGATGCCAGTAATTGGCATCCTCGCCTTATTTAAGGATCAAATATCTACGATGAAAACCCCTCCGGTCGCGATTGCAGGCGATTGACCTTCAAAGATTAGTTTTCCAATTCACAAGTTATTCATAAGATTCAAATATAATGAAAGCATGAATGAAATGTCCCGGAAAATACTGGTGGTGGATGACGAACCCCAAATTATCAAGGTCCTAAAAGCCTACCTTGAAAAAGCCGGTTACCAGGTGCTCACCGCCTCGGACGGCAACGCTGCCCTGACCGTTTTTGATAAGGAGAAGCCGGATTTTATGATCTTGGACTTGAACCTGCCAGGCATGGACGGGCTGGATGTGTGCAGGGAAATTCGGCGTGATTCCAATATTCCCATCTTGATGCTGACTGCCCGGGTGGAAGAAGCAGATAAACTGATCGGCCTGGAACTGGGCGCGGATGATTACGTGGTAAAACCCTTCAGCCCGCGCGAGATTGTCGCCCGCGTCAAAACCATCTTCCGGCGAAGTTCAGATAAGACCGAAAAAATGGAAACCATTCAAGTGGGTGACCTGGTGATCGATCTCCTGAAACACACGGTTAAGATTGCCACTAAGCCGATCGAATTAACCCCGACAGAATTTGAAATACTGGTTGTCCTGGCAAAACAGCCCAACCGGGTTTTTTCGCGCCTGCAGATCATGGAACAGGCACAGGGGAATGCGTTTGAAGGATACGAACGCACCATTGACGCCCACATCAAGAACATCCGCATCAAGATGGAACCGAACCCCAGGGAACCTGTGTATATCCAGACTGTGTTTGGATTGGGGTATAAGTTGGAAGCAGGGACCGATGCGTAACAGCCTGTTGATCAAGTTGATGGGGGCTTTCCTGTTGATCATCGCCATTGGCGCCCTGGTGACATCCCTCATCACCTCTCGAGCCACGCAGACGGCTTTTGAACTTTACAGCACCCGCAGCGGAGAGGTTTGGGCAAATCGCCTGGCGCCCGTGCTGGCAGATTACTATGCGCAATCCAACGGCTGGCAAGGCGTGGATGCCATTCTCCTGTCGGAGATCACCACTCAATACGCCCCACAGGGAACCGGAAACATGATGGGACAGGGACGCGGAAACGGCCCCGGGTCGCAGGGCGGCAACGGGATGATGACAATCGTTGATCAACGGCTGATCCTGGCTGATGCTCAAGGGATCGTGATCAGTGATACGCTCAACGACATTGTGGGCAACCAGTTATCCGCCTCAGAGTTAAAAATCGGGACCCCGGTCACGGTTGATGGAAACCTGATTGGCACTTTGCTGGTCACCCCCAACGACCTGGCCCAATCCAACTCCCCTGCCGGAGAATTCCTGGCGTCTGTCAAACAAGCGATCATCAGCTCCGCGATCATTGCGGGCAGTCTTGCTTTAATATTGGGAGCGGTTTTGTTTTTTCAAATTACCGCTCCTTTACGACAGTTGAGGAAGGCAGCCATCGCAATTACCAATGGAGATTTGAGCCAGAGGGTCAATATCCGTTCAAAGGATGAGTTTGGAGAGCTGGGTCTCACCTTCAACAACATGGCTGAGAGCCTGTCCAACATGGAATCACAACGGCAACACATGATGGCGGATGTGGCGCATGAGCTGCGGACCCCTTTAACTGCGATCCAGGGCACGCTGGAAGCCATGCAGGATGGCGTTTTGCCGCTCGATGAGGAACAGATCACGGCACTCCATTCAGAAACCACCCTGTTGAACCGGTTGATCGGAGATCTGCGGCTGCTTTCACTGGCTGAAGCGGGACAGTTGAAACTGGAACTTCAGAAAAGCAACCCTGAAACATTGATCCAGCAAGTAGTGGAGTGGATGAAACCGCAAGCCGCTCAAAAAGGGATCCTTTTGGATACGGATATTCAAGGGGAGTTGCCAGAAATCTGGCTGGATCCTGATCGAATTACCCAGGTTTTGAATAACCTGATCAGCAACGCGATGCGTTACACCCCACCTGGCGGCAAGATCTCAGTCCAGGCGTCGTTTGCACCTGGCAGTACCGCGCTCCAGGTGTCAGTCATCGATACCGGTCGAGGTATCGACCCGGCAAACCTGCCTTATGTATTCGACCGCTTTTACCGGGCAGACAAATCCCGTGCGCGTGCCAGCGGCGGCTCCGGCCTGGGCTTGGCCATTGTGAAACAACTGGTGGAAGCCCACGGGGGCAAGGTGAACGTTGAAAGCCCGATTTTCCAGGATGAATATAAAGCAGGATATGGCACGAAATTTAGTTTCACGCTAAGTGTCTAATATCACGGAAAATTGGCTCGTCCAGTTCCAATAGGTTTTCCCATTTCAATCATTTATTCACGTAGACTACAGTCAACTCATCATAAGTTCTTGCCAACTGGTGGATGGGAATACCTGATCCGCTCGTTTCCATTTCACGATGCAAAGGACTGGGATACATCCCTTCTCCAGTGTTCGTTCGCCAAATTACCATAGATAATGCCATCCCAGCAGCAATGTATAATTGAGCCAGATGTCCACTAAACCCTCCTCTTCCCATCACTTCGAGATCGACTGGTATCACGACCTGGTCATCAACGCCCCGGATACCTTCATCGTGGTCAACCGACAGGGAATTATCCTGTTCCTCAACCACGATTCCAGGACGAAATCCGGTGAATCCTTTTTGGGGACTCCCCTGCATGAGTACTTCATGCCGGAATTCAAAGATATGGTGTCCGCCAAAATTGAGCAGGTGTTTGCCACCGGACAGAACAACCAGTATGAGCTGGCATCAGATTACTGGGGTGCGCCCCGCCGGTATTACATGACCAACCTGGCTCCCATCAAGCGCGAGGGAGTGGTGACCGCGGTGGCGTTATTCATTCGCGAGATCACCGAGCTGAAGAACACCCAACACGACCTGATGGACTTGAACAACCAGTTGGAACAACGAGTACGTGACCGCACGAAGGAACTGCAGGAGAATGTTGACAATCGCGAACGACATCAACAGATCCTGTATGACATCATGGCGGCAACCAACGAACAACTGGAATTGGATGAACTCCTGCCTGCCATGCTGGAAATGATCCTTTCGGCCGTCAGCTGCGGCGTTGGTGTGATCCATCTCGCTGATGGCGGGCAATTCATCCGCAGCATCTTCGATCCAGACCCGCTACCGGATTATTACGCGCCGGCACTGGCGCAATCACAGGCTATTGCCCACTCTAATCAACATTCCTTGAACGACCAACGGTATCTTTTCCTGAACGGTGAGGAAGCGGTCAATTCCCTCAATGCACCCATCCGCTCAAGGGGATTAACAATCGGGATGATCAGCCTTATCGGTGAATGTCTTCAGTCCTCGGATTCCGAATTGATCCGCCTGACGACCAGCATTGCAGATGAGATAGGCCTGGCAGTCGAAAATTCCCGCCAACACCGCCAGTCCACGGAAATGCACATCCTGCAGGAAAGGCAACGCCTGGCCAGAGACCTGCATGACTCGGTTTCGCAAACCCTTTACGGACTTGTGCTTTCGGCTGACATCGGCAAAAAACTACTCAAGATCAAGGAATACAACACGCTCGAAAACACCCTGGTTGATATCGAATCCTTTGCGCTGCAATCTCTGCGCGAAATGCGCCTGATGTTGTTTGAACTCCGTCCGCTCTCCTTCGAGTCCGAGGGACTGACAGGCGCGTTGAAGTTGCGCCTCAACACGGTTGAGGCGAGAGCCGGCATGCAGACCTCATTGGAGGTGAACGGCGAAAACCTGATAACCTCCCCTCTTGACCTTGATCTGTACCGCATCGCCACCGAGGCACTCAACAACGCCCTCAAACATTCCAGGGCAACCCGGGTGGACGTGCGCTTGAACGCAGACACCGAGAGCCGGCTCTGTACGCTTGAGATCATTGATAACGGCAGCGGTTTCAATCAGGAGAACCGTAATCCAGGCGGGATTGGTTTGACGAGCATGCAGGAACGCGCCGCGCGGACTGGCGGTGAGTTGACAATCGTGTCAGACGGTATAAAAGGGACCATCATCAGGTTTGAGTGCCCGCTGGATGCTGAACCGGTGAAAGGGGTTGGTTTATGAAAGAGATCATCAAAGTACTGGTGGTGGATGACCACCCCATTGTGCGCCGTGGACTAAGCACCGAGATCAACCTAGACCGCGGCATGCAGGTGGTGGGTGAGGCAGTGGATGGGGCTGAAGCTGTGGGCAAGTACGCACTTCTCCGTCCGGACGTGACCCTGATGGACATTGTCATGCCCGGCATGGATGGCGTGCAGGCCACGCGTGAGATTATCAATTCTTATCCGGAGGCGCGTATCCTCATTCTCACCAGCTACACAGAAGAGAAAACCATCCTCGAAGCCATTCGGGCGGGTGCGTTGGGGTTTATCTTCAAGGACAAACATCCCAGCGAAGTGCTTGCGGCCATCCGCGATGTGGCTCACGACATCCCGGTATTAGCTCCGGGCATCACCCGCAAATTGATGCGCGATGCCGCATCCAAAGAAGCCTTCTCCCCGGAGAGCCTGCTCACCGGGCGGGAGCTGGAAGTGACGCGCCAGGTGGCACAGGGCAAACCTTACAAAGAGATCGCCCACGATATGCACATCCAGGAAGCCACGGTAAGGGCCCATGTGAGCAATATCCTCGGGAAGCTGGCGCTTTCCAACCGGTCGCAACTTGTGCTTTACGCCATGGAACACCACCTCATCGACCAACAGTGAAACCGCAAGCCGGATAAACCCTTAATTAAACAAAAGCTTAGAGCCAGCCCAGCGAAAATCCAGGCTGACTCGAGCTATTAATCCAATGACTAACCCGGTCACTCTCCCTATAATCAGGTATGAAAAAAGGCTAAATGCCTAAAAACCCATTCTCCTGAGAGGAATAGAGTTATGACCGACAATATCGTATCCCGCCGTAATTTTCTTAAGAAGACCGCATTGCTAAGTGCCGGACTGGCTGCTGCTGGCGGACTGGCTGCCTGCCAACCTAAAGTGGCTGGTGAAGCCCCCAAGAATGAAGAAATAACATTTGACAAGGAAGTGGACGTGGTCGTGGTTGGTACAGGCACAGTCATTTTCGCTGCCCTGGCTGCCAAGGACGCTGGCGCAGAATCAGTGCTGGTGCTTGAAAAGAACGTGGCCTTCGGTGGCACATCCGCCATCTCCGGCGGCGGGTTCTGGATCCCCATGAACTACCGCATGGCCGAAGAAGGCCTTGAGGATAATCGTGAAGATGCCTACAAGTACCTCAAAGCCGTTTCCGATGGACAATCCGAAGAGAATCTCATCAATGCTTATCTTGACAACGCTCCAAAGCTGTTGGAATGGTCCCGTGACAAGTTCGGATTGAAGTGGCTGAACAATATGGAAGCCCAGAATAACAAGAACTTCCAGGACTATTATGAATTACCTGGTTTTCGCCCCTTTGGACGGACTGTTTTCTTCACCAAGGGCGATGAACCTTACACCTATGGCATGCCCTGGAAGATCCTGCGCACCATTGCAGAAGAACTTGGCATCGAGATCCTCATGGAAACCGCAGCCACTGAATTGATCACCAACGAAGCTGGTGAGGTTATTGGCGTCCGCGCCGAAGGCGCTAGCGGCCCCCTGACCATCAAGGCGAAAAAGGGTGTTATCCTGGGTACCGGCGGATTCGATTTCAACAAGGAAATGACCACCGCCTTCCTGCGCACTCCCATTTTTGCCTCCAACGCAGTCCCCACCAACACCGGTGACGGTCACCTGATGGCCATGGCACTTGGCGCTGACCTGCGCAACATGCAATCCTACTGGGGATTGCCCTTCTACCCGCTGGATGAAGAAAAGTTGGTCGGCGAGGCTGACTGGCAGACCTACCGCGGCAAACCGGGTTCCATCGTGGTCAACCGGCATGGAGAACGCATCGGCAACGAAGCTGCCGCCTATCACGTTTTCAATCGCTCTTTCAGCGCATGGGATTCCGGTGCGTTCGAATGGCGCAACATCCCCGCCTTCTGGATCGCGGACAGCCTGTACGCACAGAGCTGGTTCTTCCCTGGCAGCAACTATGAGATGGGCGTCGTTCCAGAGTGGGTTGTCAAAGCAGACACCCTGGAAGAACTTTGCGAGAAGCTTGGCATCAATGCAGAAGGTTTGAACGCCACCCTGGCTGTCTTCAACCCCAACGCTGCCGAGGGCAAAGACCCGGTCTACCGCCGCGGAGAAGCCCAGTTCGACTTGAACACCTCCACCAATCCTTACCTCACAGACCTGAAAAACGGCTGCCTTGCTCCAATCGCAGTTGGTCCTTTCTACGGTGCCAAGTACGTCCCCGGAACCTGCGGTACCAACGGCGGACTGCGCATCAACGAGAACGGACAGGTGCTCAAGGTGGATGGCAACCCGATCCCGCGCCTATACGCCGTGGGCAACACCTCCGGGTCCGTCATGGGCGCTGCCTACCCCGGCGGCGGCTCCTGCCTGGGCGCTGGCGGCACTTTCAGTTACATCGCCGGCCTTCACGTAGTTGGCCTGGAATCCCTGTAACTTAATTTTCACACACTTAGGACCGGTGAGTTCACCGGTCCTTTTTGTTTACCGCACTCTCAAATCTCCAACAGGTCAATCAAACCAGGTCCACTGCAAATATTTGGAATTAGTATTACACCAAACACTTGGCTTACACAGAATCGAAACAACCCTGACTCTTGATTTGTAACTATCCACGCATCACTAATTCACCCTACGCTATTACTAATATTGTATTATTCTTACCAATATTTTAGATAATTTGTTGACTTTTATACGTATTTATACTATAATATCAGTAAGGCTATATTAATCAATTGGAGGTACAGATGACATCTCAAGTGAACGACCAGGTTGAATCTGAAAAAACGTCCTCGAGTGCGGGAAACGGGGATGAAGCGCTGGGACTGAAGATCCGCGAGATCAGGAACCGCAGAGGTTGGACCTTGAAGCAATTGTCGGTGATGAGCGGGTTGAACATCAACACCCTCAGCCTGATCGAAAAAGGAAAAACCTCCCCTTCCATCTACACCCTGCAAAGGCTGGCGGATGCGTTGGACGTGCCCATCAAGGAGTTTTTTGAAGCAGTTGAACCCTCCAAACCGGTCATCTTCACCCCCCATGACCAACGCCCCAGGTCATCAGGCGAAAAGACTTTCATCGAAAACCTGGGGAAGGAATTGAAGAGTAGCACGCTGGAACCTTTTGTGGTGAACATGGAAAAATACGCCACCAGCGGCGGGCGCACTCTCTTCCACAGCGGTTACGAATTCGTCTACTGCCTGAGCGGCAAGATCCTCTATTATGTCCAGGAGGTGGAATACACCCTCACCCCGGGCGACAGCCTGCTGTTCTCCGCTCAGATCGGACACCGCTGGGAGAATGTTTACGAAGGGGAGTCACAGCTGTTGTTGGTGATGACGCCTGCCTGTGGCTTCATTGAGCAAAGCAAAAAGCACTTCTATCCATTCGAAGGGGAGCAGCAATGAAAGTTGCCATCATCACTGACGACGGAAAAACAGTCAGCCAGCACTTTGGTCGCGCCCCTTATTACCTGGTGGTAACCATCGAGAACGGCGCGGAGGTTTCAAGGGAATTACGCGAAAAGGTAGGGCATCATACCTTCGCCAACGAAGGACATGAAGAACATCACGAAAACCATGGTCAGGACGCCGGCTCGCATCACAAGCACGGGTTGATGGCACAATCGATTGCTGATTGTGAAACCGTGGTTTGCGGCGGGATGGGAATGGGTGCTTACGAGAGCATGCGCAGGTTGAACATAACCCCGGTTGTTACAGATCTCCGCGACGTGGAACTGGTCATTCAATCGGTCATTAAAGGAAATCTGTCCGATCACACGGAGTTGCTGCACTAAAGAACAATTTTGACGAGTTCCATAAGAGGCATCCCAATTAATGATTTAAATCGCCTGGTTGTCTGGAAAAACATCGAGACAACCAGGTCATTGGAATTTTCAACATGAAAATTACTTACGAAGAACTTCAGCAGGTTATCAGTCAACATCTCCGTTATCTCAATGGAGAGCCCGATGGCGTGAGGGCTGACCTCGAAAATATCGATCTGTATGGGAGGGACCTGGCTGGAGCCAACCTCAAGCAAGCCAATCTCAAGGGTACCAACCTAAAACGGTCCATCCTGTGGGAAACCAACCTGGAAGGCGCGAACATGGAGGGGGCAGCGTTCAAACACGCCATCCTCCAGGGTGCCAACCTGAAGGGAGCCTGCCTCAAGGATGCCGGCCTGCTGGGAGTCAACCTGGTGGGAGCTGACCTGCGTGGTGCAGATTTGCGGGGAGCGGACCTGAGCAGTATTATCCTTCAAGGAGCTTTCTTTGATGCGCACACCCTGTGGCCGGAAGGCTTTGACCCGCTGGCAGCAGGGGCTGTAAAGCGCGAGGATTAATCCCAAGGAACATCATCCGGTAGCACAAGTAATGTTTCCGACAAATCAGCTTATTCTCCCGGCGCCATTTCCTGGAAGTTTGCTTCACCATGAACCCCGAGTGAAATACCTCAACCTGTTTTGTTGGTTGACATCCTCCTTAATAAATCATATACTAATTAAGAGTATATTGGTCTTATTAGGAGGTATTACGTGGCAACAAGAACTCTTTCTTCACTTGTGATCCTGGTTATCACTGGTTTCA
Organism: uncultured Anaerolinea sp.; assembly: GCA_964454565.1. Lineage (GTDB taxonomy): Bacteria > Chloroflexota > Anaerolineae > Anaerolineales > Anaerolineaceae > UBA6107. Next base: position 12,158 of record CAYVTF010000005.1, on the reverse strand, counting down.
GCCTTGCCTCCTGCGCACCAGCTACAACGGCAACACCCACTCCCCTGGCCGGTGAAGGACCTGCTGCCCCCCTTTCCACGGACGCCCTCGAAACCCCGCTTGTTACCCCGCCCGTGACTGAACAACCGCCCGAATCCGCTGCTGCCTGTCTCCAGGGAATCTGGTTGATGGAAGAGGAAAGTTTTGCCGAGTTCACCAGCACCCTGCTTCCATTTCCAAACCTTTCCATCCTATCGGGGATGATCTCGCTTAGCTTTGATGAATTCCTGTACATATACTCGCTAGACAACCTTGTGCTGCGCTTCACCTCAAGCCCTGGCAATTACATCCAGGGAACCGGTTTTGTTTCCGCCACCGGGTCGTTCACTGTGGTCGGGGACACCATCGAATTTACCAACGCCTCCACCTCCAGCGAGATCACGGATTGGGAAGCCATGGTGGGTGGTGTGGTAACCACTTTTCCAGGAAATCCCCCCGAACTCTTTTTCTCGTTCCCGGGTAACGGTGCTTTCACCTGCACCGGCAATACCCTCACCATCGTCACGAGCGGAACCGCCAACACGGCCAACCCGATGCAATTCACGCGAATGGAATAATATCTGCTTCTGATCCCGGTCTATTTCTCTTACGGATTTGCTTTCCCGATGTTGGATTTCAGGTCGAAGGAATTTGTTTCCACAGCTGTTTAAAGCGAACGCGGATTGAGCGCGTCGTTCAGTCCATCTCCCAGCAGGTTCCATCCAATCCCGAACAGCATCAGCGCCAGCGTGGCCGGCACAAACACCCACCAGTAAGTGAAGATCCCTCCAGGGTTCAGTATCCAGTCACGACCGCTGATGAGGATCATCCCCCATGGAGAATCTCCCCCCATACCGATGAACATAAATGTCGCCTGCAGGAGAACCATGCTCCCCACGTCCCGTGCAGCCATCACCACCACAGGGGTAATGGCATTTGGGATCAGGTGCCGAAGTATGATCTTGGAAGGTCGCGCTCCGCAGGTACGGGCAGCCTCAAAATATTCCGTGTGCTTGATGCGAAGCACAACCGTGTTCATCATGCGCGCATACGGCATCCAGGAAAACAGGATGAAAGCGATCAGAATAGGATCGATGTTGCTTAGGAAGACCAGTAACGGTGGCAGGTTTTCCGGCGTCAGGACCGAACCGACTGTCGGGTTACCAACCGCTCCAAACCCGCCACTTGAGGTCATGACGCCCGCATTGAACAGGGTGGTTGTGACGACCTGCCTCACAAGCACAACCCCGGCGATCACGGGAAACGATAAAAATGCATCAGCGGCTCGCATCAAGAGACCATTAACGAATCCCCCAAAATACGCGCTCGTTGCGCCGACCAAAGAGCCGATGAAGGCGCTGACGAAAGCCACAACCACGCCAAAAATGACGGCTGACCTCGTTCCCCAAACAAGGGCGTGGTAGACGCTGATTTGGGTTGGCAGAGTTCCCATAGGCGCCACCTGGCTGGGCGGTTTCGGTTCGAACTCGGAGAATCTGCCCACGCGCTTTGCCGGACCGGGATTTTCCGGATCATCAGGCGAAAGGATGGGGGCAGCTATTGCCACGGTTACAAAGATGAGAACCAGCAGTAACCCCAGCCAGTTTTGCCAACGTGAAAAATAGAGACGCAGCCTGCGCACCTTAACCCACCCCCCGCATGCGCGGATCAAGACTGAATTGGAACAGGTCAAGGATTCCCATCAGCACCCAAACAATGATCACGTTGTAGATGGCAAAACCCAGGGCTGATGCTGCGTCTGGAATGAAGGACATGCTGGCTACCGCAATTTCTGAAACCCCATGCAAGGTGAAGATGATCTCCACCACAAACACACCGGTCATCAGCGCGGCGGCAGACAACACGCTGCTGGTGAACGCCGGCGAAATAACATTGCCCAGCGTGTGATGAAAAAGGATCCGCCCCTCGGATAGACCGCGTGCCCTGGCGGCGAGCACATAATCCTGGTTCATCTCTTCCACTGTTGCCGCCCGGGTAACCCTTCCCAGCGTGGCCCAATGAGCAATTGCCAGGGTAAAGACCGGCATCGCCAGGTGGCGCAAGGCATCCCAGGTGACGTCCCACCTGCCATTGAGCAACCCGTCAATGGTGAGGAAACCGGAGTATTGGCGAAAACCATCAGAGTTGACCAGATAGCTGACTGCAGAACTCATTCGTTCAGGAGAAAACCAGTGCAATCCCACGTAGAAGATTGCCATCAGCAGCAAAGCCAGGATGAACGGCGGAAGGGTGGTGACAGCATAAGCAGAAAACCGGAACGCATGGTCCGACGGCTTGTTCTTTCTGAAACCGGCCAATAAACCGCTGATCAACCCAAGGGGAATGAAAACCAGTATGGAATACAGGGTTAATTCAGCTGTTGCCGGGGTTCGTCGAATGATCCCGGCGAGCACGTCTTCATGCAGTGTTGGACTGTACCCCCAATTGCCCCGAACCAGGTTGGTGAGCCAATAATAGTATTGAACAGGATAGGAATCGTTCAGGTGATTTTGTTCTATGATCAATTCGAGCATGTGCTGGTACTGTTCTTCGGTCTGGTGAGCCGAAACGTTTTTCGGCATAAACAGGGTGGCCCGGGTTTCTGCCGGGGTGAGCATCACCGTGGCATACAGCAGCGCCGTGATGATGAACAGAGTGGCGATCAGCGAAAGGATGCGTTTGAGCAGGGAACGAAGCAGGTTTGTCATGAAAATTCCAGTTACGGATGCAAAAAACGGGGTGCCAATTCAAAATCAGTTTATCACAAGTCCTTAAGTTTCCAACCTTTGTCATTCCGGGGATGAAATATCAAAAAGGTCCGAAGCGGGATAAATCCACTTCGGACCGAATTTTTCAATGCAAGGGGTAGATCAGTGTCTTGCTTGGAGTTGCTTACTGTCCAAGTCTATGAAAGACCAGCGCCTCGCCATCGGCGGTGGTGAGGATCAGTTCCTCGCCGGCAAGTGAGAAGCTCTCCACATTGCTGAGCATCTGGTAATAGCGGGCTTCCTGATCCATGATACCCTCGGCTTCACAGTACATCTCGGTGGAATAAACGTTACCGATGGTGAGCGTATCCCCTTTGAGTTTGAATTCACCGCCATAAGAGTTGCAACCACCGTTCCCTCCCAGGTTGTCCTTCTCAAAACTTAAGGTCACGTTCGTGCCCGGCACGGGAAGAGCATCCCCCAGGCTCACCAGTTCCCAGGCGCTCCCCTTCAGGTCAGCGTCTTTTTCTCCGAGATTACAAGCCGAGAGTGCGAGTACAAGTACCACCATGGTAAGGATTGCTCTCATTATATTTTTCATCCTCTTTGTCCTCGATTACATGTTTGATCCTAAGACGAAAATCCCCTGTTACATGTTCCCTGGAAACGATGAAACGCTGGTTTTTGCGGTAAAAGGAATTATTGGTTGTCGTCATCCAGGTGCATGCGGTGAAGGATGCGATGAATCACCGGAGCCACCATCACGCTGGCAGCCACCAGGAAGATGATCCCGGAGAAAAGTGCATAGACCGAAGCAAAGACCTTCCCGGCGTTGGTGGCCAGGTTATTCACAGGTCCCATCCCCCCCAGGATCATCGAAGCGTTCAGAAGTGAATCCACCCAGGAGAGGTTTTCCAGGAAATGGTAACCCAGCATACCGATTCCCAGGGAGAGCATGATGAGCACGAAACCAAACCCCACATGCCTCGCCAGTCTCTCAATGAACTGACTGCGCGGCAGGAGGGGCTGATTATGGCGTTCATAACTGAGGATCCGTTTTGTTTGCATTCATAAATGATTGTAGCTGGAAATACAATTAACACAATATGTAAAAAAACTTGCCTTTTGTTTTTCGAGTGCATTCAGACGTTAGCTCGGGCAAGTCCCTTGTTTGGCAAAATGAACAACAGGAATCTTGCGCCCCTTAAAACTGAGGGCTTGCACAAATCACAGCTTTTGCATAAGTTTATAGTCCTTGCGAGCCTCGGTTGTAGGCGAAGCAAACTCCAACACTAACATCTCGAAAGTACCTTGTGGATTGCCGGGCCGCTCCGATGGAACAAAACCGGTTTCAGGCTTGGTAAACCACGGCTCGCAATAACAGGATTTTTTAGTTTTAGAACCCGGGGTGTCTAGTGTATCTTTTACGCATCCAGCAACTGCACGAGGTTAATAATTTTCTCAAAAGAGGGATAATATTATGAAACCAATTTTCCATCTAAGGACCACCTCATGCCCAGAGCCAGCGTAGAGAATTACTACAACGTGCACGCGAACGACGAATGGGAGCGGCTAGACCGCCACCGCACCGAGTTCGGCGTGACCCTGAAAGCTTTCGAGGAATTCCTCCCCTGCCCTCCACTGAATATCCTCGACATCGGCGGAGGTCCGGGGCGTTATGCCCTGGCGTTAGCCGCGAAAGGCTACAATGTCACCCTGCTGGACCTCTCGCAAGCCAACTTGGAAATTGCCAGCCAAAAATCTGCCGGGCTCGCCGTTCCCCTGGCAGCCATTAGGCAGTCCAATGCGCTGACCCTCGAAGGGATCGCTGACGCCTCTTTCGACGCTGCCTTGCTCATGGGTCCCCTGTACCACCTGGTCAGCGAGACTGACCGGGCGTCCGCAGTTCGCCAGGCCATGCGCGTGCTTAAACCCGGCGGGCTGATCTTTTCCGCGTTCATCACCCGCTATGCCCCTTTCCGTGATTACGCCGCATCTGACCCGCTGGCTGTCTTCCGCGAAAAGGCGGAATGGCACCAGATGTGGTTGGACGGCATCAACTTTGGCGATGGGTTCACAGATGCCTATTTCACCATGCCCTCTGAAGTCATTCCATTAATGGAGGCACAGGGGCTCACCACGCTGCAGTTGCTGGGCGTTGAGGGCATCACTGCCGGGCACGAAGATGCCATCAACCAGCTCCAGGGTGAGGAATGGGAGTTCTGGCTGGAATGGAATTATCGCTTTGCCAAAGACCCTGCCCTGAATGCCGCCGCCAATCACCTGTTGTACATCGGCACAAAGGTACGAGAATAGAAATCCGAGAACTGATAATCGTTAGATATTAATGCAATCAGTGTTATCTGTGGATGATTGATTAATTCCGGGTTAGTTGTGGTTTATTATTGTTGTAGTGTGAATTAACATTTTGATCAATACCACAATAATAACCTGGAGAATTTCCCTTGTCGCTTGATTCCACTAAACAAAAAAACATCCTCATCAGCATCCTCAAGGAGATATATTCTCATCCTGAATTGGGTCCGGTTTTAGGGTTCAAGGGGGGAACGGCAGGAATTTTGTTTTACAACCTGGACCGGTTTTCAACAGACCTGGATTTTGACCTGCTGAATTGGGAAAAAAGGGATTCCGTATTTACAGCCATGCGAGCACTCCTCAAACCTTTTGGAGAGATCAAGCTGGCTGAAAGGAACGGGTACAGGCTCACCTTCCTGCTGGCCTGCGATGAAATGGACCCGAATTCACAAACCATAAAGGTGGAGATCAACCGCTGGGATTTTGGATCCCGGTTTGTCATCCAGCCGTATCTCGGCATCCCGATCAACGTCATGATCCCCGAAGACATGCTCGCCAATAAACTGGTGGCCATGACAGAAAGGATGGGCAAAGCCAATCGTGACCTTTACGATGCCTGGTTTTTCCTCTCCCACGGCTGGAAGGTGAATGCTGAGATCGTTGAAAAAAGGACCGGTTTGAAGCTTAAGGAATTCCTCTCAAAATGCAGGGAATCTGTGACGGCCGTAAATAACCGGGATATTCTTACCGGTATGAGCGAGTTGACGGATAAAAGTCAGGAAACGTGGATCAGGAACAACCTGAAGAGCGAACTGGTTTACCAGCTCAATGTGTACCTGGAGACAATGATAAAAGAGTGAACCTGGTCAGCAGTTGATTTGGGTGTTGAGAGGGTTTAAGTTGAATGAATTCCCCCTGCTCCGCCGCGTCGGGAAGGTTCAGTGTGAATACTTTCCACCTGGAGTTCCTCCAGCGCCTCGCAGATCACTGGCAGGTGCACCAGTTGTGCAATAGCCTCGCCTCTTTTTATGCGCAGCGGCTTCCACGAATAGTTCACCACCTTGATCAGGATCTCCCCCTGGTAGCCGGCGTCCACGATGCCCGACCCTGCCAGGTGGTTATTGCGTCCCTTTGGCCAAACCTGCAACAACGTGCCCTCCGGAACTTCAATGGTTACCCCGGTATGTACCACGCGGTAGGAGAATGGTGGAATGCGCACCTCCTCGTTGGCGAACACGTCCACCCCGGCGTCAGTAGGGTGCTTGCGGCTGGGGGCGGTGGCAGCGGGGTCGATGCGGGCGAACTTTAGTGACATGGGTACCTCGTTTTTTGCGAGAATGGAGAACTGAGAACCGATACTCGTAAGGCACGATCATTATACTGGTAACAGGATTCAATATAGTACAATAGAGCCTGGTTTTCATTTCAAACGTCGAAAGTGATCCTGCTAGACGGATTTCGATTCTCGATTCTCTGTTCTCGTGACCTTATGATTGAATCAAGCAAACCCAACCCCATACGCTCCCGGGCGCAAATCGTTGCCGCCTCGCACCGCCTGTTCCTGGAGCAGGGCTTCCACGGCACCACCATGCGCCAGATCGCGGCTGAGTCCGGCATGGCGCTGGGTTCCCTTTACAACCACTTCACGGATAAAGACGATCTGTTCCGCGCCGTGTTTGAGGCTTACAACCCCTACCCCATCCTCATGCTCGCCCTGGAGAATTCACAGGGCCCCACCAGCGCGGACCTGGCCCGCACGGCTGCCCGCCGCCTGGTGACCGCCCTCTCCGCTCGCCCCGACCTGGTGAAACTGGTGTTCATCGATGTCGTTGAATTCCAGGGTAAACACCTTGCCCTGTCTTACCCGGCAGTTGAACCAGGCATGCAAATGTTCGCCGACCGTCTGCATCGCGAACCCGGGGCCTTGCGCCCCATTTCAGACGAGGGCTTACTACGCGCCTTTTTTGGACTGTTTTACACCTTTCACATGACCGAGATGTTACTGGGCAAACCCGCCGACCCCGAAGGTCAGGCTGAAGCCGTCCAGGAAATGATCGAGGTCTACCTCAACGGCATTTTGGCTTAGCTGCTTTACACGCTGAGCCTCTAACCCGGCACAACACCCTTCTATTTTCCCCTTCTGCATACTACAATGATTTTGTTCGCCCAACAATAATCAGCAATTTCTTATTTAACCTTGACAGTATTACGTAATACTGGTATACTAATTCATGGAGGTCAGCATGCTTCAATTGGAATTCTGGATCTCAGAGCTCGCAGCAAAAACAGGCGTATCTGTCCGCACCATCCGTTATTACATCGAGGAAGGTCTCCTGCCCCAACCGGAGACAAGAGGCAAGTACGCGGTATTCAACGAAGCCTACCTCGACCGCCTGGAGTTGATCAGACTGTTAAAGGATGCCTACCTGCCGCTGAAAGAGATCAAGAATGTGCTCCGTCCCATGTCCGACCGGGAGATCGTCGAATTCCTGCACAAATTCCGGAGGGATCCCTCGCTTGTGCTCGCGTCGCTAAATGTGGTGCGTGAACGTAACAATGAACGCCATGGGATCAATGAAGATGCCGTTGAGTACATTGACCGGGTTTTACACAAACCCGGGTCTACAGGAGCAATGAGAAAAATGGACTTCCAGATGGAATCCCCGCCCATCAGGTCCATGATGATCGAGCCGCAATCCGCGCCATCACCCCGGGAAAACTGGCAGCGGATCACGCTCGCTGTTGGCATCGAATTGCATGTACGCGAACCGCTCAGTAGCTCCAGGCGGCAGCAGTTAACCCGATTGGTGGAGCTAATCAAAACTTGGTTATCAACAGAGGGAGGCAATAAAAATGATTTCAAAAAACGAGAGTGAATCAAACAATGGCATCAAAGCGGTTTTGCGGGCGGATGGCTGGAAGATCCACAAGGGCGTGCCCTCGGAAAGGATCGTTGAAATTGAATTGACCGCTCCTGCTGCCCTTGGGAGCAGCGAATCGCCCCCGCTGAACCTGGGATTGGTCATTGACCGTAGCGGTTCAATGTCCGGCGGAAAACTGGAGCAAGCCAAGCTAGCCGTGGAGCAGATCATCGACCTACTGCGGGCACAGGACAGCCTGTCGATCGTCACCTTTGATGACAAGGTGCGCGTGCTGGCGGAAACCGATTCAACCGGTCCCCTCACCCACACCGAGCTCAAACAGATGGTTCGCGGTGTTTACCCGGGAGGTTCCACCAACCTGGGCGGTGGCTGGCTGCAGGGCTGCCAAAACGTTGCCCGCCGGCAATCCAGGGACAAGGTAAACCGCACCCTGTTGCTCAGCGATGGCCAGGCCAACGTGGGTATCGTGGATGCAAATGAACTGGGACAACATGCCTCCGAGATCTTTGAACGCGGCGTATCCACCTCCACCTTTGGCATCGGGCTGGGGTTCAACGAACACCTGATGGAGAGGATCGCCAACCAGGGCGGTGGTAATTTCTACTACATCGGCCATGACCAGCAGATTCCCGAATTACTGATGCAGGAATTCAGTGACCTATCCTCGGTAACGCTCAAGGACACCCTCATCGGCATTACCATCCCTGCCGGCACCAAGGCAGAACTCTTCGGCGAGTGGCGGGTAAAACAGGAAGGGGATTTGCTCACCATCTCCCTTTCGGACCTGCCTGCCAACCGCACGGTCAACCTCTTTCTGCGCCTGCTCATCTCTCCGGCAGAAGAGAATTACGACATGACAGTGACCATCGCCGGCATCGGCGAAAGCGGTGAAACCCTGCGGAGCCTCAATGTGTTGCACCTCACCCGCGCCAGCGATGAGGAAGTGGACCGCCAACCCATTGACCTGGACCTGCTCACCCGCTTTTCATCTGTTGCCATCGGACAGATCTCCAACGAAGCACTGAAACTGGAGCGCGCCGGACGCCGCGATGAAGCCAGGCAATTGATGGACCGGGCAATGAACAAGTACAGTCAGCATATGCCTCAAGTCACCCGGGATCGGTACGACGGTTTGCGCCTGCATATTTCTGAAGGGCTCGAAGAGGGCATGCGTAAAACCATGAACTACGATTCCTACATGCTCAAGCGCCACCGTCACGTGGAACAAAGCCGGGATCCCGACCAGGACAAGAACAAGGACAATTCGTAAGCAGCATCGCGACTGGCCTGCCTGTTCCCAGGGGAAGTTCAGGCTGGAGGGGAAGTCTTTATTGAAAGACCGGAGAACCAGTATCTCCGGTCTTTCAGCTCTATGGAAATATTGACGTGAACGATCGTTCACCCCTTATGGGGATATTTATCTATGCGCAATTTTTGGTTGTTGTATGATTAATACATGACCTTACCCAGTCCGATCGAAGTCGTGCCTTATAACCCCCTCTGGCCACAGATGTTCGCTGAAGAATCCGCGCGCATCCTGTCCCTCATCGGTCCTCACGTGACCTGTATTGAACATATGGGCAGCACGGCCGTGCCCGGGTTGGCCGCCAAACCTGTCATTGACATCCTGATCGGCGTTCATCGCCTGGCGGACGACTCGCTCTTTCTCCCTCCCCTTGCCAGCCTGGGATATCTGTACAAGCCTGAACACGAGGCGGTCTTTCCCGAGCGCCGTTATCTGCACCGCATCATCAACGGGGTACACACGCATCATCTACACATTGTTGAGCCTGCCTCAGATTTCTTCAGGCAGCAGTTACGTTTCCGCGACCTGCTACGCGCCTACCCCGAAGAAGCAGCCCGGTATGAAGCACTGAAAGTTCAACTCGCCGCTCAATTCCGCAACGATCGTGAAGCGTATACTGATGGAAAATCCAACCTGATCCAGGAGATTCTCAATTCTCATCCATAGTGCAAAAATCCCTGTACAACAACTGGATTCTCTACCTGGTTGTGCATATAATACACGGAATGATAATGGATGAATTTAACAATATGAATTACATGAACATTGAGACCTTCCGGAAATCCGGTGAAGGCATGCGCACACCGGTCTGGTTCGCGGTTGTTGAAGATGAGTTATGTCTCTATACTGAAATCGGTTCCGGCAAAGTCAAACGCATGCGCCGTAACCCGCGTGTGAACGTGGCCCCCTGCAAGGTAAACGGCGATCTGCTCGGAGATTGGCATCCGGGAACCATCCGCTTTCTCTCCCCGGCTGAAAGCGCTGCTGCCGAAAAAGCCTTCTCCCGGAAATACGGGTTGATGAAAACCCTGTTTTCCCTTCTCGGGTCTCTGCAAAAAAGGAAGCGCGTGTTCATTGCCGTTCGCCTGGACGATTAGTTTTCTAACCCGCCCCTTCAACAATCCGTAACCGTGGTAACCATTCTTCCGGCAATTCCATTTGCCTGAATGCAAATTATTCAATCTGGCCTACAGGCAATATTTGCATCTTCGCCTGAATGCAATTTCTGATGATTGGCCTGATAACAAAATCTGCATTCCCGCCAGCTGACAAAAAATACACTCCGGCCTGACAGAATATTTTGCCTTATGGACGCCGGAGTGCAGCAAATGTCATTCTTCTGAGTGCAAGAGCTGCACCCCTTAAGCATGCAGATATTGCACGTGATTCAATGACTACTTAATTAACGACTTTAATACTTAAGTACTTAACCACCCTTCTTCTTTCTTCCCATCAGCGTGATCTCTTCCGGAAAAATCAAATTCCAGTCATAACGCGGACTGCGTGATGGTTGTTTAAATTTTCCCAGATCAATCGACTTATTTTCATAATCCGAAAGAAATCTGTATAACGCATATGTCACGAGCTGGCTGGCGGGTAGACGCAATTCCTCCGCCAGAACGCGGATACCCTCACGTATTGCGGGCGGAAGATCATAAGTGGCGCGCATATCCCGGCGGGATTGGATCTTGGCTCTCTCACGCGAGAGACGCTCACGTTCCTTGCGCGGCATTTGAGCTTCTGATTGCTTCTGCTGCATGCCTTTTAATAGATCAGCCACAGCAGGGTCCAGGATGGACTTTCGTTGTGCCTTGTTTTCAGCCATCGATCACCTCCAGCATCTTTCCCAATACCTGGCGGTAGCCACCCAGGTGCTGTTTAGCTTCGACAAAACCCTCCACCGCGGAAGAATCCGGGGAGTAATCCCACAGGGTTTGTCCGTATGCCACAGTCTCGCGTACGCGCGTATCCTGTGGAATGGGCGGCCAGACGTTTATTCCGAAAGTCCTGGTGACCTCCTCAAACTGGAGCAAGGTCTCGCGCGTGGTGCGGTCAAAGAATGTTGGCAGGATGCTGTAACCCAGGTACTGGTGACCGCTGCGCGAAATCTCAGCCATGGTGGTGAGGATCTCTTTCACCCCGTCTACGGCCAGCGCGTCCATACGTGTCGGAATCACCACCCAATCCGCGGCAATCAACCCGTTGAGGTGCAGCACGTCCAACGAAGGCGCCATGTCCAGCAGGATTACCTCGTAATCGGTTTCGTGTAAATAGTCGTTCAGGATGCTTTCGCGGAAGTCCTCCATCGTGATCTGGCGTTTCACCTTCTCAGTCTGCTTGTCACCGGTGAGCAGGTCCAGGTTGGGACGGATATGCTTTACCAGGCTGGGTAGTTCCTCTCCCAGGCAGACAAGTCGGTATAAGCCAGGGGATTTCTCCAACCCGAAAGAGAGCGCCAGGTGCCCCTGCGGATCGAGATCCACCAGTAATGTGCGCTTTCTCAACCGCGATAATCCGTCCGCAAGCGTAACCGCGGTAGTGGTTTTTCCAACGCCCCCTTTTTGGTTGGCAAACGCGAAGATGATCATAAGATCCTTTCAGTTTCGAGCGGTGGTCACCCATGACAGAGAATCATAGAAGAGAGGCTACCAAGGGTCGCCACTGAGAATTATACAGGGTCGCCCCTTGGAAATCAAGGGTCGCCATTGTTATTTCAGGACAATTAAAAACAGGGTCACCCCTTAATGCGCTGATTGGGCATAATAACCGGTTTTGAGCAAACCTATGAATATTTATCCATCTGTTGATAAGAGGCTCTTAGCAAAGGGGTATACGAGAAAGTGTAACCACGGTAACACTTTGGTGAAGAAATCAAAGGGGCTGCCTAAAAAGTAGGCAAAAGTTAGTAAAACAGAAAAAAAGAGAGAC
>CAYVTF010000004.1:170244-177068 GCA_964454565.1 uncultured Anaerolinea sp. | reverse complement strand
GTTTCAGGGGTGGTGCGCAATACGGCAACTTTTGATTTCATTAAGGTTTTCCTCGCTATCAGGCAGGTTGCCCAATCTCTTTTTGGGAATTATACCAACTCGTTCAGTCCGGGAGTGTACCACATTGCGGGATTCACGAGAGAGCAGTAGTCGTTTTTCCAGTCTGGAATGGTCTATAATCGTTATGGGATCATCTATTTGTTGACTAGCCAGCACATGAACCGCGCACGGAAAATAACTCTACTCCTTCTTTGCTGTGTGCTCATCATTGCGTGCAACCTGCCGCTGAATCCGGGCGGAGCCTGGCCGGGGTCATACCCCACGCTTGACCCCAATATTTTTAACATCCGTACCCAAACGCCATCGGTCACTCCCGTCATCGCCACACCCACGGCAAGCCCCACCCCTCTGCCGGTTGACCCAAACCAGGAGATTTCCTACTACGCCCAATCGGGAGATACTCTCAAGGCGGTGGCAGCGCATTATGGCGTGGCTCCGGACCAGATCACCTCGCCGGCGGTCATCCCTTCTGCGGGGTTGATCCCGGCCGGGCAGCAATTGATCATCCCGCTTACAGCTTCCAATTCCGTCCAGGGACCGTTGATCCTGCCGGACAGCGCTGTGGTGTTTTCTCCCTGCGTCAACGGTTTTGATGTGGGTGCGTACTTAGCATCAGCAGGCGGCTACCTGAACTACCACACCCAGCTTGTGTATGAGGATCGCGTCAGCGGGGCTGATGTTGTGGCGCGCACTGCACTGAACGCTTCTGTAGACCCGCGCCTGCTCTTAGCATTCATCGAGTTCCGCTCCGGCTGGGTAAGAAACTACATTGGCAATCCCAACACAACTTATCCGCTTGGATTTAATACTCAATATTACGAGGGTCTCTTCCGCGAACTGGGTCTCGTGACCCAGAGTATCAATGCCGGGTACTATGCCTGGCGCCAGGGGCAGATTTCCAGGATCACCTTTGCTGACGGCAGGTCAGCCGACATTGCTCCCAACCTCAACGCCGGTTCGGTGGGGATACTTTACCTGTTTGCCCAGCTTTATCCGTTGGGCGAAGTAGACGCCAAACTCTACGGCAAAGGCGGGTTCTTGTCTGTCTATCAAAGCATGTTCGGTGACCCGCTCATTTGCGCCGCCAGCGTGGAACCGCTCTTCACCCAGAACATACAGCTCCCCGCGCTGGAATTGCCGTTTGCACCGGGAGAACGGTGGTCTCTCACTGGCGGGTTGCACGCAGACTGGGTGACGGGAACGCCGCTTGGTGCGCTCGATTTTGCCCCCATCACCGGTGAGACGGCTTGCAGCGTATCGCGAGCCTGGGTGCTGGCTTCTGCTGCAGGTGTGGTCACCCGGTCTTCCAATAGTGTGGTGCTGGTTGCCCTGGAGGATGAAAGCGGGCAACCCACGGGTTGGGAGTTGATGTACATGCACGTCGCCGAGAAGGACCGCGTACCCGTGGGGACACGCCTGGGCTTGGATGATAGGATCGGACACCCCTCCTGCGAGGGAGGACCGGCAACTGGAACGCATGTTCACATCACGCGAAAATTCCGCGGCGAGTGGATCGGGGCGAATGATACTTTCCCCTTCGTGTTGAGCGGCTGGCAGGCATTCCCGGGGGAGGCTATCTACAAGGGTGGCCTGGTCAAAGGGGAAATGGTGGTCACCGCCCGTTCAATGGGCAGCCGGGATTCAGTTATCGTCCGTTAATTAATTCAAGAAATAAATCCAGCCCCGGCATTTACCAGGGCTGGATTTTTGTTTCCGGGAAAACTAATCGCGTTTACCCAACTGATGATCCAGTTGATACAGGCCGCCGACATGGGAGCCCAGCTTGGTGACCATATCCAGGATGGAGGAGGCATGTTTCTCTTCCTCGACCTGTTCGTTGATGAACCATTGCAAAAAGATCTGGCTGGCATAGTCATTGGCTTCAAGGGCTTTTGCGTAGATGGCGTTGATCAACGCGGTAACCTTCTGCTCGTGCTCGTACACTTTCTCGAAAATATCTTTGGGAGAAGCGAAGTCCACCGGGGGTTGTTCGATGGCTTTGAGTTCCACCTTTTCGCCACGGTCAAGCAGGTATTCATAGAATTTCATGGCGTGTTCCTGCTCTTCTTTCGCCTGGTATTTCAACCAGGTGGCAAATCCTGGCAGATTGGCGTTGTCGCACCAGGCGGACATGGAGAGGTAGAAATAGGCGGAATACAGCTCGTGTTTGATCTGTTCGTTCATGCTTTCAAATACTTTAGCGTTCATTGTTGCTCCTTTTCTTTCATATAGATCGTGGATTTTTACCACGGGATGTTTACCAAGGGTATTATAGTCAATTACCGGCTTATTTTCAAATTTTTCCTTCCTGGTGTATAACCAGGGGTACAGCACGCTAATTATTTTTAAGGGATAATAATGCAATGGACGACATCAAACTTGATAAACTACGCGGTGTTGCGGTTGGCGCTGCGGTTGGTGACGCGCTGGGGATGCCCCTGGAGTTCGGGTCTGCACGTTCACTTGACAACCTGGAAAGAGAAATGATAGATGGCGGTCTGCCTGCCGGCTCTTTCACGGATGATACCGAATTGGCGCTGGCGCTCGCCGAAAGTCTCTTGCGCGCCAGTCCGCTGGACCCGCAGGACCTGGCGCAACGGTTCGTGGACTGGTACCACGCCGAACCAGCGGACATAGGCATTCACACCAGTCACGTGCTCGGTCTCGTCTCCCGGGGCATGCCCTGGAACCGGGCATCCAGGCAGGTACAGGCTGCCCACCCCATATCAGCCAGCAACGGGTCTGTAATGCGCTGCTGGCCGGTTGCCATCCGCTATTGGAATTCGCCCGATTTGTTGCGTTCTGAATCCCGCCTGCAATCCAGGGTCACGCACCGTCACGCTGATTGCGTGAAAGCCTGTGAATTCGTCAACCTGCTCATTTCGGAACTGGTGAGCTGCGAACCCGCGATACCCCCCGGCGAGCGCCTGAGGCGGGGAATCGCAACCACACTTGCATGTGTCAAACCGGGGAAGGTGCTGTTTAATGCCATTAGAACGGCAAAGGAGAAACCACGCGAAGACCTGCCCAACAGCGGTTTTGTGCGCGACACGCTGCAAAGTACCATTTGGTCACTTTTAAACACTGACTCTTTTGAAGAAGCGCTCGTTCATGCGGTTAACCTGGGGGGAGATGCCGACACCACCGGCGCTGTCACCGGTGCAGTGGCTGGCGCTTTATACGGGCTGGACGGCATCCCTGCACGGTGGAAGGCAACGCTGCGGGGAGAATACCCGTTGGGTTCCGGCAGGATATGGCAAGTGAATGACATCATCACAATTGCTGATCAATTGATTGAATTCAGCAGCTGAATCCTCTCACACCCCATTGTTTTCCTCTTTGTTTTTGACGCAGCAAATATCCTGCGCTATACTTAACAGTACCGGTTTCACCGGAATGCAATAAAAAACACACTCTCTCAGGAGGAAAACGTAATGTCCCCCGAACTCTCTTTTAAACTCACGTACGCAACCATGTTTAACCCGCCGGATGAATTACACACCCGCTATGACGAAGCCCTGGCAAAATTACGCAGTGATCTGGGCAGGGAATACGGCATGCTCATCAACGGCAGGGAAGTATATTCCCTGGAAAAGTTCGAAGACCGGTCACCCGCGGATACCGACGTGGTTCTGGGGGTCTTCCAGAAAGGTACCGTTGAACACGCCCGCGCCTCGCTCGCTTCCGCCAGCAAGGCATTTAAAAGCTGGTCTTTCACGCCCTGGCAGGAAAGGGTAGCCCTGGTGCGAAAAGCAGCCGATATTATGGACAGGCGCATTTTTGAGATCGGCGCGGTGCTCTCGCTTGAGGTGGGCAAGAACCGCATGGAAGGTCTTGGGGATGCGGCAGAAACTGCAGACCTGCTGCGATATTCCTGCGACCGGATGGAAGCCAACAATGGCTTTCTCACCCCCATGGGCAGCGATCCGCTCACCGGGCTGGTGAGCACCAACACGTCGGTGCTCAAACCCTACGGCGTATGGCTGGTCATCAGCCCGTTCAACTTCCCGGCCGCGTTAACCGGCGGACCGACAGGAGCGGCGCTGGTTACCGGCAACACCGTGGTGATGAAACCCGCCACCGACACTCCCTGGACGGCGCGGCTGATCGCCGAATGCCTGCAGGAGGCAGGGGTTCCCGAAGGCGTGTTCAACTATGTCACCGGTCCCGGTTCCACGCTGGGGCAGGCCTTGATCGAAGGTCCTGAGGTGGCTGGAATCACCTTCACCGGCTCTTTTGACGTGGGGATGAAGATCTACCGCGACTTTGGCACGGGCCGCTGGGTGCGTCCCACCATCCTGGAGCTGGGTGGCAAGAACCCCACCATTGTTACCCGGCACGCTGACCTCGACGCGGCAGCGATCGGCATCACCCGTTCGGCGTTCGGGTTACAGGGGCAGAAGTGCTCCGCGGGTTCACGCGTGTTGATCGAAGAACCCGTTTATGACAAACTGGTTGCCCGCCTGGTGGAACTGACCGAAAAGATGTCCATCGGCGACCCCACCGAGCGCGCAAACTTCCTCGGACCGGTAATCAACAAGGGTAGCTACAAGGATTACCAGGGGTTTGTGGCTGAGCTCAAGGAAGGCGGGAAGATCCTGACCGGCGGTAGGGTGCTCACTGAGACACCCTACGACCGCGGTTTCTTCTGCGCACCGACCCTGGCCGAAGTACCCTTTGAGCACCGCCTGTGGAGACACGAAATGTTCGTGCCAATCACCACTGTTGGCAAGTTCAACGACCTCGAAACCGCCATGCAGATCGCGAACGACGTTGATTATGGTCTAACGGCCGGATTCTATGGCGCTGAAGAAGAGGTGGCCTGGTTCTTTGACCACATCGAGTGCGGGGTGGCCTATGCCAACCGGCCGATGGGCGCCACAACCGGTGCCTGGCCTGGCTTCCAGCCGTTCGGCGGATGGAAGGGATCAGGGTCCAGCGGTAAGAACGCCGGTGGTGTGCATTACCTGCAGCTATACATGCACGAGCAGATCCAGAACCACGTGCGCAAAGCTTAAACTACAACAAGGACGATTTATGTCAAAAGTTTGTTCACTGACCGAAGCGATAAGTGAGTTTGTTCATGATGGCGACACCCTTTTTTGTGCTGGGTTCACCCACCTGATTCCTTTCGGAGCCGGGCACGAGATCATCCGCCAGGGCAGAAAGGACCTAACCCTGGCACGTGCCACCCCGGACCTCATCTACGATCAGATGGTTGCGGCTGGTTGCGCCAAGAAATTGATCTTTTCCTACATCGGTAACCCGGGTGTTGGTTCCTTGCGCATCGTGCGCGAGGAGTTGGAGGCAGGCAGGCTGGAATGGGAGGAATACTCCCATTTCGGCATGATTACCCGTCTGCAGGCCGGGGCAGCAGGCTTGCCTTTCATGCCCATGAACCAGACCGCCGCCATCGACCTGGAGCGCAATAACCCGAACATCCGCCGGGTGCAGGATCCCTATTCCGGCCGGGAGGTCATCACGGTTCCACCGCTGAACCCGGACGTGGGCATTATCCATGTGCAACGGGCGGACAAGCATGGAAATGCCCAGGTATGGGGCATCCTGGGGGAGCAGAAGGAAGCTGCTTTTGCATCGAAGAACGTGATCATCACGGCTGAAGAGATCGTGGACGAAAGCGTCATCCGCTCCGATCCGAACCGTACACTCATCCCTGAGCTGATCGTGAAGGCAGTCTGCCACGTGCCGCACTGCGCCCACCCCTCTTACACACAGGGGTATTACGACCGCGATAACGTGTTCTACCTCAATTGGGACAAAATCAGTGAGGATCGTGCTGTGGTGAAGAGCTGGCTGGATGAGTGGGTCTATGGTGTTAAGAACACAGAAGAGTACTGGCAGAAACTGGGACCAGAAACCCACAAACGCCTGGCGGTCAAACCAAAATTCGCCGCACCTGTTAACTACGGAGAGTATTAAATTCTGTCCGCGGATTACGCGGATTAGTCTGATTAGAAAAACAATTTTTTGAAAACAAAGGAACTTATTAGGCTACAAATGCAAAAAGCCGATAATCAAAATATGCAAGCATCCATTGTGGTGAATGAATTGTTGTTCCGGGAAGAATCTTACAAGATCATAGGCGCAGCGATGGAGGTTCACAAACATCTGGGGTACGGTTTCCTTGAACTGGTTTACCAGGAAGCACTAGAATATGAATTGAAATTGCAGGGAATTCCTTACATAGCTCAAGCACCTGTAACAATCAACTATAAGGATATCACTTTGGAAAAGTACTATGTGGCAGATTTTGTGATTTATGATCAAATAATTGTAGAAATCAAAGCAATGGCCGCTATTGATTCAAATGCTATTTCGCAAGTGCTCAATTACCTGAAGGGAACAGGGTTTAAACTGGGGCTCATATTTAACTTCGGCGCGAAGAGTCTCGAATGGAAGCGCATTGCCCTCACAAAGAACTGATCTTTGAAAAATTATTATGCGTAACCCGCGGAAGGTTTTTTGATAATCGTATTGAGAATTGAAGATTATTTGGAATTATAGAATTGCTTGAATGGTTTAATATAATCTGACTAATCCGTGTAATCCGCGGAAGGATTTTTGTAATACACAGAGAGAACTATGACCGAATTAACCTTTTCCTCTTCTGAACTGATGTGCATCAACGCTGCCCGGTTGTTACGGGATGGTGACGTGGTCTTCGTAGGGGTGGGGTTGCCCAACCTGGCATGCAACCTTGCCCGGCATATGCACGCCCCGAACCTGCGCATGATCTACGAGGC
>CAYVTF010000004.1:167370-170144 GCA_964454565.1 uncultured Anaerolinea sp. | reverse complement strand
GAGATGGGCGGCTGGGCGAACCGCTGTTACGTGCTCACCCCTCACCAGAAACGCCGCTTCCCGGAGAAGGTGGACTTTCGCACCTCGGCCGGGTTCCTGGGGGGCAGGGCAGAACGGGAAGCCACGGGGGTGCGCGGCGGGGGACCGCTGGTGATCGTTACCCACCTGGGCATTCTGGAACCAGATGAAAGCGGAGAGATGGTGCTAACGGCTTTGCACCCGGGTTGCACCTTTGAGCAGGTGCGTGAGAACACTGGTTGGGCCATCCGTGCAAAAGCCACCGTCCGCATCACCGACCCGGTACGGGAGGATGAACTGAGGATCTTAAGAGAGGAAGTGGACCCGGAGGGGATTTACCTCAAGGGTTCCTAATCAAGAGAAACGATGGCATCCTCACGAAATATTGAAGTGTTAACTACTGTCACCTTTCCAGAAGCAGTGATGCAGCGGCTGCGCAGTCTCACGCCGCGTATCCGCATTTCTCACATCCCGGCCAGGAAAACCGAGGATATCCCTGCTGACCTTTGGAAACGCGTTGAAGTGCTTTACACCGATATCCTCATTCCAGATCTGGAAATCGCGCCCAATCTGAAATGGGTCCAGTTCCATTACGCCGGCATTGATTTTATCCAGGGATCAAATTTACTGAACCACAAGGACCTGCAAATCACCTCGATGAGCGGCGCTTCCGCCATCCAGGAAGGGGAATACATCCTGATGATGCTGCTGGGTCTAGGTCACCGCCTGCCTGAGCTGGCCTTGAACCAGGCGAAGAAGGAATGGCCAACCGACCGGTGGGAGAAATTCACCCCGGCTGAACTCTACGGTTCCACGGTTGGGCTGGTGGGATATGGCAGCATTGGCAGGGAGGTGGCGCGGCTGCTGCAGCCATTCAATGTAAAGGTTCTGGCCATCAAGAGGGATGTGATGCACCCGTTGGATGACGGGTACACCATAGACGGGCATGGTGACCCGGACGGCAATTATTTTCATCGGCTTTACCCGGTGGAAGCCCTCAAGCCGATGCTCAAGGAATGTGATTTTGTGGTGCTTACCTTGCCGTTGACCCCCGCCACGCGCGGTTCGTTTGGCGAGGAAGAACTCATGGCCATGAAACCGGGGTCCTTCCTGGTGCTTGTTTCGCGCGGGGGCATCGTGGATGAAGCAGCCTTGATCAAAGCCCTGACCGATAAACACCTGGCTGGTGCTGCCGTTGATGTTTTCCTGCAGGAACCACTGCCCTCCAACCACCCGTTCTGGAGCGTTCCAAACCTCATTTTGACGCCGCATGTTTCCGGTTTCAGTCCGCGCTACAAGGAACGGGCGGGGGAAATGTTCGCTGATAATCTTAAGCGCTACCTGCATGGTGAACCCTTGATGAACCTGTATAAACCGGAGCGTCACTATTAATTCCTGAGCGTGTTGTTAAGAGTGGAATAATTTTATTCAAGCAAGTAATCACAAAGGGGATAGGTATGGTTTTACCCGCTGCCCCCAGGATGCAATCAGTTTTCTTTGACCTGGGATTCACGTTGATCAATTTCGAAGGCGAATACCATAAAGTGCTCAAGGACTCTTACGCGGCCCTGGCTCTGTCTTTGTCAATTTCCGGTTGCCAGTTCGATGCAGCCACTTTTGCTTCCCGCTTTGGCGAGGTCATGTCCGCGTATTACCGGACGCGAGACGTGGAGCTCATCGAACAGCCGGTGGAAGATTACCTCAGGCAGGTGCTGCAGGAGTTTGATTGTGGAGATCTGCCTGACCACATTATCGTGGATGCCCTGGAAGCCATGTATCGCGTGACCGAAGCCTGCTGGCAGGTGGAGGAAGATACACACGCCACCTTGCAGTCCTTGCAGGGGTTGGGATACCAGCTTGGATTGATCACCAATGCCTCCAACGCAGCCGACGCGAATAGGTTGATCGACACTCACAATTTACGACCATACTTTAAGGCAATCCTCATCTCGGCGGAAGAAAAGATCCGCAAACCGGATACCCGCATCTACGCCCGGGCTATGCAGCGCATGGGCACAGTTCCCGGGGATTGCGTGATGGTGGGCGATACCCTGGGCGCGGATGTACTCGGTGCGCAAAATTCGGGGATGAAGGCTGTGTGGATCAAGCGCCGGGCAAAAAGAGCAGGTAGCGAGCTTGAGAGCATTAATCCGGACGCGGTGGTTTCCTCCCTGTCTGAATTGACCAATTTAATTCCCCGGTTGATCTAAGAATCCCCGCCGTCTGGCGGGGATTTGGAAAATACGGATAACAACCAGGCAGGGATTAAATCTCGAGAACTTTTTCCACAGCCAGGGTAATGCAATCATCCACCGTGGTGGTCAGCGCATCCGCATCATCCAGGGCGAAGTCATCTAGGTCCTTCATATAGAATCCCCAGATATCGTCCTTGAATAATTTTCCAAACAGCAGCAGCGCCAGGCCGGGAACCAGCAGGGATCCCAGGAAAAGGGAAACCAGGGTGTACAACCCGTAAAAGAACTGGTTGCCCATACCCACCCAGGTGTTGATGGTGGGGATCAGGGTAAAAAGGAAAGCCAAACCCAGCAGAATGCCGATGGTCAGCCAGTTGATGACACGTTTTGTAAACAGCTCCCAGGTGTAATACAGGTCTTTGCCAAAAGCCGCGAAGCGCACGGCCACAGTGGCGCCTTTGCCATTGTGCACCAGGAAATACTTACGCGGCTCGCTTGTGCCGCTAGTGAGTGTGGCGGGCGTGACCTTTACGCCGGGGATCTCCGCAAGTTCGACCTCTT
>CAYVTF010000004.1:0-167270 GCA_964454565.1 uncultured Anaerolinea sp. | reverse complement strand
GTGAGTGTGGCGGGCGTGACCTTTACGCCGGGGATCTCCGCAAGTTCGACCTCTTCCATGAAAGCCTCGGCGATCTGGTCCGCCTTCCCGGCTGCGCCTTCCACTAACTCAGACCAGCTGTCCTGCCTGACGCCCAGCTTGTTGATGGGAGTTCCAATGAACGCGGGTGCGGCGGGTGGAGGCGGTGGAGGAGGAACGACGGCAGCCACTGGAACAACAGGTACCGGTTCAGGGGTTCCCTTTGGGGCAGGGGGTGGAGCAACCGGTTTCTCTTCCACAACCGGGGGCGGCGGGGGTGATTCGCGCGCCACCATGACGGTCCGGTCTCCTTCAGAGGGCTGGATGCCCTTGAGTGAAGCCCCGCACATCTCACAGAACAGGTTGTCGGGAGGGTTCTCAGTGCCGCATTTGGTGCAAGTTAGCGTTGCCATAATTCAGCTCCTTTAATTGTGAACGGACTAACAAATTACTAAAATGGATACTCATCTATAAATATTGTACTGAATCCGGCGCATATTACAAGCGCTGGAAAATGCACGCTCTGCTATGCTACAATATTCCTCAGGAGATAACAACCGTGGAAAGAACCGTCCCAAGAAGCGCTTCAGATGAAATTGACCTGTACCTGCGCACCATCTATTCGCTGCTGCGCTCCACAACAGAGGTGCAGATCCGCTCATTGGAGGAAGTGCACGCGGGCATGAATTCCTCTCTGCATCCCGATGCCCGCGATGAAACCCCGGACCTTTCTGCCTTCATTTACTCCAGCTTGAGGCTGCCAGCCTGCATTACCAGCGTCCAATCGATCGTGCTGGGGCAAAGCGCTCCGGTTTTTGCCCGCGAGGGGTACCCGGAGGTGGAGCGCTGGACGCTGGTGTACGCCAAGGCACGCCGCCGCACCACCTATTATGACGGAAAAAGCACGCTGGCGGTTTTCATTGCCAGCCGTTCCGATATTGAGGACGTTGTGCCGGTGCTGACAGCTTACCAGGTGGAATGGAACAAGATGCACGCGCTGCTGGAGAACTGGCAGGCAAGTTCAACGGAAGCGTTGACAGACCCTGCCTCCCCCGCTTTTTTGGACTTGAGCGACAGGCTGAAGATCAAACCGGAAGACCTGTTGCGTCTGAAGGGCGCCTGGGGGGATGATTTTGCTACCACCCTGCAAAAAATTGCCGCACAGCGCTGCAGGTTTGGCATCCGGCTGCTCAGCGGGTCACTCAGCGAGTATTGGCGTGCCACTCGCATGTGGTGGGACAACATTGAACAAACCCGACCGGAGCTTTTGGACAGGCCGGTGTACTTCATCTCGAGCAACACACACAGCATTCCCAACCTGTTGACCGGTTTTGCCCTTTCCCGCCGGCAAGTCATCCTTGAGTTCCTTGAGCGCAGCGGGAACGGTGACCTGCTGGCTGAATGGCAGGAGCTGCAGAGCAGTGGACAGTGCTGCCCGGCAGAAAACTTCCTATACTACGCGATGAAGAAGCTGACACAAACACGGGCGGGAAGTGAATTACTCACGGAACAGACCGCCGATGAGAATAAACACGGTATTACGCGCATTCCCGCGATGCATTCCTTTGACGTGGAAGCCCAACTGGTGGAGCTTTCCAGCCTGGACCCCTCCCGCTTTGATCCGCGCTTGCTGCCGGATAACGCAGATCGGGACTTCCTCAAGAGGAGTGACGCGTACATTCTCAACATCGACTATCCGCTTGGCCTGGGAGCTTACAACATCCTGGCAAAGATTGCTGAACACACCCCGGAGGTGTTGGGGGTGTACGTGATGGGCAAGGCGGCCACTCTCAACGGGGTGCGGGGTGACGTGATGATCCCCAACGTGGTCCAGGATGAACATTCACAAAACACTTACCTTTTCCAAAACGCCTTCATTGCCCCGGATGTCTCCCCTTACCTGGTATACGGCACGGTGTTCGACAATCAAAAAGCGCTCACGGTGCTGGGTACCTTTTTGCAGAACGCAAAAATGATGGACGTGATGTACCGCGAGGGTTACACGGATATTGAAATGGAAGCGGGTCCTTATCTTTCCGCGGTCTACGAGATGTCGCGCCCCAAGCGTCACCCGGTGAACGAGATCGTCAACCTGCAAGGTGTGAGCTTTGACATCGGCATCCTGCATTACGCTTCGGACACGCCCTTGAGCAAAGGGGCGAACCTTGGGGCGGGCGCGCTTTCTTACCGTGGGATGGATTCCACCTATGCCTCGTCGGTGGCCATCCTGCGCCGGATCTTTAAACTGGAAAAACAACGCCTCGGCTGACAGGGCTGCGGCAACGCAGCATGGGCATAACGGAGGCTGAAGGGTATTAACGCCGCCCGGTTGGCGCAGGCAGTGGTGCCTTTGCGGTATAATCTACCCACGGAGGCTTCATGGAAATTACCTGGTACGGACATTCCTGTTTTCGATTGACTGAGCGCAGCCTGGCAACTGTGGTGACTGACCCTTATGACTCGCGCCAGGTTGGTTACGAACCCCTGAAAGTAAAAGGGGACATCGTCACCATCAGCCACAACACTCCCGGGCACAACTTTCTGTCTGCGGTGAAAGGGGATTCTCACCTGCTCGACGGACCGGGAGAGTACGAGATCGGAGGGGTGTTCATTACCGGTATTCAAACCAACGGGCACCACAAAAAGGACTCCGATGAGCCGCGCAACACCATGTTCCTGTTCGACTATAACGGCATCAACGTGCTACACCTGGGTGATCTGAACCGCGTTCCAACCCAGGCCGAAGTGGAATCCATCGGACCGGTGCACGTGGCGCTGGTGCCTGTGGGCGCTGGCGGCAGCCTGACCGCCATTAAAGCCACCGAGGTGATCAGCCTTTTGGAGCCTAACATCGTCATCCCCATGCATTACCTCACCGCTGCCTCCGGTAACACCCTGGTCAAACTTGAGCCGCTCTCAAAATTCCTGAAGGAAATGGGGCTGGGGAACGTCGACCCTGTTCCTTCCTTGAAAGTTCCCAACGCGAACTCGCTGCCCGATGAAACACGGGTGGTGGTTCTGGATTACCAGAAGAACAGCGCCGCCTGATGGACCAGAACCTGCCGGTTAAGCTGATCATGACCTGGGATATCATGCCTGAGCACGAGCAGGAATACTTTGAGTTCGTCATCCGGGAATACATCCCCGGCATTCAGCGCCTGGGTTGTGACCTTTCTGACGCCTGGGCAACCGTCTACGGCAGGCAGCCGCAGATCACAGTTGGCGCGGTGCTGCCTAATGAAAAGAAGGTCCGCCAACTATTGCTCTCAGAGGAATGGATCAAGCTGACCAACCACCTGCAGGATTTCATCCAGAATTACAATCTCAAAGTGGTCTACGCCAAAAACTCATTTCAGATCTAAAACGGTGCTGGCCTGATGAAAGCAACTTTCAGCCAGTTACTCCTCACCTGGTACAACACAAATGCCCGCAGCCTTCCATGGCGCGGGCATCCTGATTCTTACGCGGTGTGGGTCTCGGAGATCATGCTGCAGCAAACCAGGGTGGAAACGGTCATCCCGTACTTTCAACGCTGGATGCAGCGGTTCCCAACTGTTCACGCGCTGACTGAGTCCACCGAACAGGAAGTGCTGCGGGTTTGGGAGGGTCTTGGTTACTACTCCCGCGCCCGTGCTCTGCACAGGGCAGCGCGGGTGGTCGTGGACCAATATGGAGGTTCGCTGCCGCCGGATGCGGAAAACCTCCAAAAACTGCCCGGCATCGGACCTTACACCGCGGCTGCCATTGCCTCCATCGCTTTCGGGCTGGACGAAGCCGTGGTGGATGGAAATGTAAAGCGCGTGCTGGCCAGGGTACTGAATTATTCCTCCCCGGTGAATTCGCCGGCAGCGGAGAAGGAGTTGCGCGCCATTGCCCGCGGGTTCCTTCCAGCCGGCAAAGCGGGCGATTACAACCAGGCCATCATGGACCTGGGCGCCACCATTTGCACACCGCGTTCACCAGCCTGCGGCAAATGCCCCTTAGCCGCGCTGTGCGCTGCCTTTCAGGCGGGCATACAGGACCAGCTGCCTGTCATTGCCAAAAAGTCTCCCATCCCGCACCACATGGTCACCGCCGGCATCCTTGAGCGCGACGGCAAGGTGCTCATTGCCCGGCGGCCGGCGCTTGGACTGCTGGGTGGCTTGTGGGAATTCCCCGGCGGAAAGGCGGAGCAGGATGAAACCCTGCCGGATGCCCTGGCACGGGAACTGCAGGAGGAATTGGGCATCAACGTTGAGGTGGGCGACCTCTTCGGGGAGTATCACCATGCCTACACCCATTTCAAGGTCACCCTTTTTGCATACCGCATCCAGGCAGCGGGGCAGGAGCCCAAACCGCTGGAGGCCAGCGAACTGCGTTGGGTTGAGCTGGCCTGGTTGGAGAACTTCCCCATGGGCAAGATTGACCGCATGATCTCGCGTGATTTAATCGCGGAGGTTTGATTCGTTGGATGATTTTTCAGAAATGCGTAATTGGATGGTCTCCGGGCAGATCCAGCGGCGGGGGGTGACCAACTCGCGTGTGCTGGAAGCCATGCGGCAGATTCCGCGGCACCTGTTCGTGCCCCTGGAATTGGAGGGACACGCCTATGAAGATCGTCCGTTGCCGATCGGCTATGAACAGACCATTTCTCAGCCATATATTGTGGCATTAATGACCAGCCTGCTTAACCTGAAGGGAAGTGAGAAGGTACTGGAAGTGGGCACGGGGTCGGGTTACCAGGCGGCTGTGCTTTCTCACCTGGCAACAGAAGTTCACAGCGTGGAGTTGATTCCGGAGCTGGCAGCACAGGCAACGTTCACGCTTTCAACCCTTGGTTGCAACAACGTGACAGTGCATGTGGGTGATGGTTCACTGGGTTGGCAAGAAGGTGCACCGTATGATGCCATCCTGGTCACAGCCAGCGCGCCATCGGTTCCACGGCCACTGCTGGACCAGTTGAACAGCGAGGGGAGGCTGGTACTGCCGGTGGGGATTCGCGGCAGCCAGTACCTTGAGTTATGGACCCGTGAGTTTGGTGCCTGGCAGCCCGAGTCCATCCTGCCAGTGGCGTTCGTTCCGCTGCGCGGGGAACACGGGTGGAAGGCAGATGAGGATTAAAAACACCTCTCCCAACTGGAAGAGGTGTTGATCTGTACTCGCTTAGTTCTTGACGATGTTTACAAAGACCATCGGGCGGCGCTTGGTTTCGCTGTAGAGGAAATTTCCCACAGCCTGTTCCACATCCTTTTGGATATTCCCGTTAGCCCTGGTGGCTGTGTCTTTTACGCGGTTGCGCAGCCCTGCCATCATGGCATCGCTGTCGCGCCAGGCTATGAATCCGCGGCTGATGATCTCGGGGTCACGCATAGGTTTTCCGGTGTTCTTATCCATGATGAGGTTGACCACCATCACGCCTTCTTCCGAAAGCCGTTCGCGGTCACGCATCACGTCAGCGCTCACGTCACCCACACCGGAACCATCCACGTACACGTAACTGGTGGGCACTTTATCTCCCAGGCGCATTTTGCCTTCAGAGAACTCAACGCTTTGTCCATTGAGGATTACTTTGATATTCTCCTCCGGGATTCCTACCTGTTTGGCCAAATTCGCGTGTTGCTTGAGTTGGCGTATTTCGCCATGGATGGGGATGAAGTACTTGGGTTGAGTGAGGTGCATCAACAGCTTCATTTCCTCCTGGCTGGCGTGACCAGAGACATGCACTGGGGCGATGGCTTCGTAGATCACGTTCGCGCCGCGCATGAAGAGGTTGTTGATGGTGCGATAAACACTTTCTTCATTACCCGGGATGGGGTGAGACGAGAGCACAATGGTATCCCCGGGTTTGACATCGAAAATACGGTGTGTTCCGGTGGAAAGCCGTCCAAGGATGGATGTGGGCTCTCCCTGCGAACCGGTGCACATGATCACCACATCGCGGTCTTTCATGTGCAGTGCTTCGTCCAGGCTGACCACCAGGTTGTCAGGCAGGTTGAGGTAGCCCAGGCTGAGGGCGATGTTGGAGTTATCCACCATGCTGGTACCGGCGATGGCCAGCTTGCGGTTGAACTTGATCGCCGCGTTTCCCACCTGTTGCAGCCTTGAGATGAGAGAGGCGAAACTGGCAACAATGATCCTGCCTTTGGCTTCGCGGAACACTTTTTCAAAAGCGTCGTCAATTACCCGCTCAGAAGGGGTCCACCCGGCACGTTCAGCGTTCGTGGAGTCCGCCAGTAAAGCCAACACGCCGCGCCGCTGGAACTCAGCCAGCTTGGCGTAATCAGTCGGCCAGTTGTCAACGGGAGTGTGGTCGAACTTGTAATCACCGGTGTGGACGATCAGCCCGGCCGGGGTATCGATGCCCAGTCCCACGCCATCCGGGATGGAGTGGCAAACGTGGAAAAAGTCCACCGTGAAGGGACCGATCTTGCGGCTGTCGCCAGCCTTGACGGTTTCAAGGCGAACGCCTTTGGCCATGCCACCCTTGGCAAGCTTCACTTCCAGCAGCCCGCGCGTGAGGGGCGTGGCATAGATGGGCGCCTGTATCTGCTCCAGCACGTGCCGTATGGCTCCCGTGTGGTCTTCATGACCATGGGTGATGACAATGCCTTTTACCTTGTTACGGTTCGCCACGAGGTAGCTGATATCCGGGATGATGTAATCAATCCCGAGCATATCGTTTTCCGGGAACATCAGTCCCGTATCCACAACCAGGATCTGGTTGTCATATTCGTACACCATCATGTTGGCGCCGACTTCCCCCAATCCGCCGAGAGGGATGATCTTTAATGTTCCCTTGTGCGGATGATTTCTTACTTCTTGTTTATTCATTTATTAAAACCTTTCTTGTTTCTGTGTAAACCGCATTGAAAGGTTGCCCCTGCAAGATGCGGATGAATGCTTGTTAAAAAATAAAAGCCTGTGAAATCACCAGGCAAGGCGTTGAATGAAGCGTTTACTTTTGTTGTGACAATCAATCTCCGGGGACCCGGAGCAATCCATTATTGTTAGTACAACACAGTGTTTCAACTTGAGACAAACCCGCTCAATGATTTCTACTCTATTAACGTATTTATTATACCCTAATTTTCACTAAAATTTGGAGGTTTTTAGTAGGAATATTAACTGGTTTTTCTGTGTGATTAACTGGTAAAAAGAGAATTAAACGCGTTGGTGACCGTACAACCGCTCGCGGATCTGCAGCACCTGGCGGCGGAAGTGTTCATCGCGCTCAAGCATGTCCGCCACTTTCTCGCAGGCGTAGATGACCGTGGTGTGGTCCCTGCCGCCCATGGCTTCGCCGATCTGGGGCAGAGATACGTTGGCTTCCTGGCGCAGCAGGTACATCACCACCTGGCGCGGGAGCGCGGCTTCGCGGGTGCGGTCACGCCCCATCAGTTTTTCGGGGGTGACCCCAAAGGAGGAGGCGACCACATCCACCACGTGCGCCGGTGCAAAGGAACTGCGCTGGGGCAGCAGGTCGGTGAGGGCGGTGTTCACCAGGTCTTCGGTGAGCGGTTTACCGCGCAACTCTGCGAAGGCCACCACGCGCGTGAGCGCGCCTTCCAGCTCGCGGATGTTGGACTGAAAGTGGCGTGCGATCAATTCCAAAATGCCGGGCGGCACTACGTGACGGGCGCGTTCCGCTTTTGAGCGCAGGATGGCGATGCGCGTTTCCAGGTCGGGTGCCTGGATATCCGCGGTGAGCCCCCACTCAAAGCGTGACCTGAGGCGTTCCTCGAGCGTGTTCATGGCTTTTGGAGGCCGGTCGGAGGAGATGACGATCTGCTTGTCCTGTCCGTGCAGGGTGTTGAAGGTGTGGAAAAATTCCTCCTGGGTGGATTCCTTTCCGGCGATGAACTGGATGTCGTCGATCAGGAGCACATCAATGCGGCGGTAGCGGTCGCGGAACGCCTGGGTGGTGTGTGTGCGGATGGAGTTTATGAGTTCGTTGGTGAATTCTTCAGAGGAGACGTACAGCACCTGGTGCCCGTGCGCGCGGCAGTAATTGCCGATGGCGTGCAGCAGATGGGTCTTGCCCAATCCCACACCGCTGTATAGGAAGAGGGGATTGTATGCCTGGGCGGGGTTTTCCGCCACTGCCATGCAGGCTGCGTGCGCCAGGCGGTTGGAGGATCCCACGATGAAATTGTCAAAACTGTAGCGGTTGTTCAGCATCGGAGACTCCACCTGCACTGGCTGGGTGGTGAGGGGCAGGGGGTCCGCTTTTTGGGGGGTGTTCTTTTGTTCTTCGTAATCCTTGTGCCAAATCACGAATTCCACTTCATGTGGAGATTCCATCAGTCCGCTGAGGATGCGGTTGGCTGTGCTGGTGAGCCTGGATTTCAGCCAGTCACAGGCGTAGGCATTTTGCACTCCCACGGTGAACACGTTCTCAGTGACATTCAACAGCTCGGCAGGACGTACCCAGGTGTCGTAGGAAGCTTTGGACATCTCCATCTGGAGCTGCCCCATCGCTGCCTGCCATGCCTGTTGAGAGTCCATTACCCGTCCTGTGTGTATTGAGATAACTCAGCCAGAGATAAGGCAGTGCCAGGCCTCCGGCAGGAGGTGGAAAAAGTATTGCTCAATTCATAGGTGTTTCTAAGGCCAAACCGATGCTGGTGATTGCAGCACCGTAGAAGAATGTAAAAGTATTCTACCCGAAAGGCGGGGAGGGAACAAGTTGTTTACCCTACGCCACCTTAAAATTTCCGCAATTCTTAAGTTTATGAATCTTAAGAAAACTTAAGATTGGGAATATTTCCTGTTTTAATTTCTGATTATTATCATCCCTGCTAGTACGCATTCACTCTCTGGCCACCCCCCACATATGGGGTTTAAGAGTGAATACTGTCATTTTTGACCATCTATGTCGTTAAAAAAGTTGAGGTTCTTTTGTTCTAAATCAATCCTATGCGAAGTTCGTAATACACAATTTGACATCAGGTTTTTTTAACACTCAAAGTGCGCAAGTTTCTTTAAGTATTAATTTCTGCGGAACAATTTTCTGCCTTACTGATCACTCTCCAGCATCAGGCTTACCGCGCGCCTGGCAATCTCCACGGCGAAGTTGGTGCCGCGGTCCCAGGGGTATACCTGTGACATGCTGGCAAAGTACAACCCCTTGAGCGGCGTGGCAATGGAGGGAATGTTGCGGGAGTGGTTCAGCATGGGAACCGGTTGGGCGTAACTGGTTTTTCCGAGCCAGACCTTTTTCACCCAGTCGGGTTGGAAATCAGGGTTGATGCGTTTGAAACTTGGAAGAAAACGCTCCAACAGCTCCTGCTGGGTGAGGCTGAAATATTCATGCCCTTCCTCCAGGTAATCGCCGCAATAGACCAGGTGCTCTCCGCCAAAGTGCTCAGGTGACAGAAAGTTGGTGTGTTCCACCAGCGCCAGGAAGGGGAACCCGGCTGCCTTGGGCAGGTTGTACCAGTAGTAACCTTCCTTTGAGAGCTGGTGTTTGAGCGAGAGGATCATCACCACCGCGCCCAGGTTCTTTAACTCCAGCAGACCTTTCAAGTATGCAACCGGCAACTGCGAGGTCATTCTGGCCATTTGCGCGGGGGATAACGTGACCAGCACTTGTTGGAACTGCTCTTCCCCGCGGTTGCTGCGGAGGGTGAGAGTGCCATCCTCGTTGGAAGTGATGGTCTCGACCGGTGTTTGATAACGGAGATCCGTCCCCAATGAGACCAGGCGGGCAGCAAAATCATCCGCAAAAGCCTGAAACCCGCCCTCGTAGGTGGCCAGGCTGGTGGTTCGGGCGTGCAGGCGTGCCCACATCCAGGCCATGTTCACCTGGCTGGCGTACCGCTCGCTGAACTTGCCAATGACCATGGGCTCCCACATTTCGGTGTAGACCTTGTTACCGGCCCATTTACGCATCCACTGCCCAACGGTCACCTTTTCCATGGGCTGCCATTTTTTGGTGAACCGCAGGTAAAGACCCACCAACCCGAAACGGATCTTGTTGATGCCGTATCCAAGACCCGGATAGAGAAGGGCGGAAGGAATGGAATCAAATGGGTAAAACTTTCCTTTAAAGAACATCACGGTTTTGGGGGTGCGCACCACCACTTTATTCTTCAGACCCAGTTCGCTGATGAGTTTGAACATGTGCCGGTCAGAGGTGAACCAGTGGTGGTAGAACTTTTCCACCGACCAATCCCACCCCGGTTCCTTGAAACCTGATGCAAGACCACCCGGTTTTTCTGCCGCTTCAAAAAGGCTCACCTGGTGACCGGCTTTGGTGAGATCATAAGCCGCCGAGAGTCCTCCAAAACCAGCCCCGATCACAGCAATTTTCATTTGAGACCTTCCTCAAAATACAACATCACTCAGTCTCCCTGGTTTTTTTCGTCTGACAATTTGGTTTCTTCCCGCAGCGAATCGTTCCATTTGATCCCCTCGCGGGTCATGAAGTACGCCCCCAGCAGGGTAATGGGCAGCCACAGGGCCACGTGCAGCACCACGGCGTATCCCAAAGCTTCAGCTCCGGGCACGCCATAGGCAACCAGCACGGCCTTGGTAACAGCTTCCCAGGTGCCGATATACCCCGGGGCGGAGGGGATGGTGGTGGCCAGGTTGGCAATGCCGTTCAGCAGCATCAGCGCAAAGAACCCGACCGAAAAAGTGAAGGCGTGCATGACGAACCAGTATTTCACGGTTTCCAGCAGCCAGATGATCACGGAAGTGAAAAACACCATGAGCACATTGAAGGGTGAGCGCAAGGCGGCCAACCCTTCCAGAAATTTCAACATGATGCCGGAGGTCTTTTCGCGCATCTTTACCGGCAGGATATGATTGATGGCCCATTGACCGATCCTGGCGGTCAGCGCGGGGAACATGGCTGCCAGCAGGAAGATGACCAGGGCGCCGATGAAGATTGCAGTGCCGATCAGCGCCAGCTCCTGGATGTTGCCCACGAAGCCGGATTCAAAGGACGCCACTTTTGCCAGCTCCGGCAGGTTGATAAATACAAATGCCAGCATGACCACCCCGTCAAAGATGCGCTCCACAATGATGGTCGCCAGCGAGGCGGAGATGGGCACGTTCTCGCGCCGTTTGAGCACCACTGCGCGCAGCACTTCTCCGGCACGGGCAGGATAAATGTTGTTGCCCATGTAGCCGATGCAGGTGACCGGGAACATGACGCGCGTGCGAATCTTTTTGATCGGACCCAGAAGGTAATGCCAGCGCCAGGCCCTCACCCACACGCCGATAAAGTACACACCGATGCCCGGGAAGATCCACCAGTAGTTGGCGTTCTTCACCGCGGACCAGAATTCCCCCAGGCTTAGACCCCTGAGGGCGAAATATAGAAAGACAGCGCTGATGGCCATCCCCAACCAGAATTGCCAACGTTTCATGTCAGAAATTCTACCACGAAGCAAAGCGCTCCCTTTGCTCCCTCCCGTCTGCCCTTGTATAATGGTGTTGATGGAAGAGGAAATAAAGCTTTATGACCTGATCTACGCCATCGTGCGCCAGGTACCGCGCGGAAAGGTTGCCACTTACGGGCAGGTCGCGCGCATCGCCGGACGCTGTTCGGCACAAATGGTGGGCTTTGCCCTGGCGGCGCTGAAAGATTCCGGGGAGCAGGCCGTGCCCTGGCAGCGGGTGATCAACGCGAAAGGCCGCATCAGCCCGCACGGTTTCGGCATGGGAACGCAGGTGCAGCGGATGCTACTGGAAGAGGAAGGCGTAGTTTTTGACCTGGAAGGAAATATTGACCTGCAGCAGTTTGGCTGGGATGGCATCCTGGCAAAACCAGTGAGAAGACGAGGAGACTTGATATGATCGGTGCGATTGCGGGAGACATTATTGGTTCCATTTACGAGTGGCACATCACCAAGACCACGGATTTTCCGTTGTTTTCTGCGAAATCCCGGTTTACCGATGACTCGGTATTGACCATTGCCCTGGCGGATGCAATCCTGAGCGGGGAAGATTACATCGATAAGATGCATGCCTACGCATCGCGTTACCCACATGCCGGCTACGGTGGTAATTTTGCCCGTTGGGTCAGGGCAAAGGAACGCGAACCCTACAACTCATTTGGCAACGGCGCTGCCATGCGCATCAGCCCGGCCGGGTTTGCGTACGACACCCTGGAGGAAACGCTCGATAAAGCCAGTCATTTCACTGCCCTCACGCATAATCATCCCGAAGGCATCAAGGGTGGCTGCTCGGTGGCAGCGGCCATCTTCCTCTGCCGAACGGGCAAGACGAAGCCGGAAGTGAAAGCCTACGTTGAGGAGACTTTTGGCTACAACCTGGGGCGTACGCTGGAGGAGATACGTCCTACGTACACTTTCGATGTTTCCTGCCAGGGCTCAGTGCCGCAGGCGATCATCGCTTTCCTGGAGTCAAATGATTTTGAGGACGCCATCCGCAAGGCGGTGTCCTTGGGCGGCGATAGTGACACCATCGCCTGCATCACCGGTGGCATCGCCCAGGCTTATTATCACGGGGTTCCTGCTGAAATTGAAGACAAGGTCTACGGTTACCTGGATGAGCCGCTGGCAGAAGTGACGCGGAAGTTCATGAAGAGGTACCTATAATTTTCGAAATGAATTAGCCCTGTTTGACTACAAGTGCAAACTCCCGGAAAATCATCATTTTCCGGGAGTTATTTACAGATGAAGCATGGTTAGTAGCTACTCACAACCTTAATTTTTTGGTCAGTCTATTCCAACCCCAAAACCTTCACAATACACTTTTTCTCCATTTACCATGATCATCCAGAGGTTAACCTCTTCCTGGAATGGCTGGTACGTGCTCCAAAGAGGAGCGTTGACTTTTAACAGGCGGGCTGCGCGAGCTTGGCTGAGATTAAAAGCCTGCCATGGTCGTTTCTCGGAGTTCTCCACCAGTTTCTGACGGCATGCCAGCGCGGAACCGAGTCCATCCTTGATTTCCTGCGCCAGCTTGGGGTCCTGGTATTGCCGAATCATTGCCGGTACAGCATCAACAGAAAGCGTATTCAGGTGTTGCACATCCAGTTCGCTGCCGGCCTGAGCACGGGTAATATTTTGATTGACGATGAAGCCGTCCACGTTGATCACGGACAGGGAAATGCCAAAGCCGACCACAGCAGTTAACAACACCAGGGCGAAATGCCCCCTGCGGTGGATAAGCTCCAGCACGATGGTTGCCAGGATTAACCCGGCCAACCATAAGATGAAGATATGAGTATAGGTCCTCAGTTGGGAAAATCCGTAAGCATTCTCATACAGCCTCAGTCGTTGGAACGAGGATGCCAGGATAACCAGCACACTTGCCAGGAGCGCGACCGACAGCGCCTTGTAGCCGATTTGAGAGGCACGGGTTTCCTGTTTGGTGAAGGTGCTCAACCCAAGATAAAGGATCATGCTTAACACAGCCACCCCTACCAGTTCGCTAAACCCGCGCCGGGCATACTCCGCGTAGGTGTAACCGGTTTCGGTGATGTTGGCTTCTCCCCCGAACAGGTAACGCACCTGAACGGCAATGAAGGTGAGAAAAAGCAGCACCACCGCCCCCAGGATGATGCCGGATTCGGTCCAGCCCAGGAACGGTTTGACCCAACGCTGATTGGGGGAAGGTTTTTCCGCAGCTTTGGCTGGTGTAATCGTGGTCAGGTAAATTCCGACCAGGAAGAAACCGATGAGCAGGATGTAGAACATCCTGAACAGGTATTCCGGAAGTTTTTCCAGGTTAAAAACCTGTTTCATCCAATCGCCAAAAACCGGGTCCGCCGAAGAAAGCAGAACTCCCAGCACAGCCACGATGGGCAGTGCGATCAACACGCCCCTCAGGATGGGCAGAAGGCGCCGTGTGGCCTTTGATTTTTGATTGGTCTCTGCATCCGGCTTGTTCTTTCGCTGGGTCAACAGCGAGACAGCACCCATGAAACCCGCAGCGATCACTTTGGAAATCTCCACCACGTAGTCCTTCAAGCGGTACCACGGCCAGTGGCCATTGAGAAAAGTGGCAGCCAGCAGGAATAATCCGGAGATGGCGAGCAATGCGCTGATGGCGCGTGTGAACGGCAGGTCGCGCCAGGCGGAAACCGAGGCAAACCCGGCAATGAGGACGCTCAACACCACGCTTTTCCAGGAGGGTACCTTGCCCTCCAGTTTTGCCAGAAGGAAACAACCTGCCAGCAGGACGATCACCCAGATAAAGAAGGAGATCCCAATCGGCTTGTTCCAAAACAGAAAATCAAACAACCAGGCTGCAACGAAGCCAGCCACCCAAAACCATCTTTTATGTAAAGGCATTTTTCCTCTTAGTAGGTCAAGATCAACGCCAGCACCATGGACAAGATCACCACCAAACCGATGACCGCCATGACAATTTGCTGCAGGCGAAGCTTTCTTTGCTGGCGGGAGCCCTTTGGTTTGGCTGCCGCGCCATTACTCTTTTTTGATGCTGTCATGCGTTTGCCTCACATGATACAAGAAGTCTAGGTTCTGGTTCCTATCAAATGCTATCAAAAATTATGCAAATCCTATCAATACTGGTGGCTTACACGAACATGAAAAACCCGCACAGACGGGTGATGCGCAGAAATGAGGGGCTTTTCCGGGGAGGTCAGGCTTTTTCGCTGGTCGCGGTAGCAGATGTTTCTTTTAGCGTTGAAGGTTCTGTTGAAGCGGAGGGCGATGAGCTGCCTTCAACCCTGGATTCTGTTTTGGATTCCGTTTTAGATTCCGTTTTCGTTTCTTCGTTTTGATGCGTGGTGCTGTGTTTTGCACCGGATGGGGAACGGTGGTCGGTGGCATAGAAACCAGACCCCTTGAACACGATCCCGACCGGGGTATAGACCTTTTTAAGGCTCTTCTTTCCGCATTCCGGGCACTTGGTCAGCATCGGATCGGAAAATTTTTGAGTCTTTTCGAATTGGATCCCGCAATTTTCGCACCGATATGTGTATATCGGCATAATTTCACCTCTATCTCTTACAACTTTAAAATCGTGAAATGAATTATAGCCCCATCAAGGAGGAGGGTCAAGAACCGGTTTAGAGCAGGTGGCTCAGCAGTACTTTCAAACCGATGCCGATCAATATCAAGCCGCCAATCAATTCCATACGCCTGCCAAAGCGCGTTCCCAAGCGGCTGCCCAGGCTATAACCAGCCACCGCCAGGGCGAAAGAGGTGATCCCGATGACCAGGCTGTCCAACAGGATGGATCCGTCGATGAACGCCAGGCTGAGGCCAACCGCCAGGGCATCAATGCTGGTGGCGATGGAAAGCAGCACCAGCGATCCGCCACGGGTTGAATCCCGACAGTCGTCTTCCTGCTCACTGGAGAAACTTTCCTTGATCATCCGCGCGCCAATAATGAAAAGCAGGCCGAACGCGATCCAGTGATCGAAGGCTGAGATCAGGTGAACGATGCGGCTGCCGGCGAACCAGCCGATAAAAGCCATTAACCCCTGGAACAGGCCAAAATGAAAAGAGAGCCGCAGCACCTTGCGCGTTGTCTTGTTCGGGTCGCAGGTGCCAATTCCCAGGGCGACCGCGAAGCAGTCCATGGCCAATCCCAGGGCGATCAGTATTATTTCCCAGATTTGCATAGAAATCCTCGTCCAAAACCTCGCTGATTATACCTGATGAGAGCCCGGGGACAACCCAATTCACTTGCCCGCTCTTTGTGAATCTTGTATAATTCAAACAAATGTTCCATTATCCCAGGGGATACTATGCCCATTAATTATTTAGCACTTAAAACTGATATTCACTCCATGGGAGAGGATGCCAAAAAACGCGAACGGGAGTTGGAGTCGCATTTAGATATTGCCCGGGGGTTGCTTGAATCGTATGCTCAAGACACCATCGACATGCAGCGGATGGTGGAAGAAGAAGTTTCGCGGAATAAGGGGTTGCGCTGTGCGGTGCCTGTGACTGAACCGCTTAACACGCATTTGCGTTGCCTATCCCCACTTACTCCCTGCACCATACTATCAGCAGACGGTTCCCAGATCAACCCTGACCCACATGACACCATACTCTATGGACTGGTCAACATCGGCGTTTTCCGCATCCAACCCGGCAGCGGCTTGGTTCCAAATGAGATTACCGCCTCAAGGCTGCTCTATGGGAATGATCTGTACACCCAGGCCGGGTTGGCAACGGAAGAGTACATCGCCCTGCTGCGTGATGTGGAAGAGCGCAGGTTCCTGGCTGAACTTGCCAGCAGGGAGAGCGGAACAGTCATTACCCTCACGGATGGCCAACTGGAGCTCTATCACGAACCGCGCAAGGATAAGGTTTTTGAAGAACAATTCAAACTTTACCTGGCAGCCCTGGATGACCTGGCGATGGGAAATGTCATCACCGCGGGGTATGTCAGCCGTCCGCGCGCGGACTTGCTGGTGACCCTGCTCGCCCTGTTAATCCCTGAAGGCGAAACCAAAGAGGTACAAAAACCGTTTTCCGGGCTGACTGACATTTCGTTGTTGGGAGACCTTTTGGCTCCCGGGGAACGGTCTGCCATCTTCCGCATGCAGTCCAACTCCAGCAAGGATTACGAAGGGCGTAAAGCGCTGCATTTCTTCTACCTGAACGTGGGCACCGACGCCGTCCCCGCCTTTGCAAGGGTTGAGATTCCCCTGTGGGTGGCGGAAAACCCTGTCTCAATAGACCAGCTGCATGCCGTGCTGCTGGACCAGGCTCACCAGGCGGGCAACATTCCCTATCCATATCCACTTATCCGCGCGCATGAAATCGCCGTGGTGACAATGGCGGAGCGCCAGCAACTGACCAGTATGATCGAAACCGAACTTCTCCGGCAGGGCTTTCAACCGGGGCGTAAATCAGAAAAACAATCCCACAAGGAACATAGGGAAAGAATGAGGTTAATGAAATGAATGCGATTGCGATAGGACGTTTATTGAGGGCCAATACCACCGGGTGCGTCATCGGCTGCCGCGTGACACAGGCAAACAGCCCCGCGTTTGGCGATATGGTGCGCATCCCTTTGAATGACGGCATACAGCTTTACGGACTTGTGCATGAGATCAACATCGATGACGATGGACTGGTACGTCAACTCGTGACCGCGGACGTCTCTGATGAGGTGATCGAAGACAACCGCCAGAACCGCAATGTGCCCATTGAAATGAGCGTCACGTTCATTGCCTGGGAGCAAGGCGGCGTCCTATCACAAACCCGGGTTCCTCATCCGCCGTTGACCCTCGACGAAATCTTTCCCTGTGGTGAGGAAGAACTGGTCGCCTTTGCGAAAACCGGCAGGTTCGGTTACCTGCGCTCACTGTTGCGCAACGAAGAGCTGCCTGCCCCCGACCTGATCACCGCGCACCTCAGGCAGGTTTTGGGTGCAGCCAGGTCAACCGATACCAGCCAATGGATGGAGAGCACCATCAACGAGGTGATCGCGTTGTTGAAGGATGATTACCCGCAATTGATGGACGTGCTCACCGCTGTCTCAGAAATCCTCCAGGGAAGGTAAAAAATGACCTCATTTGACCTCAACTCACAACTTCAAGCGGATGATCCGCAGAACAAACCCATCGGGTACGTCATTGGTGGCGGGCTGAAAGCCAACCTTTTCGTGCGTCTCACCCGCCCCGCCAGCGAGGTGCAGGAGGGCGGTTTCGTGGTGCTGGAAAGCGGCAACTGGCAATTCTACGGGTTGGTGACCGACCTGCAGCTGGGGGCCAGCGACCCGCGCTACGCGGAGATCCAGAGCGATGCACGGCTTTCACGGGAAATCTCCCGTCTGCTGGCAGCGCAGACCCTTTACACCAACCTGGAAGTGCTTCCGGCGTTGATGCTGGAGCGCGGACCGGCGCTGGACTCACCGGGTTATGCGGATTGGGCAAAGGAACACACAGGCGAGAACACCCCCCATCCGCTGCCCATCAAGACTGTGCCCGCGCATCATGCCGTGGCCAGGCTGGCATCCGCCGGAGATGTAGCGGAGATCTTTGGCAATCCGGAAGAGAAAGGCAACTTTGAGATTGGCCGCACCCGCGAGCAGGACCACCCGGTGTGCATTAACCTGGATAAATTTGTGCAGCGCAGTTCTGGAATTTTTGGCGCCACAGGATCCGGTAAATCCTTTCTAACACGCATCATCCTGGCCGGGCTCATTCAGCACAACGCGGCCTCGGTGCTCATCTTTGACATGCACAATGAATATGGGTTTGACGATACCGCTTCTGACACCGGTAAGCCCGTGATTGGTTTGCGCACCAAGTTTCCCACCCGCGTGAGGGTGGTGGGGCTGGGACGAGCCAGCACCATCCGTAAGCGTGTACCGGATTTCCACCTGGAGATCTGTGAATCGGATATCCAGCCCGAGGATATTGAACTTCTTACTCGCGAATTGAACTTGCGGGAAACCACTTCAACCACACTGGAAGCCTTGCTGCATACCTATGGTCCCGCCAGTTGGTTCCGCAGTTTCAGGGATATGCAAAATGGCGCAATGACCGAGGACGACAACGGCAAGAAGGTGCCTGCTCCCGGCAGCGTTGCTTTCTGGGCAAACCAGGAGGGCGTTAACCCTGCTGCTGCAGAGGGACTGCACAACAAGTTGCGCAAGTTATTCGACAAACCGTACATTGTCGCCCGCGAACCGGATGACAAACTTGCACCAAATTCCCTGAGGCATATTATCGAAGCGCTCAAAGCCGGTCAACACGTGGTGCTCTCGTTCGGTGATTACGAACAGGACCTGGATTACCTACTGGTCTCCAACCTGCTCACGCGCAAGATCCGTGAAGCCTGGGAGGACATGACCAATGACTTCCGCAGCAAGGGTGAGAAGGAACCCCGCCCCCTGGTGGTGGCCGTTGAGGAAGCCCATAAGCTGCTCAACCGCGAGATGGCTACGCAGACCTCGTTCAGCACCATCGCGCGGGAGATGCGCAAATACTATGTGACCCTGCTGATCATCGACCAGCGCCCATCTCAGATCTACGACGAGGTCATGTCGCAGCTGGGCACGCGCGTCTCCGGTTGGCTGGGGGACGAGAATGACATCGCCGCAGTGCTCTCCGGGTTGGCCGGGCGTGATGCCCTGCGCGGCATGCTCGCCCGCCTGCAGCCCAAGGAGGAAGTGCTCCTGCTGGGCTGGGGTGTGCCTATGCCCATATTGGTGCGCTCGAGGCGCTATGATGAAAAATTCTGGAAAGAGTTAATGGGTAAGGAAGGTATCCTGACCGGCGAACAGAGCATGAAAGACCTGGGATTTTAAGAAAAGCAGAACACGAAAAACACTAAAACAATCACGAAATACGCCTTGTTAGGGAAAAAACTCATGACCAGTCAAATAAATAATTCGGGGCAGATTCTCCTATATAAAGATGAATGTTACGCGATTCAAGGAGCTGTTTTTGAGGTGTACAAGGAAATCGGAAGCGGGTTTCTTGAGGCAGT
Source organism: uncultured Anaerolinea sp. (assembly GCA_964454565.1). GTDB lineage: Bacteria > Chloroflexota > Anaerolineae > Anaerolineales > Anaerolineaceae > UBA6107. The sequence continues at coordinate 147,873 of CAYVTF010000004.1, read as the reverse complement.
ATATCAAGAATGCATGAGCAAAGAATTAGCTTCTAAGAATGTGCCTTTCAAGTGTCAGCCTGATTTGATCTTAAACTACAAAGGTGAACCGTTGTCTGTAGTATATAGACCGGATTTCATTTGTTACGAAAAGATTATTGTGGAAATTAAAGCTGTTCAAGCGGTTGGTGTAGAACACCGAATGCAGGTGCTCAATTATCTCAAAGGTACTGGGTTGCGATTGGGATTATTAGTTAATTTTGGACATTACCCTAAAGCCACTATTGAACGAATTATTCTATAAGAACGCAACAGTCCGTGTTTTTCGTTAATTTTGTGCTTTTCGTGTTCCAGTTTTAGAACTTTATTTTGGCCAGAGCAGCCAGAGGATCAACGTACTCACTAATCCGGTAAACACTCCTCCCATGACCTCGAGGGGGGTGTGGCCGATCACTTCCTTCAACTTTTTCTGATCAATCAGCGGGTTTGTCACATATTCATCGATCAGTTTATTGATCGCCACCGCGTGATAGCCTGCCTGGCGGCGTACTCCCGCTGCGTCGTAGATCACGATCATCGAAATGGCAAACGCAATAGCAAAGGCAGGGTGATCGAAACCGCTGAACAGACCGATGGCCAGGGTTGTAGCGGTTACTGTGGCAGTATGTGAGCTGGGCATACCCCCCGTGCCGAACGCCTGGACGAGGTTGATCTTGCGGTGCAGGAAGTAATATGTGGGAATCTTGAGCAGTGATGAAGTCAGCCAACCCACGATGCAGCAAACCAGTTCAGGGTAGTTCGCAAGCGTCATCGTTTATTCCTGGGCTCCAGCGGCCGGGTTCACCTGGCGGATGCGCAAGTCTGCCTGATCCAACAGGGCAGTGCAGTATTGCAGCAGCAACTGTCCGCGCTCATACACCTTGAGAGACTCATCCAGTGGTTTCTGCTCTGTCTCCAGGGTTTCGATGATCTGTTCCAATTCCTTGAACGCCTGTTCATAAGAGAGATCGGCCAGTTTAGGCTCACTTTTCGTCATTTTTTCTGCCTCCAGGTTTCTGTACCTCCGGGTCAGAAAGCACCCGGGAAATGATCACACCATCTGCAACGCGGATATCCAGCACATCCTCCCTTTTCACCTGGTCCACGCTCCTCACAATTTCGCCCTGCGGAGTGCTCACCATGGCATAGCCGCGCTGCAGCACGGCGTAAGGGTTCAGGCTGGACAGGCGCTTTTGCATGCCTTGTACTTCCGCCTGCCTGAACTGCAGCGTGTGGCGCATGGCAGTTTCCATCCTGAGCGAGAGCTCGTCCAGGCGCTGGCGGTCGCTGCGCAATTGCCACGCGGGTGAAAGGCGTTCCAGCCGGGCTTTCTGTTCAAGCATAAAGCCGCGTTCCAGGTTGATCACCCGTTGGATGGCGGCGTTCATGCGGTTGGAATAACTATTGAGTTGTTCTTGCAGGTCCAGCACGTCCGGAACAGCCAGTTCGGCCGCGGCAGTGGGGGTGGGGGCGCGCATGTCTGCAGCGAAATCCGACAGCGTGAAATCAGTCTCGTGCCCGATGCCAGTGACGACCGGCACCTGCGAGTCCGCGATGGCGCGTACCACCAGCTCGTCGTTGAACGCCCACAGGTCTTCGAGTGACCCTCCGCCACGCGCCACGAGGATCACGTCAATGCCGGGTTCGGTGTTCAGGGCATTCATCGAGGAAACGATCTGCGGGATGGCCTCGTTACCCTGCACGGCGCAAGGAGCGAGCACCACTTCTGCCAGCGGATAACGCCGGCGTAACGTGTTGAGCATATCCTGCAGGGCTGCTCCCGTAGCGGAAGTGACGATGCCGATGCGCGCAGGCAACTCCGGCAACGGGCGCTTGCGGGAGAAATCAAACAATCCCTCTGCTTCCAGCCTGGCTTTGAGGCGCAGGTACTCCTGGTAGAGGGCGCCTTCACCGGTGAGCCGTACCGCGTCGCCATAGAGCTGGTATAACCCGTCACGCTCGTAAATTCCCACCGAACCATGCACCTCGACTGCCAATCCATTCTGCAGGCTCAGCGGCAGGCGTATAGCCTGGGCTTTCCAGATGACGCACTTCAGCGATGAGGTGGCGTCCTTGAGGGTGAAGTAAAGGTGACCCGAAGCCGGGCGGGCAAAGTTGGAGATCTCGCCCTGCACCCAGAGGTCTGATAGTAATTCGTCAGAATCGAACAACTCACGCAGGTACTGGTTCACCTGGCTGACCGGTATTGACAGAGCTGGGAATAGGGATGGCTGGAGCATGTGCATAGGATAGCATACATTCAGCCATTCGAACTGTCAACACTTTGGCGCATTTTGGCAAAAAGTGTAGAATTAACCCAAAAACAGGTGAAAACATGGAAAATCTTTGGTCTCCCTGGCGCATGCGCTATGTAACCGATGCCGGCAAACCGGGCGAGTGCATCTTCTGCAGTGCGGTGGTTGAAAAAGATGACGCCGCCAACCTGGTAGTGCATCGCGGCAAAGCCGCTTATGCCATCCTCAACCGCTATCCCTACACCAGCGGGCACCTGATGATCGTGCCCAACCAGCACGTCTCCAGCATCGAGAAGCTGACCCCTGAAGTGCGTGCAGAGATGATGGAACTGGTGAATGATGCGCTGGGCGTCCTGCGCGCGGTCTACAACCCGACGGGATTCAACGTGGGCATCAACATGGGCGAGGCTGCCGGGGCGGGCATCGCCGAACACGCGCACATTCACATCGTCCCGCGCTGGGCAGGCGACACCAGCTTTATCTCCACGGTGGGTGAAACAAGGGTGATCCCGGAGGAACTGTCAGTCACATTTTCGCGGATCTCCGCGGCCTGGCCTGCTTGAAATATTATACAGGAGGACAAAAATGTTCAATTTATTCATGAAAAAACTCGCCACTGATACTTCTGCCGAGGAAATCAGCAGGATCAAGTCCATACTCATCCGGAACAACATGAAATTTGAGATGAAACTAACCCACGGACGATTCGGAGTGAGCCAGGACTCTCATGTCTATATCAAGTCCATGCCTGTGGTAAACACTGCCCCTGAGCCAATGGTCATCTACTCGATCTATGTCAACCGTAAAGACCATGCCCGTGCCCTGAAGCTGGTTTGGGGGTCATAAAAACTTGTGAGTGGTTTTCTCTCGCAAAGACGCAAGATTTATTTTTCTCGCAAAGACGCAAAAAAGTAAAAACCTCCCCGCCAAGCCGCAAAATTTAATAGTCCAAACCATTTACAATTCGGGTAATGCCCTGCCTGATATATGGGGCTCCGAAATTCAATAATAACCCTAACTTCTTTTTGGAAGACTTTAAGTAAGTTAATAATTGTTTTTTATGGACATCGGCAACTGACTCAACAGATTTCAATTCAAGAATCACCAAATCTTCTACAACAATATCCGCCCTGAAGCCAATATCAACTAAAATTTCTTCATATTTCACAGGCATTAAAACTTCAGTTTCTACCCGTAAACCCCTTTTGCGTAATTCGTAAACAAGAATGGCCTGGTAAGCAGATTCAAGTAATCCAGGACCCAATTGTGTATGGATCTTGTATGCTGAATCAACAACAATTCTCGCCAGTTCATTTTCAGTCATAAGTTCTTACTAAACTTCCCTTGCGTCCTTTGCGTTCTTAGCGTCTTTGCGAGACGCTTTTTTTTAATAACTCCTTAGCGATCTTTGCGCCTTAGCGAGATAACAACTCCTCAAGTATTTTTCTCGCCAGGGCTGCATCCGCCTTGCCGCGCATCTTCTTCATTACCCCGCCCACAAACCAGCCGATGAGCGTGACCTTGCCTGCCTTGTAAGCCGCCACCTCGTTGGGACTCTCCGCCAGCACTTCACGGCACACTTCGCGGATGGCGCTGTCGTCACTCACCAGGCTAAGGCTTTCCTCGGCCACAATGCTTTCAGGAGATTTACCGCTCTCCTGCACCTTCTGCAGCAGGCTCTTGCCGGTGCTGATGTTGATCGTCCCCTTGTCCACCAATTGCAGGATGGATGCCAGGGCAACCGGGGTGAGTTTCATCTCCTCCGGGTTCAGTTCCTGCTCGTTGATCATGCGCAGCACGTCGTTCATCAGCCAGTTGGAGACCTTCTTCGGGTCGCCACTGTAAACCTGCACCGTGTTCTCGTAGTAATCCGATAGCTTGCGTTCGCTGGTGAGGATGTCGGCATCGTACTCGGGCAGCTTGTACTGCTCCACGAACCTTGCACGGCGTGCCAGGGGCAGCTCGGGGAAGCCGGCAAGGATTTGCGCCTTCCATTCCTCCGTCATGCGGATGGGCAGCAGGTCGGGTTCGCGGAAGTAACGGTAATCGGCTTCAGTTTCTTTGGAGCGCATCTTTTTCAATGTTCCGGTGTCTTCGTCCCATTCCAGCGTCCAGGCTTCAATGCGGTTGCCCGCTTCCACCTCGCGGATCTGTCGCTCAATCTCGCGCTCGATGGCATCGCGCACAGCGTCAATGGAATTGACGTTCTTGATCTCGGTCTTGGGGTTCAATATCGTCTCGCCCTTGATGCGGATGGACACGTTTGCGTCGCAGCGCAGGTGCGCCTTTTCCATATCGGCTTCGGAGATGCCCAGCCAGCGCAGCAACTGGCGCAGTCGCATCAGGTACTGGGCAGCCTCGTCCGCGGTGCGCAGGTCCGGCCCAGTGACCATTTCCACCAGCGGTACTCCGCAGCGGTTGAAGTCGATCAGGCGGCGGTTGTTGGCGTTCTTGGTCTTGCCCGCGTCTTCCTCGATGTGCAACTTCCAGATGCTCACCCGGCGGGTATACACCTGTTTGTCCGCCGAAGCCGTAGCCGGGACGGGCAGGTCTAGATACCCACCCCTGGCCAGGGATTGGTCGAACTGGGAAATTTGATAGCCCTTGGGCAGATCGGGATAAAAGTAATTCTTGCGGTCGAAGAAAGAGAGCGGTCGGATCTCGGCGTTCATGGCCTGTGCCAGCAGCACGCCTTTTTCCACCACAGCCTTGTTCAGCACCGGCAGCACACCCGGTAGACCGCAGCACACCGGGCAGATATTGGTGTTGGGCGGGTCAATCCACGAATCGGCTTTGCAGGAGCAAAACACCTTGGTGGTGGTGTTCAGCTGGATATGAGTTTCCAGCCCGATGATGGCTTCGTATTCGGTCATTTTGCCTCCGCGGATAGTTACGCGAGCACCTGTGGTTTTGCTGTGCGCCAGGGCTCGTCTGCCGTGGCGAGTTCGTAACTGCGGCCGATGCGGAACAGTTTGTCTTCGCTGAAGTCCGCGCCCAGCAACTGGATGCCAATGGGCAGTTGATCTTTATCCAGTCCGCCGGGCAGTGATAGCCCGGGCACCCCGGCGTGGTTGGCCGGCACAGTGAGCTGGTCAGCGTACTGCATCAGCACCGAATCGCCGTAGACCGCGGCCATTTCAAATGCGGTGGTGGGTGTGGTGGGGGTGAGCAGCGCATCCAGGCGGTAGCCGCCTGCGGGGTCAAAGACCTGCTCGAAATCGTGGCGGATGAGGGTGCGCACGCGCAGGGCGCGTTTGTAATATTGTTCACTGTACTGCGCCGCGCTGACGTACATTCCCATCAGTATGCGCAGCTTGGGTTGCAAGCCGAAGCCCTCATTGCGCGAAACGCGGTACATCTTCTTCAGGTCGGTGAACGGCTGGTCAGCGCGCAATCCGTACTTCACCCCGTCGTAGCGATGCAGGTTGGAGGCGGCTTCCACCCGGCTGATGACAAAATAAGCCGGGATTCCATAGCGCATGTTGGGCATGGGCACGTCCTCCACGATCTCTGCTCCCATTGCCGAGAGTACCTCCGCGGCGTGCAGCACTGCGGCTTTGATCTCTTCTGGCAGTGGCTGGCTGAGGAGTTCCCCGGTTTTTGGGTCCGGGTAAGTGATGCGGAAGTAATCCGGTGAAAGGCCAATGCGCATGCCTTTCACACCAGATTCGATTTTGGCTAAATAGTCCGGCACTGGCAGGGGTGAGGCGGTGGCATCGTGCTCATCCGCGCCGGCGATGACCTGCAGCATGGCAGCCGCGTCGGTCACGTTCCGTGCCACGGGTCCGGGGCAGTCCAGGGAGGAGGCGAAGGCGATCAGTCCGTAACGCGAAACGCGTCCGTAGGTGGGTTTCACCCCCACCACGCCGCAGAATGCCGCGGGCTGGCGGATGGAACCGGCGGTGTCAGTACCGAGCGAAAGCGGGGCTTCACCCGCCGCCACACAGGCAGCACTGCCGCCTGAGGAACCACCCGGCACGTGGTTGGTCTTCCACGGGTTGCGCGGACTGGGCTGGTAGGCGGAGGATTCGTTGGAGGAACCGTAAGTGAATTCATCCAGGTTGACCTTGCCCAGCACAATGGCGCCGGCCTGTTGCATGCGGCTTACCGGGGTGGCGGTGTAAGGGGCTTTGAAATTGGCCAGGATCTTCGAAGCGGCGGTGGAATAAGTATCCTTAACGCAGAAGATGTCCTTCACAGTGAAGGGCACACCGGCCAGCGGACCGGGGTCTTCACCGGCAGCCACCTTGCGGTCGACCTCCACAGCCTGGGTTCGGGCAGCATCCGCCGTGAGGGTGATGAAGGCATGCACTTTGTTGATGTCCTCAACAGAAAGTGTGGGGTCGGGCTGCAGAGAGCCCGGCTGTCCGTCCACCAGGCTGATGCGGGCAAGAGCGGATTCAACAATTTCTGCCGCGGAGGCTTTTCTCTCTCGCAGCAGGCGGGTCAGTTCAAGTGCGGAATAGTCGCAGAGTTCCATAATACCTACTTTAACGAGGTGTGGGGAATATCGGGCACGATGATGTAGCGGTCTTCCACCTGCGGCGACTGTGCGAGGATGCCATCGGGATCGGGGTACTTCTGCCAGGTGTCTTCGCGTGGAGTGGCGCTTTCCGCGGCTTCATAGGGCACGCCATGCAGGCTGATGGGCACGTTCTCGTCCAGGGGGATGGTTTCCAACTCGTGGATGGCTTTGAGCTGGTTGTTCAACTCGCGGCGCAGGTATTCCGCCTGGTCAGCGCTCAGTTCCAGCGCAGCCAGCTCCACCAGGTGATTAAAAACCTCAACTGTGATTTGTTCGCTCATAGGGGAATCTCGCTTAAATGATTCATATTGGGATGGGATGGACCGTTTGACTTTTGTCAGTATATCCGACGAAGGAAAGAGCGTCAAGTTTGGGAATCTAAGAACTATCCGCGAATTAGAGCGAATTCTTTTGAAAAAATCTTGTCCACTAATTACACGAATTTCTCGAATTAGGTAAAAACTCAAGCTGATTTTTCCTGGCTCTTCCCTTGGTGTCTTTGCGACTCGTGATCTTTTGCGCCTCCGAGTGAAGCGAGCAAAGAGAGTGTGGTGCGAGAGGCAGTTGTTCGCGAGAGATAGTTTTTTCTCTGTGATGCTATAATCCAGCAAGGAGAACCGGATGAAAACCAAAGTGCCTTTTCTACTGCACCTGCTGGCTGGCTTGTTCCTGGTCACTTCCCTGGTTCATTTCCTGGGCGTTATTCAGGCAATACGGTCGTGGAACTGGCTGCAGGTGATGGACTACCAGCCCGGGGCCATCTACGCGGTTTTCAAGAACGCCGCCCTCGGACTGGGTTTCCTCGACGCGGCCATTCTGCTGTGGATGCGCCTGGATTGGGCGCCCAGGTTGGATGGCGTCATCGTCATCACCTCCGCGCTGTGGTTCTGGCTGGACCGCCTGGCGCTGAACCGCAATCCGCTGCCGTTCATCGATCACCTGCTGCCGCTGCTCCTCACCTTGCTGGTGCTTGCGTTCTGCCTGCTCTCTCTTGAATCCTTAAAACCCTTCATGCGCACCGCCGCCAGGCGTCAGGCTTTACTGGAGAATGAGATAATAAATGAATAAACCACCGGTTGAACGGGAAGCCAAGTTTTACGTCTCCAACCTGCCTGCCCTGGAAGAACGCGTCCGCAGGCTGGGCGGTGTGCTGCTGCAACTGCGCACACACGAGGTGAATTACCGCTTTGATACCGAGGACCACCGCCTCACGGCTTCAGCGTGCGTGCTGCGCCTGCGCCGCGACCAGAAGTTCATCCTCACTTACAAGGGACCCTCCACGCTTGAAGGGGAAGTGCTTTCCCGCCCGGAAATTGAGCTGGAAGTGGATGATTTTGATAATGCCGTGGATTTCTTCAAGGCGCTGGGGTATACCCAAATCGTCACCTACGAGAAGTGGCGCACCACCTACAGCCTGAACGGGTTGGAAGTCACCCTGGACGAGATGCCCTTCGGCACCTTTTCGGAGATCGAAGGGGAAGACACCGGTGCCATTCGCCGCACGGCTTCCGCCCTGGCACTGGATTGGAACTGCCGCATCAACAATGGCTACATGGCGCTTTTCAACCAGGTGAACGCAAGGTTGAACTTGAACTTGTCTGACCTGACCTTTGAGGCTTTCAAGGCACTTTCCATCACCCCGCGCGACCTGGGGGTCAGCCCGGCGGACACGCCACACTACCTCTAATGATTCCTAACAATTTTCAGGCGGAAACCTTCCTGATCGCTGATCACAAATCACTTGGTTGTTGAACTATCCTGTAATTTCTTAAAATTCCCCCTGTGTACCAATACTTTAAGAGATGCGCCGACCCCGCATGCTATAATATTTTCATCTTAACTTTAGGCGTTTGACGTAAAAGGCTCCCGCATGTCCTTTGCCCACCTACATGTCCATACCGAATACTCCCTGCTGGATGGCTTCAGCAACATCAAGAAGCTCATCGCCAGGGGAAAAGAGATGGGCATGACCTCCATGGCCATTACCGACCATGGCACCATGTTCGGGGTGATCGAGTTCTTCAGCGCTGCCAAAGAGGCGGGCATTAAACCCATCCTTGGGCTTGAAACATACGTTTCCGCGCGGGGTATGAACGATCGTGACGCGCAGAAGGACAAGCATTCCTATCACCTGGTGCTGCTGGCAAAAAATGAAGTTGGCTACAAAAACCTGCTCCAAATTGCCTCAGCCGGTCAACTTGAGGGGTTCTATTATTATCCTCGGGTCGACCATCAGTTCCTTGAATCCCACAGTGAAGGGCTGATCGCCACTACCTCGTGCATGTCCGGCGAGGTGCCGCGCGCCATTCTCAATGGCGGCGTTGAGTCCGGCAGGAGCATGCTGGATTGGTACGTGCAGACCTTCGGCAAAGATAATTTCTTCATTGAACTCCAGAGCCACAAGATCCGTGAACTGCCTGAGCTGAACCGCAACCTGCTGGAACTGGGCAAGCACTACGGACTGCGCTACATCGCCACCAATGACGTGCATTACGTCAACCCGGGCGATGCGCGCCTGCAGGATATCATGCTCGCCATCCAGACCGGTGCGCTGTTGACCGACCAGCACCGTATGCGCATGACGGGGGATGACTACTACCTGCGCTCACCCGAGGAAATGGCGTCACTCTTCCCTGACCTGCCGCTGGCGATGAGCAACACACTTGAGATCGCCGAGATGTGTGATGTGAATCCCATCAAACCGGGCTACCACCTGCCCAACTTCCCGGTACCTGAGGGCGACACGGCTCAAACCTATTTGCGTAAACTATGCGAAGAAGGTCTTGCCCGGTATTACGGTGAACAAGCCAATGATCCCCTGGTGCGCGGACGACTGGAACACGAGTTGAAGATCATCCATGACATGGGATTTGATGCCTACTTTCTCATTGTGTGGGACCTGTGCCGCTTCGCCCTCGAGAACAACGTCTGGTACAACACCCGTGGTTCGGGCGCCGGGTCCATCGTGGCTTACATCCTCAACATTACGCTCATCGAACCGCTCAAACACGGGTTGATGTTCGAGCGCTTCCTCAACCCTTCCCGCATCGAAATGCCCGATATCGATCTGGACTTCCAGGATGACAAGCGCGGCATGATCATGGAGTACTGCGCCAGGCATTACGGCAGCGACAAAGTGGCGCAGATCATCACCTTCGGTACGCTCGGCGCGCGCGGCTCCATCCGCGATGTCGGACGGGTGATGGACATCCCGCTTTCCGAGGTGGACCGCATTTCCAAGGCCGTACCCGCGGTCATCCCGGATGAAACCGTGACCATTGCCAAGTCACTGGAAAAGAGCCCGGAGTTCAAGGCTGTTTACGATGAGGGCGGTTACGTCCAGGAGTTGATCGATACTGCCAACGCCATGGAAGGCGTGGCGCGCAACGCCGGCACGCACGCGGCAGGGGTGGTCATCACCGACGTCCCCCTGATCGAGTATTTGCCGCTGCACCGCCCCACCAGCAACTCGGAAGATTCCCCCATTAAATCGGTCACCCAGTTCGAGATGAACATCATCACCAAGCTGGGCTTGCTCAAAGTGGATTTCCTGGGGCTCTCGACGTTGACCATCATGCAGCGTGCCTGCGAGCTGATCTCGCAGCGGCATGAGGTTCAACTGAATGTACGCAACATTCCTCTTGATGACGAAGATACCTTCGCCTTCCTGGGGAAGGGGCACACCGCTGGCGTATTCCAACTTGAAGGCAGCGGCATGACCCGCTACCTGGTGCAGATGAAACCCAAAAATCTGTCCAACATCATCGCCATGGTGGCGCTCTACCGCCCGGGTCCGATGCAGTTTATTGATTCCTATATCAAGCGCATGCACGGCGAGGAACCGATCTCCTACCAGCATGAAGGTCTGGAAAAGGTGTTCCAGGAAACGTACGGCATCGCCATCTACCAGGAACAGCTGATGCAGGCGGTGGTGGAAATCGCCGGTTACAGCGGCTCCGAGGCGGACGAACTGCGCAAAGCAATTTCCAAAAAGAATAAGGAAGCCGTCGAAAAACACCGGATCAAATTCATCGAAGGTGCCCAGTCGAACGGGATCAGTAAAGATACCGCCACTAAAATCTTTGCCGGGTGGGAGGAGTTTGCCCGGTACGGATTTAATAAGAGTCACGCTGCCGATTATGGCATGATCGCCGTGGAGACGGCTTACTTAAAGCTGCACTACACGGTGGAATTTATGACCGCGCTGCTTTCGGTCTCCAAGAGCGACACCACCAAGGTGGCGTTCTACGTGGCGGATGCCCGCGCGATGGGCATTGAGGTGCTGCCGCCAGACGTGAACAGCAGCGGTTGGGACTTTACCATTGAGGATTGCGCGGACGGCAAGGCCGCCATTCGCTTCGGTTTGGGCGCGGTGAAGAATGTGGGTGAATCTCCGGTTAATATGATCCTGGAGGCACAAAAGGACGGAAACTTCAAGGATCTGAATGACTTCATCCGCCGTGTTGACCTTCATAAGGTGGGCAAGCGCAGCCTGGAATGCATGATCAAGGTCGGCGCGCTGGATTGTTTTGGTCCGCGGAAAGCCCTGTTGGAGGTGGTGGATACCATGGTATCCATCAGCGGCAGCCATTTCCGCGCGGCAGAATGCGGGCAGTTGAGCATCTTTGGCGAAGCCGGCGGGGTTGAGGAAGAGATCCACCTGCCTCCCGGCACCCTGCTGGACCGCCGCCAGCAGCTGGAATGGGAAAAGGAATTGATCGGCCTTTACGTTTCTGATCACCCCATTTCTCCCTTCCTGCCGCTGATGCGGGAGCGTGTGACGCACTTCTCCAAGGAATTGGCGGAAGTGACGAAAAAGCAGAAGGTGATCGTGGCGGGCATGGTAACGCGCGTGCGCACCCTGATGACCAAGAACGGCAACCAGATGGCCTTTGCCACCCTGGAGGACATCCAGGGGGCGGTTGACCTGGTGATCTTCCCCAAGGTGTGGGAGAAGTTCGGCGGGCTGGTGCAGATGGATGCCGTCATCCAGGCGGAAGGCAAAGCCGATGTGGAAGGGGCTGAACCGAAGGTGCTGGTGGATATCATCAAACCCCTGCGCGAGGAGGACATCCCCGCTCCAAAGGCGCCGGAGGATGCCGGGGCAGGCGCGGAAGATACCTGGCAGGGTGATTTTGACACGAACCGTTTTGTCCAGGAGAGTGGTGGTTACGAAGAACCCCCGCCGCCCCCAGAAGAAGCGGATTGGGAATATGCCCCGCGTGGAAACGCGGTAACTGAAACACCCCCGATCACGGCTGTTGAACCCAAGCCGGTTGCGCCGGAGAAGCAGCCAGTAGAGGAACACCGGGTGGCAGAAAACGCGGTGATTCAACCTGATGGACCTGCAGACAAGGGCAGCATGCCCGCGGTGAAGATGCCGCCCATCTCGGCGCCTGTTTCCACCCCGCGCCGGGGCGTTGAGAAATCTGAGACCCGCATGGTAACCGTAACGCTCTCTTCCACCGGGGAAAAAGACCGGGATATCCGCCGCATGAAGCGCGTTCACGGATTGTTGAATTCGTATCCCGGGCGCGACCGGTTTTGTTTCCTGTTATTCGAACGCGGCTCACGCCATTTGCTCGACTTTCCCAACTACACCACCAATGCCAGCAGCGAGCTCATCAGCCGCCTGGCCGAACTGGTGGGCAGAGAAAACATCAGCGTAGAACAAATTTAGAAGGCAGGTCAAAATGGTTGAGAACCCGACCAGGATCAGAAAGATCGGCGTGATGACGTCCGGTGGTGATGCCCCGGGCATGAACCCCTTTATCCGCGCCGTGGTGCGCACAGCATCCGCCAACGGCATCCGCGTGCTGGGTATCGAGAACGGTTACGAAGGGCTCATCCATGGCCGGTTTGTAGAGCTGGGTGTGCGCGAGGTGGGCGGCATTCTGCAGCGCGGGGGTACCATCCTGCAAACGGCGCGCTGCCCCGAATTCCGCGAAACCTCTGGTCAGCGGGAAGCCGTGCGCCAGATCAACAATGCAGAGATCGATGCGTTGATCGTGGCAGGCGGAGATGGCTCCCTGGCGGGGGCTCAAAAGCTGGTGCAGAAGGGCATCCCGGTCATCGGCGTGCCGGCGAGCATTGACAACGACATTTACGGCACCGATATGTGCATCGGCGTGGACACAGCCTTAAACACCATTGTGGATGCCATTGATAAGCTGCGCGACACCGCCTCTTCTCACAACCGTGCCTTCCTGGTGGAGACCATGGGGCGCATGTCCGGCTACCTGGCGGTGCAGGCGGGCATCATCACCGGCGCGGAGCTGGTGCTGATCCCGGAGATCAAGACGCCGCCCAAAGAAGTGGCAAAGGCCATTGAGGAAGCCTACAAACGTGGCAAGACGCACGCCATCGTGGTGGTCGCTGAGGGGTACAAACCGCGCACCACGGAGCTGGGCGAGATGATCGATAGCATGGACATCGGTTTCACCACGCGCGTTACCATCCTGGGGCATGTGCAGCGCGGCGGCAAACCCAGCGGTTTCGACCGCATGCTGGCCACCCGCTTCGGGGTGAAGGCGGTTGAGTTCCTGCTGGCGGGGAAGAGCAACGTGATGACCGGTATGAACGGCCGAGAGATACTGCCCATTCCCATCGATGACGTGATCAACAATAAAAAAAGTGTTTCCAAGGAATATATTGAAATGGCCAGGATGCTGGCGAGGTAGGAGCAGAGCGCAAGTGCGGGAATAGTGATTGGGTACCCAGTGATCAGGAAATGCAAACGAACGTGAGGTTTTATTTCCCTTAATTCAATACCCGCACTACATACAAGATTAAATACAAATACCGGGTTTCTGTTTTAGAAACCCGGTATTCTTATCACTGTTCACTGATACCTTGTGGCTTACTTCTCCGTGAACTCGCCGTCGATCACGTCGCCGTCAGTGCCCTGCGGGGGCGGGGTTGCTTCACCGCTGCCTTCCGGAGCGGATTGCGCTCCCTGTTGCGGCACGGATTGCATCGCGCGCGCGTAATCCTGCTGCAGCGTTTCGGTCAGGCTCTTGATGCGCGAGGTGTCATCGCCTGTCATCGCCTGGCGCAGCTCCTGGATCTTTGATTCGATCGCCGAGCGCTGGTCAGCCGGCACCTTGTCCCCGGCTTCCTTGATGGATTTCTCCACCTGGTAGGCAGCGTTGTCCGCGATATTACGGGCTTCGGCCAGTTCCTTGCGTTTTTCATCATCAGATTTGTGTGCCTTGGCTTCCTGCACCATGCGCTCGATCTCGGATTTCTGCAGGTTGGTGGAGGCCGTAATGGTCACCCTTTGCTCGCGGTTGGTGGCTTTATCCTTGGCGGTCACGTTGATGATGCCGTTCGCGTCGATATCAAAGGTCACTTCCACCTGCGGAATGCCGCGCGGGGCGTTGGGGATGCCCTCCAGGCGGAACCGTCCGAGGGTCATGTTATCGGCTGCCATTGGGCGTTCACCCTGCAGCACGTGGATATCCACCGCGGTCTGGTTGTCTTCTGCGGTTGAGAAGATCTGCGACTTGCGGATGGGAATGGTGGTGTTGCGTTCGATGATGGGGGTCATCACGGCACCCATGGTCTCCACACCCAGCGAGAGCGGGGTCACGTCCAGCAGGAGAATATCCTTCACCTCTCCGCCCAGCACGCCGCCCTGGATGGCCGCGCCGATGGCAACCACTTCATCCGGGTTGACACCCTTGTTGGGCTCCTTGTTGATCAATTTACGTACCATATCGATCACCTGGGGCATGCGGGTGGAACCACCCACCAGCACCAGCTCGTTGATGTCTGAGGCTTTCAACCCGGCGTCCTTGAGGGCGCTTTCAAAGGGTTTCTTGCAGCGTTCCAGAAGGTGAGCGGTCATCTGGTCGAAGCGTGAACGGCTCAACTTCACCACCAGGTGTTTGGGTCCGGTGGCATCAGCGGTGATGTACGGCAGGTTGATCTCTGTTTCCATTACCGTAGAGAGTTCAATCTTGGCTTTTTCGGCGGCCTCGCGCAGCCGCTGAAGCGCCTGGCGATCCTTGCGCAAATCCATGCCCTGGTCCACCTGGAATTGGTCTGCCGCCCAGTTAACGACCACCTCGTCCCAGTCGTCGCCGCCCAGGTGAGTGTCGCCGCTGGTGGATTTCACCTCGAACACGCCTTCGCCCACTTCCAGCACGGAAACGTCAAACGTACCGCCGCCGAGGTCAAAGACGAGGATCTTTTCATTCTTTTTCTTGTCCAACCCGTATGCCAGGGCAGAAGCCGTGGGTTCGTTGATGATGCGCATCACTTCCAGCCCGGCGATCTTGCCGGCGTCCTTGGTGGCCTGGCGCTGACTGTCATTGAAGTAGGCAGGCACGGTGATGACTGCCTGGGTGACTGTTTCGCCCAGGTATGCCTCGGCGTCCGCTTTGAGTTTTGCCAGGATCATGGCCGAGATCTCCTGCGGGGAGTAATCACGGTTGGTCACCGGGATGTGCACGCGCGCATCCTTGGTCGGCCCGGCAATGACCTGGAAAGGAACCATCTTACGTTCGTTTTCCACTTCATCATAGTGACGCCCCATGAAGCGTTTGATCGAGGAAACGGTGTTCTCGGGGTTGATCACCGCCTGGCGCTTGGCCGTTTGCCCCACCAGGCGCTCCCCGTTTTTGTTGAATGCCACAACCGAGGGGCACAGGCGCGAGCCTTCAGCCGTGGGGATTACTACCGGGTCGCCGCCCTGCATGACAGCCACCACCGAGTTGGTTGTTCCTAAGTCAATTCCAATAATCTTTGACATGTTTAGAGTCTCCTTCAAAAATCAATTATTGCATTGAATAAAGGATAGCAAACGATTGTTAATTTTTTGTCAACAAAACGTTGGACATTTGTTGGAGGACCAGATTCGTCGGGTCGCCCGTGCTATAATTTTTAAGAGATTGGAGTAAATGAGATGAAACGGGCTTTGATCGTCTTCAACCTTTTGCTGGCTTTGCTGGTATTCACGCTCAACCCGGGCACTTCTGCCCGTGCGCAAACTGACACACCATCGGTGGTCGTGATCTCGTTGGAAGGACCTCTCACGCCGGTGTGGAGCGGCTACCTCGAGCGCGGGATCAACCGCGCAGTTTCCTCCGGCGCAAATTTACTGGTCGTGGAATTGAACACTCCCGGCGGGAGCATCTCCATTATGAATGGACTGGTGGAACAGATGCTTGCCAGCCCCGTTCCGGTGGCAGTTTATGTTGCCCCGCGCGGCGCCATGGCTGCTTCTGCCGGCACTTTGCTTGTGCTGGCTGGCAACGTGGGCGCGATGTCTCCGGAGTCCACCATCGGGGCGGCCAGCCCGGTGGGCTCGCAGGGAGAAGACCTGCCATCCACCGAAGAGACCAAGACCAAGGAGATCCTCAAGGCCAGTGTGCGTTCGCTTGCTGAAAGGCGCGGGGCAGAGGCCGTTGCGCTGGCAGAGTCAGCCATCGAGTCCGCCCGGGCTGCCAGTTCCAGCGAGGCTCTTGAAGCCGGTTTGGTGGATTACATCGCCAGGGATCTGACCGACCTTGTTGAGCAGATGGATGGCTCAACAGTGCTGATCAACGGCAACGAGGTTGTGCTAAATGTAAAAGGCGCAATTTTCAACCAAGTCAACACCACCGCGGTTGAGGACGTGCTGGGGTTGTTGACCAACCCGAACATCGTATTCCTGCTGCTCTCGGTGGGGGTTCAAGCGCTGCTCATCGAGCTTTCCAGCCCGGGCGGCTGGGTGGCGGGGTTCACCGGGGCAGTGCTGCTCGCGCTGGCCATTTATGGCATTGGCATCCTGCCGGTCAATTGGTTTGGCGCGGTCTTTCTGGTGATTGCCTTTATACTCTTTATCCTGGATATTAAAGCGCCAACGCACGGCGCGCTCACCGCGGCGGGCACGGGTTCGTTCATCGCCGGAGCGCTCATCCTGTTCAATTCGTTCAGCGTCCCGGGCTTTTCCAAGGTATCTGTTGGACTGGTGGTAGGGGTTGGCATTTTTATTGGTCTCACATTCTTCGCGGTCGTGCTCATTGCCCTGCGTGCCATGAAGAAACCCATTTCCACCGGCCGTGAAGCCCTGGATGGGAAGCAGGGGCTTGTGGTAACCCGCCTGGCACCTGGCGGCATTGTTCAGGTGGCCGGGGAACAGTGGAGCGCCCTTCTGGAACAGGGGCAGGCACCCCTTGAACCAGGAGAGCGGGTGCAGGTGGTGCGGGTGGAAGGCGTCCGGCTGATCGTGCGCTCTGTAAGTTAAATATATGTAAGCAAATTCAAAGCAACACAAGGAACAACATGGGCAGGTGGCTCGAGAGGGTTCCGCTATATCCATTCCTGGTAGGCATCTACCCGGTGCTGTACCTGCTGGCGGTCAACATCCGTGAGACCAGTCCCCTCTCCGGGATGAGGACGCTGCTGGTCTTCCTGGGTATCAGCATCCTGGCTTTCCTGGCAGGGTTACTCCTCACCCGGAACGGCCAAAAAAGCGGAATTCTCAGTTTTTTTCTTATCCTGCTCTTTTTCCTGGTTTTTTTCGTTCTTTACGCTCCGGCTTACCGCGCCTTGCGCGAGGTGAGCCTGTTTGGCACAACTTTAGGTCGGCACCGATTCCTGGTTCCAATTAGCCTGCTGCTCTTGCTGCTGGGATCAATCATCGGCACTCATCTCCTGAAGCGCATTAAAACAAAATGGCTATCCATGTTCACCCTGGCTGGCAACCTCATTGGCATCATCCTGGTGCTCATCCCTGTTGCCACCGCTGGACTTTATTACGTGCGCCGGGCAGGTGCGACTGCAAATACTCAGGCCAGCCTTCCGCCAATTGAACAGCCATTACAGACAGATACAGCTCTTAAACCTGATATTTACTACATCATCCTGGATACACACACCAACGACAACATCGTAAGGAACATCCTGGGCGAAGAGTGGACGGAATTCTCGGATGAGCTCAGGCAGATGGGATTCTTTGTGTCGCGCTGCAGCCAGAGCAATTACTCTGGAACACAACGATCGCTGGTTTCCTCCTTGAATATGGATTACGTTCAGTCATTTTCCAGGTCCACGGAAATATCCGACCTTTATCCAATCCTCATGAGCAACCGCGTGCGCAGGTCTGTGGAAGAGGCCGGCTACCAGACCCACGCGTTTGAATCCGGGTATAAATTCACTGATCTGACGGATACCGACAGGTTTTACGAACCGGTAACCGGGGCTCTCGACCTTTTAACCTACCGCGGACTGACGCCGTTTGAGAGCCTGGTGATGCGCATTTCGGGGGGGAAGATCCTCTACGAATACCGCGAGCAATTATCTGCAAAGATGCAATACATGATCGACGCGCCATTTGTGGAGTACCGTGAGCGCATCCTTTACACGCTCGATACTTTGCCTTCGCTTGTCACTGAACCCGGACCGAAATTTGTGTTTGCCCATATCCTTGCCCCGCATGACCCGTTTGTGTTCAAAGAAAATGGCGATACCATCACCCGGCGCACCCCTTTTACCATGGTCAACGACCCTGAATACAGGGGCGGCGGGTACGAGGCTGCCTACGTGGCGGAAATGAAATATCTTGACCGCCGGATGCTTGCGATTGTGAAGGAGATCATCGCCAAAAGTGAAGTGCCGCCGGTGATCATCATCCAGGGAGATCACGGGCTGCCGCGCACTGCTCCAAACAACGCCCAGTTCTCGATCCTCAATGCCTACTACCTTGGAGGCGATGAGGATCCTCACCTGTACAATACTATCTCACCGGTCAATAGTTTCCGGGTTGTGTTCAACCATTACTTCAGCACACAATATCCGCTATTGCCGGATGACTCATACCTATACGATAAAGTGAACAGGAAGTTCGAGCTCTTCGAAGACGGTTTTGATTGCCGCTGATCACCCGGGCATGGGTTGCATCTGCTGCACGATTTCCGTGAGCGCTTCAGCCGTTTCCACCAGTTTATCCACATCCACCAGGGCAGTCACGTCTTTGGCGGTGTGCGTATAGTCTGTCATGATCTTCAACAGCTTCTCACTGGTAACCGCCAGCGCTGACCGGCCGCGCATGACAAAGATGCCATGGTCGCTTTGATACCAGGGCTCACCCTCCGCAATACCCGCGAAATCCGAGATCGTTTTCTGAATCCTCCCCAGGTCCTCAGCGGAAAGATTGTAGAAAGAAAAGGCGGTTTTCCCTTCACGGTAACCTAGCGCATCCAGGTTGATAAATAGCGCGATACGGTCCAGCGCTCCCTCGTTTTGCGCGAGGTAATGCTTCTCGCCATTGGAGCCGTAGTAATCCTCGCCGTTCATCACCAGAAATTCGACCTCGAAATCCAGCACGCACTTACGAAGCAGCTCAGCCGCCAGAAGCAGGGTGGTCACCCCGGCGGCGTTGTCCAGCGCACCCGGGGTTCCGATCTTGGTGTCCACGTGGGCGCATAAAACCACCTTCTTCTGAGCGTAAGCTCCGAGCCGGGCAATCACGTTGCAAGCGCAGGAAGGGATGCGCGAGGCAAGGCTGGTGAGCTGCACCACCTGTCCAGCCAAACCTGCCAGGTCTGCACCGTTTTCTTCGGTGGTGAACACGGAGGGAATGTCAAAGTCGCCATCCTCAAGCAGGGGGAAGGGATAAGCGCCGCCGGCGAGTTCCGGGTTGCGCCCGGTGGCTGTGATGATCGCGCAAGGGGCTTTTTGTTCCAGCAAGCCGATGATCAGTTGATGACCTTCCGGGTTGTAAAACGGGAAGTTTTTGGGCATGAGTTGTTCCTGCGCCAGCTCACCGCGCACCAGCAGCACCTCCCCTGCGCACTCCACCACCTGTAACTCGCGGAGGGTAGCCGCGACGTGCAAGGGAGCGCTTACATCGCAACCATTGACGTATGGGCTTGGAAACACCGGGAAAGATCTCCCGGCGCAATTGCATTGCGCGCCTTGATGTTCCCAATGGACGCAGGGAAACTCTGGAGTGTCAACAGGGTAGCCCAGCGAACGCAGGGTTTCAGCGCAGTAACGGGTTGCGCGATGATTGGCTGCGCTTCCCACGGGGCGTGCGCCGATCTGGTCAGCGAGCATGCCCAGGTGCAAACCGGAAACGTCCATCAAACGTCTTTTCATCTGTTTTTTCATACCAGGTTTCCTGTAATCATAATTTCCCTTTTCCAGAGGGAGGAGAGGGGTGCATGCCTTAGAAAGCGCGGATAAAGTAGATCACGGATAAAGCGAGCCCGATGCTGACCACGATCCAGCGCAGGGTGGCGGCGCTTACCTTCCCGGCAAGTTTTCCACCAGCAGCGCCGCCCAGCAGGGCGCTGATGCCCATCACGAGTGCCAGCAGCCAGATAATCTTGCCTGAAAACAGGAAAAGCAGCGCGGCAGCGCAGTTGGCCACGAACGCGATGGTGTGTTTCAGGGCGTTCAAGCGCGTGAGCGACTCCGAGAAACACAATCCGAGGATGGCGATGACGATCACGCTCATCACCCCGCCGAAATACCCGCCATACACCGCGGCCAGCAGCACCGGTACAAATGCTGCGCGGGTTTCTCCCCTTTTTCTGGCAATATTTGTACGTTCGCTCAGCCATTTACGTAAAGGTTCACCGACAAGGATGAGCAGGGTGGCTAGCAGCACCAGGAAGGGAACCAGTTGCTCAAAAACCTTTTCACCTGTCTTTAAGAGCAGGAAACCACCTATCAGCCCCCCTGCTGCCGCTGCCGGCAGCAGTCGCAACAGGCGCGGTTTTTGCCCGGCGAAATCGCGGCGTTGCGCGTAAATGCCTCCAAAATAGCCGGGGATGAGCACGATGGAGTTGGTGATGTTGGCTGAAATTGGCGGGATGCCCAATGCCAGCATGAGCGGAAAGGTGATCAGCGTTCCGCCGCCAGCCAGCGCATTGACTGCCCCGGCGACAAACGCTCCCAGGGCAGCAATCAGGTAATTTATTACATCCATGATGGGATTAATTGTATTGCATTTTCCGGGAATTCTGGCTGCGTTCACTTAATTAAGCAGTCAATTCTGCATTTTGGTTTTATGAAGTGCTCAGCTTCGCGTCGATCTCTTTTTCAATATTTTTCCGATCCCTCGTCATACTCTTGCCAGTTGTACCAGATAGCTCCAATCCGTTAGTACAGAGTCGCCTTTCTTAACCAGGTTTTCCTCAAATGATATGGTTTTCCCATCCACTTCGATGTGTTTTATCTTCAGTCCCGTGCCTTCCAGTAAAAGCATTAGGTCAGCGGGGCTATAGCAGCGCAACGTTTGTGCAAGGGTGTGTTCGGGGTGGTCGAAGGGCTGCCACTCGTCAATCCAGCGCGAGGATTCCGGGTCAAAATAATGGCGGTTGACCATTTTCACAGACCCCTCCACGCCTTTCAGGGGGTCCAGTAACGCCTCTGAACCGGAATCGAGAGCCGCCTTGAACGGATTAAAGACATCCATCAGAACCATGCCATTCGGTTCGAGCCAGTCTCGGGCAATGCGCTGTAGCAGCCTGCGCTGGTCGGCGTCAGTACCCACCCCAAAGCCATCCCAATAGGTCACCAGGTCGAACCTTCCCGGCAGTCTTGCGGTGTAGAAATCAGCTTCAAGGACGAGCAGTGAGCCCTTGCGCGGCTTGCAAGCCAATTGCTGCGCGAAGGCGGCTCGGGAGTGTGCAAATTCAACGGCAGTTACCGCGTGGCCTGCATCCGCCATGGCCGCCGCTGTGGCTCCCGGTCCAGTGCCGAGGTCCAGTATCTTCAACGGTTCAGTTCGGGCCAGACGGTTGATGATCTGCACCCGGGCGGTGTGGGTGCCATCCTCCTGCGGGTCTGCTCCCCACCAGACCCCAGTTTTTTCATAGAAAGCATGAACCCATTGAAGAGAGTATCTTCCCTGGGAATAGAGTGATTTGTTACCCATTGTTCAATCCTTTGAGCCCAGTAATCGCCGCCTTGAATTATTTCTTGAAAAAACCTTCCAATTCTGGAAGGTTTTTTACTACCTAATTGAGATTTCGCTTATATCCGGCGAGGATGTCTTCGATCCGTTGCATCGCCTCCGGTGTCAGTTTGGGCAGTGCCTCGATGGCTTTCATGTTGTCCTTCACCTGTTCCACACGGCTGGAGCCGGTGATGGCAGAACTCACGTTGGGATTCTTGAGGCACCACGCCACCGCCAGGTGCGGCAGTGAGACGCCGATCTCGCTGGCAAAGTCACCTAGTGCTTTTACTCGCGCCAGCGCTTCCTGGTCGGTAAAGCGGTCACGCAGCCACTCGTACCCTTTCAGCGCGCCGCGGGAATCAGCGGGGATGCCGTTCTGGTACTTTCCGGTGAGCAGCCCAGCACCCATGGGGCTGAAGATGGTGGAGCCGTAGCCATAATCCTTGAACAGGCGGGCGTATTCCTTTTCCATGCGCTCGCGCCAGAAGAGGTTGTATTGCGGCTGCTCGACCACCGGCTTGTGCAGGTGGTGCTTCTCGGCGATTTGGATGGCTGCCACGATGTCCGCGGCCGGCCATTCCGAGGTGCCCCAGAACATCGCCTTACCCCATTCGATGATGTTGTGCATCGCCCAAACCGTTTCCTCAATGGGAGTGGTCTTGTCAGGGCGGTGGCAGTATAACAGGTCGACGTAGTCAAGCTGCAGGCGCTGCAACGAGCCGTTGATGCCTTCGATCAGTCGCTTGCGGTTGAGGGTGTTCTGTTCGTTGACGCCCTCGTTGATGCCGAAATAGATCTTGGTGGACACCAGGTAACTGCCGCGCCGCCAGCCAAGCTTTTTTAAAGCAGTGCCCATCACTTCTTCAGATTTGCCTCCCGCGTAGACCTCGGCATTGTCGAAGAAGTTCACCCCGGCTTCGTATGCCACCGCCATGGATTCCACGGCTGCGTCCACGCCCACCTGGGTGTGAAAGGTGACCCATGAGCCCAACGAGATGGCGCTCACCTGAATGCCTGTTTTTCCCAAGTTACGATATTCCATGTGTTAATCTCCTTTTGGCAATTGTTGATTTATTTTACCGTAAAGATGTGGATAACTGGGGTAAGGGGATTTTATTTTGCTTTTCATACCCTCACCCTGAACCCCTCTTCCTTTTTAGGGAGAGGGGTTCAGGGTGAGGAATTGTTATATTAATTGGAGAAAAGACAATATTTCATATATTTATGCCCAGTAGGGTGGATTGAAAATTTTTCATTCGTCAACCTGCTTATTTGGGAAAAGTGTGTTGCACAAGCTCTTGTTTTCTGGAATTTAACCATTTTTCAATCCACCGATCAATAAACAGTTGTTGGTGCGCTGAAAACCTGGATCTAATTGAATTATCCATCGTTTGGTTTGACGGGTTTCCAGCGCACCCTACGAGCAATGGACCCTTCTCCCTATTTTGGGAGCGGAGCAGGGGTGAGGGATTGCTATAATTATTGAAAAAACTGTATTTCATAAATTAAAGGGACTGGCAAATGAACCATGAATGAATTCTATGCCTTAAATCTTGAAGAATGGCACGGCTGGCTGTTGGTGAATCACCAGAGCTGCCCCGAGGTATGGCTGCTCTTCTACAAAGCCGGCTCAGGCAAACCCAGCCTGACGTACGAAGAAGCGGCGGAAGAAGCACTGTGTTTTGGTTGGGTGGACAGCCTGATTAAGGCGCGCGATGAGGAAAGTCATCTGCGCAAGTTTACGCCGCGCAAGCCCGGCAGCCATTGGTCGGAGGTCAACATCCGCCGCGCGCAGAAGATGGTGGCGCAGGGGCGCATGAACCCCGCCGGGCAGGCGTTGTTTGCCGAGGCTACCCTTAACCCTGCACCAACTGGTGCTTCACGGCGGGAGCAAATGGAAACCTGGCGTGGTGAGCTGCTGGAAAGACTGACGCCAAACGTGAAATCGCTATATGTGGCATTAGCACCTTCCCTGCAAAGACAATACGCGGGTTGGGTGATGAGCGCCAAATTGGAGGAAACGCGTGCGAAGCGCCAGGCTGAGCTTGAGGGAGTGCTGCTGAGGGGAGAGAAAATGGGGTTAAAATAACGAGGCGGTACTCAGTGATTCGTGACAAGGGAAGAAACAAGCTGATATTTGATTTGCCTGATGACTAATCACAATTCACTAATCACTGTTTTCAACCTTTATCCAGGCAAGATCTTCAGCAACTTCCTGATACGCTGCGCCTGCGGCGGGGTCATCTCTGCCATTCGTTGTTCCAATACTTTTCGGAAAGGTTCCACATACTTGCCTGAGACTGCAACCAAAGTGCTCTCGGCATGCTGCGGGACCTCCTTGGTGCGGCACTTGCCCAGGTGGGTCAGCAGGTAGGGTACGATAACAGCCTGGTACTCCGCCTGTCCCGCAGCGATACCAGCCAGGGTTTTTACCCCGTTGTCAATGGTGATCACTGATCCCTGCTCCATGGCTTTCTGGATCTCGCGCACGCGCGGGAACAACTCATCCGCTTTCAGGGGTGCCACGCACGCCAGGGCGTACATGCCGCCCCACACCAGGCGGTTGTTGCGGCTCACCAGTAGCCGTAAAAAATCACCCGTGTACGGTGCGATCATTTCCGGTTTTAGAAACCCGACCTCGTAGAGCACCTTGATGCAGTCTGCCCGAATGGCATTCTTTTTATTCCACAAGTTCTCTGCAATCTCCTGCACCCCCGCCGCATCATCATTCTCCACCAGTTCGCGGGCCAGGTTTTGGTTGGCCACTTCGCTGCGGTCTTGAAGGTAGAATCCGATCTTTTCCAGGGCTGACATTTTCAGTTGTTTTGTTGAGAAAGAATTAGAAGAATTCAGGGATTTGGTCGACTGCATCGATGATGTGGTCCGGCTGGTATTTTTCCAGCACCGCACGCAGTGAAAATCCCCAGGTGACGGCCGCGCAGGGAATGCCAGCTCTTTTTGCCGCCTCAATGTCGCGGATCTCATCCCCAAGGCTGAGAGCCTTCCCGGCGGGAGTGTCCAGGGTTTTCAACACCCTTGCCAGTTTCTCCGCCTTGCCAAACATGGACACCCCGCACTCAAACTGTGAAACGAGGGCAGAGAGCTCCTCGCCCAGCACCTTTTTCACATTCTTCAAGGCGTTAGAAGAGACAACCGCGATCTTAACCCCTCTTTGAGAAAGCTCGCGCATGACCAGGTCCATCCCCTCAAACAGGCTGATCTGGTCGATATTCTCGAACATCATGGCTTGAATTTCACCCGCCAGGACGGGAATCTTCCAGAGCGGTATTTTGTGAAGCCGCATAAACTTCGCCGGATTCAATCCTTTGAGGAAAGGCAGGTTTGCCTTATCCAGGTGCGGTAGGTGATGTCGGTCGGCAAGCTGATCGGACACGCTGAGCATAAAAGGCATGGTGTCCGCCAGGGTTCCGTCAAAATCGATGATCATCAGTTGATAAGTCATGTGATTTCCAATACTCCCTATTATACAGATTCTTCTCGAATTTGCTCCCTTTCAATACCAAATCTTCACAATTGATTACAGGTAAGAGGTTATCCTGAATCCATCAGAAAAAGTAAAGATGGGAAATGTAGTTACCGGCATTGTTTTTAAAAACCAGGCGGTTGGTCAGGGCAACTTGACCAATCGTTCTTTATCCTCTAGACTAAAGATACAAACAAAAAAACGAAATGGACGATGATGATGCATGGATTAAGAAGACTGGCCAACACAGCTGATGAAAAACCGGAGATCACCTGGCCGCTGATCAAACGTGTTTTAGGATACGCGAAACCGTATCAGTTCAAACTGGTTCTCATTTTGCTGTTGATCCTGGGGAGTTCAGGGCTTTCGTTGCTCACCCCGTTGATCTTTCGTGAGATGATCGATCGCGCCATCCCGGACGGTGACATTAGAAAACTCGTTTTGTTGGCGGTGGCGCTGCTGTTCCTCCCCGCGCTACTGGGCATTCTTCACGTGCTGCAACGCAGGCTCAACGCGGTGGTTGGCGAAGGGGTGATCTATGACCTGCGTCTGGCGCTATATTCCGGCCTGCAGCGCATGTCGCTGCGCTTCTTCACCAACACCAAAGTGGGTGAGTTGATGAGCCGCTTGAACAACGACGTGGTAGGGGCGCAGAATGCCGTGACTAACACGGCAGTGAGTATCATTTCTCATTTCTTCCAGGCAGTGGCACTGCTGGCAATCATGTTCGCGCTGGAGTGGCGCCTCACCCTGATCAGCATTCTGGTGATCCCTCTGTTCGTGTTAGCCATCCGTAAGCTAAGCAACCGCCTGCGCGATATTGTACGCAAACAGCTCGAGGCAAACGCCTCGATGAACGCGATGATGAACGAAACCCTGAACATTGGGGGTGCTTTGCTGGTGAAACTCTTTGGCCGGCAAGGTCTTGAGGTGGATCGCTTTGGCAAACGGGCGACACAGGTGAGAGACCAGGGCGTGCAGCGCACATACACCGGCTCAATTTTCATGCTGATCATTGGTTTCCTTTCAGCCATCGGCACGGCGCTGGTCTATGGACTGGGGGGATATTACGTGATCATTGGTTTTTTCACCATCGGTACCATCGTGGCTTTTGGCTCCTACCTGGGTTCCCTGTACGGCGCCATGCAGGGGTTGGCCAACGCCCCGGTGGATTTTGCGTCCTCGATGGTCAGTTTTGAACGGGTCTTTGAGGTGATCGACCTGCCTGTGGAACTTGATGAAAAACCCGGCGCAATTAAATTAAATGAGGTCAGAGGGGAACTCACCTTTGAACACGTGACCTTCGCCTACCAGGCTGGTGATGAGAACTTCCTCAGTAATGTACACCGCTACGGCAGCATGGATAGCATTTCCACCGTACTTTCTGAAGGAGAACCTGAGCCGGCTGAGGCTTCACATTCACAGGCGCGCGGTAATGCCCTTGAGGAGGTAAGTTTCTGCGTGGATCCCGGCAAACTGGTGGCACTGGTGGGTCCCAGTGGTGCCGGTAAAACCACGCTCACTTATCTCATCCCGCGCCTGTACGACCCCTCTTCGGGAAGGATCCTGATCGACGGGCACGACCTGAGGGACGTTACCCTTGAGTCACTCTCCGAGCAGATCGGCATGGTCACCCAGGAGACCTACCTGTTTCACGATACCATCCGCACCAACCTGCAGTACTCACGGTTGAACGCCACCCAGGAGGAATTGGAGGAAGCCTGCCGTGCTGCCAACATCCATGCTTTCATTAGTGAGCTGCCGGATGGGTACGATACCATCGTGGGCGAACGCGGGTACCGCCTGAGCGGCGGCGAGAAACAGCGCATTGCCCTGGCACGGGTGATCCTCAAGGATCCGCGCATCCTGGTGCTGGACGAAGCCACCAGCAGCCTCGATAGTGAATCCGAATCGCTCATCCAGGACGCCCTCAAGAAAGTGATGCAAAAGCGCACCAGCATCGTCATCGCTCACCGCCTGAGCACCATCCTGGCTGCCGACCTGATCCTGGTGCTCGACCGTGGCAGGATCGTGGAACAGGGCACGCACGATGAACTGGTGCAGCGGCAGGGAGTTTACGCAAACCTGTATGAGACCCAGTTCAACCGTATCAAAACACACGCTGATTAAAAAACAAACGTCCGGGGTCATCCCGGACGTTTTTGGGCATTTATTGCTTACGGCACAAAGAAGAATTCCTGCCTGTAGCAGGTTCCGCCCATACCGTTCAAAGAACAAACCCTGATCTCGGTTTTGATTTTCTTGCCTGATGGATCGTAAGGAAACCCGCCCGGTTGACAGGTGGAAACGATAGCCTCCTCGTTTACCAGCAACTCCTTGCTGCTCTGGTAAACAGACCCATTGCTCCATTGTGTGAACATATCGCTGACGTGGGTGAACACCGTGTCGTCCCCTGCCACCTTGTTGTCAATTCTGACTGACTCCAACTTCACCCTGCCGGTATTGCTGATCTTGAAGTTGGCGGCCTTGCCACTACCGCACTGGGTCAACCCCACAAAGTTGACGATGAAGGGTTGCGGAACAGGGGTGGGGGTACGGGTTGGCCAGGGAGTCGGCTGGGGAGTGTACACTGGCAGGATTTGCAGATTCCCCGCGACTATGCTTGAAGCGCCCCACATCCAGCAGCCACTTTCCGGCTTGTCGGGATTTTGCACGTAGTAATAGGTACCGGTCGGGTCCACACCCCACACCTGCACAACCGATCCCGTCCTTAACCCGGTGAGGATACCCCAGTAAGTACCGGGTCCCTTGCGGCAGTTGACGTTCTCGGCGAGGGTGATGGTGACGATCTCAACGGTTGGCATGACAGTCGGGGGCAAGGCCGTTGGGACGCTGGTTTCCGTCATGAATTGGGTGGGAGTCATGATGGCCGTGGGTGTGGTCAGTGTTGCCACCGCTGTGAGCGTTCCGGCCACCAGGGTACGGAACTCATTCTCCTGCTCCACGGTGGTGGGGGCAGTAGTTGGGGCGGCTGTAGGCGTGGCTTGCTTACCGCAGGCGGCAAGGATAAGCACGGCGATCAGGCTGAGGATCAGTAATGGTTTCTTCTGCATGGCAACTCCTTTGAGGAACAATTATAACCCTCAAGACTTACGGAGTTACGTTCATGCTTTCGGATGCTGATGTCCCGGTCAGTCCGTTCTTGGCGTAAACTGTCACCGTGATCTTCAGATCGTGCCCATTCAGGTTGTAGTTGAAATATCCGGGCACAGTCGTCACCTGGCCGCCTTCACCCGGGGTGAGATCGTTTTGGGTCACGCCCACATCACAACCGTTATATTTCCTGAATGAATCCAGGGTATGCGTTCGGGTGGTGTCCGTGGTGCGATCCTTGACGACCACCTGCACTGACTCCCAGGTAATGGATCCGGTGTTGACTATCTTCACGGTTACTGCCCATTGACCCCCGCACTCCGTGATGCCGACATAAGAAAGTTCAAAATTCGCAGATGGAGTAGGCGAAGCCACCGTAGGCGTGGGCATGGGGGTGAACACTGGCAGGGTGCTGATGTTGCCGGTCAGCGTGGCAAACCTGCCCCACATCCAGCAGTAACCGCTCCCCGAGTGCGGGTTCTTGATGTAGAAGTAATCATTGTCCGGGTTGCGGGCGATGGCTTCCACCATGTCGCCTTCCTTGATGGTGGTTACCAGGGCAAAGGCCTGTCCCTGTCCAACACGGCAGTTGGTGTTTTCATTGAGAGTGAGCCACACACCTTCAAGGGTCGGGGTGAACGAAGGTTCCAGCGTGAGGGTGATGGTCGGGGTCAGCGTGGGGGGTGCATCCGTTGGGGGAACAGGGGTGAGGGTGGAGACCGGTACCAGGGCGGTCAAGGTGGCAGCCACCTGGGTCAATGCCACGTTCAGCGCCACCTGTGTCTGCACAGATGCTTCATTGCTGCCTGTTTGTCCGATGGGCAGATTACAAGCCGTCAGGCTTAAGACGAGTACAAGGGTAATTATGAACAGAACAATCTTTTTCATCGGGTGCCTCCTGACACTAATATCAATATATTTATCATACCTGTTGCCGGATGCAATTGCAACAGGTAAAAGTTGACCGGACTATTGAATTGAATAAGGTTGGAAACGGGGCAGTGAAGCCGGTGAGATCTTTCTCATCGTCTCATTGACGGGGCTCACCAGGTACCAGTTGCCGTTGCGGTGCAGGACCGGGAAACGCCGCTTGAGCTTGGCGTAGTGTTCTCGCGTTTCCTCCGATAGGGTTGTGTAGGCATCCAGGTCTTCGAGCATTGCCGAGAAGAGCTGGTCGAAGGTGGAAATAAACTCCTGCAAATATCCCTTGCTCACCTGGTCCAGGTGGCTCAACACCCAGCACTTGTTGACAAATTCCCAGTCGTAGGTGAGCCCGATAAAACGGAAATCGGAGGTGATGTACGGGAAGAAGGGGAACTGCCTGCAGCTGATGGCGCGGTTTTCACGTTCGCAGAACGCCGGACCCTTGCAGGCCAGTAAAAGCAGGTGTTCAGGCGTTTGGGCAAGCAACCCCGCCGGGTCGACAGCTTCGCGGGCACATTCGTCTCCCCGCCACTTATGCCACAAACTGGTATTGGGCTGCAGGTATTCCCACTCCTGGCGGTACGCCACCGGGACTGCGCTGCAGATATCGCAGCAGAAAGGTTTGCCATCTGGGTTGTGCGGTGCGCAAAACTTTCCGCAATCCACCAATGTGATGGGGCTGTGAAAGCCATCGTAGAGGGAACGGAAATCCAGCGGATAATGGCGGTTTGTCATAGGCGAAATTTTTACGGGTTACCTGATTCGGTATTACCCGGCAACCATGCCCGGGATCTCCTCCGGGGCTGGCTGAAAGCGGTCCTGGTGGCCGATCTTGAGGTGCAATCCGTAATAGGCAGCCGCGGAAACGAAACACAGGATGCCGCCAATGTACCACAACAGGTTGGGGTTGTAATTGTCGATGATCAGTCCGGCAGCAGCCGGGCCGATGGTGGCGGGCAATGCCCAGGTCATGCCGAAAACGCCCATGTACCGCCCGCGCATCTCCTCCGGCGCGAAATTGGTCGCCAGGGTCTGGCTGGTGGGAACCACGATCATTTCACCCACCGTGATGATGACCACTGCCAGCACGAAAAGCCAGTATTGACCGGTGGGGATAAAGCCCATCATGCCGAACCCGGCCATGTAGAAAAGCGTGCCCAGGGCCATCATGCTGAAAGCGGGTTTCTTTTTGATCCAGCGCGTCATGCTGAATTGGAACAGGATGACCACGATGGCGCTGGCGGTCAGCAGGAATCCATAGCCTTGCGGGTCAAGGCCATGCACGTCGCGCATGTACACCGATAATGAGTTGTACATTTGTTGATAGACGATTCCCATCAGCATGCCAGCCACCAGGAAAGCCATGAAAGCGTAGTTCTTTAATACCTGGCCGTAGCCGGTGAAAGTGGCGAAGAGGCTTTCGGGTTTTTGGTCGGGTTTCCTTTCCGGTTTGGTCTCCGGGATGAGAAGGTAGAAAAGGTAGGCGACGATGCAGCTGATGACCGCGTCAGCGATGAACAATGCCAGGAAGGATTTGCCAGCCACGAAACCGCCAATGACCGGTCCGATGATCCAAGCCAGGTTGCCCACTACGCGCATGATGCCAAAGCCCTCCTGGCGCTGGTGTTCAGGGAGGATGTCGCCGATCATGGCCTGGTGCGCCGGTCCGGCGATATCCGAGAGTAACCCGATCACAAATGCCAGCGGAATGAGGACAGAAAAATTGTTGATAAAACCGAGCGTGAGCGTGCTGACGGCGCTGAAGATCAGCCCAAAGATGATAAGCTTGCGCCGGCCGAATTTATCGGTCAGCGCCCCTCCGATCATTTGCCCCACCAACCCGGAGATGGAGAAAATTCCGAGAACAATCCCGGCCTGGGTCATACCCACATCGAATTTTTGGGTGATGTACAACGAAAAGAACGGCCAGAGCATGGTGCCGCCCACGTGGTCGATGAAGGATACACCCACAACCATCCAGAAACGGCGCGGGAATTCATGGATAATTTTTTTCAGGTTCAGGTTGAACATGGCGTCCTGCCTTGCGCGAATAAAGAATATAAATCATACCATCACAACAGTATTAATTACCGAATTTCGGTAATCAACAAAACACGGACGACCGCTTTGAGAAGAAGATATGAGTGAACGCACTGGACAATACCAGATCATGGAGAAATCGGGGGTTCAAAGCCACTCGAAGAGTTGTTTTGAAATCAACCACGAAGATGAAAAATCCCTATAATTATTTCATCTATCTTGATTCGATTGTCCTTTCCGGGAGGTTATCATGGGTGAATACCTGGTTTCGATCATCGTGATTGTTTTAACGGCGGTGGTGATTGGCGTGATCTTTTTCCTGGTCAACCGGCAAAAAAAGCAACGTGACGCGTTGATCCAGCAACTCGCAGCCCGGCAGGGCTGGACCTATCAGAAGGTCAACTCCACCCGCCAGGACGGATTTGTGTTGCAGGGTGATGGCTGGTTCTTTGAAAGCCTGGCAACCAGCAGCGGGGTCTCCTCGCAAAGCGGGGCGTCTGAAGTGAGCTACAGCAACCGGTGGGTTAGCGACCGCCGCACTTCTCCAGCTGGCATGGTACTCATCGGTCCCAAGTTGCCGTCGGTTAACCTGGGCGGATTGGGCAACTTCATGCTCCAGCAGGCTCTGAAGGTCATGCTGGGTGACGAGGCCGGGGAAGCCGCGGGATTGACCGAGGTGGAAGTGGGCAGGTCGGCGCTGCGGGAACGGTTTTCCGTGTGGGCAGCCAGCACAAGCACTGCCGAAGACGTGCTCACTTTTGAGGTGGAGAACGCTTTGTTAACCTGGAAGCTAAAGGAAAAACCAGTAATTCGCGTGTCTACTCGCGGTATGGAGATCAAACTGAAGGATGGACGGATTCAAGACCCCGGGGATATCACGGAAGTTATCCGGTTGGGCGAAGCCTTTTTACAAGGCTAGGAAATGAGGTACAACCACAATGTGTTGATGGTCAGCGTGAGAATGGTGATGATCACTCCTGGTTTCAGGTACTCCCAAAAACTTAAGTCAACCCGGTAACGGGCAGCAGTCTCCGCCACGATCAGGTTTGCCACCGACCCGAGCAGGGTGAGGTTGCCTGCCAGCGTGGAGGCTGATGCCAGCGTCAGCCAGCCAACGCGCGCTTCCTGCATGGCCGCTACCACCGGCTTGAGCAGCAGCACCGCCGGCACGTTAGACACCAGGTTGCTCAACCCTGCCGTGACCAGGCTGAGATTCCATATGTTGGCACCTTTCGAGATGCTTTCCAGGGGTACCAGCGAACGGGTCACGCCGCTGGTTTCAAGCGCTCCGCTGACGATGAACAGGGCGGAGAAGAACACCAGCAGGCTCCAATCGAACTCCGCAAACACCGTTTGCGGTTGATGCCTGCGCGTGATGAGCAGCAGGCTGGCCGCCAGGAAAGCCGCCATGGCAATAGGTGCACCAGCCAGGAAGGCGATCAACAAACCGCCAGTGATAACAATGGTTTTGGTTAGCAGCGGTTTTGAGATCTGTTCCTCAGTTTTTACCTCAGTGACGCCAAACCGCCCCTTTTTGAATTCAAAGGGGAACATCTTCACCAATACCAACCAGATCACTCCCAGTCCCAGCAGCGCCACCGGTAACAGTGCCAGGGTGAACTCGGCGTAAGGGATGCCTGAGGCGATACCCACGATCATGTTCTGCGGGTTGCCGGTGAGGGTGGCGGTTGAGCCCACGTTTGACGCGGTGGCCAGGGCGATAAGGTATGGAATGGGGTTGCGCTTGAGGGAATCCATCAATGTGATCAGGAAAGGTGCGAACATCAGGCACACGGTATCGTTGAGAAACAATGCGGCCAAAATCCCCACCAGCAGCACCTCAAGCGCCAGAAAGGTGCGCGGAGAACGGGAGTGTTGCTCCAGCCAGCGGCTGGCCAGTGAGAAAAAACCTGCCAGTTTCAGGTTGGCGTTGAGGATCATCATACTGAAGAGCAAAATGATGGTGTTGAAATCAATGTACCCGGGCAGGTCCGCAAAAGAGACCTGTCCAAAGACCAGCAGAAGGGCGACGCCCATCAGGGCGATCGTGGTGCGGTTGGACTTGATGATGGGATACCTGCCGATTGCGATGCCGGCAAAGGTAAGCAGCACAATGGCGCTGGTGATCCAAATGTTGGCGGACATAGGTTGCATTATATCAAGGGCGGGAAGAGACAAGGCAGTATCAAGAGAGAAAGAAAAAACCTGCAGGAATTTAATTTCTACAGGTTTTGTGTTGTTGTGGAGGGTTTCATTACTCCGTGATGGTGATACTTTCGATCACATCCCCGGTGAAATCCGGGTTTTGCAGCGGGTCGCGCCTGGTGATGCCATTGACCACGTCCATGCCGCTGATTACCTGGCCAAAAATGGTGTAGTCCCCGTTCAGTTGTTGTGTGGGTCCAAAGGTGATGAAGAACTGGCTGCCGTTGGTGTCGCGCCCGGCATTTGCCATGGCCACCACGCCGGCCTTGTCAAAGGTCAGCTCGCTGTCTTCATTGACAAATTCATAACCCGGTCCGCCATAGCCGGTTCCGGTGGGATCGCCTGTTTGCGCCATGAACCCCTCCAACACGCGGTGGAAGGTCACCCCGTTGAAGTATCCCTCCCGTGCCAGGAAGACGAAGCTGTTCACGGTGATGGGAGCCTGTTTGGGATAAAGCTCGATCACAAACTCGCCTCCATTGGCCATTTTGACCGTTGCCAGGTACTGCTTCTCAGGGTCGATGGTCATGGGTGGCGCTGCGTCATACTGCCCGGGATTGGACATGGTTGCTGCAGTTGGAATTACTTCAGCTGCTTTCGCTTTTTTCTGGTTGTTGTTGATCAGCACCCCTGCCACCACGGCAATCACCGCGATGATCAGTATTCCCAGAAGGAGCGGTGTCTGTGAGTCTTTATTTCTGCGCTTTTTAATCTGTTTTCTGCGCTGAGTTACTTGTGATTTATTTGCGGGCATTTTAAACCTCGTGTGGAAATGATCTGTGCAAGATTTGCCGTTCAGCACTGGCAATTTCAGCAACCAGCTCAGCCACTTCCTTTTTTACTTCTGGAGCGGCATTGGGCATGAATTGTACGAACTTGACCAGGTCGTGTGCCTGGCGCAGGATATCTTTCACGTTGGCTGCGTAGGTAAAATCCATCCATCCTGAGTTGTCGGGGACGGGCAGGTCGCGTGCTTTTTGAATGAGTGCACGGGCTTTTGTGATGCGTTCGCTGGTGGGGATGACTTTGCTCATCGTCCCCTGAGTATACCGGAAGTGGTTGGGGTTGCAAAGGACAATGATGAGGTCAATTCCTCAAGCCTATTAACGACGGGAAGGAGTACCGGCTGATGCCTGATAAAGAATAAGGCTCGTCATGGATGATGGACCAGGCCACACGCTTGCCGCTCTCAATTGTCGGTCCAATGCCTTCACCCATGTCGAGGGTGGCCAGCCCAAGCGCATCTCCGGTAAGAAAAGCGTTGCTTGTTTGTCCAGTGGATTTCCCTGCGCGCAGATAGTACGAATATCCTGAGGGATGGAAATCGTGTCCACGGACCAATCCACTTTTATCCAGATTCCGGATCAGGAATTGCCAGTGTTGCACCAGTGTTTTATGCTGTTTTTTGAGTCCGGCAACACTGCCTCCGATGCCCACGTTGAGCATGCCGCCCGGCTTTGGAACGTACCACGCGTATCCGGGTAGTCCGTTCTGCATAAACCATAGATGGCAGCGGTCATCGTGGTATTCCCACTTGAACTCCTCCTCCATTGCTGCAATAAGTGTGCTCCGGGGGGCATGCGAACCATGCAGGAAGAACGTTTTGCGCACCGGGCAGTGTGTTCCCCCGGCACCCACCAGGAAGCGGCAGGTGAACTGACCATCGATGATATAGCGATCGTTTTCATAAATGATGGAACGCACCTCGTGATGAATTGGGGTAGTAGCGGCATGCCCAAGAAGCCATTGATCGAATTCCATTCGCCGGATGGCATACTGGTCAGTCTTTATGTGAAGTGGCAGGTTCTTGAATTTGATTTCAAAACCGGTGAAGTGAGCGAGCGAATAAGGATACTCCTGCGGAGTGATTCCCAGCGAGATGAAGACACGCGGAGTGACCCATCCAGCGCAGGTTTTTGGACGAGGAAAGTCAGACTTGTCGAGCAAGAGATAGTCCATTCCTGCCAGGCCAAGCTGCCAGGCGCAGGATGCGCCGGCTGGTCCTCCTCCAACAATGATTACTTCTGCGTTCTTCACGTCGCTCAACTCATGCGGCAGTCAGGCTGGCGAGTACCCTGCCGGGTGAACACGATCTGCCAGAGTTGTTGATGCCTGGCTCTAAACCCTCCCGCACTGGTCAACAAGTAGTAACGCCACATCCGGTAAAATCTGTCCCCGTATTTTTCACGCAGGTTAGGCCAGACTTTTTCAAAATTGGCGTGCCAGGCCATCAACGTGGGGTCGTAATGTGGACCAATGTTATGCCAATCCTCCATCACAAACAACTTTTCCATGGCTCGGCCGATTTGCTGGATGGAGGGGAGCACCCCATTAGGAAAGATGTACTTGTCCGTCCAGGGTTCACCAGTGGTAATGGTTTTATTGCTACCGATTGTATGGAGCAACGCTATGCCATCCTCTTTCATGCAGCGGTCAACTACCTCCATGTACGTGCGGTAATTCTTATATCCCACGTGTTCCATCACACCAATCGAGATGACAGCGTCGAATTTACCCTGGACACTGCGATAATCCTGCAAGCGCAGCTCTACTGGAAGGCCTTTACACATTTCCATGCCCAGCGCAACCTGTTCCTTTGAAACCGTCACACCCAAAACAGAAACCCCGTATTTCTCAGCGGCAAATTTAGCAAAACTACCCCACCCGCAGCCAAGTTCCAGGATGCTCATTCCCGGCCTGGCGCCTATCTTCCGACAAACCAGGTCCAGCTTGGCTTCCTGTGCATCATCCAGATTTCGAGCGGTATGCCAGTAACCGCAGGTATAGGCCATGCGCTTATCGAGCATGGCCGAATAGAGGTCATTTCCAAGGTCATAATGCCTGATACCAACCTCGTATGCCCTGGATGTGGATTGACGGTTGAATGCCCTGGCGAATAGTGCCTGGAAGAGGAAGCGGCTTTCCTTTTGGATCCGAATGTCCAGACGGGCGAGGAGAGCCCTGGAAATCAACTGGTCAATGGATTCGCAATCCCACCACCCATCCATGTAGGATTCTCCAAGACCTAACGTGCCATCACGGACCAACCGGTCATAGAAAGCAGGATCATGCACCTGAATATCCCAGGCATTACTGCCGTTGATATTGATCCCTGCCGAAGAAAGCAACTCGCGGATAAATTTCTCAGAAACATTCATGGCATCCTCCGTTTGATACAACCTTCATATTCATAAACCCCTGTTAATTTTCCGGGGTTACTAAACAATCAGGTTATCGTAAAGAAGGCGGCAATGAAGGTAAATTGTGAAGATCCAGCTGGCTGTGTGCCAGGATGAGCTGGCGGATCTCGTCCCATGGGGCGGTGTCAAAGGAGCGGATCCGCATGAAACGCATGGGAAAGGTTTTCCCTTCCAGCAGGTGCAGCGGGTCAGGGAGGTATGCGCCGTGGATGAACCCCAGGCGGACATGATCCGGTTTGGGGGTCGCGATGCAGATGCCCGCGCTCACGTGTCCACCCCGGGTACCGGAAAAATACACGAGCGAGTCACGGACCATATCAAGGGATGCGTCAGGGGCAATTTCAGCCACGACGTTGTGAATTTCGAGGAGGGTGCTGAGCAGGTCCTCCTTGAGAAAGGAAAAACGTTTCTCCAATTCCCTGATGGTTATCATGCTTAAATCCATAATAACATAACCTGACAGGCTTGTTGCATTGCACTACAATGGAACATTGAAACAATAATCGCAAACGGAGAAACCATGAACATCCTCATCATCAACTGCGGTAGTTCCTCTCTTGGGTTTAAGGTGTATCGGGTCCAGACGGGTGTTGAGCCGCTGGTAATTGCTTCCGGCAAGGCGCGCAACGTGGTCACTCAAACGAAAGGAACTCCCCTGATCGATTGGCGCGTGAACGGCACGCTCAAGTCCAAATCCTGCGACCTTCCCAGCCATGCTGCCGCAGGCGGCGAGGTGCTGTCGATATTGTCTCACGAGGGTATTCAGATAGACGCGATCGGGCATCGCTTCGTGCATGGCGGCGACCTTTTCAGTGAGACCGCACTGGTGAACGACAGTTCATTGGAGAACCTGCGCCGCTGCCTGCCCCTGGCACCCATTCACAACCCGAATTCGATGAGCGTGATCGAAGTGTGCCTGGAGCGTCTCCCCGGCATCCCGCAGTACGCTGTTTTTGACACCGCATTTCATGCGAAATTACCCCTGGAAGCGCGGACTTATGCCATCCCGCGTGAGCTGGCTGAGAAGCGTGGCTTGCGCAAGTTCGGGTTCCACGGGCTTTCCTGCGAGCACGTCAGCCTGCGCGCGGCACAGATGCTCGCCAAGCCCATTGACCAGGTAAAACTGATCCTGTGTCACCTGGGCACGGGTGGTTCAAGCGTGACCGCTTTTCGTGATGGCCATTCAGTTGAGACCTCGATGGGGTTTTCCCCGCTCGCCGGGTTGGTAATGTCCACGCGCTGCGGCGATATCGATGGTGAAGTGGTGCTGGAACTGGTGCGCCAGGGATTCACAGCTGCGGAGGTGAGCCGGGTGCTCAACAATGAGTCCGGGCTGATCGGGTTGAGCGGATTCTCCTCCAACCTGGCGGAGGTGATCGAAGCAGCCGAGGCTGGAAACGAGGATTGCCGGCTTGCTTACGATGTGTATGCCAACCGGTTGAAGTTTTACCTGGGCGCCTACACCTGGCTGTTGGCAGGCGCGGATGCCATCGTCTTTACAGATGATGTTGGCATCGGAAGCTGGAAACTGAGGGAAAGAGTGTGCAACGGAGAGGAGACCCTTGGGGTGCAACTCGACCCGGATCGGAACAGGTTAGCTGATGTTACCAGCGAGAGTTTTGTCAACAGGGAGGGTTCGCCGACCAAGATCCTGGTGATCCCAACCGACGAAGAAAAAGTAATCCTCAAACTGGTATTGAGGCAACTGAAGTGGTAAAAATCAGACCACGATGATCATCGTGGTCTGAACTTAGTTTTTAGGAATAGCGAAGGGTTAGTCCTCTGCGTAGCCGGCCAGGGCCAGGGCAGCCGGTCCGGTGTTGATGCCGAGGACGGGTCCGGTCATGTTGATGATCAGCTCCACCGGGTGAAATTCCTCGGTGATGCGCTTTGCCAGCGCTTGCGCATCTTCCAGAACGTTCCCATGCAGTACAGCCACGTGCAGGTTCTTTGAATGTTTGAAGTGATTGAAGAACTTGTTGTATAGCAGGTCGATTCCGCCCTTGCGTGTACGCGCCAGGCTGACCGGTTCCACCAGCCCGGTGTGGTGATTGATGGCCACCAGCGGCCGGATCTTGAGTAAGCTGCCCACCCATGAAACCGCGTTGCCAATGCGGCCGCCTTTTTGCAGGTATTCCAGCGATTCCATGTAGACGTACTGAACCATTTTCTTCTTGAGGTCTTCAAGCATTTCCAGTATTTGCGGCGTTTTCATGCCGGCATCCCGCGCGCGGGCAGCGGCCAACACCTGCCAGCCAAGGCTCATGGTGGGTGATTTGCCATCCACTGGAAATACCGGGATCGACACCAGTTTGGCAGCTTCCTGTGCCATCTGGTAAGCACCGCTCATGGCGCTGCTGACCGTGAGCATGATGATCTCCGTGGCACCCTCAGCCTGGGCTTTCTCGTAAACCTGTTTGAAATCCATGACGCTTGCCTGCGAGGAGGAAGGATACACCGGGTCTTTTACCAGCCGTTCGTAGAAGTCAACGGCTTGCATGTCCACCCGGTCGCGAAATTGTTCATTGCCCCAAATGATCAAGTGGGAGATAATGCCGATGTCGTACTGTTTTAACAGGTCATCCGGTACGTCGCAGGTACTGTCAGATATTATTTTCAGCATCAAATTCCTCTTTTTCACCAGGTTTGGGTTGGATTGATGTGCAATATGGTCAATGATACCCTTCTCGAAAGATTCGGTCAAATATTACTCTTTGCAAATGTCTGTGTTATCTCTCTGAACACATCTAAAGAATCCGTCGAATTCCTTAAGATTACCAATTTTAATGGCTTATGCTTCTTACTCTTCATCCTTCTCAAGCATGGTAATCTGTTGCGTAACTGTCCTGGTTCTCACGATGAGTGATATTACATAGATTAGAATTCCCACCAGTATTACGCTAAATCCAGCGATCATGTAGGCGGATGTATCGGGTGTCATACTTCTCACTCGCTTTCCAGCATCAGTTTCTTATCATCCAATTCCTGTTTCATTCTCCCCAGGCGGTACCGGTTCCAAAAGAGGGCGATGAAAAGCACGGTGAAAGCCGCCAGGCTGGAGATGAACGTCACCAGCATGCGGTCGGTCATTGCAAACGCCCCCGTAGACCCTGCGGAGCCGCCCACGATCACCGGATGGATGGTGCGGAAGATGCGGATGGAAAGAAAGGTGAGCGGCACGCTGATAAAGCCCACAATGGCATAAATGGCTGCGAACCTGGCTCGCCTTGACGGTTCATCCACTCCGTTGCGCAGCAGCAGGTAAGCGGCATAGATCAATTCCATGATGAGAGTGGTCGTCAACCGCGGGTCCCAGGTCCACCAGGTGTTCCAAACCGGCCTGGCCCAGATGGAGCCGGAGATGATTCCCAGCGCCATGAAAACCATGCCAATCTCCACCCCGGCCAGCCCGGCGGCGTCCCATTTCATGTCACCGTTTTTCAAGTAAACGACGGCTGCCACTGTGGCCAGCAGGAAACCGAGCATGCCTGTCCACGTGGCAGCTACGTGAAAGTAGAAGACCTTTTGCACCAGTCCCATTTCTTTTTCAAGCGGGGCATACCACAAGGCAAGGACAAGCGCGGCAGCTAGCGCCAGCGCTGCCAGGATGTTTACCAGGATCAATGAACGGGGTGTTCTTTCTTTCCAACGCATAATTCTTATTCCTCTAAAATTTTGTCAAAGACCAGCACAACCACCGCCAGGAAGAGCAAATCGTACCCGGCCAGCAGGAGCAACCACGTGGATAGTTCCGCTGGCGCACCGCCCTGCAGCAGGATCGTCGAAGCGCGCACAGCCGCGAGCAGTAGCGGGATGAGCACGGGGAAAAGCAGGATGGGCAGCAGCATATCGCGCGTGCGCAACTGGATGGAGAGGGTGGAGAGCAGGGTACCGGTGAGGATGTATCCCAATGACCCCAGCACCACCACTCCCGCAAAGGCTGCGGATATCAAATTAACATTGTTGAACAGCGAGTACACCGGGATGATGATGACAGCGGTGATCAGCATGTAGACCCAGTTGACCAGCGCTTTGCCGATATAGATGGCAGTGCGGTCTACCGGGGCAAGCAGCAAACCATCCATCCCCTCGCGGTCCTTTTCAACAGAGATGGAGCGATTGAGGCTGATGGTTCCGGCGAAACACAACGTCACCCAAATCACCCCCGCCGCAGCGTTGCGCCTCATTTCAACTGACAGGTCGAAGGCGAACACAAAGATGAGAATGATGACCAGGGCAAA
Organism: uncultured Anaerolinea sp.; assembly: GCA_964454565.1. GTDB lineage: Bacteria > Chloroflexota > Anaerolineae > Anaerolineales > Anaerolineaceae > UBA6107. The sequence goes on along the minus strand of CAYVTF010000004.1, from coordinate 106,974 downwards.
AACCAGCATGGCCCCCAGTATCTCGCGCGTACGCCGTTCAGCGAGCAGGTCTTTCCAGAAAATAGCCAGAACCATGTTGACAAAGTGTTTCATGGCTGCCCGCCTGAAGAGTTGACCGGTTTTACTTCAGTTACCTCACGGTAGCGCTCCGCCAGCAGTTCGGGAGAGAGTTCGTGCATCGAGGCCGAATTGGCAATCTTTCCCTGGTGCAGCATGTCCACACGGCTGGCAATCCCGGGAATGCGCCCCAGGTCGTGCGTGGCCAGCAGTACGGTGCCCCCGCCGGTGGCATAGCCCTTGAGCAGCAGGTCAAGCCCCTCTGCCGAGGTCTGATCCAGGCCGGTGTAAGGCTCGTCCATCAGCAAAAAGCGCGGATTATGGAGCAAAGCCCTGGCAATTGAAAGGCGTTGCTGCATGCCCCGGGAATAAGTGCGCACCAGGTCGCGTCTGCGCTGCCCCAGGTTGACCGCGGCCAGAACGTATTCAATGCGGTCAGCGGCATCCTGCAGGTCAAACAGTCGGCAGAAGAAGCGCAGGTTTTCCTCACCGGTAAGGTTGCCATAAAGCATTGGTGAATGCAGCACCACCCCGATCTGGCGACGGACTTCAGCCGGTTGCTCTTTTACAGATAACCCGTTGAATTGGACCTTGCCGGCATCCTGGAGGGAGAGGGTGCAAAGGATGCGCATTAACGTGGACTTGCCGGCGCCGTTCATGCCGATGATGGCAACAATTTCCCCGGGGCTGGCGGATAGGGTCAATCCACGCAGCACACGGCGGTTGCCAAAGTTCTTGACCAGGTTAATCGCTTCGATCATGACTGATTCGCCACCCCGAAATGGGCTAAGGGGAGAACGCCCCTTACTTTGCTTTCCCGTCTTCTATTAAAGAAACCTCGCGTACGCGCTGCAGGCACTCCGCTGCGGCGTGTTTCAATTCGTCGCGCAGAGAAGAGTAGTCCTCAGAGCTTACTTTCCCCAGTTGATGGTCAAAATCCAGTTCGCGGATGCGCTTAAGGATTGCCTGGTAATCTTCATTATCCACTTCTTCCCCCGGTATGTCGCCCGGGAATTCCTCTTCGTCTTCGGCGCCAAAGAAGGGCCGGGTGATGAACAGGATGACACCCGCAAGTATTGCCAAAACGATTGCTAATGAAACATAGATCATGACTACCCTCTATTATTGTGCCACTATAGGGTCAAGCAGGGCGTGGACGTCTTCCGGTGTGAGAAACGGACCGATCATGATGCCTGCCAGGTTGCCATCTCTGCCGATAATGTAGGTTTCCGGCACCGCTTCCACTTTGAACATGGTGGAGATTCTCGATCCCAGGTCTGGTCCATTTGGGTAGGTGACGTTGTATTGCTCCAGGAAGGCAAGAGCTTCTTTTTCTGTATCCACGTAATTGACACCGATAAAGACCACGTCCCCGGAATCTTTCACTTCTTTCCAGACCTGCTCGAGGGCTTCCCCTTCTTCATCGCAGGAGGCGCACCACGAAGACCAGAAATTGACCAGGATCACCTTTCCTGCAAGGTCCGACTTTCGGTAGGTCTCCCCGGTGTAGGAGGTGATGGTGAAATCCGGGATCTTTTGACCCGGTTCAAGGCTTTTGTTGGCTGAGTTACGCATCGCCAGTGCAAGGACAGCCAGGAGGCCGACCACCACAGCAACCGCGATGATCGCAATCCAGAGGGGGAAACGTTTCTTCTCCGTCGGGTGAAGTGAGTTCTCTTGTTCCATGCCTAAAGCCCTTCCTTCAGGTCTTTCTCGATTTCTTCCATCAGCGTATTGTTATTGGCAGGCTGCAGCGGCTGATCTTTGGAGTGAGTTCTCTCTTGCTTTCTTTTTGATTTCCGCACCAGGTTGAAGGTCAGCAGCGCTCCACCGGCGAGGATCAACGGCGGGAGGATGTACATGATCCAATTAAACCCCTTCAATTGAGGTACAGAAAGCACCTTATCACCGTACTGCTCGGCGAAGAACACCTTTATTTCCTGCTTGCTCCAGCCGAGTTCGAGTTTCTCGCGTATCAGATCGCGCCACAGGGCGCATGCCTGCGTGGGGCACACATCCAGCGGCACGTTCTCACATACCGGGCAATAAAGGTCCTGCGCAATCGCGTTGACCTCATCATCGGTGATCGGGGTTTCATCCTGTGCGTAGATGGATTGTGGAGTGCCCATCAGCAATGCAGACGCAATAAGGAAAAAGAGGACATTTCTTGTGGATCTCATGCTGCTTCCTTTGATCGCTCCACAACGCCTTTTTTCTCCCGGTCAGGCCAGAGAGCCACAACCGTTCCAAGTAAAAGCACCACGGAGCCGATCCACAACCAGGTCACCAGTGGGTTATGGAATATCTTGAAGGTTGCGCCATCTGAACTGATGGGCATCCAATCCACCAGGATCATGTAAAGGTCATCTTTGAGCGTGCTGCGCAGCCCCGGGATTGTGACCGACTGCTGCTGTTCATAATAATAGTCATGCCTGGGGATGATCTCTCCCAGGTCGCGGGTACCGCGCGCTACTCGCACAAAAGCCTGCGCAACCTCCCGGCCCTGGACATTCTCCTCCACCTCGAGACCGTTGTAGGTGAGCTGGTATCCAGCGAATTCAAGGGTTTCTCCAGGTTTGATGGTGGCCTGGGTTTCGGTCTGGAAGAATTCAATGCCGATGATACCCAACCCCATCAGTACCACTCCAATGTGAATGATGTAACCGCCGTAGCGCCGCCGGTTGCGGCTGGTGAGGCGGTTAAAGGCCTTCCACCTGGATTCGTGGTTGTTTTCCGCACTTACTTTGACAGACCGGGCGTAATCAAAGACTGTGACGAAGATGACCAGTCCGACCAACCAGATGGCCAGCACTCCGGTCCATTTGGAGACCCCAAAAACAAGCGCTGCGATGGGGAACATCAGTGAAGCCAGCGCGGGTTTCCAGAGTTCCCGGCTCAAGCGCCTGGCGGTGGAGGTGCCCCATACAGAAAGCGGCACAATACCCATCAACAGGAATAGCAGCCCGAAAAGCGGGCCGGTCGAACTCTTGTAAAACGGAGGTCCAACGGTCACTTGCTGCCCGGTGAACAACTCAGAGAAGATGGGGAAGAGCACACCCGTCAGGCAGATGAGGAAAATGGCCAGGAACAACAGGTTGTTGAACAGGAAGAGGCTCTCGCGCGAGAAGAAGGATTGGATCTGGTATTCGCTCCCCAGGCTGGACCAGCGGTAGAGTAACAGCACCAGCGATGCGAGGAAAACCACAGTAATGAAGATGAAGAACGCCGGCCCCAGGGCGGATTGCGAGAAGGCATGAACAGAGGACAACAATCCAGAACGGGTGAGGAAAGTGCCCAAAATGACCAGGCAAAAGGTGAGGATGATGAGCGCGATATTCCAATGCTTGAAGAGACCGCGCTTCTCCTGCATCATCATGGAGTGTAAATATGCCGTCCCGGTCAGCCAGGGCATGAGCGCTGATATCTCAACCGGGTCCCAGCCCCAGTAGCCACCCCAGCCAAGCACGTCATATGCCCAGCGGCTGCCCAGCACCAGCCCGGCGGAAAGGAACAACCAGGCCACAAGCGACCATTTGCGAGTGGCTCTGATCCAGTGATCGTCCGTGCGGCCGTTGATGAGCGAGGAGATGGCATAGGCGAACGGGATCACCAAACCAACGAATCCGAGGTAGAGCATGGGCGGATGCACTACCATGCCAAAATGCCTCAACAGGGGGTTCATGCCCGCGCCGTTCGCAGGATCAGCCGGCAGCGTAGCAGGCGGGGGGAACAGGGACATCACCACCTCGCCCGAAAAATTGAGGTAGTACCGGTTGAACGGGTTTTCGAAGAACAGCACAAGCAAAACGAAAAAGAACAGGGTGAACATGGTCACCACGATCACCCAGGGCATCAGGTCGCGGTCGCGCTTCCAGGGGCGAACGAGCGCGATGAAGGCGAAACCGGAAAGCAGCCAGCACCAGAAAAGCAGTGATCCTTCCTGTCCTCCCCACAGGGCGGTGATCTTCAGGTACAGGGGCATGTTCAGGTCGGTGGTTTGATACACGTAGGTGTATTCGAAGCGGCCGCTGAGCAGCAGGAAAAGCAGCGTTCCCATGACAATGGTGAGCAGGGGAAAGGTCACCAACGCTGCACGCCGCGCAGATTCCAGCGTGGCTTGAGATTTGCTCCTGGCCGCCAAGATGCCGGTGACCACTGCGTTTATGGTGATCACAAACGTGATGACAAGGACACCCACACCGATGATCGAGCTCATTCCTGCGCCTGCTCTGGTATTGAGTCTTCGTAGCGTGATGGGCACTTGAGCAGCAGTTCGTCTGCGTAAAACACCCCGTCTGCCCCCATTTTTCCGGTCATGATTGCCTGGGCTTCATTCTTGAGGAGGTCCGGCATGACACCGTAGTAGACCACAGAGAGTTGGGAACTAGTGGGGTTGAGGGTGGCATCGTGTAACACCTGTGCAAGTCCGCCCAGCGCTTCGATTTCCTTGTTGTCGCCGGGGATGTTGGCCACAGTGAAGGCAAGCTTCAGGTTCTGCTGGTCATAGGATATGGTGTCACCCAGCACAACCCCTGAAACCCGTACGTTTGCCTGGTTGCCCGCCTTTCCGGCGTTCAATTCGTCAACAGTGAGGTAATATTGCGCGTTACCCTGGATGCTGGTGATCACCAACACGATTACCGCCGCAAACAACAATAATCCGCCGATCATGAATTTGTTGATTCTGAACGGCGATTTTTTTGGAGGTGTTGATGTAGATTGAGAGTTTTCCGCTTTCAATTGAGCTCCATTAAGGATTTTCCCGGCGCACATACCAATAATAGGATTTAAGCAGGCGCAGGATGTGAAATTATTGAAAGGGAATTATACCAAACAACCTTTTTTCCCCGCCCGAGATAGTTATTAAATGAAAATCCCCTCGCGGGGGATTTTGTTTCAGCTTGCTTTCAATTCATCAGACTCAACAGACGGGTCAGGGTTATCTTTTGGCGTTTCGATGTTCCCTATTGTTTCTGCTTCTTGCAACGCGGTTTTTACCTCGGTCTCCAATTTAGTCACCGGTTGGTTCACTTCCTTGATCAGTTCCGACATGGAGGCAGCCAGGGTGCTGGAGATGGAAGCGCTTTCCTTGTTGAGATCCTTGATGGTCTCATCCAGGTTGGCTTCCTTGCGCAGCATCTTGGGCAGTTCGTCAATTTCCCGTTTGGTAGCCCAAACCTCCTTCCAGTAAGGAGATTTGGTAACCTTGCGGATGAACGTACCGGCTTCCTTGGCGGTTTTTATCATGTTGCCCGGACCAAAAAGGATCAGGGCAATGATGATAATGAAAAGGATCTCGGAAACACCGAGGTTAAAAAATTTCATCTTGGTTAAGGGTTGTTGGCGATTATGAGAGGCACCAGGGGATTATTTCTCTTCCTTGGTTTCTTCCTTGTTGGCCTCTTCTTCATCACCTTTAACACCCTTGCGGAAAGAACGGATGGCTCCGCCGATCTCGCCGCCGATCTTGGTGACACGGCCAACACCGAATAAGAGGATGACGATAACCAGGATGATGATCAGTTCAGGAACACCTAATTTGAATGGCATTTTTTACTCCTTTATTTGAACCTCAATTTTACTACCCTTTTTCAGGAGGGGTTTCATCTTCATTTTTGTCCTCCGCTGGTTCCGGCTCCGTGCTGTCTGCCGGGTGTGGCGGTGGTATGGGTACAGGCATGGAGGATTGTGCACCGGTAACTCTTGTGACAGGTTCCGTCTTTACTGCTTTTTCTGCAGGTTTTTCAACATGTTTTTCTTCAGGTTTTTCTGGTTCCGTTCCCTCAATGTTCTTTTTACGTATCTTTTGTCCGATCGAGGCAAAAGCGATGCTGAGCATGTAGAGGATGAACAAGGGCAGCATCATCAGCCCCATGTTGACCGGATCCGGTGTGGGGGTGATCAGCGCAGACAACACCGCGATGAGTACCAGGGCAATGCGCCATTGCTTGATCAATTGTTTGGCGGTGAGCACGCCGAGGCGTGCCAGGACGAATACCACGAGGGGTAGTTCAAAGGCAGCCCCCACCCAGAACATCAGGTTCAATACGAAGTTGAAGTAATTGCCAGGCCGGGGTAATGTTTCGATTCCCATGAAACTCAGTAGGAACGGCAGCGCAGCAGGCAGCATGACAAAGTAAGCAAACGCGACCCCGGAGAGGAACAGGATGGTAGCGGCAGGGATGGCAAACCAGATCCACTTTCGCTCTCCTTCGGTGAGACCAGGCATGACAAAAGCCAGAATTTCGTAAAGGACGACCGGCAGGGCCAGAACCACGCCGCTCAATAGCGAAATCTTCATGAAGGCAGTCACGTTTTCAGTGACCTCAATGGCCTTCATGGCTTCAAGACCGCCGATGGGTTTTGCCAGGAGTTCCGCCAGGGTCTGGCTGAAGGCGAAACTGGCAATGGTTGTCACCACCAGTGCCCCCACGGCCACCAGCAGGCGTTTGCGGAACTCTGTGATATGGCTCAGGAATGTCATCCTGGGAGATTCGTCTTCCGGGTTTACTGTCACTTCAATCCTCTATGACTGCCTTTCAAGAGCCATATTGTAACAGCGACATGGAGGGAATACAATGCTTCGATTTTTGTCCAACTCTAGACCCTGTTAAGAACTTTCGCGCTTAGTGATTTGCCAATGGATCAATGAAACCGTTTTTCCCCGGCTTCAACCCTCACCGGCAGGCGGTTTTCAGGCGGAGGGAAGGGGCAGGTGGCAAAGGATGTGTACGCGCAAGGCCAGTTCACCGCCAAATTGAAATCCAGCACCAGTCGTTGCCCTACCGGCACAGGGGTTTCCAGGTACCTGCCGCCGGGATAGGTGCTGTCTTCGCGCGTGAGGTCTGTGAAGTTGAACAGCAGCCCGTCTTCGTCCTCCTGCGCCATCAGCCGGCATTCCACTCCATTTAGCGCGAATTGTGCTTCTCCGGGAAACCGGCTTTCCTGAATTGTCCCGATTGCGTCAGTAATGCTGATGATCTTAGGAGTCTCGTAAGGCACGTAAATGGTTTCCAGACAAAACGCGGGGTTTACCGGGTAATAACGCAGGCCGGGGAAGGTCTTCATGATCTCAGCCTCGCGATCCCATACCCTGAGGAACAAACGTCCTCCCCTCTTAATCACGCGAATGCTCAACCTGCCAACCTCGATCATGTCCGGTTGGCCATCCACGTCGGTGCGCAGCGGCAACCCGGCTGGAACTTTGCCGTTGACTTGTAGCGGAATTCCTGGAGAAGGTAACAAAAGAATTGAGTCGTTGTTTACGAAGAAGCTGCCGCATTGATCGTATGGGAATAACTCAAACGAAACGTCGTTCACCGGATCACTACCAAACCTGTTCCCGCCTTCACGCAACGGAAAGAGCCCCGCCAGGGTGAACCAGTTGACCGGGCTGGCGGTCATGCGCTTTTCGCGCGTCTGCCGTATAGCCTCAATCTGACTGCTGTAACGGTCATCACTCATTGCTTACACACCCGTTCCTTGAACTTTACCGCGGCCGATAAACCAGGGGTAAAGGTGCAACCCAACTCCTGAGACCAGCATTAACACGCCCACCACGGCCAATAACGGGATCTCGATGAAATACCCCTTCATAAAACCAAGGATCACAAAGAAGAGGTGAAATATCAGCGGGACGGAAAGCACCACCCAATCCAGGCACTTGCTTGGGATCAATTCCGGTCGGGATAGGTAGATGACCGTGAAGCCCACCAGCAGCAGCACCAGCATGGCCATGGTACTGCCGAAATCCGATCTGCCAAACAGGCTCACAAAGAACCAGTTGGAGAAGGCAAGGACGGCGATCGACGCGATGAGCGAGAGGACCGGGTAACCCCAGCGTTTGAAAAAACGGGGTGAGGTGTGCCATTTTAATCCCCTGAACCAGTACAGGAATCCGCTGAACGAAGCTACCACGATGAACCAGGCCCAGAAGTTGCCATAGGGCACCCCGAACCATTGCATGTCGAGCGGGATCACCCAGTTCCAGAATCCCAGGCGGATGGCAACCGCGTCCATGCCGGCATCGATGTTCAAAGCCAAAAGCCCCACCAGGAACGGCCGGCCGAAGTCCGGCATGCGCAGGTTGTTCACAAATTCCATCGAACTGTAGATGATGATCGCCCATCCCAGACCGATGCAGAGTGGAGCGCCGTCAAACATAATGAAGAAGCGCCCATAATGGTAAGCAGCAATCTGCTGCATCGTCATCCATTCCAGGAAAACGCCGTAAACCAGGCTGACAAACAATTCCATCATCCTGGTTTTGCCCTGCCGCGAGGCGTGCCAGGCGCAGGCAATAAAAACAAGGATCGCCAGGATCTCAAAGATAATGAATTCAGGTTCGGGTATCAAATGACCTTCTCCGTCCGTCCTGCCAGGTTTCGCAACAACTCAAGCTGGCCGACGTGGTAGGTGTGGTGAAACTGGAGGAAGAAAACGCGCCAGCCAAGCGGAGCCGCCTCATCCCAATGCGGCACTTCCCTGGTGAAATCAGCCTCGGTCATCAGGTCCAGCTTTTCCTGAACAGTCTGGTGAACGGTCTTCAACCCTTCCAGGAGATACGCAATATCCAGCACATCATCAGCCTGTCCTTTTACTGGCTCTGAACCTCGCTCGTACCGCTTTAGTCCCTGCAAATTAGTCGGAGCGGTGCCTCCCATGGATTCCAGGATAATCACCAGATTGTCCAGCAAATGGCCAAGTACCCAGTTCATGCAATTTCCGCCGGGCTGGGGCTGGATGAGTGTGTCCTCCTGGGTTAGCCCATCCGTCTGTTCCTCAATGATTTCCTGTTGAAAGGCGAGTATTTTCTTGAAATCCGCAATAGGTATCATCATCGTCTCCACGTTGCCCATATTATATGCAAACGGGAGGGGGTTTGATGTGCCTCTCCCGTTCAGTTCTATTCTGCTGCGATCAATTTTTGTGGCATGTCAATCAAGTGGATTGGTCATGTCGGTTTTCTTTGTAATCTGGGATCTTGCTACTTGCAGCGCTCACCCGGATATTGTAGATGTTGCCAGAACCTGTTTGCCTTCTTGGTATAACTAGTCGAGCATGCTCTTTGGAATATTGCCGCCGTTTTCGGCGATTTTCTTGATTACGGTCTTGTGGAGCCACATGTTCATCTGAGCAGAGTCTTTCATCTTCTCTTCAGGGCATCCAAGTTCAACAGCCAGTTCATTGCGGGCCTCGCGGCTGCTGTCAATGCCGAGCAATTTCAGCAGGTCAACAATCGAGGTCTTCCAGTTCAACTCCTGGGGGTTTTCTTTTGCCAGTTTTTCCAATTTGGACATGACGTCCACAACAGGGATTTCAACAGCGGCCGGGACTACGGTTGAGGGGATTACATTACCAACAACAGTGTGAGGCATTCCAACCTGTGTCTTTGGCAGATTGGTTGCAGCGGTCGGCTTGGTGCCGGTGCGTGGAATTTCAACCTTTGCTGATGTTCTTGGAATCTCAACCTTGGCTTTGGGTTCCTCTTTTTTCCCGATTCCTAATTTTTCGAGGATGTTTGAAAAAATACCCATATTTTTCTCCTTTTCTTTCCTTTTTTGAGCAGCAGAAGACAAACGTAACCTTATTATAGGATGAAAAGGAGAAAAAGAAAAGTCAAAAAGTCAAGTATTAAATACTGGCAATATGAATGACTGCAGCCGATGGTTGGCCTTGATTCCCACTCGAGAGAGTGCAACTGCCAGCAAAAAAAGGTCTTTACATTAAAACTTGTCAGCGTGTGTCATAATAATCATAAATGAATCTCTTATTTCGAGTGATCAGGACCGGTACCGGAGGGTTATGAGATCTACTGCAGAATACCAACAAAAGCTGGTGAGCATCCCCGATGCTGTGGGGTTCCTGAGATCTCACCAGGTGCTGGGCATCGCCATGGCCGGTTCTGAGCCCCCGGGGTTGATGACTGAATTGGGTGAACAGGCGCAGCGCCTGGAGGACGTGCGCATCCTCCTCTGTCTCCCCCTGCGCAATTATGACTTCATCCTTAATCCCGGTATGGACGGGCATGTCTTCATCGAAAGCCTCTTCTATGGGAACGCCGACCGGCTGGCACACGAACAGGGCAGGGTTTCGTACGTGCCCAGCAACCTGCACGTGGCTGCCACCCGGAAATTGAAAGCTCTCAATGACCGGCTGGATGTGTTTTTTGGCACAGCCACTCCACCGGATGAGAACGGGAACCTTTCTCTTTCGCTCGGACTCATCATTGAAAAACAAATGCTGGAAGCAGCTGACCTGGTGGTGCTGGAGATCAACGAGAACCGACCATGGACTCATGGCGATACCCTGGTTCACATTTCCGACGTGGGTTACCTGGTTGAAAATCACGTTCCCCTCCCGCAGCTCCCGCCGGTCGTCCCGTCAGCCGAGGATGAGACCATAGGCGGCTACATCGCAGACCTGATCGCAGATGGTTCCACCATCCAGCTGGGGATTGGCGGAATTCCCAACGCTATTGCGCCCTGCCTGATGAACCACAAGGACATTGGGGTGCACACTGAGATGTTCACGGATGGCATGGTGGACCTTTTTCAAGCCGGCGTCATCACCAACCGCAGGAAAACCCTATGGCCGGGCAAGATGGTGGGAACCTTTGCCCTGGGAACAAACAAACTTTATAAATTCATAAACCGCAACCCGCTGGTTGAGTTGTACCAGGGACGCCTGGTGAACGATCCTTATATCATCGGCCAGAACTACCGCATGGTCAGCGTCAACACGGCGCTGCAGGTAGACGTCATCGGGCAGGTGTGCTCTCAATCCGTGGGGCACAGGCACTTCTCGGGCACCGGAGGGCAGCTGGATACCCACCGCGGGGCGCAGTTATCCGACCAGGGACGCGGCATCATCGCGCTGCGTTCCACGGCAAAGGAAGGGCAGGTGTCCACGATCCTGCCAATGCTCACACCTGGAGCCGAAGTGACCATTCCCTGCCAGGACGTGGATACTGTCGTGACCGAGTACGGCGTGGCGGATCTCAAGGGTTTGTGTTTTCGCGACCGTGCGGAGGCGTTGATCCGCATTGCCCACCCGGACTTCCGCGCGCAATTAAAAGAAGAAACCCAACGGCTGGGTATCGTTCCCAGGTTCTAATTTATAAGTTCTAGTAACTTGAAAATGCCCATAAGAAACTTACATCTTATTGGGTTTTGAGGTGTTTTCCTGCACCCTGAACCTGACGATGCTGCTGATCAACTCCAGGGGCAGGGGCTGGTTGAACGGGAAGCGAATGGCACCCTTGCTGTACTCGTAACCGGTCAGTTTGTCTTTGGCAAACTCGATGCCGCTGGGTGCGGGGTAAAACCCGATGTGAGTCTTTTGCGCAGCAAAATGCACCAGGTTGCCGTTGAGAAAAAAGGTCGGCATCTGGTAGCTGATCTTTTCGGTCGCCCCTGGGGCAGCGTCGCGGATGGTTTTTCGCAGCAATTCCAACAATTGCCGGGTACCCTCCGGGAAGGCGGAGATATAGTCATCAACGTTGGTTGTGGAATTTTTGCGGTCCATCTTTGCTTTCTCCTAAACCTTGTGTGATTATCTTAATATTTGCCAGGAATAAAAACAGCATCCCTTTAGAACGATTTATTTCTTGAATATATTTGGGATGATAAATGGTGTGCATGCTTTGTAATCCAGGTAGGGTTGGCCGAAGCGCGCAGCCAGTTCCTTCTCTTCTATCTTCTTGATGTACAACAGGATCAGCGCGGTGAAGATCAGTACTGCTATCGCGGCGCTGACCGAACCGGCGATGACAGACACGCCCAGGTAGGCCAGGAACGTGCCGAAAATCATCGGATTGCGGCAGTATTTGAAGGGTCCATCCACCAGCAGGGTCTGGGTGGGCATCACGGGCAGCGGGGTACCGTCAGCCCTGATCACCTCGGCCAGGATGGACCACCAGGCAAAAACCGCGCCAATGACCATCAGGATTCCGCCAAGAATGTAATTTCCGATCCCGAGGAACAGGCTTGGAATGCCCAGCATGGCATCCAGGCGCGGAAGAGGACGCAGGAGCGTGTAAGGGATGAGGAACAGGAATATGCCTGCGCACAACACCAGTACCAATATTCGTGTGGACAGGGAGTATTTTTTCTTGGCGCTATTAAGAATGATATTCATTCTTCCTCCTATCGGAGTGAGTCTCTTGAAATCATTATTGCACAAATACCTGTGCCGAGGACAGCGAGTTATCCAACAGGTCATCAACCTGCCTTCTACATCCCCTATTCTCCATGAACATTATTTTTTAGGAATGAAGTATATTAATTGCATGCCAACAAACGATACGAACATCAATATCTGGTGGATCAGGCGGGATATACGACTGGCTGACAACCAGGCCTTGTCCAGAGCGATAAATGCTGCGGAGCAGGTAATCCCGCTGTTCATACTCGACCCCGCCCTGCTGCAATCGGAGTACAGCAGCGAAAAAAGGCTGGCTTTTCTCTTTGCCGGGTTGAGGGCACTGGACGAGGATCTGCGTAAGCGTGGCAGCAGTCTCATCCTGCGCAGTGGTAACCCGCTCCACGTGCTGTCTGAACTCATGGAGGAATTGCAAGCCGCGGGTATTTACGCAGAGAAGGATTATTCCCCCTATGCCCGCAAGCGTGATGATGCCGTGGCACAATCGCTGCCACTGCACCTGTTGCCGGGGCTCACCGTGCACGCGCCTGATGCGGTGGTCAAGGCGGATGGAACTCCCTACACGATTTTCACTCCCTTCAGCAAGGCCTGGAAGGACCAGCCTGTGATGGGTAAGCTGCTGCTCGCCCCGGAGCACATTTCAACTCCAACAGGGCTCAAGAGCGAGACCATCCCCCTCAACAGCACCTCCGTTCTTTTTCCTGCCGGGGAGAAAACCGCACATAGTTTGCTGAACAGGTTCACGGCCGACGGGATCAGCAGCTACGCTGAGGCCCGCAACCGCATGGACCTGGAAGGCACTTCCGGGCTTTCGCCCTATCTGCGCTTCGGCATGCTCTCTGCCAGGCAGGCATTGGATGCTGCCCGCAGGGCGGAAGCCCAGGCTGTGAATGCCAACTCACGCCGGGGAGCGGAGACCTGGCTGAATGAGTTGATCTGGCGTGAATTTTACGTGGCTGTGCTTTTACACTTCCCGTTCGTGCGCAAAACAGCCTTCCGCGCCAACATGAGAAACATCCCCTGGCTGAATACCGAAGAGGATTTTCAGGAGTGGTCGGCTGGACGTACCGGCTACCCGGTGGTGGACGCGGCCATGCGCCAGATGCTGGCTACAGGTTGGATGCACAACCGCGCACGCATGATCACGGCTTCATTCCTCACCAAGGACCTGCTGATTGACTGGCGCCGGGGGGAAAAGTTCTTCATGCAGCACCTGGTGGATGGAGACCCGGCGGCGAACAATGGCGGCTGGCAGTGGTCCGCCGGCACAGGCACGGACGCCGCGCCTTATTTCCGGGTGTTCAATCCTGTCTTGCAGGGATTGAAGTTTGATCCGCACGGTGCGTATGTGCGTCGCTGGGTACCCGAGCTCGAGAGTGTACCGGATGCGTACATCCATGCCCCGTGGGAAATGCCGGATGAAGTTGCCCGCAAGTTGGGATTCGTGCCGGGCAAAACCTACCTGGAACCCATCGTGGACCACGGCTTTGCGCGTCAACGGGTGTTGCTGGCATATAAACAATGATCCGAGACCCATTCGTGAAGTTCTGTCCATGATCGTTGGCGGCGAATTCTTTTATGATGCCAGGTGGCGGGTGGATGTACCAGCTATTTCCACCGGGGGAATGACTTTTCTGAATGGGGGAAAAGCCTGCCTGATCGTCATCAGCGAATACCTGCTCTCCCACGGTATCGGTCGCGTGTTGCTGCCTGCTTACCTGTGCCCCACAATTGTGAACACGCTGGAAAGTTGCGGACTGGCTTGTGACTACTACCGGGTTCGTCCCGACTTCTCCATTGACCTGGAAAGCCTGGCGTCAAAGTCCGGGCACCACCGCGCCGTTTACTTCATTAATTATTTTGGCTTCTTCCATTCAGCGGAAACACAGGCGGTCCTGGAAAACCTCCACCAAAGAGGTGTACTGCTCATCGAGGACAATGCCCAGGCAGGCTTTGTTGAAACACCCATCGGGGATTTCACGTTCAACAGCCTGCGAAAGCTGTGCCCTTACGACGGTGGATACCTGATCACTCCGTTCGATGTGACTCCTTATATTGAAAAATACCGCGGAACGCCTAACCGGCGCCTGCCCACCATCAGGGAATACCGCTCGCGTCTGGCCGATTACCTGTTCCACGCGAGAGGTGACCACGATGAGCTGGTGCGGTTGTACCAGCTCGCAGAGAGTTATTACGAGTCTGACCTCGTCGTGACCGGTGATGAACAGGAAAGATGGGAAATTGAACACCTGGATTGGGCGGGAATCCGGCAAGTGCGGCGCAGGAATTACCAGTACCTGTTGTCACTGATTGAGGAGATCCCGGCGATAACCCCGGTATTCCCCGTTCTACCGCCGGAGGTGATGCCCATGGGGTTGCCAGTCTATATCCCGCGTGAATTGCGGGACGGGTTGTTCAACGCTTTGGGTGAAGCCGGCATCGGGTTGACGATTCATTGGGATGCGATCCCGGGTGATCCGCGCCTGAACGGTGATGAGCAGGCGGTGGACATGGCCAGCCGTACGCTCACCCTGGTGATTGATCAGCGAACCAGCCTCAGACAGATGGATTACATGGCACAGAAAATTAGAATTGCCCTTGCCGGCTTGGGTGACCGGGCAGGATAAGATATATCACAGCACTAATGCATTCTCGATTCTTTGTACCCTGTGCGCTCAAGGATTGAATCCACCGCGTTTTCAACTTCCATAGAGGAACTATCGACAACCACCCAACCTTCCTTTGAAAGGCGCGGGGCAACCTCCAGCAGTCGCTCGTAAACAATGCGGATACCTTCGTCGATGTACCCACGGGCGGGGTCTTCTCCTGCGCGTTGCAGGTTGCGCTGATGAGCAACCTCCTGATCGGGGAACAGGACGATCTTGTGCGTGTGCGGGTAACTGAACAAAGCCTGGTAATCTTCCAGGTGATCCTCATCCCAAAAGTCATCGATGACCACCGTGAAACCGGCATTTCGGTAATTAACAGCCATTTGCACTGCGCTGGCACGGGCGAGGCTGACTTGTTGGGTTAGTTCGTCGCTCCACTCAGGGGCTGGTAGCAGCAAACCGGATACCACCATCTCGCGCAGGTCATCCACCGGGATGTGGACGCTCCTGGTAAAACGGGTAGCCAGTGCGTGGCTTGTGGTGCTTTTGCCTACTGCTGGGGGACCAACGATCAGAAATATTGGCTCCACTCGTCACTCCATAAAGGCAGAAATAATACAGATAAATATTATCTATATTATACATAAATATGTATCAGTCCCAATGATAATTTGAAACTAATCCCAGAAGTCCGAGGCAATCTCTATGAGGTTGCCCTCCGGGTCGGAGATCATGGCTGAGCGCATCTTCCACGGCTCATCACGCGGCGGATAGACAGGTTTTCCTCCGCCATCAATGATGCTGTTGTACACCCTATCCACTTCTCCCGGGTCTCCCACGTTGATGGCCAGTTCGAATGTCCCGTTCAGATCCCGCGGAAAATCCGGCGCTTTGCCAAGTAAACCCGGCAGCATCTTCCGTTCGTACATGGAAAAGCGGATGACTTGGTGCTTGAATTCCGCGTAAGGTCCCTGTCCATCCCACTCGATATCAATCCCAAGAATGTTGTGATAGAAATCCACAATCCGGTGAATGTCCTGCACAAAGATCCCGATCATATCAAATTTCACAGGTATCACTTTCTCCTTTCAGATCAATCCCCATTGCTTGCGCAACAGGTCGAAGGTCCCCGCACATTGGATAGTATCCCGCCAGGGGATGAGTTCACTTTGCAACTCTCCGCGCCTGAAGAGGTCTGCAACGTGGCGGATCTGGTGGGCAAAACCATCCGGTTCAGGATCCTTAAAATACTCGACCGGGTCTTCGTTTTGATCATACAATGTGCAGGTTTTTGCACCATAACAATTTTCCAGGGAGACACGGCCTGTAGAGCCGTAGATTACAGCTTCCTCCCCGGCCTGCACGTCCATCGCGCAGTTGAGGCTGGCCAGGGCGCCGCTTGGAAAGTTCAAAGAAAGGCTGGCGGCAGCATCCACACCGTTAGGGGTGAGGCGCGCCAGGCCGTGAACCTGCTGTGGATATTCATCCAGAATTCCACTGGCAAAATCCAGCGGATACACCCCCACATCGAACAGGCTGCCTCCAGCCTGTTGAGGATCATATAAACGGTCGACGGGATTGTAAGGACTATTGAAGCAAAAATTCGCTGTGATAAGCTTTACCTGGCTGATCCTGCCCGCTTTGACCCATTTTCTGGCTTGCTGAAAGGCCGGCAGGCAGCGCGTCCACATGGCTTCCATGAGCAGGGTGTGATTTTTCTCAGCCAGGGCTGCCAGTTCCTCGGCTTGCGCACGGGTAGTGACCAGCGGTTTTTCGCACAGCACAGCTTTGTGATGTTCCAGGCACAGTCTGGTTGTCTCGTAATGCAGGTTGGTGGTGAGCCCGATATAGACGATCTCCACATCCGGGTCTTCGATCAATTCAAGGTAATCACGACAGGCGCGCTTCGCGCCATACTCCTGGGCGAAATTGATGCTGCGTACCAGGTCGCGTGAAGCTACAGCAGCCAACTCAACGTTTTCCAGCGTGTTAAGTACGGAAGCAAACCGTGTGGATATATGCCCCAAACCGAGGATGCCAAAGCGGACAGCCATTCGCAGGGTTCCTTAGGTGAAAAGTGGTCGCATGTCCAGAGCGGTAATCAAGTCCCGGATGTCCTCATCCGCCGGGGCATGTATATACCTGTCCGCGGCGTCAAGTAAGCGCGGCAGCAGATTCACGTCCCCGGCCGAGTTTAGGAATATACCGGGCTTTGCCATCACCCAGTGTATTGCAGCGTCCATCGCCAGCTGGTCCTCAAGCGGGCGGTACCATGTTGTGCGCGTCTGTTTGTCTTCTCCCCACGGGCGCTGCACTAATGTCTTAATAGCCTGCACAGCTATGTTGTGCGTGCGGCAGTATTCGATCAACTCAGTGGCATCGGCCAGGTAGCGCTTGTTCTGCGCCATCAGGAAGCTGAAAGGGAACAGGACCGAGTCAAAGTCAAAACGCTCCAGCGACTGGCGGTGCATGCGCGGTGTGCTAACCCCGTGCCCCGTAACGCCAATGAAGCGAATCAAACCTTCCTCCTTGGCGCGGATGGCAGCTTCCAGCGCACCGCCAGGTCCCAGTGCCAGCTCCCATTCCTGTGGATCAACCAGGTTGTGCAACTGCAGCAGGTCCACGTGGTCAACCTGCAGGCGGTCGAGCGAGCGCTGGATTTCCTCCCTGGCTTTGGAATAAGTCCGTTCCCAGATCTTGGTTGCCAGGAAGGATGGTGCTCCATGCCTGCCAATCCAATCTCCCACGCGCAATTCTGCGTCCCCATAACTTGCCGCTACATCAATGTGGTTCACACCATAGGAAAAGGCCAACTCAATGGCTTTATCCGCTTCAGATTGGGAGACATCCCAAAACGCGGCTGCTCCCAACAGGATACGGGAACTAAGATGACCGCTTCGCCCGAATAATTCTTTCAGGATCATGATGTTTGCTTCCTAATGTCAACGTGGGTTAAAATCGGTTAAGGTGGCGGCTAAATATGGGTTGCCAGCCAGTCTTCCACATCCTTGAACATCTTATCGTGTTCCGGTTCGTTGTGGACCTCATGGAAGAGCCCTTCGTAGATCCTGAGCGTCTTATCCTTTGAGCCAACTTTTTCGAATAACATTTCTGAAGCAGCCGGGTCAACGATCTTGTCTCCGCTACCGTGCAGGATGAAAACAGGGAGGGTGATCCTGGCTGCATCTTTGCTGACGGTGGTCATGGCACGCAGCATCTCCGCTGCCAGCCGGGCGGGTGTTTTGCCGTGGAAGACGAGCGGGTCAGCGTTGTAAGTATCGACAACGGATTTGTCGTGTGAGAGGAACGAGGTATCCAGGGCCAGGATCCCCGCCTTGGGCGCAAGGGTGGAAAGTATCTTACCAAGCAAGACAGTCGTACCGGAGACATTATCAGGCACCTTGACGCCCGCTGCCGAGATCACCGCAGCTTTGAATTTTTCCTGGTCATCAAGCAGGTGGAAGCTTGTGATCAGTCCACCCATGCTGTGACCGTAAATGACGACCGGTTTTCCGGGCTGCCAGGCGGTGACCATTTTGTAAAAGACCTTCAAGGTTTCGGTGAAATCCTCGAAGCGCACCAACATCTCCCGCTCACCCCCGGATTTTCCGTGACCAACGTGATCCACGCCGTAGATGGCGTAACCTCGCGGGACAAAGTAGTTGACCAGGTTGGTGTAGCGGCCAACATACTCACCCAACCCGTGCACCAGGAACAATACCGCCTTCACGTCCCCTTCAGGCGCCCAACCCTGGTAGTAAATGTCAATACCGCGATCACTCTTGAAAGTACCATCTATATGGTTCATGTCTTCTCCTTTTGTTCAATTGAAGGATAGTTAATTTCGAAATCCACCTATCAATATAGCACAATACGGGTATAGCGATTCCCGCCCGGGCCACGAATTATCAGAGTCCTGACCGGTTCTCGTTGACCCGGACTTAAATTACACCGTCAACAGCCTCGCGCCTGAGCGCAACAACCCGGTGAGGCTCTCTCCCCAATAACGGATCTCGATTCCCTGGCTTTCCAGGAGCGCGGTCGCACCCAGGTTATCAGCACAGCGCTTGCAGGCAGTGAATTCCACTCCCATGGAAATGAGTTCCTGAATCTTTTCGCGGATGGTAGCGTCAGCACTGACCAATTCAACGGATGCTCCCCAGATTATGATGGTGACCTTGTCCCACCAGCCTTTGAGCAGGCTGTTACCGCCATACATGAAAACCATGTCCTGCGCCGTGATGGGGTTATCTGTAGTCCATAAGATGTAAAGATGCGAATCGTTTTCCATCGGGTATTCCTTTCAGTGTAATTTCATTAACACAACTGATTTAATTCTCGCGATCCAACAAAAAGGTTTCGATGTCTTTGGTGAAAGTCAGTACCCCCGCATCAATTGCTGCGGTGAGGGCGTCCGGGTTTCCAAAATCCGGGTTGTCAACCAGTGGGTGCTCAATGATGGCATCATACCCCTTGGTGGATGGCACGACCGGGTACCGATTCCATCCACTTTCCTTGATCAGGGTCCAGTACCGGGTTTGCACTTGCTTGTTGAAGGCCGCCAGCCAGACCTCAAAGCGGAATGCCTCATAATTGAAAACGAGGGCTATCTTCAGCTTGTGGTCCTGCAGGGTTTTGGGAGTGATGCTGAAGTAAGTCATGTCCATGTATCCCTGGTAGAGACCGGTGACAGAGTGCGCCGGATATTTTTTCTCAAAAGTGGTGCGCAGGGCCATCATGTACTGCATCAAACCCAGGTAGGCTTTTTGCACAACCCCTTTGCCAAGCAATGTTCGAAATTCCTGCATGTTTTCCTGAAGAGAATTCATTCTTTTCTCCTGTTTGGTCAAATCCGGTCAGAGAATAATCGTGCTGGTTTCTGGATAGGCCAGGAAATATTGGGCGGCGGGTTTTTGTAATAAAACCAATTCCAGTATAGCGGAACAATTAGCTGGATAATCCAATTATATAAAAATTGCCCCCTGATTATTGAAAAACGGCGGTTCAAATAGGGCGTAAGTATCTATAATTGTTATACTGGTTACCGGATATGAATGAGGATGGGATGACAAAGATTTTGGAGTGGGTAAAAAAGCATCACCTCGTATGGATCCTTTTACTGGTGGTGACGATCTACATTACCCGCGGTACGGCATTGGATCAGTACGTGATGAACGATGAGCGCTGGTGGATGATGCGCTCGGGGAATTTTTATCATGCGCTCAGCAATGGTAACTTGATCAACACCAGGCAGAATGTTGACCCGGCTGTCACTACCATGTGGATCAACACGGCAGCATTCTTAATTGAGGCCCCTCAATACAAAGATCTGGATGCGCCCAATTTCAAGGGTATGGTGAACTTCAACCATTTTCTCCAGTCCAATAACATTGATGCGCATCAGTTGCTCATCACCGGCAGGCGGCTGATGCTGCTGGAAAACATCATCCTCCTGGTCCTCGCGTTCATCCTCTCCATTCGGTTACTGGGTATCATTCCGGCGTTCTCCGCATTTATGCTGATTGCTCTTGACCCCTGGCACATCACATGGACCATGGTGACGCACACGGATGGTCAATTAAGCTGCCTGATGCTTCTTTCCGTGATCTCATTTCTTTGCTATGCCTTTGATAAGCCCAAAATTGTGTACCTGGTGATTTCTGCCATCGCAGCTGCCCTGGCCAGCTTGACAAAATTGCCGGGCTACCTGTTGTTTGCTTTTTTTGCAGGTTTTATCCTTTATGAACTTCTTAAGGCTGCCTGGAAGTATAAATTTGAACGAGGTGATGAATTAACCAAACAGGCAAAGCGCGCGCTCGTGGGCGTTGCCATCTGGCTGGTGACTTTTGCCGTTGTTTATGTTGCAGTGTGGCCGGTGATGTGGGTGGACCCCATTGGAACGCTTGAAAAACAGGTCTCAGGTCCGTTTCGGTTCATGGATAGTGAATCAGACGGTGATAATGTGACAACCGCAACCACACCAGAATCTGGAGTCATTGATTCATCCAGTTTGTTCGAAAATATGACGGTTTATCCGGACGCATTCCTGTGGCACACAACACCCATTGTACTAATTGGAATTGCGCTCGCTGTATTGATGCTTCTTTTTCAGGCTGGAGTTTTTAATTCTCCAGATATCCGCAGGTTTTCCATTATCCTGTTTTTGTATGCGTTATTTTTCATTGGTTTTATTTCGCTGGTGGACAAGCAAAATGACAGGTACATGATCCCTGCCGTTGTTTTGCTGGACATCGTTGCTGCCCTTGGTTGGGTTGCGCTGTTCCAATTGATTCTCAAGTTGAAGATACCTTCCATAAAGTACTCGCTGACAACCCTGATCCTGGCGGGCATTTTGGCGGTTCAGATTGGCGGAATCGCCAGGGCTTATCCTTACTTTGGCAGTTATTTCAATCCCCTGATGGGAGGAGCGAAGAAAGCCGGGATGATCAGGTCGGTGGCTTCAGGCGAGGGGTTGGACGAGGCAGGCCGGTACTTAAGTGCTAAACCGGGTGCCAGTGATATGACCGTCATGTCCTGGTTCGGAACAGGTTGTTTTTCTTACTATTTTTCCGGAATGACGATCAATATTGGGGCAAGTGTTACAGATCAATACATCGCCGAAAACATCGGCAAAGCAGATTACCTGGTCGTCAACCAGTCTCAATGGATTCTAAATAAAACGCCGCGGTTGATGGAAATTCTCGCAAGGAGCGAACCCGAGCATCGGATCTTGATCAATCAAATCGAATTTGCCCGTATCTACAGGGTTGATGGATTACCGCCCGAGATTTTTACCCACCAGTAAAACTCGCCATACACCTGATTAGGATTTGTGAGTCACATGATGAAACCAATTGTTCTCAAGCGAAACGCCTGGATGTCCGATGCGGATTATGGCTTGGAGATCCCCGATAATTGGACTGTGCATGCATTTGGACGTCAAAAACTGCCAGGCATTGGGGATATGCAAATTGATCAACAACTCGATGCTCCAATCGGATGCCCTCCGCTCCCTCAGTTGGCCAGCTTGGGCAAAAATGCGATCATACTGGTGGATGATATTTTCAGGCCAACGCCTGCCCACCGGATCATTGAAAGTGTTATCTCCCGCGTAATCCAGGGAGGGATAAAAACAGAAAACATCAGGATCCTAATTGCTTGTGGCACCCATCGGAAAGCGACTGAGGAAGAGATCAGGTTGAAAGTCGGAGAGGAAATCGCCAGAGATTTCGTTATCCTGAATCATGATTCTAAAGCGGATTGCGTTTTCATTGGCAAGACTTCTTTGGGGACTCCGGTTTATATTAATCAACATGTGCTTGAAAGTGATCTGAAGATTGGCATCAGCAGCGTGTATCCCCATCCGGTGGCGGGTTTTTCCGGGGGGAGTAAGATACTGGCTCTTGGCGCGTCAGGTCTGGAAACGATCCGGGTTATGCATGATTCGGTTGCTGGTGTGCATCAACGTACCGGGAATATTGATCATGCTTTCCGCAGGGAAATCAATGAGATCGCGAAGATGGCGGGCATGGATTTTTGTGTGAACCTGCTGTTGAATCAAAACCGGGAAATTACCGCTGTCTATGCCGGGGACCCTGAAAAAGCATTTTTCGAAGCCGTCCAGTTCGCCAGTCGCAATTACGCCATAACAATGGAGCGTGACGTTGACGTGGTGGTTGTGGATGCATACCCGTTCGACCTGGATTTTCAATTCGCTTATGACCGCGGTTTGTGGCCCTTTGAAGGTTCAGCGCGGAACGCTGTGAAAATCATCCTCTCCCACTGTCAACAGGGAATTGGCGGGCATGAATTATTCCCGGTAGCAAATCCCATCCTCACCCGGGTGATGAGAAGACTAAGCAACTTCAAACTTTCTGATCTCACCCAACTGGGTTTGCGCATCCAATCACTGAGAAAACTCGCCTGGCGTAGAGCGTTGGATGTTATTGTCGTGTCCCCTCACATGACGCAGGAAATGATTACCGGGGTTTTTTCAGTCGGGCGGGTGGTAAGCAGTTGGGACGATGCCGTGCGGTTGACGAGGCAAAAAATTGGCCAAAAAGAACGCGTGCGTGTTGCCCTGTATCAGACTGCGCCATTAATGCTGCCCGTTAAAAAAGACGACCATTTCTGAAAAGGTAAACGAACTCCTGTTTCAGGGGGGGCACTACTATTAATTCCTGGCAGAAAATTCATCTATTCTGGTAAGGATTTTAAAGCTATTGCCAATTCGGACATGTTGCCGATGTATTTTTCAACGACTTCACTGGCATATTGGACCTGTTTTCCGCGATTTTTCCAGCACTCACTGGTTTTTTCAATCAACAGGCCAGGGGTTATTTCTTTGTAGTTAATCAAATAATCTTTGTATCCCAATTCCTCAATAATGCTCCATTTACCTCCGGCGTCGTTAGCGATAGCCACAAATGGCGTATTGACGATTGCGGCAAAAATGGTTGAGTGCATCCTGGTGCCAACCAGGATGTCCAACCCGGAATACAATTCAATCAATTTTTCCAATGAAAGGTTGTCCCTGATCACTGTAACAACTTCAGGGTTCGCATCTACCTTCAATCCTTGAAGGATCGCAGAACTATCATCCCAGGAAATTGACACCTGGGGGATGATCACAATCCTGCTCCCCAACGTAGAGTAATACCTGACCAGGTTTGAAATGCTGTGCTGGTATTTTTCCCGCATAGCTGGTTCGTCAGAATTCCAGTCCAACAGGGTTAGTCCAAGGGTCTCCGGGTGATCAGCCTGAGATGGCCCTCTTCTTTTTCTGCTGAGTTCTTCTCGATCGCTAAATATTGAAAAGGCAAGGTCAGGGACGAAAATTGGAGTAATACTTTTATATCTGTCTGATATTTTCTTCGCGATTTCGAGGGAACTTCTATCCCGAACGGTGATGAGACTGCAAAATTGGAAGGCCACGCCTAACAAACGCGTTGCCAGCCTGCTCTTCTGCTCCCAAATAGAAGCTCCCACCAGGATCATTTTCTTTTTTAGCAAACCACACAGGAGGGGGTGATATACCTTGGATAGCATCCGGATGATTTCCAGAAGCGGAGATTTCCTTGATCGATAATTCCGACCACGGACGACAACGAGGTCAGCTTTCATGATCAAATCAAATGAAGGCCGATATTGCTTTCCAAGTAATTGATTTATGACCTTTTTAGGAATACCAATTTTCAACGCAATCAAGAGCCACACCCGCAATAGGAGGTGAAAAAAGTTGCTTGTCTCATAATAAAGGGGGTTTTTAAAGCTGGTTTTACGAAAGGGGTAAAAAGTGGGAACCAGACCGCCAAAAAGCTTTGTCTCCTTTGATAGGGAATGTGTGAATTCTCCCCCCAGTTCCGATAATTGATTTGCTCCAAAGGATGTCATAATTGCGATTGTTGCTTGCGGAAAACTTTCCCGTAATATCTTCAGAAGACCCACCTGTATGGCTGCGTCTCCGAGATTCTTTTCTGACATGAAGTCAAGGATCACGATTTTCTTTAGGGTGTTGTCATCATTAATCTTCACAATGTCAGTTAAGTTCCTTTGCTCACAAACCTGATAATTATCTTCTCAATTTAAAAGCTTGACTACGTTTGTTCAGTACTGTTTTACTGGCATCAGACGAGCGTGATGGTCATTAAAAGATACCGGCGGGAGTTTGAAGCCTTCGGGCAAAACATGGAACCCGAAAATGGCATTCGAAGAGTCATCTGAAATCAAAGTGGAAGAGACAACTCTCTTCTCCTGAAGATCAAAATGCAACACCCGCGTGTTGTCACCGATAAGTAATATTCCGTCAGCCAACTCAACAGAACCTCTCAGAAATTGCTTTCCCACCCGGAAGGTTTCCAGGATTTCACCAGTATCAGGGGAAAAATGCACCAGTTCCCCATGGGTTGTGTCCAGGTAAGTGGCAGAACCATCCTTCAGCATCATCACACTGTGGCAGGGAGATGTTGTCCCTTTCAAAAACAGGATATTCTCCACATGCCTGTCTTTATTAATATGGATGACAGCACTGCTACCCGGGGTGGGATGCATCACCAGAGTTTCGACATTGGTCTTTTTCGATTCCGGCATTTTCTTATGTAAAAAGTTGTTGAACCACTGGATCTTTTTCCAGACCCCATATTTGATAAGCGGAGCCTTAAATTTCATTAACAACATATGCTGATTACTTTTCATTAGGCCAAGTGAAAACAGCATTTCACCGCTATGAAGGAAAGTGATGCTGTTCACGTGGGCGGAATCCCAGGTTGCTTCCTTGTGACTTAGCGGATTTCGAAAATCGATGACCCCTTCAAGCAGTTGTTGCTGCGTGAGCAGTGGTTTTACTTTCCATTTGGCAAAACCGAGTGCAGGAACAAAAGTCCTGACATCTATGACCTCCTGCACAATTCCTTCCAGTGAAAATCGAAACACAAGGTCGTTGCGCGTGCTGGTTACCCAAACCGAATCGCCATGGAGGACAATGTCATGGATCCCGGCGCAGCTTGGATGCCAGAAATACCTGATGGGGGTCCAGTTCGCGTCGTAAAGGAAAATGGTCGAGGCATTGGCAAGCGCAATCATGCCGTTGCTTATATTTATGCCTTTCAATCCTCGAAACCCTCCCCTGGGATTGGGATCCAGTTCTTTGTGGGGAGGTTCAATGATCTCACAGCGCCGGATCACTTGCTGTGTTTCAACTTCATAGACAATAAGTTCTCCTGAAGGAGAATCGGCTGGGGAGTTTCTGCGCGAGGTAGTAATCAGGACTTGGGTCAATGAACTTGCTCCTGCTATGTATCACCTTCAAGAAGGGAATGGTAAATAATTAAATGCTGGTCAATGGCTATTTCAGAGCGGAATGTCTTTCTGACGTATTCAGCACCACTCGCCCCTTTCGCCGCCCAGCGATTCTCCTCAAGAAGGAATTTGAGGCCGCTGGAACAATCGTCACGTTCGACGCGGCAGCCGAATTTGGAGGTGAAGCCATCCGGATCGACCGAACTTAAAATGGCACACCCATGTCCGCAAGCTTCGATGAATGCGTTGGGTAACCCTTCCCGCGCAGCCGTGTTCAGCAGTATCCAACTACAGGAAAGGATTGACGATAGTTCATTACTTTCAAACTGATTGACCATTTCGTGAACTTCTGTGTTGGGAAGGCTGGTCAATTGGAGTCGTATCTGTTGATCATATTTTGCATCGCGACTGGCACCCACAGCAATGAACCGAACCGCGGGAAAGGCAGCAGCCAGCTGGATGAGCAATTCCGGCCTTTTTCTGCGGTCCCAACGGGAGATGAAACACACAGTGGGCATTTCTGATTTTTCGTCTGACCCGGGCAGATCTACCGGTGTGGGGAGGAAACGAGGTTTTTCGTTCAACCGGTATTTGCGCTGCGCCCTGTCGATCAACAGATGGGATGCAGCGAACCGGGCATCTGCATTTCTCACCGCGTGATGAACGAAAAGGTTGTCTTCAAAAACCATGTTCAAGATTACCTGCACCCTGTTTTTGGAAGGAAATTTAAATTCGGTTAGCCAATCAGCCAACAAGCGGGTGTCCCGGAAGGTGACGACGTGTTTCTTCTCAGGATGAAATCGCTGAACCAGGTAGGATACAAGATTCGGCTCTTGTGAGTGATAAAGGTCCGCCTCACACTCCTTAATAATTGACAATGTTTCAAACGGTTTGCGTATGTCGTATCCGTATACGGTGATGCCGTCCAGTTGCTCAATTCTTTGTTGCGTTCCGCGCCGGGGAATGATGGCAGATACCTGGTGACCGCGTTTGACCAGTTCACGCCCCAACAGGCGCGTAGCTTTGCCAAACCCC
This sequence comes from uncultured Anaerolinea sp., assembly GCA_964454565.1. Taxonomy (GTDB): domain Bacteria; phylum Chloroflexota; class Anaerolineae; order Anaerolineales; family Anaerolineaceae; genus UBA6107. Next base: position 80,314 of record CAYVTF010000004.1, on the reverse strand, counting down.
CCGTACTTCCCCCAGGCGAAGATCTCTACGCTGACAAAGCAAATGTGCATTGGAAATAGTCCTGTCCAGGTTCCGGTTATTCTTCCTGCAGTTGCGATGGCTGCAGGTCGGTAAATACCTTCTCATATTGGTCAACCACGTTAGTAATGTTGAACTTTTCGACCATCGCCAGACTGGCATTCCGCGCGGCAATGAGTTTGCCAGTGTCACTCAACAAGTTTTGCAAGGCTACCTGTAAACCCTGGGGGTTGCCAGGTTCAACCAGGTAGCCATTCACACCCTGTTCAACCAGGTCGGAAAACCCTCCCACATCATACGCCACAATCGCCAACCCTGCGGATAGGGCTTGCACTCCGACAACCGACAGCCCCTCGGAAAGGGACGGCATGAACAGGATATCGCTGTTGCGCATGTATTGTTGAACGGTGTCCGGGCTGACCCAGCCGGGCAGGTGGAACCGGTCTTCCAGGTTGGAGGTTTTTATGCTTCTTTCAATTTCATATTTTAGCGCTCCATCCCCCAGCATGACGCATCTCCAGGGCAAATGCTTGAGAGCTGTCAGCACCTCAACAAAAACCCGCAGGTTTTTCTGTTCTACGAACCGCCCGGCAAAAAACACGACCGGCGGAGTGTTCACCCCCGGTTTTTTCCCGGGGTCGGGTTCCAGAGGAATTCCGTTGGGAATGATCCCTGGCGTTAAGCCGTAACTCTTCGTCGCGAGGGTTGCCGTGGCCTGGCTGACAGCAATCACTTTGGCTGCTTTTTTCCAGATGGGAATGGTGAATGGGTAGATAACGCGGAACCATTTTCGGGTTTTTTCCGGCACCCCTCCGGGCACATCTCCCAGGTGGGCAGTGATCACATAGGGGATGCCGGTAAGCAGGCTGACCAGGTAAGCGGCTGCCCCGGCAGGGACAGCGAAATGTGCGTGAATCAGATCTGGTTTGAAGTTGCGTGCAACCTTGAGTGCCTTGATTGTTGAGGTGATCACGAAAGCCGCCATTTCCCACAAACCAGCTTTGTAAGCAAGCTTCCGCGGGGGAGTAACCCTTACCAGGTGAAACCCGGCAGACGTTTCATCCAAAGGAAGGCTGGCATAGGCGGCGGTGATGATGGTGATCTCGTGCCCCCGTCTCACCAGTTCGGTAGCAATATCCTGACAGGATTGGCCACCACCCCCGCCAACAGGCGGATATTCATGGATCAGGACCAGGATGCGCATGGTATCAGGCTTCCGGATCAGTGCTTGTAATTGACCGGATCTTGTAAGTTGATTTCCCCTGTGTTTCGTAATAAATCCTCATCAACAATTCCGCGATCATACCCATCAGGATGGATTGAAATCCAAGAATGATGACCAGCACACTCACCTGAAAAAATGGAGAGCCCAGCACCGATGTTTCATTTATGATCCGGCGGATCGCCAGAAATGCCAATAAGCCAACGCCGATGGTGATGAGGCCCATCCCTGCACCGCCAAACAAGCGCATCGGCCTGGCGGAATAACTCATTAAGAATTTCGCGGTCAACAGGTCCAGGATGACCTTCATGGTGCGGTCAAGGCCATAATGGCTCCTGCCCGCCGTCCTGGGATGATGCTTTACAACCACTTCAGTGATTTTCGCGCCTGAATTATGGGCGTACGCCGGCAGAAAGCGGTGCATCTCACCATAGAGGTTGAACGCGCCCAGGTATTGCCGCCGGTAGGCTTTGAGGGTGCACCCGTAATCGTGCAGCTTTACGCCAGTCACCCAGGAGATGAGTGCATTGGCCATTTTCGACGGCAGAATGCGTGCCAGGTATTTATCCTTGCGGTCTTTACGCCAGCCGCTGACCACATCAAATCCCTGGGTGATTTTTTCCAGTAACAAGGGGATATCGGATGGGTCATTTTGCAGATCAGCATCGAGTAAAACAATCACGTCTCCAGTGGAATGGTCAATACCCGCTGCAATGGCAGTGGTCTGACCGTAATTTCTGGTCAATTCAATTAGTTTTATGTGCTGGTTGTGCGCTACGACGTTGGCTTTGACGATATCGCGGCTATTGTCTGTGCTGCCGTCATCCACCATGACCACCTCGTAGAGGAAGCCGAGCGGTTTGAGAACCTGCTCTACAGAATCGATCAGGGGTTGCAGGTTTTCAGCCTCGTTGTGAAAAGGAATGATCAGGGAGAGTTCCATCTTGTCATCAGCCTTAATAAATTTTGAAAATCGATTATAAATTTGATTATTGAGATAGAAATATCTCGCGTCAACCCTGCTCCGGTGTTAGGGTTAAAATCTCTCGCAATATAGAGAGGACCTAAAACCACCACAGAGTATAATTTGAGAGTCTGAGGGCATAACGGTTATTGGTTTCGCCAGCATTGAACACCCCCTGGATTGCTGGTAGTGAGTTCCAAATAATAAAAAATTAAATTAACGCGCGGAGATATTCATGTTTGCTTCAGTTCCCGGGAGACCCTCAACACCCAATCCAATTACTAATGAATCGGTATTTGTCTTTCTGGGTGGACACAATTTTTGGGAAGGGTTGTACGAAAAAAGGAATATCGGTCTGATACTGAATCTCTACAAACATCAAATTCTCAATCGAACAGACGTGGTCATGACCACTATCGTCCCGGGATATTCTCCAGAAAGCAGCCTGAATGTATTGTGCGAAAAAGAAGAAGCGCTCAGGCAGGAGCTGTTGAATTACGGTGCCAATATTTGTTTTGTCCACATACAAGGACGAACAATTGCAGGATTAATTAAAGCACGGAATGAAGTCCGGCAATTGATGATGGGTTATAAAAAGCGTTTCATCTGGGCGATGAACTACTATAATTGTTACCTTGGCATCAACATCAAAAAACAACTCCCGGATACTCATATCCACTTTGAATTATTGGGTCTGGTGCCGGAAGAGGAGCTGTATTATTCCGATTCCGGAGTGTTTTCCAGGTACTTGAAATATCTTGTGTTAAAGATATTGGAAAGGGTGGACGTCGGGAATGCAGATTCCATCTCAGTGGTTTCCAGGCGATTTAAGGAGTATTTGGAGAAAAAATATTCGCTTCATTCAACACAAGTGGAGGTAATCCCATGTAATTTTGATCCAGCGCATTTTTTCCCAGACGACGAATTGCGGGCGAGAATTCGTAATAAATACCAGATCAAAGATGAACAGATCTTGATTCTTTATAGCGGCATGCTGCAAAACTGGCAGGAACCCGGACTGGTGTTTGAATTTATCAAGAAAATTCAATCGCAGGATGAGAATCAGGAATTTCGCTTCCTGGTGCTCACGTTTGATCAACAAAAAGCACGTAAATACATGTCCAGGTACGGGATAACGGATTTGATCATTGATTCTGCCCATCAGGAGGATTTGAACGGCATCTATAATGCTGCCGATATTGGCATCTCCTTCCGAAGCAAGGATATGGTCAGCTATGTCTCGTCGCCTGTGAAGATTCCAGAATACCTGGCAATCGGGAACAGCCTGATTTTTCTGGAGCATATCGGTGATTATGGCGAGGACTTAAAAAACAAGGAGTATGCGTTGATCAGGAAAAATCGCACTGATCTGATGAACACAACCATTACCGAGATTAAGAGTCTGAAAAAACCTGATACAACCGAAATGAAGGAAATCCGGGAAAGATACAGCATAACTGGAAACCTGGCGATCATTAAGCGGATCATTGAAAAATATGCGTGAGAAACCGTTTCTCCCCTACATTGTTGAAGTCCACCTGGCAGACCACTGCAACCTGAATTGCGGCGGATGCAGTCATTTTGCACCGCTGGTGCATGGTGAGGAGTATGCATCGCTCGACAAATTCAAGAGCGACCTGACCAGGTTGAGAAAGCTTTTTAACGATGTTTATGAAATTCGGCTCATGGGCGGGGAGCCGCTCCTGCACCCGGATATAAATGCGTTCATTGACTATTCCCGGCAGGTTTTTACCAAAGCCAGAATTGCCATTTCCACAAATGGTGTGTTACTGCCAAAAATGCCAGCTGCATTCTGGCAGGCTTGTGCGAGAAACGATGCGTACGTAAAAATGACCCGCTATCCAATCCGCCTGGACATTACCAGGATCAAATCTCTCGGTCAGGAGCATCATGTACGTATCAAGATTCCGCCACAGGTGAACGAATTTTTCCAGTTTGTAAATCCTGCTGGAGATTCCAACCCCGCCCGCAGCTTCCGCATCTGCCGATCCATGTACACGACTCCCTTTCTGCGCGACGGGAAGTTGTATTCATGTTCGTTTGCTCCCCATGTGAAATACTTTAACGCACATTTTGCACAGCAAATCCCCGTTTCGCCAGGAGATTATGTTGATCTCACGAGTGATGTATCAGCTGCAGATGTTATTGACTTTCTAAATCACCCGATACCATTGTGTGCTTGGTGTAAAACCAGCAGAAGTCCAATAAAATGGGGGGTATCAAAAATGGAGATCGGGGAGTGGGTGAGCGGGGAATTGAGCGATAATTTTGGGTTTTTTGAAACCCAAAAGTTCAGTCTCATTCAAAAGTACCACCTGCTCAGACAACTTTTGGAAATGAAGAAAAGGCAAAGATCATGAAGATTGAGGATTGTATCCGATACCTGAAACACCCTAATGTTGACGATGAAACCGGGTTCGTACTCCGGGAGGATGCGCTTATCGATCTAAAAAGTGGCAAGCGCTATCCAGTTGGCAACAATATGATCGATTTTCAAGGTGGCGTGAAGGAACACGCCCGTCAGAAAAAAAGTGGCCTTTGGTTCAAGTTGAATATGTATTACAGCGATCATTTTGATCCCTGGATACGAAACTCGATCTTCACCTCAGGGGGACTTGGGTTCGTGAGGGTGAGTTCAAAAATGAAACAATGGATCGACAAATTTGTCAGCGGTGACGTGTTGTTTATCGAACCCGAGGACAAACGCCTGGTTTCCTACATAGGAGAAGACAAGAGCCTGGTACTGGGGGATTTCACAGCAAAGAATTATCTACCCCCTGAAAAGGATTATCCTAACCTAAACGCATCTCCTGAACAGATGCCGATATTGTCCGGGTCTTTTCACAACATTATCAGTAGTTTTGTACTGGAACATGTGAAGTACCCCCGGCGACACATGAAGGAACTGGAACGGATCCTGAAACCCGGGGGCTATATTTTACTGGGCGGACCTGGCGACATCTATCCGTCCCATCGGACACCTTTCAATTATTTCAATGTGATCCGATACGGGTACCTGGAGATGTTTTCAGAAAACAACCTGGAATTAGTGGAGGAGTATTACCCGGCAAGATCGTGGTTGTCCATTCTGTATCTTTTTAACATGGTCACTCTCAGGAACGACTGGTTCAACAAAAACCAGGTGACAAAATTCCTACAAATGGGAATCCTGGCAATTTCCCTGGTGATTTCCCCGTTGTTAAATTTCCTCGCATATTTACTCGACCTGGTCACCCCGTTTGACAAGCGGGTTTATTCGATGTACATGGCGCTTCTTCGAAAACCAGTTGCGCGTTCAACAGAAGCGGAAACTGGCATCAATTTGGAATAATACTCACGACAAGAAAATTGCTCAATAGAAAATACAAACCCGCGCTTGAAGTTGCAGCGCGGGTCTGTATTACATTAACCAAAATTGGATCTTATCCGAGGAAGGCGTCAATCTCGTTACCGGCAAGCACACCGGAACCGAGCGCCATGCCAACCGAGGCACCTTCGTTGTTGTAGTACGGCGCCACATACACGGAGCCGTTGTCAACACCCGCCACGAACAAACCATCGATCGGGTTGCTATTGATATCGAGTGCGCGGCAATGATGATCGATCTTGATCCCCCCGTTGGTGCTCCAGGCAGCAGGTTCGTATTCAAAGATGTAATACGGGCCTTCGCCGATTTCCTTCAGGAAGATGGGGGATTTTCCAAACTGGTTATCCTCACCGGCTTTGCACATCTCGTTGTATTCTGCTACTGTGGTTTCGAGGTTCGCCAAGCCAAAGTGCTCGGCACATTCAGCCAGGGTTTCACCCTTGAATGCCCAGCCTTCGCTGATGGCGGTATCAAGTTGTTCGCGTGCCTTGGCGAGTACAGGGAACCAGAGCGCCGGACCGGAAACCCATTCTGCGGGTTTACCGAGGTGTTCATAAATTCCCACAGTGGCGCAGCCGTTGTAGTAGGCTTCATCCACAACAATATAACCTCTTCCAGCGCGCAGGTAGGCTTCACCACCGAGCGCCAGCGGGTAATCGGCAATTTTCTGTTCGTTCATGAAACGCTCACCCTGCGGATTGACCAGCAGCCCGCCGTAAATGCCGAATGCCAGGTTCTCATTGGCTATGTTCCAGGTGGAGAAATCAAAAATCCTTCCGGGAACCTTGTGGTTGGTACCGCTGCCTTCGTTACCGAGCACGCAGAAGTTGCGGTCCAGCACGCCACCTGCTGCCAGGACCATGTCAATTCCATCGCCGGTGCTGAGGTTGTTGCCGAGCGAAACGCAGTTCTTGACGCCCAGGTATTTCTCGATCTTTTCCTGGCTGCCCTGGAACCCGCCGGTGCAAACGAGCACTGCCTTGGCGTTGATCTGAATGGTGCCTGTTTCGCCTGCGGCGTAAATGCCGGCTGCCTTGCCGTTTGCCATGATGACCTGGGTCCCGGCGGTGTTGGTGAGCAATTCGCCGCCCTTGGATGTGATTTCATCCAGGATGGGTTGCACACGGTCCATCCCGCCCGCCTGGAACAGGTGGCGGCCACGGAAACCCACACCATAAGTATCCGGCATGAGAACCATCGGAATTCCAAGTTCCAGCATGTCGTTCACGGCTTTGCCGGAGTTGATGACGCAATTGCGCAGCAGAGCGGCGTTGACAGCGGTGCGGGAGTACTCGTACATGTGGTTGAACATCTGGTTGACTGTGACCGTCGCGTTCTCTGCTGCCTGCATGGTGGTCTCAGTTGCGGTGGGTCCGCCGCAGTTTGCGAAGTTGGAGATGGCCGGTGTGGGTCCCTTTTCCACAAGGATGACCTTACGGCCGGCGCGAGCCAGGTTGAGCCCCGCCATTAAACCGGCGGCACCGCTGCCCACGATGACCACGTCTGTATCATACGTGGCGGCAATTGTGACCGGGGCGGAAGTGGTTTCAGCGGCTGCGTTATTGCCAGCCTGGGGGGCCTCAACTGTCTTGGGTGCACAGGCGTGTAAAACGCCCATACCTGCCACGACCGCGGTACCTGTTGCGGCACCTTTGAGAAAATCTCTTCTTGAAAGTCTGCTTTTTACCATTATCTTGATATCCTTCTGTCATTAGAAATATGGCAATTATTAAGTATTCCACGAAACGCCTTCCAATGTCAGTATAGAATGGCTTAAAATCCTGCGCGCTTTATCACAAAACGGAACATGCCCTCATGTTCCGTTTTGTGGTCTTCCTGAAGCCAGACAGATGACTATTGGGGTTGTGAACCAGTTTCCGGGTCACCGGTCGCCAAAAAGGCCTGGTGGAAAGAGACGGTTCCCCGGGGCATGTGTCCGTCAAACGCGAGGGCGAAGAAAACATCCTCCGGGACACCTTCCACGCTCAGCCCAACGGGATTAATAAATCCAAACTTCGTGTAGTATTGCGGATGCCCCACCAGGCAGCAGCCCCTGGCTCTGAGGGATTTCAAACGGTCTAATCCCTGCTGGATAAGGGTTTTGCCAATGCCTTCGCGTTGTAGTTCAGGCAGCACGGATACCGGCCCCAGCCCGTACCAGCCCGGTGTGCCGTCTGAAATGGTCACGGGTGAAAAGGCAATGTGACCTACTATCCTGCCGTCCATCTCTGCTACCAGTGAGAGGGTTAACGCTCCAGCGGCGCGCAGCGCGTTGATCACGTAATGCTCCGTTTGATCGCTAACCTCAAGGGTTGCAAAAGCCGCGGCAGTTAATTCGAAAATGGCGGTGATATCATCCCGTGTTTCGTCCCGGATATTGAGCGTTTCAATTGGCATTTTGCCTCGCTGTTCAAGTCTTATGATCATTGACTTCGTTAGTAATTCTACACCCGGGGGTACTTCTATTGACCATTGATCCTGATAATTTTATATTCGCATGCCAAAAGAATCCAAAAAACGCGCCTCCATTTCCGGGAGGCGCATCAATCTGGCAGGCAAGTGATTTTATTGTGGGAATGGGCGACCGACAGTCAATGCTTTAATCAGCTCTGGTTCAAGATCTTTGTAAACATCATCTGGGATTGCCCCCAGGCTGTCGAGTGTCTTGCTGAAAAAATTGCGCGCTGTACACGCCAGCACTACATCGAGGATTTCTTCATCGTTTAGACCAAATCCGTGCAATACCTCCATATCTGCTTCGGTCACCTGGCTAGCTTTTCCGGTGATTTTCTGAGCAAACGACATCAATGCCACTTCTTCGGCTGAAAGCCCGGCGTTGCGGAAATTTTTAACAATGGCTATAAGCTGGTCAGCGTCGAAGAAGTTTTTGCGGAGCACAGCACCGTGCGCGAGCGTGCAATAGGTACACTCCAATGCCAGGGCGGTTGCAAAAGTAACCAGTTCGTACCGGCGCAATCTCATCTTTGACCTGATAGCACCCAGCAACTTGGTCCAGGCATCATACACTTCCGGATGCAAGCTGAAGGCTTTTATGTAGGAAGGTACATAGCCCATTCCATCCCTGGCTGTTTGATATAGCTCCTGGACAAGGTCCTTTGCCTGGTCTTCTGGAACTGTTTTTATGAATGTCATTTTCGACCTCCTTGAAAAATTACCATAAATGGATAATTTAGATAATATATATCATAATATTAAATAATTACAATCCCTCAATTCTATTCTTTCGATTTTTATCAGCAGATAATTAGGCAAGAATAATCGATACTATATTGGTGGGTATACCAGGGGAATCCGTTTCTATGTTATGAGAAGTATGGAGAATCTGGCGAACGATTGTTCATCCACCCGGTGTGATGGAACCGATTGCCAGGAACGTAAAAATGCATACGTCCTGCAGAAAGTGGATGAACCACGCCCAGAAAAGGCCGCGGGTTTCGAGCATGGACTTGCCCAGCAGCCACCCCAGGAGGGTTGCCATGAGAACCCCGGTGATCCCATAAGGGACACCGTAGAAGTGCAACGCGCCAAAATATACCGCCATAAGCAAGAGCGACTGCTGCTTTCCCACAACGTCAACCAGTACCGATAGAAATGAAGCTTTGTAGGTCATCTCTTCGTTAAATGAGTTCAGCGCGGCAGCCACCAATACCATTGGCAGGAAGGGAACTGCTTTGACCAAAATATCCATTGGCGGACGGCCGGCTAGAACCAGGAAAAGTAAAGTGCCCAGGCTGAGACAGATGGCCAGGACCAGCCCGAATTTGCTCCACGGCGTACCAGTTTTCGACCACAGCCACTTGATCGGTTCCACGGGCGAAGAGAGATTACCCCTGGCGAGGAAGAACGACCTGCGGTTTTTTGTGAGGAGGAGTAAGAAAGCGATGATCAGCAGGGTTACGATCAGGTTTAACAGTTGCTCAGCCGGCATGTAGACGTTGAAGGAACGGTTGCTTAACCAGGACCGGACAATGAGCCAGCCATCAACCTTTGTATAAACCACCCACTGGATGCCAGCCAGCACAACAAACAAGCCGAGAAACGGCCGCAGCGGACGGATCGCTTTCCACGGAAAAGTGAGGGCAAATCCTGCGAGAACAATTCCCGCGGTGATTCCGTACTTCAAATTCTCGGAAATTGAAAATCGAAAGACTTCCCCCAGGATAATTCTAGCGAATGAGGTTGTGAGAATCACCACCCAGGCTGTAACAAGAATTGCTGTTCGCGATTTGGAAGTGTCCACCGTTCGCTCCTTCATTTCATGTATTGTACATGCAATGCTTAGCTGAACGAACAGCCAATACTTAAGTTAAGCTGTGTGTTACCTATCTCGCACTGAGTTTCTTTGATTTGAATTTTGGAAGGAATGCTAAACGCGTAACGAGCCGCGAAATCCCCTGACACCGTAATAGGAGTCCGCGCCGTTGTGATAGATGAACACCCTGTCAAAGCGGCGGTCACCAAAGATGGCCCCGCCCTGCAGCCCGATGTCCTCTGGTGTTTTCAGCCATCACGTTGTTTTGGCCATGAATTCCTCGAATATCTTCATATTCTGTAAAGTCCGGTTTTATTGGTAAAACACCAACAAATATATTGATCAATAGATAGGACTTCTCATGACTCACCCGATCAATCAGGATGAGAAGGATTTGTACTCAGCGTTCTCTGTTCTCAATCCTCAAAATCACTGTATCTTTCTAATGCAGGATCTTCAGGGGAAATTTTCTTCCAAATATCATACCAGGATATCGCACTCTGATATTTGTCCGTTGCAAGAAAAAGATCTATCTGACAAGAGCAAAGTGCGCTAAATTCGGTGATATGCAGTGTCTTCCGATTAATTAACCCGTCCAGGATTTTTTGGGCTTTATTGTAATATCCAAAGAGAATTGCTTTTCTTGCAGAGTACATTTGTCCAAAAAAGTAGTCAGGGTATTGTTTTTCGATTTGATCAGCGATGGTTTCCGCTTCAGATTTCTTGCCTTGCATATTTAGTGAGACAGCAAGGTTGTTAAGCAGGCTTGGTTCATTCGGTTGGATTTTTATTGCCTGCCTTATGTGGTCTTCCGCAACTGCGCCGTCATGTTCCCGCAGCGCAGCGATCGCCTTCTCGCTCAAACGTAATGCTTGAGGATTTAGTCGATTTTTTTCTTTCGCGTCAAATTCAATTTCAAATCCAAACAAGATGACTTGTATCTGTTTCCCCTTTGACCAAACCTTGACTTTTTTCCCGGTTTTATAAACCCCTTGCTTTGCTAGGATTTGAGCAGCCTTCAATCGCAAGTAATCTGGTCCGTCTTTTCCTTCAGCAAATGTTTTCAGCCAATTTAATGTTTTTTGATCACATGCCAAGGTCACGAGATCAAGCGCGAATTCTCTGATCAATGTACTACCAGCAGTCATGACTGTCGGGATGAAATTTAGTGTTTCTGGATGGTCAGAGAAAAATAACTCGAGTTTGCTCTTGAAGTATTCGCTTTCTTTTTTCTTGGAATTACTCTCAACTATTGAAGCGAGGTCTTCTGATAATTTTGCAGAGAACCACGTTTCTATACCAAAAACTTGTGGACACACACGATCAGAGGGAGACTTTTTTAATTCTTCAAGGTTATCCGCTGCCAGATTGAAATAAGGAGCAAGTTTTAAACACTTTTTCCAATATGTTCGCGCTTTAGGTATGTTTCCCAAACGATATTCTGACACCGCGCACCAGTGCCAGAATGTTCCATCGATATGCTTATCCTCTTTTGCTGATTTAGCCTGTTCAAGTAATTGCCGCACTTTTTCATCTTCACCGATGAGACAAAGAGCGGAGACCTTTTTTAACCAATGGTCTGTGGCAAGTACTTTAGATTCCATAAGCCTTTTTGTAAGTGTAGGCAATTTGCTTTTCTCGCCAATAACAAACAGATAGATAATCAGCGACGAAAGTGCGTGCACATTTTCTGGTAAATATGTCAATACTTTTTTCGATAATTCAATTGCATCAATCAGGTTACCTTCCAACCAGGATATTTTGCTTAAGTTGTTTAAAGCCGGTGAAAATTCTGGTTGTAATTCAATCAGTTCCTGCGCCAGTTGTTTTGCGCGTTTGAAATTTCCCTGACTCATCAATACCTGGATTTCCTCATGCTTTGAAAAGAAATCCAGGCCAGGCTCTAAAGAAAAACCAAGTTTGCTGGAAGAATCGGAAATAATGAGCTCAAGTTTCTGGATTATTGAGTGAATTTCGCTGGCATGTGTATTATTCGGCCATCGGGTAATAATTTTGCGGCATTTTTGAAGGGCAAGCGCGGGAAAACCATTTTGTAAGTAGGCGTCCGCAACACTGATCTTGTAATTCTCATTATTTGAATTCAGTTGTTCCAATTGGAGCATAGTATACAGGTATCCTGAGTCGTTTTGGAGATCCTGGTAAGTGAATGCCAATAAACCGAGTATGTCCTGGTTATGAGGATACTTTTCGTTAAGTGGCAGGAGTTCCCGCAATGCTTCTGTGGGGTTTTGGTTGGAAAGTGATAGGTCAGCTCTCTCCAACCCTTCACGTAAATCTCGAGGAGAGTTGCTAAAATTGAAAAGCGGATTTGATTTTTTATGGCCCATAACAACAATATAACACAGCTAGTTATCAGTCTTTGGTAAATTTACGGGCAAAACAGCAAATAAATGTAAAAGGAGGGGTTGTGAATTTATTTGTCGACATTTCCATGCTTTCCAGAACTTTTTGAGGATTCAAGAGCGAGTCTATTGTCGGGTCACCAATCATGTTAAAAAGAATGAAAGCAAGGGGGTAAGAAAATCGTATATTCTTAGAGTTGTTAGGTGCGATTTAATCATGAACTAATCACAGACCTACTCCGATTAATGAATTAGTATTTTAAGATTTTAGTACTCCAACACAAATAGCCAGTGGCGGCACAATCAGTTTTCCTAAGCATCGTCCGGTTCTAAATTCGCAGCACGCCGCGGAATCCCCTGACACCGTAATAGGAGTCCGCGCCGTTATGATAGATGAACACCCTGCCAAAGCGGCGGTCACCAAATATTGCACCGCCAAGTTTTCGTATTTCCTGTTGAGTCTGGAGCCAACTCGACGTCTTTGTATCAAATTCTCCCAGCGACTGCAGTAATTGATATTGCTCTTCCGTGAGGAGATCGATACCCATGGTTGCTGCAATATTCAGCGCGCTGTTTTCGGGCTTGTAGTTCTTTCGGGCTTCCAGGGCGGCTTGGTCGTAACACAGGTTGCGGCGACCGGAAGGTGTTTCAGGTGAACAATCGAAAAATATGACCTCTCCCGATTTCTCATCCAGTCCGACCACATCCGGTTCGCCGCCGGTGCGCTCCATTTCTTGGAGCGACCACACCTTTTCTTCGTTCCCTTCCAGCCTTGAGAGGACGTCCCCCCAAGCAATTCCCTGGTGGCGGCTCATGTTCTTCTCAAACCGTGTTTTCAGCGTACTGAGCAGGGCATCGCGCTGATCCGTAGATAACTTCATTTCGATACCATTGATGTTTTTCATGGGATGATGTTAATCCGGTGGTTCTGACGTGTCAAGGAAAAAAAACCGGCATGCACCAGGCTTGTTAACCACCCTAAATTGGTACGCTTTTATGTCAATTATTGATCATGTCGATGCCAATGGAATTGTGTCAGTCAGGTTATGAGGTCTGACGCGCCTACCTGGTGTATTTGTTAAAAAACTCGAGGATCATTTCCTCGTCACTCCAGCCATGCCCGCCTACCTCTCTTCGTACGTAAGTAACCTCCTTGCCAAGTGATTCCAGCAGCCAGACAAATTCATCGACCGGTCCGATGGGGGCTCTTGTGTCGTCCACGGTGTGAAAGATCAGCAATGGAATATTAATCTCCTCGACCCATTGGATGGCGGAGCGCTTTGTGTATTCTGCCGGCACCTCTTCCGGTGTACCCCCAACCCGGTAAACCAGCACGCCTTTCATTGCATCATCTCTCTGGTTGTAGACAGCCACCAGATCCGGCACGCTGCCGGTTACGATGGCGGCCTTAACTCTCTCATCCATCCGGATGATCTCAAAGGTCATGATGCTGCCCCTTGACTCGCCAATCATGACGATGTGATCCTTATCGGCGAAAGAGCAAAGGTCAATAAAATCCAGTAATTTGATGACGTCGTGCAAGTCATCACCGCCAAACTCGTCCTTCCCGGTTCCTTCGCGCGTTTCTCGGTATTGACTGATGAAAACGATCGCATCAAACTGCATGGCGATTTGAGGGGGAGTATTTGAGTTAACGGCAGCAAAATCACCCTGGCCACCGCGGTTGTAGACCAGCACAGGATAGGGTTCCGGCCGCTCAAGGTAATCCCTGGGAGCAGCCACATACCCTACGACCGTGTTGCCATCGCTCAGATATTGGAGCTCGTAAGATATGGCTCCCTGGTCTAACTCCTCAATTCCGGTAACAATTTCCTTGATCGATAACACGTCAGGCAGGGTTGCCAAATCTTGGATGGCGTTGATCACAAGCGGAGCAGATTCCACAGGAAGGCTGTTGACCGTTGGGGATGGGATGATGACAGGCTGAGTGGTGGGGATCAGGCTTGCAGTACTTGCGGGCGATTGGGTCTCACTAATAATGTCAGCAGGAGGGACTGGCGTACAGGACGCCAGGAGGAACAACGCAGAAAGGAGGATATCAAAGAAAAATTTCATAGTGAAACTAAAAAGGTGTTAGGATACTGCCCGAAAGCCCTGTTTTGCATTGATCAGGCGAATACCCAATTCATTATATTCAAGTAATCAATGTTTGAAAAGCGACCGCACAACTATGTGGACCGTAACATGGCCAACCTGGAGGTGATACCCATAGAGGCGATCGAAAACGCTTTGCGACCCCACCTGCTGGTCCGGCATCAAAAAAATTGCCCAAAAACTGAGCATAGCGCGAAGGCGCAAAAAACAAGGCTAAAAAATGATCCTCTGGCTGAGGTTATTCTTGCCCGGGTTTTGTGTTACATCACCTGTATACCATGTGCTGACCCTTTCTCAACATTCTTAATATTTCGCTTGACAAAAATATACCGCTCTTGTAAATTATGTTTAGTAGTTCTTTAACGTGTGAAGACAGAAGTTGGATCGCCAACAAGGTGAATTTGAATTTGAAAATTTGCCCAATCGCAAGCCTCACACAGAGAACGGGTCTGGTACACTAAGATCAAAAGACACCTCCTCGCATAATGTTCACAGTATGAAATGCGGATAGGGTATCAGTTGGACTTATAGTAACGGACTACGAGAACTAACTTCTGGTCATCAGTGAGGATTCATTGAAGATAATTGACTCAGACGTGAAAAGCACACGAATTTTTTCTGAAATAGAAACCAGCGTATTTCAAATAGACTCCCTTGGAACCTTACCAGGGGATTTCTTTTTTCGCCCGAATCCCTCTGGGATTTTTGCTTCATATTCGACTTTGGATTGTTCAAGTAATGGAATAACTGTTTTCAGACTTAATCGCAGAAAGCGGCCTCATCAACAGGCGCAGGCGTAAATCTTAATCCTTTTATCATTCTAACAATAGGAGGTGGAATCTTGTCAAAGTAATTATCAGGTCTTTCATCAAAAAGCAGGTTTTACTATTCTAACTTTATAGCATCTGAGGAGGAAAACATGAAGGGAATGAAGTTGTCTGCTTTTTTGCTCGTAATCGTAGCGATGATATTTGGTGGATTTCATGGCGTTACCACGGTGCTTGCCGAAGACCCGCCTCCCATTACGCCCTCCAGCTTTTATGGTGAGATCCATTTTTTGAATGGCCCCCCTTATCCTGGGGATTCAGTAAATGCTTATGTTGGAAATTCAACCACTCCTAGAGCCACAGCAACCATTCAAGGTTCAGACCCATTATTTTACGCGATGGACGTGCTCGGGAGCGCTTCAGATGAAGGATTAGACGTTACTTTTGAGATTGATGGACGCATCGTAGCGGTTGGAAAATGGCATTCAGGGACAAACGTAAACCTTGATCTCCACCCGCCTGCAGCAAACGCTCATAGCCCCTATGTGGCTGTTGTCAATGAACCGGTCACGCTCTCGGGTTCAGCCACCGATTGGTTGACTTCCGACTCATTTTCTTATGTCTGGGATTTTGATGAAGATGGCGAATATGATGACTCGTCTATTCAGAATCCTTCATACACATCACCGGGTCCGGGAGTTAAGACTATCAAGCTAAGAGTTGCAGACAGTCAGGGAGGGGTTGGAACTGCGTCTGCTAGTGTTTTTGTGGTTACCATAACCGGGTTGACAGGACAAACCTATACCGGGACTGCCAAGGCAGTAACTGTCGATTGGGCACCATATGGTTACGTAGTGACATATGATAGTAATCCAAATCCTCCGATCAACGCCGGGAGCTATACTGTAGCCGTGAAAATTTGGGCTGATAGCGGTCAATCTACCCCTGCTGGGACGATTACAAAAACCATGGTAATCGGTAAGAAACCCGCCTCCGTGACGCCGAATGCAGAAAGCAAGATCTTTGGTGCAGGGGATCCTAACTTCACTGGCGCTCTGGATGGATTCGTTGCGGTTGACGGAATTTATGCAGCTTACGCCCGTGAGCCAGGCGAGGATGCTGGCACTTATGTTGTCAGCGCGACACTCAACCCTTTGGAAAAATTGGACAATTACGATATTACCTACAACACGTCCCTGTTCACAATTAATCCCAAGTGGATTACGGTAACTCCAGATAGTGGACAATCCAAGGTGTTTGGAGCAGATGATCCGGTGTTGACGTACACATCATCTGAAACAGTATCCTTTACCGGAGCGCTCAGCAGAAACCCCGGTAGCGATGTGGGCAGCTACCCCATTACCCTTGGCTCGCTATCGGCCGGGAGCAACTACTCGATTAATCTTGCTAGTACTGACTTTACCATCACCCCTCTGCCCGTCACGGTTACAGTGACTCCCGGGCAAAGCAAGGTTTATGGTGATGACGATCCCTCATTTGCCTACAGTACATCTACGGTTTCGCCAGCGCCGACTTTTGAAGGTGCCCTCGCTCGAGTCGCTGGTGAGAACGTAGGACCATATGCGATTAATCAGGGCACGCTATCAGCTGGAAGTAATTACAGCATCTCCTTTGTCGGAGCAGACTTCACGATCACAGCCAAACAGATTACAGTGACAGCCAATCCCGGACAGAGTAAACCAGCAGGCGCAGCTGACCCAGTTTTTACGTACACATCTTCTGATCCAGGAGTAAGTTTTATAGGCGCGCTGTCGAGGGTTGCGGGTGAAACCATTGGAACTTATGCCATCACTCTTGGGACCTTATCTGCTGGTCCTAATTACATTATTACATTTGATCCAGCAGACTTCACCATTGTGGGTATCCAACACAGTATTTCACTTGTGGTTGGTTGGAACCTGGTCTCATTCAATGTACATCCTACCAGCACTGCCATTGAAGATGTATTAGCAGATATCGCTGGGAAGTACAGCCTGGTCTATGCCTGGGATGCGACTGGGGCTCAATCAAGCGCAGGCAACTGGAAAAAGTATGATCCCGCACAAGGGTTTGGTCAGTCGCTGGACACCCTGGATGAAACGATGGGGTTCTGGATCAAAATGACTGCAGAGGATACTTTAGATGTTGTTGGAACTATACCAACCAGCGTTGAAATCACTTTATTGAATGATGTTGGTGGATGGAACCTGGTGGGGTTCCCGTCAGCAGCTTCTCTAACGTTGGACAATAGTCATGTTCCAACGAACTCTTCACTGTTATTTGCTTACCACGTCGCTGATACATCAGATCCATGGAAGTTATACGACATAGCAGCCGGCTCGTATGCCAACGATCTCAAATCCTTGACACCTGGTTGGGGATATTGGGTATTCGTTAGCGAGGATGGGACCTGGAGCATAAGTAATTAGCACCAGGAAGAGGAAGAATGTTTCGGGGGAGCGGAGCAAGCGCTCCCCCGGGAGAAACCACGATTCAATCATTCTATTACGGGGTAGTTGATGCTTCGACTATTGAAAAAGCCATTAATTATTTTGATCATCTGCTGTTTATTTCTGGCAATCCCTTCTAAAGCGTTGGCATTTCCACCCTTTCCTTCCAGTATCTACGGCATTGTTTTGGTCAATGGTAAGAACGTGGCAGATGGCACACTAATTGAAGCGCTCATCAATGGGATTGTATTTGCCACGGCTTATACCCAGATGTACGAGGGAGAATCCGTTTTTTCGCTGGATATCCCGGGAGATGAAGCGGGAACAACGCCAGTGGAGGGCGGCAAGGAGGGTGAGACAATCCATTTCAAAATAGGTGGAATAATTGCCAAGGAAACTGGCACATGGCATAGTGGTACAAACGTAAGGCTTAACTTGTCCGCGACATCCTCCAATCCGGTTAGCACACCCCCAAAGGCTCCAACACCTCTTCCAACCCAAACAGAAATGGTCTTTCTTCCAACAGCCACAAACCAGCCAACACTGGAGGGATCCGAAGCAGGGCTGCCTGCTCCAATGCCGATGATAGAGCTTGATTCACCAAGGACCTCTACCGCGACTGAACCACCCTTATCAACTTCCATTGTGCCAGAGGTAACTGGGGTATCGATCCTAACTCCCACTGAAGTCACTATGGATGAGGCTCAACGAGAAAAATCACTTTTTGGAGTCGGAATCCTAATAATTCTGGGGTTAATAACAGCTCTTGTTGTTTTTCTTGTTAAGCCTTGGAAAAAGAGATCAAAATGACAATTTCCACTTTTAAAACCGCAACACAAATTGGATGGATAGTTTTATGAAGAAAACATTTGCTTTTATCGCAGCGTTGGTTATTCTGGGATTGCTTGTGTCGAACATCACTCTGGCCAGAGCGTTGCCCCCTCTGCCCTCGAGTTACTACGGCACGGTCAAGATTAATGGTGCGAATGTACCTGCAGATACCATCGTCTCTGCCTGGATTAATGGGGGTAAATTTGCCTATTCAGCCGTAACATTGATTTCGGGGCAGACAGTATATTCTTTGGATGTGCCTGGGGACGATCCGTTTACAACAGATGTGGTTGAAGGTGGCGTTGAGGGAGATATCATAGTTTTCCATATCGGAAACCTCGTTGCCAACCAGACAGCCACCTGGCATATTGGCACCAATGTGTCCAGGAATATCAGTGTGACAACATGTTATTTGCTAACTCTCAGCCATAGCGGACATGGGACGGACCCGGTGGCATCACCGACCCATTCGAATGAGTGTGTAGTTGGCAAGTATTTGGCTGGTCAAGCGATCACATTAAGTGGCGCTACCGCGGAATTAGGATGGCAAATCTCAGGCTGGACCGGAACTGCCAACGACGTGAGTACAGCATCGGTAAATGTTTTGACCATGCCTGCTGAGAACCACCAGGTGTCTGTTAATTACATCGAGGATAAATTCCCGCCTGCGGTTCCAACACTGAAATACCCTACCGCTGACGCGGCATTACGCCGAACGCCAACGTATGCATGGAATGCCGGGGGAGATGCCACTGCATTCCGCTTTGAATATGACGATAACTCGGGTTTTACCTCACCAAACTTTACATCAGCTGTGATAACAACGACCAATTACAAACCCCCGAAACAAGCATTCGGAACCTATTACTGGCACGTAAAAGCCCGTGATGCTGCCGGAAATTGGAGCAACTGGTCAGCCTATCGGAAGATCACGATCAAACCCCTAATCCCAGTAGCTCCTGTGCTGGTATCTCCGGTTTCCGGCAAATTCACCAACGACACCACACCAACTTTCACATGGAAGACAGTACCTGACGGAAACAAATACCGCATCCAGATCAGCAAAACGAGTAACTTCACAACTCCGATACTTGTGGATGTTCGGCTAAAACCTGGTGTCTTAACCTACACTCCCCTCCCGCTAGCTGACGGTAAATATTACTGGCGTGTAAAAGGAATTAATGTTTTATACGAAGGCGGAACATGGTCAGCAACACGCAACATCACGATTGATACAGTAAAACCTGCCGCGCCGCTGCTCTCTTATCCGAAAAACGGGGCGATCGTTATTGGTATTCCAACTTACAAATGGCAGGCAGTGACTGGCGCCAGGTATTACCAGTTCTCCCATGCAACCAACTCGAAGTTTAGCCTGGGACTGTTCACATCGGTCAGATTGACGGTCTTGAGCTATAAACCAGTCAATCAATTGAAGAGAACCTATTATTGGCGAGTGCGCGCACAGGACGCCGCCGGGAATTGGAGCAGTTGGTCGATACCCAGAAAGGTCACGATCGAGTAAGCAAGACGCAATTACTTGATTCTTAGGATTGGATCAAAAACCTCATCCAGGCGTTACGGTTTTCGGCAACCTTTATGGTTGCCAGGACGGGAAGAAAGCTCTCTCTCCCTCCCTCACGGGGAGGAGTTCAGCCTGCTGATCTGAATCCAGGTCGATGATGTAGATATTTCCATCCAACAGGTCGCTGTCGATCGCAATGCTGGTGCCATCTGGAGACCAGGACAAGTGGCAGATTTCAGAGAAATCCGGGTCGGTTAACTTTTCGATATTCTTTCCATCAGCGGTCATAACATAGAGAGCAAATTTGTTGTAAGTGCCATCTCTTTCGGAGAGGAACGCAATCTTTTTTCCATCCGGTGACCAAACCGGGTTGATGTTTGCCCAGGTATCATGGGTGAGGGCAACATCTTCTGAACCGTCAATGTTCTGCACATGGATCTGGCTGGAACCGTCGTTGCGTTGTTTTTGCTCCTCCAGCGACATATATGCAATTCGTTGAACGTCTGGAGACCAAGCCGGGGTCTGGAAAAAGAAATCGTATGTTGGCTGGGAGAATTGAGTGACCTGGCTGGTCTCGATGTTCACTATTCTCCACCACCAAAGCCCTTTTCCATCGGTGGTTCTAAAGGCAACCTGGTCGCCTTCTGGAAGCCAGACCGGAAAATCGTTCTGATAATCGTTGGTAATCCGGGTCACACCGCTTCCGTCTGCATTCATAACGAAGATCTGGTTATCTCCCTCGCGGTTGGAAGAAAATGCGATCCGGTCGCCATCAGGTGACCACGCGGGTGTTGAATTGAAGTACCCGGAATTCGTGAGGTTCTGCAAATCGCTGCCATCCGGACAGGCAGAGATGATATCTGATTTATCGCCACGCGCCAAAACAAAGACGATTCTTTTACAGGGGACATCCTCCGGCGGGTTTGGCTGGGGGAGATTCTCCTCAGAAGGTTCGATCGTTGCTAAGGATTCCGGGGAAGATGGCGCAACAACGCTAGGGTTAGGTGATTTGACTTGACCACATCCTGCCAGCAGTAGAAAAATCAGTATGATCCAAAGACGTTTTAATGGATATACGTTCATAGTAACCTCCGGTCATTTGGCAGACCAACGCATCCGGTGACAGCCCTGGTAGGTAAGAAGGCTAATTTCGTTAGCATAGAGTTCAAAATAAGCAGCAGTGATAATCCAACAGCTTACTCCGTTTTTACCACGTTTTCTGAAGCCAAGCAAATCAAAAACCGCCATCCAGAGATGAAAGGCGGTTCAAATCTCTGACTACTGCTTACGAATTTCTGAGCGGACGTTGCCCGTCGGAACTTACGACCGAAGGGAGTGCTGTGCACGAGCGAAGGGAGTGTTGTGGATACCCGTATATTGCTACCCGGTCCGCTCAGAATGGATGAAAATAGCCATCTACTGGTAGCTGCGTCTGTGTATGTGCGTGCGTGGACACTGCCTGGGAGTAGCAATAACTCAAAGCCAATCTTCGTAAAATGTTTGTAAAATGCGCAAATCCATCCGTTGGGTGCACGGTGTGTTGGGCTGTCATCCTACACGGGCCATGAATTCCAATGAATTTTCTCATCTACTTTTACTGGATACGGCTCTATCTTTGTAGCATTTTCAATTGGATATCCTAGCGCCAGGTAGCACGGGATTTCATAGTCAGATGGGCAATTGATGACCTTTTTTATATGCTCAATCTCAGCACCCATGGGGATTCTCGTAACACCGTAAATACCCTCCGCGACGGCGGCAACCAGAATGTTTTCGATGCAGCACCAGATTGAGGCGAAAGGATTTAGGTCTGACAGGCTGTTGGGCTTTAGAAGTGGCCATGGCTGTCGGAAGCAAGGAAGAATCAGGCATGAGGCCTCTAAGAGCATTGAGTATTGCTTCGGAACGGCGATGTGGTAGCTCTCGCGTTGAATAGGGTCTGTACTTCCCCAGCCGTCGAGCCAGGCAGCCACTTCTTCTCTGGTGAAACGTTTCTGTACCTTTTCAATCAAATTCAACCGAGTTGCCTGATCCTGTACCACAATGAATTCCCATTCACGCATGTGATTGTTCGATGGCGCCTGGAGGCCCGCCTCGAGTATCTTTTTGATAGTCATCTCATCGATAGCCCTACGTTGGAAATTCCTTACAGACTTTCTTTTGAAGATAGCCTCATATACGTCCATTTCCGTTTCGACGCCTCCTCATCGTTTATCTGGTTGTCCAACCACCCAATTATTACTTAAAAGATTCCTGATTCCATGTAATTATGTCATCGAAATAAAAAAGTGCCCCCCGATAAAGGGAGCACTTCCTGAGACCTGGTCCGTGAACGTCTGACTACTGAGTATGCATCACGGTCAGAACTCGCGACCAAAGGGAGTACAGTCGATACCGGTAAATCCGAGCCGGTCCGTTGGGGAGAGGTGAGAGTGGAAATCTAGTGGTAAGCGTTAAGGCAAGGTTAGGCTTAATGATGAAAGATCCTAGCTATAACGAAAAACGAAAATTTTCCCTACGGAAGGAGGTTATTCAAGTACCTGCTCAACATAGCGCTTGAGGCACCGCTTGTGGCGCGGAGCGCAGGGACGGTATATAAGTAGTTTTATAACCCACCGCCGTATTTACTTAGTAGACGAATTACTACCACTTTCATTACTGCTAATTTGTTTAAGTTGATATCCACTTTTTATTGCGCCATATACTGAAGTACCCCCTAATATTACCGTGACTATTAGTTCATCGACAGGGCCAGGAATGAAGCTCCCCACAAGGGTATACAGGCTCGCCATAAGGAGGGGAAAAATAATCCACTTAGGCGTCTCAGGTTGTTTTCTAAGCCATAATGTAAATGTAAGAATTGCCCCCGCTGCCATTACTACTGAGTCGTCTATTTGGCTTGGCAAGAAATTAGGCAATATCGAGTAAATAATAGCCCCAACTAATGGCAAGCTCACGGAAACCCATGATAAATTCCCCACGATCCCAAGAAAAAAACCACCTAGTAAAAAAAATACTGCAAAAAGTATCGATGCAGTTAATAAGCCTATACGAATATTCCACCCAATCCAGCCAACCAAAAAACCCACTATAGGTAAAACAAACATAGAAATATAAGACAGCACAGAAAAGCATGATTTTGATTGATCCGGCATTTTTGCTCCTCCTGATTTAATGCGCGCTAATAATACGACTTGTTATATACAGGAATTATAAGCTCTTTTCATCAAACAACTTTTTTTGACGATTCCTTCGTTATTATTGCAATTATTACAAACAAAAACCACCCTCCAAATTTGGAAGGCGGTTTATCAATCAATGAGTTTCTATCCCTGCATCACCGGTCGGAACTTATACCCGTACACGATCATGCCCTTCTTTTCCCCGTCTTCGCGGATCTTGCGGGTGACCATCTCCACCGGCATGCCGATGCTCACCGGTTCTTCGCCCAGGTCGGTCAACTGCGCGGTGACCATGGGTCCCTCATCCAGGGCGACCACCGCCACGGTGTAGGGTAAATTGTGTTCATATCCCGTGGGGGCATCACGCATGATGGTGTAGGAAAACACCTTTCCCTTGCCGCTAAACGCGAACTCGGTTTTGGCTTCGTTGCCGCATTCCGGGCAGATGTCGCGCGGGGGGAAGATCCTGGCATCGCAGTGCGGGCAAACCTCACCGACGAGGGCATATCTTTGTTTCTTCAAACGCCAATGACGCGGAATTTCCATTATTTACTCCATTTCTTCTGCAATACTAGCTTGCGAGGATAAGTTTATGGGCATTGTCCTATCAAAAGCTATCAGATTACGAAGTGATCAGTGATTAGTGATTAGGTTTCAGGAAAAACCATTTTCCCGGTCACTAATTCCTGTTTACTAATCACTAATCCCCAGCTCTCTCAAATACATGCGCAATGGCAGTGGAGGCGGGACCGCCGAGGGCAAGGGTGAGGGCGATGTGCGCATCCGGCACCTGGTTGGCTCCGGCTTCACCGCGCAATTGCTGCACGGCTTCCACTGCCTGGTACACGCCTTTAGCGCCCACCGGGTTGCCGCGCGCCTTGCAGCCACCCATGGTGAGGATGGGCAGCTTGCCGCCTGGCGCAAACGAGCCATCACGAGCCATCTGCCACGCCGTACCTTTTTCCGCAAAGCCGCAGGCTTCGAGGGTGAGGGCGGCGTAAACGGAGTAGGAATCGTCCAGTTCGAGCAGGTCCATGTAGGCGGGCATGATCCCGGCCTGCAGGGCGGCGCTTTCTACCGCTTTTTTGGCCGCGGAAAAAGCCAGCGGGTCCTGGCGATCATGCCAGGCAAGGGTATCAATGCTCACGCTGGAGCCAGCCAGGCGCACCACGGGGTGTGTAAAGTCCCCTGGCAGCAGGTCGGAGCGGGTGAGGATGAGCGCCGCGGCGCCATCCATATACGGAGCGGCATCGAATATGCGCAAGGGGTCTGAAAGCATCTCAGAGGCGGCGTAGGTTTCAAGGCTGATCTTTTTACGGTAGACCGCGTAAGGGTTGTTAACCGCGTTGGCGTGTGCCTGCACGGCAAACCCGCCCAGGGCATCACCCGGCAGGTTGTGTTCGTAAAGATAACGCTGCATGATCAAGCCGGCCTGACCGTTGCTGGAAAGACCGGGGATGGATTCGTAATCGAAATCCAGTTCCTGCGATAGCGCGGCGTCGGATTCCCGGCCGATAACGTCGGTCCATTTTTCCAGGCCCAGCACGGCCGCGGTGTTCACGTACCCGCTGCGGATGGCCAGGTATGCCAGCCGCAGGGCAGCCGCGCCTGAAGCCCCCGCGGCTTCGGCGGTGAAGGATTCTGTGCCGCTTAAGTTGGCATAGTCGGTTATCAGCGCTCCCAGGTTGGACTGGTGGGAGATCATTGAGCCGAGCATGTTCCCTATGTAAAGCGCATCGGGTTTGAGGTTCCCGCTATCCTGAAGGGCTTTGAGCAGCGCCTGGACACCCATGGAGCGCAGGCTCGTTTCGTAATGTTCTCCTACCGGGATTTGCCCGATGCCGGCAACAACAACATCTGTCATGATTGCCTCCTCATCCCATGTCGATCTTGTCGCGGAAGCGGGCGTACGTTGCGTAATTGATCTCAGTCCGCCGGGTGATGTAATCGGCGGTTGAGGGCGCCTTCCCCTGCCGTAAGGGGAGTTTATCGGTGACCACGTAGGAGATGGCGTCTGACCCCGCGCCGGAACCATAGGAGACTTGCAAAATGCGGTCGCCGGGTTTGGCGATGTCGAGGATGGCGGTGAGACCGACCATGGATGCGCCGGCGTAGGTGTTGCCAATGACGGGGTTTAATAAGCCAGTCTTATACTGCTCCTCGGTGAATCCCAGGTCCTTTGCGGCTTTCATGGGGAACTTGGGATTGGGTTGGTGAAAAACAACGTAGGTGAAATCCACTGCGGTTACCCCCAGCGCTTCCATGAAAGTTCTACCGGCTGTCTCGATATGCTTGAAGTAAGCCGGGTCACCGGTGAACCGCTGTCCGTGCTCCGGGTATTTCTGTTCCGGTCTGCGCCAGAAATCAGGCGTATCCGAAACATAGGAATAGGAGGCCTCAATGATTGCCAGAGACTCTTCTGCCGGACCGATCACAAAGGCGGCGCCGCCGCTGCTGGCGGTGTATTCCAGTGCGTCGCCGGGCTTGCCCTGGGCGGTATCCATACCGATGGCCAGCGCGTATTTTCCCATGCCGGAGCCGACCAGCGCCGTGGCTGCCACGAAGGCCTCTGTGCCAGCCTTGCAGGCGAATTCCCAGTCGCCAGCCTGGATGTCATTTGAGGCACCGATGGCTTCGGCCACTACCGTGCCGGTTGGTTTCACAGCGTAGGGGTGCGACTCCGACCCCACCCAAACTGCGCGCAACTCACAGGTGTCAATTCCGGCCCTGGCGAGGGCATTGCGGGCAGCCTCGATGGACATGGTGATCACGTCTTCATCCAGCCCCGCGACGGATTTCTCTTTTACCGGTGAGCCGCTCTTTGAACCTGTCCATAACACGGAGACTTCACTGCCCGGAAGGCGATAACGGGGCACGTAGGCGCCGTAGCCTACAATGCCGGTTTTCCGGTCTGTGATGAGCAGTTTTGAGGTTTTGCGGTTGTTGTTGTCCATAAGATTAACTTCTCCACTCATTCAAAATGATCGAAGCCCTTTCAGCGTTGACTTTTCCTTCTTCAACAAGCTGGCTGGCTAGTTTTTCCACTTCATCTTCCCGGGCGCCGGCTGCCAGGGCAACCTGGCGGGCGTGCAAGCCCATGTGACCGCGCTGGATGCCTTCGGTGGCCAGGGCGCGCAAAGCAGCCAGGTTTTGTGCCAACCCGACCGACACGATGATCTCCGCAAGTTCTGCGGCAGAGGTTATCTTCATTAACTTCAGGGCGGCCTGTGCCGCCGGGTGTGTCCGCGTAGCGCCGCCAACGATACCCACAGCCATGGGCATTTCCAGGGATCCCTCGAGGTTCCCTTCCTCGTCAACTTCCCACCTGGACAGGCTGGTGTACCTGCCAGCTCGGGCAGCGTAGGCGTGTGCGCCGGCTTCCACGGCGCGCCAGTCGTTTCCTGTGGCAAGCACCACCGCATCCACGCCGTTCATGATGCCCTTGTTATGCGTGGCTGCCCGGTAGGGGTCCGCCGCGGCAAATGCCCAGGCTTCGATGATGCCATCCCGCACGGTTTGCGGCGTGAAGCTATCAAAACCCAGCGCGGCAAGGGGGATGGTGCAGGTGGCCTTTGCCAGGCGCCTGTCTGCCAGGTTGGAAAGGATGCGCAGGTGCACCCTTCCGCCGCTGAAGCGGGCTACATGGGGAGCAAGTGCTTCCAAGACCGTGTTGATGGCATTAGCGCCCATCGCATCGCGCACATCGTAAATGAGATGAACCACCAGGAACGAACCGATGGGGGACTTGTGGATTTCGCGGAACTCGAGTCCGCGCGGTCCGCCGCCATGGCGGGCAAGCACCGGATCGATATTCTGCGCCAGACTGAGCAATTCCTGCTCATGCTCCTGCAGGCTGCGGCGGGCAGCGGTGATGTCCGCCAGGTCCAGCACCTGCAGTTGGCCGATCATTTCCGCGGGGGTGGTACTGGCATGAAATCCGCCGCCCTGGCGGGCAAGCCTGGCCATGAAGGAAGCGCCGGCAATGACCGAGGGTTCCTCAATGATCATGGGGATGAGCACCTCACGACCATTAATGAGGAAGTTCCGTGCAATCCCCAGGGGAAGTGAGAAAACACCCACCGCGTTCTCCACCATGTGGCTGGCCTGTTCGGAGGACAAACCGTTCACTCCGGTTAATGCCTTGAGGTCTGCGGCGGGAACCCCGCTCTCCTCCGCCAGGCGTTGCAGGCGTTCTTCAAGCGTGAGGTCATAGAATTTTCGCGTTGGTTGATCCGTCATCCATTTCCTGCCTTAATTGCTTAAATGCTAACTGCAGGTTACTGGCAAAACCTATCAAATAAGTGATTTTTCTTGAGTAAAATAAGACATTACTTCTAAGAGGAGCAGGCATGATCCGGACGCCGGCAGATCCGCTGCGGTTGAAATCGGAAAGACACCGCTATAATTTTGCAGTTGCAGGGAAGTTCTCTGGTGCAGAGCTATCACTGTTATCCTCCGCTTTTGAGCAGTTTTTTGAAGTGGTGGGCACCGGGCTCGGAGAAGTGCTGGTCTCCAGGGACCTGTCTTTCCGGCTTGATTCCAGGGGCGGCAATTACTTCAAGTCTCCATTCGTGGTTAATCTGAACACCATCAGGTTGACCGAGTGGACGATCGTTCATGAGTTGGGGCATGCCCTGGATGCCTCGCATGGATGGACGCTTTCCAGGCGCATGGCCAAGGCCACGGGCAGTTATTTCCCCAGCAAGTTCATGCATAAAAGCTTTCCCAACTGGCGCTTGTTCTGGTACCACGTGGGCTCACCCCCGCCGCCCTGCGGTAGAAATGCCAAGTTCAACGCGCTGGAGGATTTTGCTGAGACTGTGGCAGCCTACATCTTCCCGGAACGCTCAAAAGCCAAAGCCGCTACCAAAGGATTTAATTACGAGAACTACGGCTACCAACATTTCCATGAGACTCCCCGAGGCAGGTTTTTTGAAAGCCTGTTGACCGAGTTTAAAACACAAACGCCCTCCTGAGAGGGCGTTCTTGATCTAATCAAGTTAATTAGCGCGCCGGGTCTCACGGCAGTCGGGTGCGTTGGCGCAAATGAAGCGTTTTCGTTGACCGAACAGGAAATTCTTTTTGGTCTGCAGGATCATGGGCACCCCGCAGGCAGGGCAATCAGGTGCATCGGAGAGGTCGCTGAACGGAGTTTTATCGGGATACTCGCCACTATCGCTCTCCATTGCTGCAGCAGTTGCCACGGCTGGGACGGCGTGGCTCATGGGGCTGAAGATCGAGCCCGAGCCTGTGGACAACTTGACGGCTTTTTTTGCTTCAGCAGGCAGCTCATTGCGCACCCGCGAGGAATCGATGATCTTCAGGAATTCATCCCCGTCATACAGGTAGAGGGGTTTTCCCTCTGCCCACAGGCGGGCTGCTTCGGTGAACTTACCCGTGGTGACGACAGCGCCGGCGCTGGCTTCGGTGGCCTTGAGAGCGCCATAAAAGTCGCGCACAATGGGTTCCCCAACCTTGCCTTTGTACTTCTTGCACTGCACCAGCCAGGTCTCTCCGGCGCGGGTGTGTACCACCAGGTCAATTCCATGGTCGCCCTTGGCTCCGACCACGTCCACGTGGTGACCCTGGGCTCGGTACGTCTCAGCCACCAGGTCCTCAAAGTCAGCCGGGGAGAGGGATTGCATGTCCTCCAGTGACTTCACGGCGTAGCGTTTGCGGTGTTCGTCAACCAGCACAGCCACAAAGAGCGGCAGGAGGATCACCCCCACCGCGAGGAAAGTGTTGGCATCCATGTCTTTTGGCAGCAGGTAGAACGGCTCCTTAAGGACTGGATTGCCATAAAGGTCGTAAAACGTGAAAAATGCCCGGATCAGGGCAAAACCACACCAGGTGAAGGCCAGGGCTTTTACGGCAGTGTAGATCAAACCGGTGACACCGTCGCGGCGTTTGAAGAGCGCGACAATTACCACCATGAACATTACCGGCCACATTCCTGCCAGGAATCTTCCGGCGATGGTCAGCATTTCAGCAAAAGGGATCATGTCCTATCCTCCATTGAATCAATCTTTACTAATCAATGGGGATAGTTGCAGGATTAGTGCCAAGATTTGTAGTCAGACAGGCGGATTTTTATTTCCCGATATTAATCCAGTGGAGTGCTTTCACCGGGATGCAACAACAGCACCTGGGTGGTGGTCTCGGCTTTCACCTGGTTTGCCCAGGCATTCGGGTCCTGGGAGATGACAGCAAAGGTGTTGTAATGAATGGGCACAACCTTGCGCGGACGCAGCAGCTTCACCGCTTTGAGGGCGTCATCCGGTCCCATGGTGTAATTGTCGCCGATGGGGATCAGTGCCAGGTCAATGCCCTCGTCGCCGATGAGCTGCATGTCGCCGAAGAGCCCAGTATCCCCGGCCAAGTAGACCTTGTAGCCGCTTTGGGTGGTCAAAAGAAACCCCCCCGGGTTTCCGCCGTTTGACCCGTCAGGCAGCGCAGAACCGTGTAGGGCAAAGGTCATCTTGAGATAACCGAAGGGATAGTTGTAACCGCCGCCCAAGTGCTGTCCGTGGGTTTTGATCCCCTGCCGGGAAAGCCAGTTGCAGATCTCGGCATTGGAAATGACCAGGGCGTCATTGCGCCTGGCAATTTCCAGCGTGTCACCCACATGGTCACCATGTCCGTGGGTGACGCAAATGTAATCGCATAGCATTTCCTCGGGTTTTCGGTTGGTTTGCGGATTACCTTTGAAGTATGGGTCAAATAGGATCCTTTTCCCCGCGGTCTCGATCCCGATGGCAGCATGTCCGTACCAGGTAAGCATCTCATTCATGGTTTCCTCTCCTATGCGGGATGGGGGATCCCGCGCCTGTGCTGGTTGAGCAATTCAAGCAGGATTTCAATTTCAGAATCACCGAGCATGGTGAAAGGCGCGTAATAATACCTGTCCGTCAAATTCTCCGCTGCCAGGCGTGTTTCATCTCCTGCGATAGTAATCTGCAGTGCGTCATTTTCCAGCTCCGCCCAACCCTTCTTTTGGAGCTGCTTGATGGCTGCGCGGGTTTGTTTTCTGCTGAAACCACGATGTTTCAATTTTGTGCAAACCTGGTTGAGCGACAGACTTCTTTCGATCCACAGGTTTGTGAGTATCTCCCACGCATGACCTGAAACCCTGTAACCTTTCCAGGCAGCCAGGTGGGCATCATCCCTGTAAGCTACCAACTCGCTCAGGTATTGGTCGATCCTAACCATTGTGTCTGCTCCATCTCCCGGAGCAAGCCTTCTCAAATGGGAAATGGACCAGGTCTCCGGCGGCGGAGAGGTAGCTAGGCAATACTCGCTGCACTGCTGCAACTGGTCAGCCAGGCGGGAAAGGTTTAACTCATCCATCGGACGCATTCCCGCCAGTGCTGCATAAATGGTATGAATCACGTATTTCAACCCGTCCAGTCCCTTGCGTGTAAGTGTGAACTGGTCCTGTGAGGGGTTCTCTAGCATTTCTTTAAATACGAGGCTGTTCAGGAGTTTGGTGTAATGAGAGCGTGAATTATAAGGAATTCTGATGTTCAGTAAACCGGCAGTAACCGGGATTGGGCTGAAAGTTGGCACCGCCAGCAAGGCGTGAGTTTCCTGCGGAGTTAATCCCAGGTTCGTTGCGCTGGTTTGGAGCGCGGGAGCACTAAGAACCGCCATGGCATGATCAGCGGCTTCGATCGCGGGGTAAAGCTCCTTGATGTCCATGGGAAAATCTCCCTAAGTAGTAGTGCAACTGGTTCCAACCTTAATTTTACATCGCGCAGACGATTTCCAGATGGATGTTATGTACTAACCGGTCCCTTCACCAGGTCGCCAAGCGGGGGAGGATAGGGCTCTCTTTCCTCAGGCGGCAGCATTTCCACAGCCGATACGAACTTTTCCTCCGGCATGTCATGATCCATGAGGTCGAGGATCTTGAGGAGCGAAGATGTCGAGTCCTCGACAAACCTGGTCATGGTGGATTCGTTCATGTAGGGAAAGGCCCGATCCAGGTCCCAATCCTCATCTGGTTCAGCGTAAAACCTCTTGATGTAATTCATCTGGTGGTCAAAGGCAGCCTGGGGCAGGTAGGGCAAAGGGCAGGGTGGAATCGGAGCAGGCAAAAAGACGCGCCAGAAAAGAGATTGCGGGTGATCTCTCACATAGCGCTGGTCCAACCCGTACCAATCGGTTTTGATGATATCCCAGGCTTCCGAGGCTGTCTTGAGGCTGAACAGGTCATCGAAATAAATCTTGGTGGACTGTCCGAACCGCCTGGAAGCCAGCCGGTCAGTAACGAGGTGTAAGAAGTATCCCAGAAGGAAGCTGTAGCGGGCGGAATCCCCCCGGTCCACCCCTGGCAGGTACTCGCGCCAGAAGAGCAGGTCTCTTGCGCCAGATTCACCGGATCCCTCAGTCAGATAGTGCGTCCGGGTTTTCGGTGGGTCGAATTGCGACCAGTCCTCATTGGGATATCCTGAATCAGGTGCCAGGTTGCCATAGGTGAACTGTACTACATCCAGATGTGGTAAATGGTTCAGCAGGTTTTCTGCAATGCGCAAATGACTGATCCAGGTGCTCATGGGTTGATTGTACTGGAAAACCGAAGACAGAGGGATCCGGTCCGGAATTAATGAATAATTAATAATTCTTCCGTATAATGATATTGGTGGCAGGTTTTGGTAAGTGAGGCGCTTTTGCCTGCGAACGCTAATGTATAATGAAGTTACCCTGTATTCAAAAGGGTCGAAAGGACTGAATGGAACTGCTGCTTGATCCAAATGTTGCGTACCTGATCCTTGTGGTGGGTTTTGTGCTGGGGGTGCTGGCTTTGTTCACTCCCGGAACCGGCATTTTGGAAGTTGGCGCGTTGTTTGCCATTTTCCTGGCCGGATATGCCGTCTCCAGGCTCCCGGTTAACTTGTGGGCTTTGATTTTGCTCCTGGTGGGAGTGCTGCCGTTCCTGGTGGCGCTGCGAAAGACGAAGAAATGGCTCTGGCTGATCCCCGCGCTGGTTTCAATCGTGATTGGCACGGTGTTCCTATTCCGCACCGACACGGGTGCCCCGGCGATCAACCCATTCTTTGCTGCTTTCGTCAGCGCGGTGGCACTGGGTCTGTTGTGGATTGTTGGCCGTAAAGGCATTGACGCGTTGAAAATGGGTCCCTCCCAGGACCTGGAAAAACTCCTCGGGATGGTTGGTGAAGCCCGCACAGACATTTTCCATGACGGCACGGTTTACGCGGGTGGCGAGGAATGGTCCGCCCGTAGTGAAACGCTTCTTCCTGAAGGCAGCCTGGTGAAGGTGGTGGGCAGGGAAGGCCTGGTTTTGATCGTTACATCTCTCGAACCAAAGAATTGATCTGATTTTTTGGACATATTTCAATAGGAGGAACGATGTTTGGTGATAGTGGAATACTGATTTATTGTCTCATTGGGGCAGTCGTGCTGCTGGTTGTGGTTTTTCTGGCAGCTGCAATCAAGATCGTGCCGGAATACCGCCGGGTGGTTGTTTTCCGCCTTGGTCGTTGTATCGGCGCCAAGGGTCCCGGACTGGTGCTGCTGATCCCGTTTGTTGACCGCCCCGTGACCGTTGACCTGCGCGAGCAGGTACGCGAGATCCCGGCGCAGCAATCGATTACCCAGGATAACGCGCCCCTGTCAATTGACTTCTTGTGGTATTACAAAGTCTTTGATCCCGTGCAATCCGTGCTGCAGGTCCAGAACTTTGAACTGGCTGCCCAGGGTATTGCCACCACCACGCTGCGTTCCGTCATCGGCGGAATCCTGCTGGACGGTGTGCTCTCTGAGCGCGAAAAGATCAACACCGCCCTGCGCGCCCGCCTGGACGAAGTAACCGAACGCTGGGGTGTAAAGGTGACCAACGTGGAAATCCGCGAGATCGTCCCACCGCGTGATGTTCAGGATTCGATGAATCGCCAGCTCACCGCTGAACGTACCCGCCGTGCCGTGGTCACTGAATCCACCGGTACCCGCGAGGCTGCGATCAACGTTGCAGAAGGCGACAAGCAATCCAACATCCTCAAGGCTGAGGGTGAAAAACAGGCCGCCATCCTGCGTGCTGAAGGTGAAAAGAGCGCCCAGTTACTGCGTGCTGAGGGTTACCAGAAAGCCCTGGAAGCCATTTTTGCCGCTGCCAAGGATATTGATCAGAAGACCATGACCCTGCAGTACTTTGAAACCCTGAAGTCCATGGCTGCAAGCCCATCCACCAAGTACATTTTCCCGATGGAGTTCACCAGCCTGATCGGCGACTTCGTAAAAAAGAACAAAGCATTAGAGTAATCAGGGGAACGGGAATTGATTAACCAGTGTGGGGTGAGAGCAACTCTCACCCCACGATTTAAATACAATGATTCCTGATGCGAGGACTTTTCAACTGGAACCGGCATCGCTGCGAGATCTGCAGGCGGTGGGAGCGATGGAGAAGGTTTGTTTCCCGCTGGATGCGTGGCCTTTGATCGAGCAGATCGGTGTGCTCTTGCTACCGGGCATTGTGCGCATCAAGGCGGTATGCAATGAGCGCGTGGTTGGGTTCGTTGGTGGCGACGTCCGCAGGTCCAGGGGAGAAGGATGGATCATGACCCTGGCGGTGCTGCCTGAGTACAGGCGCATGGGAATTGCTGACGCGCTGTTGGATAGCTGTGAAAAAGCCATGGGGATGCCGCTGGTAAAGCTCTCAGTGAGAAAATCCAATGTCCAGGCGCAGGCATTGTATTTTAAGCGCGGGTATCATTTGCTGGAGGAATGGACTGGATATTATGAGGGTGGAGAAGATGGCTTGGTGTTGATAAAAGATATGCGTACAGAACACGGGAAAGAATTGTAGGGGAAAAGCAGGTTTGGGCTTGTTGACAAACCGCGTTAAAAGTTATATAGTTGAAGCAGTATCGGAGACTTGATCGCTATGCGAGTATTAGCCCGAAAATTGAGGTGGTTTTCCTAAAAAGGTACGCCGTATTTTGCGTGCCTTTTTGTTTATATTCTCACAAAGGAGATAATCGATGGACTATAGTATGATCGGCAAGATCGAAAAAGCCAAACGCTACTCACAGGAACGCGATCGCTTTGTTTTTCATTCCTTCAGTGTGACAGTAAAAGGAGATAACAATTCCCATATGGTTCATTATGAGAATGGCGCGTGGAAGTGTGATTGCGAGTTCTTCCTTTCCCGCGGACGTTGCGTGCATACCATGTCGCTCGAAACCATCCTTGAGGGGATGACCGCTCCCGCCCCTGTGCCTGTGAGTTAGCAAGCAATCTGAAGAAGTTGTAGACCCCGGATGGTATCCTTTCCGGGGTCTTTGTTTGAGTGTACCTGGAAAATCATGGAAACAACCGGAATATCCCCAAAGATGTGTGGATTTGTTGTGCGGTGGACAAAAATCTTCGAGCAGGACCAGGAGCAACGAAAATCACACCCCATTTGACCATCAGGGTTTTATCGTTCGCTTGTATTAATGCAAACACCCGGTAATAATGAGCAAAAGATGCAGCCAGTTGGACGGTTGAGGTTGTGTGTTGAGTATCCTTGGCAAAGACTAATAAACGAGAGTTGGTGTTGGGCAAGGGGGGTTCCTAATAAATATGTTTTAATGCAAACACCCGGCATCTTTTACTCTTTGATGCCGGGTGTTACTTAAGAATCAAAGGGAGAGGGTCGCGGAGCACCCTGAGATAGCACGGACTGAGGGGAGAGGGTCGCGAAGCAGCCTGAGAGCGCACGACCTGAGGGGAGAGGGTCGCGAAGCAGCCTGAGATAGCACGAACTGAGGGGAGAGGGTCGTGAAGCAGCCTGAGATAGCACGGACTGAGGGGAGAGGGTCGCGGAGCACCCTGGGAGCGCACAAACTGAGGGGAGAGGGTCGCGAAGCACCCTCGTAGCGTACGAACTGAGGGGAGAGGGTCGCGGAGCACCCTGGGAGCGCACAAACTGAGGGGAGAGGGTCGCGAAGCACCCTCGTAGCGAGCAAAGCGAGCGGAGAGGGCATGAAATGCTCTAATAGAGTGAGGATTCGAACTAATAAACTTTGGAAATGAATTACAGACAAGGCGGAGAGGGTGGGATTCGAACCCACGATGGCTACAAGAGCCATAACGGTTTTCGAGACCGCCCCGTTCAGCCACTGCGGCACCTCTCCAGCGAGAGGATTATAACCGAAAACGATCAAACTTCGAAAGTCTGTCCGTACTCCGGGTATTCGTAGGGTCCGATACCGCGTTCATCCAACTTCTTCATGAACGCAGTGGCGGCGTCCTCTTCTCCGTGCACTAGGAAGATGCGCTTGACCCTGTCCTTCACGCTGCCGGCGTATTTCAGCAGCAGATCCTGTCCGGCATGGGCTGACAACCCGTTGAGGGTTGCCACCTCAGCCCGCAGTTCGTATTCTTCACCGAAGATGCGCAGCATCTCCGCCTTTTCCACCAGCCGCCGGCCAAGGGTATCCGGAGCCTGCCAACCCACAATGAGCACGGTGTTGCGCGGGTCCTCGATGTTATTCTTCAAGTGATGCAGGATGCGTCCGGTCTCTGCCATGCCAGAGGCGGAAATGATCACCATGGGTCCCTTTTTGAGGTTGATCGACTTGGATTCCTCGACTGAGCTGGTATAGGTTAACCCCGGAAAGTCGAGCGCGGGGTGGTGATGTTCGCGGATGAAGTCATTGGTTTCAGGGTCGAAATACTCCGGAAACTGGCTGAATATCTTTGAGGCTTCCACGGCCAGGGGGCTATCCACGTAGACCGGAACAGAACGGATCGCTCCTTCGCTGATCATCTGATTGAGGAAGTAAACCACTTCCTGCGTGCGCCCAACGGCAAATGATGGGATGATGATCTTCCCGCCGCGTTTGAACGTACGCACCGCGATTTCGGAAAATGCCCTGTAAGCTTCTTCCACGGTGCTGTGTTCCATGTCCCCGTAGGTGCATTCCATGATCAGGGTATCCACGTCGCTGGGCATCACCGGGTCGGTGATGAGGGGCAAGCCGTAGCGGCCGATGTCACCCGAATACCACAAGGATTTGTGGACGCCGTCTTCTTCCACATCCAGGCGAATGGCGGCGGATCCGAGGATGTGACCCGCGTCGAAGAAACGCACTTCCACACCCGGCACTGGAAAGAACGACTCTTTGTATTTGACCGGGTAAAAACGCTTGATCGCTTCGGCGGCATTTTGGACTGTGTAGATGGGTTCAAGCAGCGGTTCTCCCCTGCGCCGGCGTTTCTTGTTGAGGTATTCGGTGTCAGATTCCTGGATGTGCGCGGCATCCAGCAGCATGATGTTCCCCAGGGTGGCTGTGGGCGGAGTGGTGTAGATCGGTCCGTTGTACCCGCTTTTCACCAGGCTGGGCAGGTTGCCGCTGTGATCAATGTGGGCGTGGGACAGGATGACCGCGTCAATGGTTGCAGGATCAAAGTCGAATTCCTCGTTGGTTTCAAAAGGTTTGTTCCGCTTTCCCTGGAAAAGTCCGCAATCCAACAATAATTTCCGGCCATTGACCTCTATTAAGTGCCTTGAACCAGTTACCGTGCGGGCGGCTCCATTAATCGTGATTTTCATCGCTGGTGTTCCCTCCTAATATGTTGAGAATTGTTTCCCCGTACTGCTTATAACGCCAGGGGTTCTTTTTCATTACCTCCCGGAGTTGCGGCTTGGATTTCGGGTCTTGCCCTGCGATATCTTCCATGAGAGTTCTGGGTAAAACGACATCAGATTCCACTTTGAGTTCCTTCGCCTTTACTTTGCGCCAATTGCGTAGTTTATCCAACCGCTGCAGAAAGGCGTCGTCAGGGCTGGTTCTACGCTGGCGGGTGACAGGTTTTGCCTTTTCACCGATTTCAATCGCCCGCAAAAGGCCGGCTCCGTGTTTGCGCAACAGTCGGGTGTTAAGGTGTTTGCGTTCTTCGAGTTCATCCAAGGAATGCGGGGGATCCTGGCTGAGTTCCAGCAGCAGGTCGTTGGAAAGCACCTTGAAATGCGGCAGGTCCATCTGGCGCGCCTGCTGGTCGCGATAATGGCAGAGTTCCTGCAGCACCGCCGCCTGCCGGGGAGTAATGTGTGCTGCCCCTGAAACCTTCCAGCAGTTGATGCCATTGGTACTTTGTGGTTGTGGCTGCGTTTCACAGGCCAGGATAAAATCCTCCTGGGCCAGCTCCCACAACCCCTTCTCCTTTAATTCTTTTTCTATCACTTCCTGCAGGGCGAACAGGTAATGGGTATCCAGGCGGGCGTAATCCAGCATGGCCTGGGAAAGGGGGCGGACGCCCCAGTTGGCACGCTGAAAGTGTTTATCAAGGGTAATGCCGAACCTCAGGTTGAGCAGGTTACCCAACCCCACCTGCAGCTCACCCAGGATGCGCGCGGCCGCCATGGTGTCGAAGATGTTGTTCACTTCAAAGGCGTAATCGCGTTTAAGGCAGATCAGGTCATATTCCGCGGCATGAAAGATCTTTAATTGTTTAGGGTTGACAAAAATTCCTTCCAAGATGGAAATATCGTGGAGGGCAAGCGGGTCAACCAGGTAATCAGTTACAGGGGTGGAAATTTGGATCAGGCATACTTTTTCCTGGTAAGCAAACAGGCTGTTCGACTCGGTATCGATCGCGAGCCTGGGTTCCTGTGCAATTTCACGGACCATCTGTTGGAGATCACCGGGCTCAGCAATCCATTTTGGCTCGGCAGCAGGGGCGGGTAGCATAGGGGAATTATAACCTCCTTTGAGAGGTCATTTCCCCAAGGGGAGTGCCGCAGTGATAGGAGCATTAACGGCAACAGCCCGGTGGTGATTCCGGGCTGTCCTGGTTGCAGTGAAATTAGGTTAGAAGTCGCGGGTACGCGATTCGGCGTTCATGAAGTCGTTCTGCCGGTTGGGGGAGCCAACGGTTGGACGGGGTTTGTAGGCTGGCCGTACTTCCATCCTGGATGCGGGGTTGTGTGAGGGGACGGGCGAGGAGAACGGCCTGGGGGCGGGGGCAGCCGGACGGGTGGCGGTGGGGAAGCCCGCGGTGGTGTTCACCTGTGGTTTGCTCACCGAATTTAAGCCGGGGCGATTGGTCTTCTCGAGCGCTGAAGAGAGCGAGCCGATGATGAGTATGCGGATGACCCAGACCATGATGGCCACCAGGACAGGCACCACGGTGGTCAGCGAACGGGTGTTCACCACGCCGGCACTGGCAGAGGTGTGGCTGGCAAGCGCCAGGGACACGCCCCACCAGGTGAGCGCAGCGTTGAAAGCCGCGGCGAGCAGCCAGGCGCCAAACAGGTACCACGATCCCCTGGGGGCTTCAGGCCTGGTCTTTTGGGTGATCAGCCTGGCGATACCGGCGAAATCAATACCGCAGAAAGCCAGCGCCATCAGCGTTGCCCAGCTTACCCCTGCAAACTTGAGGTCGCCCAAAAGGTCACGCAGGGCATAGGCGGTGGTACTGTAATTGAACGCCTCAAAAGCGAACATCGCCAGGATGATGATGAGGCTGAAGATCGCGCTGGATTGAACGCGCGTTTTGGAAAGGCTGGCAAGCGGGCTGCGGTAATCTGAGCGGGTGGTGGTTAGGTTCATGACTGTTCCTCCTGAATATGAATACCGATTATTTGATCGAACAGTCATATTATAGAACAATTATTCTATTAAGTCAAGCATTTTAGGAAATTCGTTCTAAATTGGTCTTACTAATAAACCGGTAATTCAAGCGCTTTCTCAAGCTTCAATACCACGGGCGCACCATTTTCCGGGATATGCCTGCCCACTTCCGAGAGCGGAATATCCATGGCGGTGCAATAGAGCGCGGCGATGGCAAACCCGTGCGTTACCAGAATCAATCGCTGTTCCTTATGCCTGGCGTGCAGGTCATTGGCAACCTGCACCATGCGCGTTACCACCTGGGACGCAGGCTCAGCGCCTTCAGCAGCCGGCCTGGTGGGGTCATCGTTCTTGCGGCGGAAGTCTTCGGGGTAGAGTTCGAGGATCTCGCTGATGGCATGCCCCTCCCACACCCCCTGGTTGATCTCACGCAGGCGCGGATCAAGGGTGACCGTCAACCCCAGCCTTTCCGCCAGGATCTGGGCGGTCAACCGGGCACGGATGAGATCGCTGGCATAGATGGCGTCAAAACGCGTCCCGGCCAGGGTTTCAGCCAGTTGCCTGGCCTGGGCGATACCTGTCTCGTTGAGAGGAATGTCCTGCTGACCCTGGATGATATTGCCCAGGTTCCAGTCAGTCTGTCCGTGCCGCACCAGCCATAATTCTGTCATGAGGGAGGATTATACCCGATGGCTTGAGGTGAATGACTGATTCAGCCGGGGATGACGGGATGTTCGCACAGCGCTTTCACCGGGCAGGCGGGGCAATCCGGTTTGCGGGCGTGGCAGGTTTCGCGCCCCAGGCGGATGAGGTTAAGGTGCCCGGCGTAATAGTCGCCGGGTTCGATGAGCTCTTCCATCAGGGCGTGTGTTTTCTCCAGGTCCAACTTCTCCGGCCGCACCCCCAGCCTTCCACTCACGCGGTAGATGTGGGTGTCCACCGGAAAGGCCGGGCGGTCGAGCGCAAACAGCAGCACGATGGCAGCGGTCTTGAGCCCCACTCCTTTAAAACGCGTCAGCCAGGCGCGCGCATCCTCCACCGGCAGGGCAGCCAGGAAGGAAAGGTCAAGTGAGCCCACCTCGTCGTAGATCTGGTTGAGCACCGCCTGGATGCGCGGGCCTTTCTGGTTGGCCAGTCCGGCCACGCGGATGGCGTCAATGACTTCGTTCTCAGGGGCTGAGCGCACCTGCTCCCAGGCGGGGTAGCGTGACTTGAGGGTGTTGAACGCCTTGTCGCGGTTCACGTCGTTGGTGTTTTGCGAAAGGATGGTGGAAATCAGTTCGTCCACCGCAGGCAGGGGCTGCCGCCAGACGGGTACGCCGAACACCTGTAGGAGGGTATCCAGAACCGCCTTGATGCGTTCCCTGGGGGTGATATTCATCCTGTTTGGATCTATCCCGGAAGCGGAAGTTCGGGCTGTTCAAGCGGCGTGTCGGTTTGCCTGCGCAGGTACCTGGTGAGGCCGTACTTCAAGCGCATCAGGTACTGGGTTTCGCGACCGCGGGGAACGTCACAATGCTTGAGCAGGTTTTGAGCCGCCTTCTGCAGATCCTCAGAGTGAACGGGTTTGCCGGAGAGCTTTTCCACCTGTTTTTCCACGCGTTCAAGTTGTTTCAGTTGGTCTTTCACCTCGCGCGTGGTTACCACGCCGTTGCGTCCGGAGACGATGGTGTAATTCTTGAGTTCCGGTTTGAGCAGCAAGTCAAGAGTAAGCTTCCAGGCGGTGAGATCAGCATTGGCCAGGAAGGGCGGTGCGCCAGGGACGACAGCATCACCGACGAAGACGACTTTCTCAACGGGCAACAGGGCCCAGATGGCGCAGGAAGAGGGTCCAGGGCGGGATTCGAGCAGAAGGGGATTTGATCCCCAGTGTAGGTCCAGACGGTCACTGAAAGTGATCTCCGGGGTGGCCCAGCGCGTGCTCACCAGCGAACTGTGCATCTCCCACTCGGCGCCGGTTTCGATTACCTGCGGGCGGAATGTCACCGGACGGTCGCGGAAGAGCTGCGCCATCCTTTCCTGCCCGGCCACCATGCAGTCCAGCTGGCGGGAACCCAGTGTGCGGTCGAAATGTTCATCCAGGTTCACCAGCAGTCGGTCCGAGCCGCGGGTGATGCTGCTCATGGCGGCTTTCCATACGCGGACGTCATCCAGGCGGAACGGCGCGTCGATCAACACCAGCCCGTGTTCAAAATTGAGCATGCCCAGCGTCAGGCCGGGGAATGAGGTTTCGATGTAAATATTGGGGGCGATCTCTTTCATGGCAGGACCTTTCAGGTCAGGATTAAGTAAAAGTATAGCACATGGGGAATGTGATACATAAGGAAGATTATTACCTAGAGCTCCTCAACAGGATTGAGGATTAGTGTATCAATCTGTTGCCAGAAAAAATCTCCGAGTGTAAGATTAAAGAATAATTCTTCTTAAGAATAACAAAAGGAATGTTGGATCCTTATGCCTACTTTACACTGGCTCAATGATGACGAAGCCCGCCGCGCCAGCCGCGGCGTGCCCTACCGCCTGATTGAGGAAGACCCTGCCCTTTCTTATGGCGACGCTCAGACTCAGAATATGCTGATTCAGGGCGACAATCTGGCCGCGCTTAAATCACTGCTACCTTACTATGCCGGGCAGGTGAAGTGTATTTACATCGACCCGCCCTACAACACCGGCTCCGCCTTTGAGAATTACGATGATAACTTGGAGCATTCATTATGGCTAACTACCATTTTTCCACGTGTAGAACTATTGAGAGAATTATTGGCAGAAGACGGAGCAATTTGGATTTCGATTGACGATAATGAAGATCCTTACCTGAGAGTAATTCTTGATGAGTTATTCGGCCGAAGAAATTTTGTTGCCAGTGTCGTTTGGCAAAAAAGAACATCTCCAGATGCAAGAATTCATCTCGGCCCAGCCCATGATTACATCCTTGTTTATGCAAGAGATATCGGCCAAGTGAGTTTTAATCGAATAACTCTTACAGAGACGCAAACTAGGCAATATAAAAACCCCGATAACGATCTACGTGGTCCATGGGTCTCCACAGATTTTTCTGCTCAAGGTTGGCGACCAAACCAGATGTATAAGCTACGAACACCTGGGGGAACTGAATATGAACCACCGCCTGGGCGTTGTTGGGTGAATCTTGAGGCAGAATTTAACAGACTTTGTACTGAAGGAAGAATGTGGTTCGGTAAGGATGGAAACGCACGTCCAAGGGTAAAAACTTACCTGAATGAAAATTCAGGTGTGAGTTCATGGACCTGGTGGCCTAATGTTGAGGTTGGCCATAATCAAGAGGCAAAAAAGGAAATCAACAAATTATTTGGCGCAGACAATGCGTTTGAAAC
Source organism: uncultured Anaerolinea sp. (assembly GCA_964454565.1). Lineage (GTDB taxonomy): Bacteria > Chloroflexota > Anaerolineae > Anaerolineales > Anaerolineaceae > UBA6107. Next base: position 38,291 of record CAYVTF010000004.1, on the reverse strand, counting down.
CCCAAAGCCAGAGCGATTATTGAACCGAATACTCTCAATCGGATCTAATCCCGGCGATCTCGTCCTCGATTCGTTTCTTGGCTCCGGCACCACGGCAGCCGTAGCTCACAAAATGGGGCGGCGTTATATCGGCATAGAGATGGGCGAGCATGCGGTTACCCACTGCGTGCCGCGCCTCAAAAAGGTAGTGGATGGCGAACAGGGTGGCATCTCCAATACACTCAATTGGCAGGGCGGCGGCGGTTTTCGTTTCTACCGCCTGGGTGAGCCGGTCTTCGACGAGAACAACCTCATCAATCCCCATGTCACCTATCCTGCTCTGGCCGCCCATTGTTGGTTCAGTGAGACCAAAACCCCGTTGCCGTCCACCGTCGTAGGGGCAGATGGTCATCCGCCCGTAGAAAAGACGCCGCTGCTGGGTATCCACAACGGTACGGCCTACTATCTGCTTTTCAACGGCATCCTGGGTGACCAAAATCCGGAGGGAGGCAACGTCCTCACTCAAAAACTACTTCGCATTCTGCCGCCCTTTGCCGGCCCAAAAGTCATTTATGGTGAAGTCAGCCTGCTGGATGAAGCCCGCCTGCGCGCGGAAGGCATTACTTTCAAGAAAATCCCCTACGAACTTTCGGTGAGGTAAGCATGTTCGAACCCAAAAATTACCAACGCGAAACTCTCGAATGGCTGCGCCGCTATTTGGAAGAGACCCGTTTTGCCGGACCGCAGGCTGCTTTCGATACTCTGCGCCAGCAGAACCCGCAAACGGAGCGCACTCCTTACCATCCATTGGCTGGGCTGGAAGAGGTGCCTTACATCTGTTTACGTCTTCCGACAGGTGGCGGCAAGACCTACCTGGCTGCCCGCAGTGTCGCCATAGCTGCACAGGCTTACCTTGAACAGGATTTTCCGCTTGTGTTGTGGTTGGTTCCAACAAACACTATCCGAAACCAAACTCTTGCCACACTCAAGAGTCCGGTCAACCCCAATCGACTGGCACTCGAAGCTGTCTTTGGTAGTCAGTTGCTGGTCATCGATATAGGCGATTTCAGCCAGATCCGACCTCTAGACCTGCAGGACAAAGTTGTTATTGTAGTTGGTACGCAGCAAACCCTGCGGGTTAACAGTACTGAAGGCCGCAAAGTCTATGCCCACCATGAAGATCTGGAAGCCCACTTTGTCAGCGTCCCGCCCAGTACCCCGGGATTGGAACGATTTGAGAACAGCGCTATTAAATTTAGTTTTCGCAACCTACTCACGTTGCACCGCCCGTTGGTCATCATCGATGAAGCCCACAATAATACTTCTGAGCTAAGCGTGGAAGTATTGCAGCGCGTCCAACCTGCCTGCATAATTGAATTTACTGCCACCCCTGCCGCCAACAGCAACATCCTGCATGCCGTTTCTGCGCTTGAACTTAAAGCCGAAGAGATGATCAAGTTGCCTATCGTCCTGACCCAACATGAAACCTGGCAGCAAGCAATACAAGACAGCATTCTCACCCGCAAAAAACTACACGATCTCGCCCGATTAGACCGTGATTACATTCACCCCATTGTCCTGATTCAGGCTGAAGAGCACGGTCACGAAGTCACATTTGATATCATCCGCCAATTTCTGATTGATCAGGGGAAGATCGAGCCGGAGCGCATTGCTGTTGCCACTGGCGTACAGCGCGAGTTGGACGGGGTTGATTTGCTTGACCGCAGAAACCCAATCGAATTTGTGATCACTATCGAAGCACTCAAAGAAGGCTGGGACTGCCCGTTTGCTTACGTGTTCTGCTCGGTTGCTACGGTGCATTCCAAGAAGGATGTTGAACAATTATTAGGCCGGGTGCTGCGCATGCCCTATGCCCGCAAACGCAAGCAGGTCGAACTGAACCGCGCTTATGCCCATGTTTCAGCCAGCAGTTGGCCGCAAGCCGTAAGCCAGTTGGAAGACCGGCTGGTAAGCATGGGATTCGAGGAACAGGAAGCGGAAGAAGCCATCTGTCTCTTCCCCGGGGTTGGTGATCAGGTGATTCCTGGCAGCCGTCCGCCCGTGCTAAGCTTGGTATTGAGTACATCTCCGGATTTGGTATATCTGAGCGCCGGAGAACTGGCTCGGGTCTCTGTACGGCAGATCAGTGAAGGTCGGGTGGCATTTGAGGTCAAAGGTGAGGTGGACCAAGCCTTTGAATTAAAACTGGTTGAAGCCGTAGCCACTGTAGATCGGGATGCCATGCAAAAGACGATCTCTGTCTATCGACGCCAACAGCCGCACGCGCCTTCCCAACGTGGAGAGCTGTTTGCGGTACCGCAGCTTTGCTTGTGGGCTGACGGCGCCCTCGAAGTGGCAGAAAAAGATTGGTTTCTTGACCCAAGTGGCTGGAACCTGCTGAACTTCCCGGCAGAGATGAATTCCGGTGAATTTAATATCCAGGAACGTGCTGAAAGCTTTTTGATTGATATAAACGGTCGACAATTATCCACTCGATATTTGGGCACACAAATGCCGCTTGATCTTGAAGATGTGGATAGCGGATGGAACGATCTGCAACTTTCCCGCTGGTTGGACGGCAAGTTATACCAGCCCGATATTCGCCAGGAAGTGCTGCTTGAATGGCTGCGTCGCTGTTTAAAGTTTTTGACCGACCAACGCGGTTTTACATTCACTAGCTTAGTCCGGGGGCGTTTTTTGCTCGAAAAAGCATTACGAGAGAAAATCAAAGCCTGCCGGCAAGCTGCTTACGAGCAAGGCTACCAACATAAGTTGTTTGATGTTGGTGCAAGAGTAGAGACCAGTCCAAGTTATGCCTTTACCTTTGATCCCAATAACTATCCGGCTCACTGGCCATACAAAGGGCGTTATCAATTTGCCAGGCACTATTATTCGATTGTTGGTGAATTAGAGTATAGCGGTGAAGAATTTGAGTGTGCGCAAGCTATCGACCGCTGCCGCCACGTGAAGTATTGGGTACGTAACCTTGCCCAGCAACCCAACTTCTCTTTCCGTTTGCCATTGGCGAATGGCTATTTCTACCCTGATTTTGTCTGTGAGCTTTTTGACGGGCGCATTCTAGTTGTGGAATATAAAGGTGCGCATCTGGAAGAGTTTGAAAAAGAAAAACGAAACGTAGGCGAGCTATGGCAGGAAAAAAGTCAGGGGAAAGCATTATTCCTCTGGGCTGTAAAAGAAGATGCTCTGAACCGGGATATATATCAACAATTAGATGCGATACAACAATAAACTTACACGTCTTGGAGTTTTTATTGAATTTATGAAGGCTACGTTTCATGATAAAGGAGGAGAAATGTCAAAAGGTAGAGATCGTTCAGTTTCGAAAAAACCAGATGGTACATGGGAGAATAGAAGAAATGATGCTTCAAGAGCTTCGAGTATTCACGAAACTCAAAAAGATGCTATCAATGAAGCAAGAACTATGCTAATCAATTCAGGCGGTGGCGAATTAACCGTAATGGGGGTAGATGGAAAAATCCGAAGTAAAGACACGATTCCGCCAGGCAATGACCCCAACCCCCCGAAAGATAAAGAACATTAATTTCTGGTTTACTTTATAAAAAAACACATTTTGTAATTTCCTGCACTTCTTTGGAACAACAATCAAAAACCCCTTGACAGGTGGTGTATAATTAATAAATAGAACTAAAGTTCTACGCTCTTTACTAACTTTATATTTCGAAGACAATGGATGGCAAAAAGGAGAAAAGGAATTAATTTCCACTTGATGCGGCAATCATCGAAACCATATGAACGCCGATTCGTTTCGAATCGTTTTCGATATTTACGAATTCGAATACGAATCCCGGTTCTCGGCTCAGTTCCCGCACCTCGCCGGAGTTATACCCCCATCGACGCGTTCAACCCCATCCCGAAATAGGGCGAGGGGTCGAGTGTGTTGCCGATCTCCAGCTCGTTGAGGAACTTCCCACTGCCATCATCTTTTACAATCGAGAAGTGCAGGTGCACTCCCACCGGGCTGCCGGGTGTGCCGCTGTAATTGCCCTGGTAGCCCAGCAGCATGCCGGCTTTCACCGGTATCTCAAAGGAACCGGCGGGGAAATCGGCAGCGATCAGGCTGTTGCCTTGCTCATCCGCCAGGTGCGTGTAGTAGGTCCAGATCTGCCTGCTGGGGTTCAACGGGTCGGAGGGGATGCGGATGATGACCGTGGATTTCCATTCGGGCAGGCGGGTGAGATATCCTTCGTAAGCGGCATACACCGGCACAATCCCCGGCGCTTCCCCGCCGAAAATATCCAGCCCCTGGTGGTGCTGACCGATCTTCCACGAATCCCCCCACAGGTAGCCGATGAACCCGTTGGTGGGCATCTGGAATGGGGCGTCCGCGCAGCGCTCGCCTGCCACCACCGCCCAATCCGCGTGCAGTTGCGGGTTGCGCAGCCACTGCCACACCTTTTTGGTGCGGTCCATCAAGCCGGAAGGCCGTAGAAAGATCAAATAACCGGCGATCAATCCGCCGACGAACAAGAGGGAAAATAGGACAACCAGGATTCGTTTCAAGGGTTATTCAGCGAGCTCTCCCAGCATCGACCAGGGACCGGTGCGCACGATCTTCACCGGCAGCTCCTGCCCGCGCAGATCGGCTTCGCTCTCCAGGAAAACCAGCTTGTTGGTGGGGGTACGCCCGCGCCAGCGCTTTTTCACCTTGTCTTCAAACAGGATCGGCACAACCTTGCCGAGATGAGCAGCATGGATCTCGCGCACCACGCTCTCCTGCAGTTTCTCGATCGCCCTGAACCGCCGCCACTTTTCAGCGTTGGTGACATCATCGGGCATGGTGCGCTCGGAAAGGGTGCCCGTGCGCGGCGAGTAGCGCGCCAGGTGCACCACGTCCAGCTTCAGGTCCGCCAGCAAATCGTAGGTGTTCTGGAACTGGGCGTCGGTTTCGCCGGGAAAGCCAACGATGATATCGGTGGCGATGGATACCCCCGGGATGCGCTTGCGTATCTTGTCCACCAGGCGGCGGTACCCCTCAACGGTGTAGCCGCGCTTCATGTTCTGCAGTACGGTGTCATCCCCCGCCTGGTTGGGGATCTCGATGTGCGGCATCACCTTGGGCAGTTCCGCCACGGCGTCCAGCAGCTCATCCGTCATCCAGTTGGGGTGCGAGGTGAGAAAGCGCAGCCGCCTGATGCCCTCAATCTCGTGCAGTTGGTGCAGCAGGCCAGCCAGGCTGGGATATGTGGGTTCGTCCTTGCCGTAGCGGTCCACAATCTGACCCAGCAGGGTGATCTCCTTCACGCCCTGGCTGGCAAGTGAGCGGGCTTCCCGCAGGATCTCCTCCGGGGGACGGCTCTTCTCCACCCCGCGGCGGTAGGGGATAATGCAATAGGCGCAGGCGTGTGAACAGCCGTACACCACTGGCACCCAGCCCACCACCTGGTTGCCGGGGTCGTTGTGCGGCAGCAGGATGTCACCGTCCATCAGCGCGTAGCGTCGGGCGGTTTCAGCCTCTTCCGCGGTGCGCGCGTCGCGCTGCAGCAGGTACTCCACCAGGGGTGAAGAGTCGGAGGGCGGTGAGAACACATCCACGTACGGGAAGCGCTTGCGCAGCGCGGGGTTGTCGTTGATTCCCACCAGGCAGCCCATCAAGTTGATCACCACTTCGGGGCGGCTGCGCTTGACCGGTAACAGCGAGGTGAGGCGCCCGTAGGCCTTCTCTTCAGCAGAGGCACGCACCACGCAGGTGTTCAGGATAATGACATCCGCTTCCTCAATGACAGGGGAGTACTCGTAGCCCAGGTGTTCCAGGGCGGAGGAAACCCGCTCGGAATCAGCCACGTTCATCTGGCAGCCTTCGGTCCACACGTGATATTTCATGGGCGTGATTATAACAAGAAAATCTTCACCGCCCGACAGCCCGGATTTATGCGTACCTTTTTGGTAAAATTGCACCAGCGGTCCCTGCCCGCACGGCTGACACCTTGACCGCGGGGACAAAAAGCATCGTCAAAAAAGAAGGGTAAATGGGAAAAAAAGTCGGAATATCCTTACTGGTATTGATCATCACGGGTTGTTTACTCGTCAGCGCCGGGCTTATTGCTGGGGGTTACTTCTTATTGAAGGCGCAGAAGAATTACACCCCTCCTACAGCCGTGGTTGCGCCTACCGCGGTACAAACATCCACGTCATCCATTGAAAGCCAGATGGACGTGATTCAGCAACAGGTATCGGACCTGCGCGGTCTGTCCCTCAAAGCAGACCTGCAGCGCGATTTGATGACCCCCGCGGAGTTGAAAGACAAGGTGGTGAACGATTTCTTCAAGGATTACACTGATGAAGAGGTTTCCAATGACACCAGGGAGTTGACCACACTGGGGCTCCTGCCGGCGGGATTCGATTTGCGCCAGTTCTACCTTGATCTCTACACCGAGCAGATCGCCGGATATTATGACGATGAGACCAAGGAAATGTACGTCATCTCCGGTGAAGGATTCGGCGGCATGGAGCGCATGACCTACGCGCACGAATTCAACCATGTGCTGCAGGACCAGAATTACGACATGGAGAATGGTTTAAAACTCAACGATGAGACCTGCGAAGCAGACAGTGAATATTGCGCAGCTGTCACCGCGCTAATAGAAGGGGATTCTTCCCTGGCTGAGCAATTGTGGTTCATGCGTCACGGCACCAACCAGGACAGGCAGGACCTCCAAGATTTCTACAGTGATTATTCCAGCCCGGTTTATGATTCCGCGCCGGAATACATGAAAAAGGATTTCCTCTTCCCTTATCAGCAGGGGCTTGAGTTTGTGCAGTCGCTTTATGACCAGGATGCCTGGGAGGGCGTTGAATCTGCCTACCGCAACCTGCCTGTTTCAACAGAGCAGATCCTTCATCCGGAGAAATACCCCGGGGATACTCCGGTGAAAGTGGAAGTGGCAGATCTCACCACGGTGCTGGGTGAAGGCTGGCAGGAGATTGACCGCAACGTGATGGGCGAGTGGTACACCTACCTCATCCTCTCTTCCGGCAGTTCTCCACTCTTCCGCATGGACGATGACCGATCGAGGACAGCAGCCGAGGGTTGGGGCGGCGACACCTACCTTTACTACACCCTGGAGAACGCCAGTGATTACTTCTTTGCCTGGCAGAGCAGTTGGGAAACGAAGAACGATGGTTTTGAGTTCTTCGATCTCGCCGTGGATTACGGTATGGCGCGCTGGGGTATTCCGGATTCAAAATCAGACGAGAAGGTCACCTGGACTTCGGCAACCGATGGAACAATTGCCATCTACCGGAATGGAACCGGTGTGCTCTGGCTGATGGGTTCCTCCAGCAACCTGCTTGATTTGGCGTTGCCCCTTTTCTCTGATTTTTTGAGTGGTGATGGCCTTCAATCTTGATCGTGTGAAAGGTCTGTGCTTTGATATCGACGGCACCATCAGCGACACCGATGATGCCTGGGTCGAGAAGTTGACCAGGCTTTTTCAACCGGTGCGGTTCCTGTTCAGAAAAGGCGATGTGCGCCATTTTGCGCGCTGGCTGGTGATGGTCACCGAGTCGCCCATGAACCTGGTGTATTACTGGGCAGACTCCCTCAGCATGGATGATAACTTCGCCAGGTTGTTTGAGAAGATCTCCCGCGGCCGCAAGCGTGCTCACGCACCTTTCATGCTGATGAAAGGCGCCCGCGAGTTGTTGGATGCTGCTCACAGCCGCTATCCCTTGACAGTGGTCACCGCCCGCGATGCCGTATCCTCCGCTCGTTTCCTGGAGCAGTTCAGCTTGGGCGGATCCTTCCGGAATGTGGTTTCCGCGCTCACCCGCGAACATACCAAGCCGTACCCGGAACCGGTGCAGTTTGCTGCGCGCAGCATGAACCTCGAAGCTCAGGATTGCGTGATGATCGGCGATACCACTGTGGATATCCTGGCGGGAAAACGCGCCGGAGCCCAGACCGTGGGTCTGCTGTGCGGGTTTGGCACTGAAGATGAATTACGCAAAGCCGGCGCAGATGTAATCCTTAACGACCTGACGGAACTAAAAGCCCTGCTGCAGCTTTGAAACGATGAGCCTGCAGGAAGGTATAATGCGCAGTATGAAAAGCAATCTGGCATTGATCACGGTTGGCCTTTTGTTGTTCCTGCTTGCCGCCTGTGCACCCGCGGCCGAGTTGCAGCCATCCGCAACACCTGAACCGGTGCTGCTCACTCCGTACGTCACCCTTACCACCACGCTCACTCCCTCTCCAGTGCCCACGCTTGTGCCCACCGCCACCCTGGTTCCCACCATAACCCTCACCCCGCAGGTCTACGTGGTGAGAACAAACGACACACTGTTCACCATCGCCGCCCGCAACGGGTTGACAGTGGCGGAACTCACCGCCGCCAACCCCGGAGTGAGCGCGTATTCCCTCTACGTGGGCACCAAGTTGATCATTCCCCCCATGGGCTCCGGCGGAACGCAGATGGCTCCCACTGCCACCCCGGCTCCGGTGAACGCAGGGAGTGCAAAGTGCTATCCATCCCTCACTGGCGGGGCGTTCTGTTTTGCGCTGGTGAAGAACGAGGCCGATAGCGACCTGGAAAACCTCACCGCGGAATTTACACTCACCGACCCGAATAGCGGGGAAGTGCTGACGCAGGACACTTACCTGCCGCTTGCCCGGCTGCCGCAGGGGGGAGCACTGCCGTTCTATGTTTATTTTGCCCCGCCGGTATTTGCCAGGCCTGAAGTCAGCTTCAGGGTGCTTTCGGCGCTGCCTGTGACGGAAGAGAAAGCCAGTATTTACGTGATGAAGGTTCGCGAGACCGTGGTGGAGATTGCGGCGGACAATCTTTCAGCGGAAATTACCGGACTGGCAAGCATTGTTGAAACCGGCGGACAGGCGCGATTCATCCGCGTGCTGGTGGTGGTTTATGATTCCGGGGGCAACGTGGTGGGCATTCGCCGCTACGAGGAAGAAGCCGGTCTAAAAGCAGGGGAAGATTTTGAATTCAAATTGCTCATTGAGAGTGTTGGCGGGGTGATTGCACAAGTTGACGTGTTCGCTGAAGCCCAGCCCTGATCAGGGGGAATTCCAGATCACGTAGTTGCTGGAAGCACAAACCGGTTGCGAGGTAGCGACCTTCAGGCACACCCTGTATGAAAGGATGGAGCCATTGGCAATATCTTTCATAGGCGGGATGATCACTGAAGCTTTACCGTCGTTCTGCGTGGCTTCGATGCCTGCGGTATAAAGTTCCCCATTCGGCAGCGTGAGTTCAAGTTCCGATTCGATCCCGGCCAGCGGTTTCTGATCAGCCTTGCTGAACACCAGGATCTCAATGCGCTGCGGACTGGCCGGGGCGAGCTTCTTGAATTGTTCCGTCAGCAGGATGGCAACTGTTTCCGGAGAAATGGTAAGGGGGGTGTTCTCTCCCTGCCGTTTCTGCAGCAGTTCAAGGTACTGCTGACCCAGCGGGGCAAGGCTTACCTGCTGGTTCTGCGGAGCAGATGGCCGGTAATCGAGGCAGTAGTTCTCAAAACACTGCCGGTAGAGGTTTTCTTCCTGGGCGAGGGTTTCGGAGATGGGTTCGCCGGAGAGCTGGATGCCGCCATGCGCGGCAATGAAGGCGTCAAACACCAGCGGTACGTGGTAGCCGAGGTCATCCTTGACCGGGTAAAAAACCACCCCGTCCCGGTTGCCGTAACGCTGCGTACCCGGTTCGCTGCGGGGAATGCCCAGTTGCACGGGCAACGGGCGTAGCAGCACCTGGCTGGGGTTGTCACCCGGGCTGTAGAGCACCGCGTTGGCATATACCTGTTCCTGCGCGCCATCTTCAGCAATGTATGGCTGGGTAAGCGGTTCGCCAAAGGCGGTCGACGCGCCCAACTTGCCCATTTGGGGCAGGAAGGGCTGGTTGCTGGCGGCGTTGTCGGAACTCAGGATCAAAGCGTTTAAACTTGCGCTGTAATTGCAGCGCTCGTCACAGGCCATCACCCCGTACGCCAGCAGTTTGACTGTTCCCGCGGGGTCTTCAAAACTACGGTAAAGGCCGACATTCTCAAAAAACTGCTCCACACGCCCCTGGGAGTAATTGATGTGCACCGGCGAGATGGGATTACCCGCGTATTGCACCCCCGAGAGATGGTCGAACATGGGGATGAATTCCTCGTAGATGCCGTAGCCATTCACCACGCGCGCGTTCTCATCAGGCGGGGAGGTACCCGGATCCTCGGAGATCTCGAGCGCGTTCCCCAGGGGGTAAAGCCCGAAGCGGTTATCTCCGGTTGCGGATGGATTGAGGCACAGCAGGGCGTTGACCGTGTACTGGCATTCGAATTCCTGGAAGGCGAAATCTTCGGAGATGGCCGGACCAAACAGGCTTTCTCCGCCGAGGGTATTGTAGAATTCACGCAGGCTGGGAGTGATCTCGTGGGTTCTGCCGGAATCGGGAGCATTTACAGATTCCTGTGTGCCGCTGCAACTTGCCAACAGCAGGAGGGGCACAAGGACCAGGATCAGGCATAGGCGACCGTGCTGAGTTGTGTATTTTCCGTTCATGTGTGGCCGCAGGCGCATCATATGGAAAAAAGAATCGCCTACAATGATTATAAATGAAAGTTCAACAACGAATCCTGCCAGTAAAGCGCAAATTATCAGGCGTGGTAGAATTTCTTCAAGATTGTGAACCGGGAGGATTGGCATGGTGAATGTGGTTATTATCGATGCGGTGCGCACCCCGATCGGGGCATTGGGCGGGGCGCTTTCACGGGTCCGCCCGGATGACCTGGCAGCGCTGGTATTGAGGGCACTCGCGGAACGCAATAACCTTGACCCCGCGCTGGTGGACGAGGTCTACCTGGGCTGCGCCAACCAGGCCGGGGAAGATAACCGCAACGTGGCGCGCATGGCCTCCCTGCTGGCGGGGTTCCCCGTGGAAGTGCCGGCGGTCACCATGAACCGTCTGTGCGCATCCGGTTTGAGCGCGGTGAACGCCGCGTTTCATGCCATCCAGGCCGGTGAGGGCGAGGTTTTTGTTGCCGGCGGTGTGGAAAGCATGTCGCGCGCGCCGTATTCCCTGCCCAAGGCGGAATCAGGCTTCCCTTTTGGCAACCTCACCGCTTATGACACGGCTTTGGGCTGGCGCTACCCCAACCCGCGCTTCGCTGAACTCTATGGCACTGACCCGATGGGCGTGACTGCTGAAAATATCGCCGATCAGTTCGGTATTCCGCGCGACGAGCAGGACCGCTTTGCGGTGCAAAGCCACGCGCGTGCCGTGGCCGCCATGGACAGCGGAAGATTCAAAGATGAGATCATCCCCGTGGCAATCCCGCAAAAGAAAGGCGATGCGCTGCTGGTGGACACAGATGAACGCCCGCGGCGTGACACCACGCTGGAATCACTGTCGAAACTAAAACCCGCCTTCCGTCAACCCGGAACGGTGACGGCCGGGAATTCCTCGGGGATGAATGACGGGGCGGCGGCGCTGCTGGTGATGTCTGCCGACAGGGCGGAGCGGCTCGGGTTGAAGCCCATGGCACGCATCCTTTCCTCCGCGTCAGCCGGAGTGGCTCCGCGCGTGATGGGATTGGGACCTGTCCCGGCGGCGCGAAAAGCGCTGCAGCGGGCAGGCTTGAGCGTGAGCGACCTGCAACTGGTGGAATTGAACGAAGCCTTCGCCGTTCAAGCCCTGGCGGTGATGCGCGAACTTGGATTGTCTGAAGAGATCACCAACGTGAACGGCGGCGCCATTGCGCTTGGACATCCGCTCGGGTGTTCCGGCGCGCGCATACTCACAACCCTGCTACACGAGATGAAGCGCCGGTCGGCTGGGGCACCTCATCCGTGTTACGGCATGGCAACCCTGTGCGTGGGAGTGGGACAGGGCGAAGCGACCATCGTGGAAGCCATTTCCTGATCTATTAGGCATTGTTGATGAAAGTTGCTAAAAGCATCGAGCAGGAGAGTTCCTCCTGCTCGATTTTTAAACCCGTCCAGTATGCATATACTTTATGAGCATAATTTTGTCGACTTTAAGTAAAAATGATATGATTAAGTTGCCGGAGGTTGTGCGTCCGGCTCACAGAACCCGGTAACGGGAAAACCAGGAGGTTCGAATGCCCCCCAAGGGTCGAATTGTTGTCAATGAGATGTATTGTAAGGGCTGTGAACTTTGTGTGGCGGCCTGTCCGCAGGAAGTGATCGGCCTGGCAAATGACCGCATCACGCCCAAAGGCTACCATCCGGCCGTCTTGATCGCTGATGGTTGCACCGGATGCGCCATTTGTTCGGTTGTCTGCCCGGAATCAGCCATTACTGTTTACCGCCAAAAGACACCTGTCAACCAGGTACCAGGGTAGGAGGAGAAGCGATGGCGCGAGAGTTAATGAAAGGCAACGAAGCCGTGGCAGAAGCTGCCGTAAGGGCTGGTATTGTTGCTTACTTTGGTTACCCCATCACCCCGCAGACAGAATTATTGGAATATCTTTCACGGCGTATGCCGGAACTGGGGCGGGTATTTGTGCAGGCCGAGAGCGAACTCGCTGCAATTAATATGATCTACGGCGCTGCCTGCACCGGTCACCGCGTGCTGAGCTCCTCCTCCAGCCCGGGCGTGAGCCTGATGATGGAAGGCATTTCCTACATCGCCGGTACCGAGCTGCCAATGGTGCTGGTGGACGTGATGCGCGGCGGACCCGGGCTGGGCAATATTGCCCCTGCACAGGGTGATTACACCCAGATTGTTCACGGCGGCGGTCATGGAGATTACCAATGCATCGTGCTGGCTCCTGCCAGCGTGCAGGAATCTGTTGACCTTACCGTGCTGGCTTTCGACCTTGCTGAAAAATATCGTTCAATTGTGGTGGTGCTCTCCGATGGCTCGATCGGGCAAATGATGGAACCCTGCGAGCTGCCGCCCATGCAGCCGTTGAAGACGAGCTTTCCTGATTGGGCGGTGTCAGGATCCGACGGACGCGAACGACGGTTCCTCAGTTCCATCAACCTCGATCCCCCCGCGCAGGAGGATATGAACTTCAGGCTGCTCAAACGCTGGCGTGAGGTGGAAGCCAACGAAGTACGCTACAAGGAATATTACATGGACGACGCGAAATTTGTGGTTACCGGGTTCGGTTCCACGGGGCGCGTTGCCCTTTCTGCTGTGCGGGCAGCCCGTGCTGAGGGTATTCCGGTGGGTCTTATCCGCCCGGTCACACTCAGTCCATTCCCTTACAAGGTGTTTGAAGAAGTCGCGAAAAAAGTGGAAGGTCTGCTGGTGGTGGAGATGAACGCCGGGCAGATGCTGGAAGATGTATTGCTTGCCACAAAGGGGCAGGTACCCGTGGAGTTTGCTGCGCGCATGGGCGGAGTTTTCATGCTGCCCGATGAAGTGCTGGTTGAGATCCGCCGCATGGCGAAGGGTCCCTTGACTACCGACGGTCACCCACGTGACCGCTGGCTGGAACGCACGCTCATGCAGAATTAGAGGAGTGAATAATGGTACTGAATGACTCAGAACTGGAAACAGTTGTTTACCAACGCGCCGAGGCTTTGGAGGATGTGCATACCCACTACTGCCCAGGCTGTACCCACGGCACAGCCCACCGCCTGGTGGCGGAAGTGATCGACGAGATGGGCATCAGGGGCAAGACCATCGGGGTGGCTTCGGTGGGCTGCTCGGTATTTGCTTATAACTATTTCGACATGGATTTCGTCCAGGCTCCTCACGGGCGCGCCCCGGCGATGGCTACCGGTGTCAAGCGGGTTTTACCCGACCGCATGGTGTTCACCTACCAGGGCGATGGCGACCTGGCTTCCATTGGCACGGCAGAGATCGTTCACGCTGCTGCCCGCGGCGAGAACATCACGGTGATCTTCCTGAACAACACCAACTACGGCATGACCGGTGGTCAGATGGCCCCCACCACGCTGCCCGGGCAAAAGACCACCTCTTCACCCAACGGTCGGGATGTGGAAACCCAGGGCTACCCGGTGCGAGCATCCGAGATGATCGCCACGCTGGACGGCGCCTCCTACGTGGTACGCCGCTCCCTGCACGACCCCAAGAACATCCGCCTGGCAAAAAAGGCCATCCGCACCGCGTTTGAGGTGCAGGCGCGCGGGTTGGGGTTTTCAATGGTGGAATTGCTCTCCACCTGCTCCACCAACTGGGGCATGACGCCGGTGGAATCGCTGCACTGGCTGGAAGAAAAGATGGTTCCATACTTTCCGGTCGGCGATTACAAGGTCCATTCAGCCATCGCCAACCTGAGATTTTAGGGAAGGGTAAAACACATGCAGACTGAAATCGTAATTGCAGGCTTTGGCGGGCAGGGAGTGCTCTTTGGCGGTCAACTGCTGGCATACGCTGCCATGGATGAAGGCCGCCAGGTCACCTGGATCCCTTCTTATGGTCCTGAAATGCGCGGCGGAACGGCGAACTGCACCGTGGTCATTTCTGACGAGGAGATCGGCTCCCCCATGGTACTCAACCCGCAGGCAGTCATTGCCATGAACCTGCCCTCATTGGAAAAGTACGAAAAAATGGTCAAACCGGGCGGTTTGCTGGTGGTCAACGAGTCCATGGTGGACAGGTCAGTCCAGCGTACGGACATCAGGGTGGTCAGCCTGAAAGCCAATGACATGGCCGAAACCCTGGGAGATAAGCGCATGACCAACATGGTATTGCTGGGCGCGCTCATGGCCAACCTGGAGGTGATGCCCATGGAGGCGATCGAAAAGGCTTTGCAGGCTCACCTGCCGGCCCGGCACCAAAAACTGTTACCCAAAAACTACGAAGCCCTGCGCGAAGGCGCGAAACACAAAGCGAAGTGAGGAAGGGAAAATTCTTGGCCGGGGCTTATTCTGCCCCGGTTTTTTTTGTGGGAACAGGACCATAGAAGGGATTTCTGGGTGCTTGCAAATGGTTTTGATTTATGTTATAGTATTCGAACACCCGAGGGAAATTGAGACATTATTCTCTTTTCCCATTTAAATCGCTCCACAAGGAGTGGTTTTTCTTTATTGGATTCGTGGTTTGTAAACAAGAGAAAATCAGTAATATAACATTTACACTTGAGGTAAAACATGGCAACATCTTTCCTAACTTCTGAGGGGTACCAAAAGCTGCAGGACGAGCTGGATTTCCTGCGCACCACCAAACGCGAGCAGATCGCAGACCGTTTGCACGAGGCGATCGAGGGTGGTGAATTATTGGATAATGCAGAGCTGGAAGCCGCCAAGAACGAGCAGGCCTTTGTGGAAGGCAGGATCAAGGAACTTGAGATCCTGTTGGCCACTGCGCGCGTGGTGGACGAAAGGACCATCGACAAGGAAACCATCCAGATCGGCAACCTTGTGGTCATCCAGGAAGAGGGCAGCCGTGAAAAGGAAGAATACACAATTGTAGGCGCTGCAGAGTCTGACCCGGGTGAGGGCAGGATCTCCAACGAATCCCCGCTTGGCAAAGCCCTGATGGGCAAACGCGTGGGGGAAAAAGTCCAGGTGGACGCCCCTGCTGGCAGCTACGTGGTTAAGGTGTTGAAGGTAGAATAAAACCTGCCCGGGGGTCACGCCGCAAGGTTGAAGGCTGATCCAATCTCTGAAAAACACAGAGGCCTGCCCCCGCAATCACATTGGGCAGGCTTTTTGATTAAGTGAGGATGAAATGGAACTGACAGATCTTGAAAAATTAAGACTGGAAAAAATTCACCAGATGCGTGCATCCGGGATTGAACCCTATCCCACCCGGGCAGAATTGACTCACACCACCGCGGAAGCCATCCGCTCATTTGAAGCGGCGGAAGCGAACGGCGTAACCGAAGGGCCCAAGGCGGTTCTGGTCGGCAGGCTGCGCGCCATCCGTACCATGGGGAAGCTGGCCTTTGCCCACATTGAGGATGGCAGCGGACGCATCCAGCTCTTTTTCCGTGTTAACGAAGCGGGAGAGGAGGGCATGCAGCGCTTCAAGGACCACTTTGACATCGGCGATTACATCCAGGCTGAAGGCGACCTGGTGCGTACGCGCACCGGCGAGGTCAGTCTGCTCGTTCATGATTTCAAGATGCTGGCCAAAGCCATCATCCCCCTGCCGGCTGCCAAGGACGAGGTTGTGGACGGCCAGGTGGTGCGGCACGCCACGCTGGCTGACCCTGAAACCCGCTACCGGCAGCGCTACGCCGACCTGGCGGTCAACGAACATGTGCGCAACATCTTCCGCACCCGCGCAAAGGTGATCACCTCCCTGCGAGAGTTCCTCGATGGTCAGGGTTTCCTGGAAGTGGAGACGCCCATCCTGCAACCCATTTATGGCGGGGCAGCAGCCAAGCCGTTCATCACCCATCACAACCAGCTCAAGCAGGACCTCTACCTGCGCATTTCCTTTGAGTTGTATCTCAAGCGGCTCACCGTGGGCGGCCTGGATAAGGTGTACGAGATCGGTCGGGACTTCCGCAACGAAGGTGTCAGTTTCAAGCACAATACCGAGTTCACCCAGCTCGAATTCTACTGGGCATACGCTGATTACCTGCAGGTGATGGACCTGACCGAGCAGATGATCGCCTCAGTGTGCGACAGGCTTTTTGGAACGCGCAAGGTGATGTACCAGGGTGTCGAATTGGACTTCAACCCGCCCTGGAAGCGGGTGAACCTGCGCCAGAGCCTGATCGATGCCGCGGGCATCGACATCAATGAGTTCCCCACGGCAGAAACGCTGGAAAAAGCCATGGAATCCAAAGGTCTGAAGTTCAAACCGGGCGAGGCACGGGGTAAATTGATCGGTCAGCTGCTGGAAGAATTCGTCGAACCCACGTTAATTCAACCGACCTTCCTGTACGATTACCCGCGGGACATCTCTCCCCTGGCAAAAAACAAGCCGGGCGACCCCAGCACCGTGGAACGGTTTGAAGGGTTTGCTTTTGGAATGGAATTGTGCAACGCCTTCACCGAACTCAACGACCCGCTGGAGCAGGAGGCACGCTTTTTGGAAATGGGTAGGGAGTACAAACCGGAAGATGAGGAACGCCACCCGATGGACGAGGACTACCTGCGCGCCATGTCCTACGGCATGCCCCCGCAGGGCGGGTTCGGCATGGGCATTGACCGCCTGGTGATGGTGCTGACCAACCAGAAGTCCATCCGCGAGGTGCTGCTCTTCCCGCCCTTGCGGGAGAGGGAAGACGAATAGAAGCAAGTAATCAGTGATCAGTGAACAGGGATCAGGAAGAACCAATCATTACCAATAATCACTAAATATATGACCTCGGGAGATCATAAACCCCGAGGTTTTTGTTTCTTATGAGAGAGACTCCGCCCGGCAAACAAGGAAAATGTTAGGTTTTTCTTGCGTTTTTCCAAAAATTGTCTGTACAATAAACAGTATAGGCAGACCTAACCAGGGAGAATAACATGGCTCACGATGTATTCATCAGCCACTCTTCAAAAGACAAGATCATGGCGGACGCCATTTGCGCCGGGTTGGAAGCGCGCGGGATTCGCTGCTGGATCGCCCCGAGAGATATTCTGCCCGGAAAGAACTATGCCGGCCAACTTCTTCAGGCGATAGAAAACTGCAAAGTTTTCATCGTGGTGTTGTCAGAGAATGCCATTTCATCGACCCATATACTCAAGGAGGTGGAACTGGCAATAGAGGCGGGCGGGATCATAATGCCTTTCCGCATCCAGGATGTGCCCCTTTCTGATGATCTGAAATACTACCTCAGTAATGTGCACTGGCTGGATGCGCTCACCCCTCCCCTTGAAAACCATATCAATAAACTGGCGGATACGCTTGAGCGTATGCTTGAGTCACCAGTTGCGCCATCAAAGCAACAATTTCCTGACCAACCGCCGCCGGTTCAACCAGTGATGGAAGGAAAGAAAGACAGTACTAAAGTTTCCCCTGTTCCGGATGTTAAACCTGAGAAGAAACGACGAAAACAGAACAAATTGTTATGGATGGCATTTTATACGGGGGTTGTCGCGATAGGAGTAATCGCAGGTGCAATCACAATTGGCAATAAATTCGCAAATTCTCCGAAAGCTGCCACAGCTACTTCGAATGAGATGATGGTGCCCAGCCTAACCGTTACAAGAATACCTCCAACACAAACTCAGATTCCCTCCACCCCCACTCAGAATCCTCCCACTCCCACCCAGAAGTTAACCATCGGCTCCACAAAAATTTCCCCGATAGACGGGATGGTGTTAATGTACGTTCCTGCGGGTGACTTCCTCATGAACTCTCCGGATGATCTCCAGGATTACACAGCCTACCTGGACGCTTTTTGGGTCGACCAGACCGAAGTAACGAACGAAATGTTTCAAAAGTGTATTGTTGCGGGTGTGTGTAACAACTGGAAACCTAATAATTATGAGGAAAAAGCAGATGGGAAACCTTTTTATACGTTTTCTCCGGAGTCGAAGAATTATCCCGCAGGTATTGTGACTCGAATCCAGGCTGTGCAATATTGCAAATGGGTGGGGCGCAGCCTGCCTACCAACGAACAATGGGAAAAAGCCGCGCGTGGGACCGATGGACGTAGATATCCCTGGGGGAATGTCTTTAACTGCACTAATGGAAATTTTGATGATGAGACGCAGTTGGATAAGGAAATGGTGGCAGGCGCAATCAATTGTGATGGATTCCCAAATTCATCTCCAGTAGGTTCTTACCCGCAGGGCAAGAGTCCTTATGGTGCATTGGATATGGCGGGGAATCTTTGGGAATGGGTTACCGACAGCAGTACAAAAAGCGGGATACTGAGGGGGGGTTCTTATACCCGGGCTGAAGCCTGGCCTTGGACAACTTATCGGTATCGTTACCCTGAGGATTGGGCCATGCCTATTACAGGTTTTCGCTGTGTTCTATGGGATAGACACTAGAAAATATTGAACTTTCACCAATAAACAGGAATTCATTTACGCCCGCCAGAAGCCGCGCCGCACCGGGCGCACGTCCTCGGCGGTGACGAACGCCTGCGGGTCCGCCTCCAGCACGATCGTCTCCACGCTGCTCACGTCTTTGCGCAGCACGCTGGCGTGCAGCTCGAACACGGTGCCGTTCTTACCCCGTCCCGAGATCTCGGTGACGGCGTAGCCGGCGGCGCGCAGGCGTTCGGCGATGGACGTGCCCAGATGAGAGCTAATAATCGTGACCAGCACATGCCCGATGGCCAGGCGCTGCTCGATGAGCATGCCCACCAGGTTGCCGGTGGCAAAGCCGGTGGCGTAGCCGATGACGTTGAGGATGTTATCCAGCTCTGACAGCACCGAGCTGATGGCCACCACGAAGATCAGCGATTGGAAAAAGCCCAGGATCCAGACCAGCAGTTTCTTGCCGCGCACCACGAACAGCACCCGGATGGTATCCAGGGCCATATCGCCGACACGCAGCACGAAGATCAGCAGGGCAAATAAGTAAGCATGCGGGTCGCTAAAGTATTCCATGGTGCGGTCCTTCTAATTATTCCTCCGCCTTTTGCTCGTAAATGGCGGGCAGGTAGTACTCGGTCATGTATTCCTTGAGCATGCGCCGCAGGCTGAACTGAGGGGTGAGTGTGCGCAGGTTTTCCTTCACCATCTTCAGCCACTCAACGGGAATCTTGTTGGCGTCACGCTCATAATACAGCGGGATGATTTGTTTTTCAAGTGTTTCATAAATACTGCGTGCATCAGCGGTGTCCTGCTCATCAGGATTGGCGTATTCAATTTCCTTGCCGATTGCCCAGCCGTTCTTGCCGTTGTAACCTTCGCGCCACCAGCCATCCAGCACGGAGAAGTTGAGCACGCCGTTAATGGCGGCTTTCATGCCTGATGTACCTGAGGCTTCGTTGGGCCGGCGAGGGGTGTTCATCCACACGTCCACACCCTGTACCAGGTAGCGGGCCACGTTGATGTCGTAATCTTCCAGGAAGACCAGGCGTCCACCGCTGCGTGAGTCTTTCACCGCGCGGTACACCTGCTGGATGAGCAGTTTGCCGGGTTCATCCGCGGGGTGCGCCTTGCCGGCGAACACCACCTGCAGCGGCCGGTGGGGGTCGGTGACCAGATTGATGAAACGGTCAAATTCCCTGAAGACCAGGTTGGCGCGTTTGTAGGTGGCGAAGCGCCGGGCAAAACCAATGGTCAGGGAGTAAGGTTCCAGGAAGACGCCGGACGCCACCACCTGCGAGGGGGTGAGCGTACCGTTGTGCCACTGATTGCGGGTGCGGTCGTTGGTGAATTTCACCAGCTTGTTTTTCAGGTGGCGACGAACCGCCCACAGTTCCTCATCGGGGATGCGATTGACGTTCTTCCACAGGGTGGGGTCATCCAACCGCTCCAGCCAGTCCTCGCCCAGGTGAGTCTGGAAAAGCACGGCCATCCGCCGGGCGAGCCAGGAGGAGGTGTGAACGCCGTTGGTGACGTATCCAATGGGCACGTCTTCCTCATCCTTTTGCGGCCAGAGGAAGTTCCACATGCGGCGGGAAACAGTGCGGTGCAGTTCAGATACCGCGTTGGCGCGTTCTGAAAGCTTGAGCGCCATCACCGGCATGACGAAGTTCTCTCCCCAGGGTTGAACCTGGCGGCCAAGGTCGATGAACTGGTCGCGAGTCATGCCCAGCTCGGTCCATACCTGGCCGAAATACTTGTCGATCAGCCACAGCGGGAACTGGTCGTTGCCCGCGGGCACAGGGGTGTGCGTGGTGAAAACATCGCGCAGGCGGATGCGCTCCATGGCGTCACTCAGGGGGATGCCAATTTTCACTTTCTCGCGCAGGCGTTCCACCGCCAGGAAGGCCGAGTGACCCTCGTTCATGTGCCATACATTGGGTTCATAATTGAGCAGACGCAGAGCCTGCACCCCGCCCATACCCAGCAAGATCTCCTGCGAGATGCGGATCTCAAGGTCGTGGCTATACAAGCGCTCGGTGAGCTGGCGGTCAGCGGGGGAATTGGTTTCCACGTTGGAATCAAGCAGGTACAGGTGAACTCTGCCCACCTCAAGTTCCCACACGCGGGCGCTCACCTGGCGTCCGGGCAGGTCAACCGTGACCGTCAGCGGATTGCGCTTCTCGTCGTAGAGTTCAATCAGCGGCAGGTTGTGGAAGTCGATCAGGGCGCTGCGCGTTTCCTGCCAGCCGTCCTCGGAGAGGTGCTGGACAAAGTAGCCCTGGTTATAAATGAAACCCACGCCCACAAGGGGCAAGCCAAGGTCAGAGGCTTCCTTCAGGTGATCGCCGGAGAGGATACCCAGGCCGCCCGCGTACACGGGAAGCGATTCGTGCAAACCAAATTCAAAAGAAAAATAGGCGATAGTCTTGTCCAGCAGGGCGGGGTGGGTCTTGTGGAACCAGGTTTCCTGGCTGGAGAGGTAAGCCTTCATGGAGGCCAGGGTGGCGTCGTAGAATTCAAGATAACCGGGCTGGTCCACGGCGGCGTTGATGCGGGTGCGCTCCACCTGGTGCAGGAAGGCGATCGCGTTGTGATTGAGACGATCCCACAGCAGCGGATCGATATATTGGAATAATCTTTGTCCGTCCTGGTGCCAGACCCACCACAGGTTGTGGGCGATGGTGCTCAGGCCCTCGATGCGTTTTGGAAGGTTGAAGGAGTTCGGGTACTCGCGGATGATCTTATTCAGCATGTTCTTCTCGCAATTCTAAGGATAAAGTGAAATCTCAGGCACATTTCGCCCTCACACGGAACCAGCGTATTCAGCTGCAGCGCAAAGGGGAATGACCGACCAGATTATACCAGAATCCGAAGGTCAAAAACCTTATCCTAAGATATAAAACCTTGTCCGCGAATTTCTCTAATTTTCTAAATCATAATTAGTAGGGGCGCAGCGACGCTGCGCCCGAATAAGAAACTGCGTTAGGAAAGCAGAACACAAACACTTGGTGAAAACCTGATGCCAGTGCACAATATACCAAATAATAAAACGATACTTTTTTCTATTACAACATGAATGGATAGGAGTATAGCGTCGCTGCGCGCGAATAAAAATCTAATTAATATTGCACTGGTCGGAAAAACCTGCCGGTGGGATTCCCAGGGCCTGGATCAATCTCGCCCAGTAATTGACCTGGGCAGCGGTGCTGGCCAGGATCACCATCTCACGTTCGGTGAATTGCTGTTTTAGTTCCTCAATAAAACTCCCCGGAAATTGAAGCGGAGTGTGTGAAATCAACTTCGCGTATTGGATCGCCAGGCGTTCGCGACCTGAAAACGAGCTTACCTCTTCAATGGGTTTCCGTCCCTGCAATACCATCAATTCGTCCATCGAAATTTGTTTCTCTTCGAATTGATGACTATTCATGTCAATGCAAAAAGCACAGGCTGCCGAGTAAGACGCCTGGATGCGTACGATCTTGAGCATGCGCTCATCCAGATTCCCATCCCGATGGGCAACCAAGGATTCCAGAACGCCCGAACCGACGGCGGCTTTTGGATACCATGCCAGGATTTTGGCCGGCAGCATCTCTTTACCGGTGACTTTTTCTGAAATCCAAATTCCTATTCTTAAATAGAACGGAATTCTTTTTGGAGGATCAATAAATGCTTTCATATGCTTCCTTATGCTGGATAAGATGAATACCCTTTTTTCTATGGCAGGGGCGCAGCGTCGCTGCGCCCCTGCTCATAATGCTTTTTTGCGTTCCTGGCGACGCCTGTGCTGGATGTTCATGCCAGCATCGCGAAAGGCTTTCACCTGCTACTCGATCACCTCGATCGCCAGCGGGTACTTGGACATAGTCTCGCAGCCTTCCGGGGTGATGAGGATGGCGTTCTCGTAGCGGAAACCGATGTTCTCCTCGGGGCAGGCGTACTGGATGGCGCAGATGAGCATTTCGTCCGGCTGGTACACGTGGTCCGGGTTGGTCCAGTAGGGGAAGGGACCATCGTTGCGGCCAATACGCCACTCATCGCCGAGCATGCCTATGCCGTGCTCGAATCCCGGCACCATGAACTCGGCAAAGCCGCGCTCCTCGCAAAAGAGCATCATCTCATCTGCCAGGCTGGAGGGGGTGACGCCGGCCTTGTAGGTCTGCAGGCAGAGCGCAACCAGGTCCACAAAGTTGCGCGCGTGCCATTGCTGGCGCTCTGTGGCGGGAGCGAGCAGGTAGTTGTGGGTGTGATCGCCCAGGCCGAGTTTGAACATGGAATGCAGGTCCACCATCAGCGGTTCGCCGGCTTGCAGCCTGCGCGTTGTGGGGGGCGTACAGGCGCCGCCCATCAACCCGGTGCGGTAGCCTGAGGCGATCTCGTTGCCGCCTGTGAAAGACCATTCCCACACGCTGCCGACCTCGCGCATACCCATGGCGGCGATGCCGGCGATCTCAGTCTCAGTATATTTGGCGAAGTGGCCGTCCTTGATGGCGTTGAATACGGCCACGTGCCCGGCGTCCACCATGCGCCCGGCTTTGCGGAAGCGGTTGATGGTGCCGGCATCCTTGATGACGGCCAGGCGGTCAACGATGTCCAGGGCATTCACCAGTTTGGCGTCCGGCAGAGCAGCTTCAAAAGCCTGGTACTCAAAGTGGGTCAGGTTGCCTTCGGGCAGGTAGTTGGACATGCCGGCTTCCACGCCAACCGTGCCTTTGCCGCCCTTGAGGTACTTCTTCACCAGGTCAGAAACGGCCGTGATCTGGTCCTGCCCGCCCATGGGAGCAAAGCCCAACACATGATCGGTGTCGAGCCAGGATTCATCCGCCACACGCGCAGCGTCGATGACAAAGGTGAACACGGTGGGCAGGCCTTCAGGGGGGATGACGATGTAAGTGCGCCAGGGAGCGAAGGCATCGGTGGTCCAGGAGATGGTGCGCAGGCGGGAGCCGAGGTAGACGTCGATGCCGTCTTTGGCCATCTCGCGCTGGATGGCCTTGACGCGGCCGGGGAAGTCGATGAAGTAGATGTCGCTGTTATCCATGGCAGCTCCTAATACTCACATTCGATCTCAGAAAGGATCTTGTTGAAGCGGTCGACGATGGAAGCCAGGCTGAGCGCTTTGACCATGTTGCCCTGCAGGCGAAGCTTGCCGGTCATCAGCGCGGAACGCGAGCCCAGCTCGGCGCGGGAGATCCTGGCAAAGGTGTCGTAGTCGCCGCTGATGATGAACTCGGCCTCGGGGAAGGGGGCTTCGCGCACGGAGATCTCGGTGAAGGTGCCGTTGTCCAGCTTGTAGTAGAGGGCGCGGTCCACGCCGTCGGGGCAGTTATTGTACAGGGTGACCATGGAGGAGGTGAGGTTCTTCATCATTTCGGGGGTGAGCTGGCCGCGCAGGCGTGTTTCGGCTTCAGCGGTCCACTCGGGACTGAGGTACTTGATAGGCATGGAAAACTCCTTTGATTGGGTTGTTGGACAGGTTAATTATATAGAATTCTGGAAATAGTGATTGGTGAATAGTGATTAGGGGAGCGAAGCACCTTGGAATGTGAAGAGATAATTTCGAAGTGAGAATTGAGAACCGAGAACCGAGAACTATTGGCAGTGAATTCGTGGAATTAGTCCAGAAAGCACTTAAACCAGAAATTATTCAAAAACAGGCGATCATTCCCTTGTCGCACGCGTGCCCCTTAAAAGCTGGGGCACATAGACTTTGGAATAAAAAACAATTCAGGGCATTTAATTCGCATCTAACCCAAATACTGCGGAACCGGCTCCTGTTATCCAAAAAAATAGGGCAGGTCGGAGCTTTGTGAGAAATTCACACTGCCAACCCGTGGAAATACTCAGTTATGCGACGCGAGAATAGCTCGATTTTCCCCAATAGTAACTAAGCGCCTTAGCTTTGAAACTTTGCGCCTTGGCGAGAGGCGATTTTGCTCTATAAAAACTCAGCCGGGATGCCACCCAGTACGGAGAAGAACGGGGTGAGCACGTTGACCATGCCCATGGCTTTGAGCATGTTACCCTTGAGTGATAGATCTCCACCGAAGAGCGCTTTGGTTGGGTCAAGCTGCCCTTTGAAGACTTTCATATAGGTAGAGTAATCGCCGCTGATGGCGAACTCGGTTTTGGCATAAGGTTCGGCCACCAGGGCAATCTCGGTGAATATGCCCTTTTCGATGCGCGTCAGCAGGGCTTTCTCGCCGCCGCCGGGGATGTTTTCAAACACGGTGAGGATGGACGTGGTGGCGTTGTCGATCGCCTCGGGTTTGATTGTGGCACGGACCGTCTTTTGCACCGCATCGAGCCATTCAGGGCTTAAAAATTTAACTGTTGCCATATTTCCTCCTTTTTAGGTACTTGTCCTTGCTTTAATCATTCGGGAACAACTGGTCAAAACATTCAGGGGCGTATTCCGCCACCATCAGGCTGGAAATGCCGTTCTCCTTGCAAATCGCCTCGTAGACATCCACGCTCTTACGCCGGACGCGTTGACCGGTTTCCAGGTCCAGCCCCCACAGGCCGAAGCGCTGGGTCCAGCCGCGCTCCCACTCAAAATTATCCACCAGGGACCAGTGGAAATACCCCTTGACGCGCCAGTTGAAGTTGGTGGCGCGCCACACCTGGTGCAGGTGTTCGATGGTGTAACGCGGGCGCAGGGTATCGGCATCGTCCTCCACACCATTCTCAGTGATGATGATGGGCAGGTGATAGGAATGTGCCCACCTGAGGCCATCCCACATGCCCGCGGGCACGTTGGCGATGAAACCGGTGGGGCTGATCTGCGCGCCGGCGGGGTAGTATCGCCTGCCGAACAACTGCCCCGGTTTGAACAGGTCAAACGCCACGATGTCGCGCGAATAATAGTTCAAGCCGATGAAGTCCTGGGTGTTGGCGGCTTCGGGGATATTTACTTTCTTGAGCGCCAGGTTCAACCTGCCGGTTTGGAGTGTGTCATTGAAAGCCCGGTTGAAAATCTGGTTTGAGAGCCTCACGGGCAGCCGGTCAAAGGGAGACCAGGTATGGGCGGGAACCAGGCTGCGGTAGTTGGTGGCCACTCCCACCTGGGCTTCAGGTTGGAGTTTGTGGATCACGCCGTAAGCCGCGGCGTGACCGCGTATCAAGTTCTCCACCACCCTGGCTGCCAAACCGAGGTCCGACTTGCCGGGAGGAAAATCACCGGAAACCCAGCCGCCCATGACGTACACGTTGGGTTCATTGATGGTGATCCACAGGGAGACGTAATCCTTGAGGGCAGTCACCACCTTGCGGGTGAAAGCGGCAAAAAGCTGAGGGGTCTCGCCATTCTCCCAGCCGCCACGCTCCACCAGCCAGAGCGGGTCAGTGAAGTGGTGCAGGGTAACCATGGGGGTCATTTCGTGCTGCGCCAGCCAGCGCACCATCTCCACGTACTTGTTGAGGGCGTCTTCGTCCCAGCGGTCGGGTTCGGGCTGGATGCGACTCCATTCCACGGAAAGGCGGTGGGCGTTCTGCCCGCTTTCACAGGCGCGGGTGAAGTCTTCCACCCAGCGGCCGCCCCACCAGCCGCAGGCATCACCGGAGCGTTGATCGTTGATGATTCGGCCGGGTGTTTCCTCCCAGCGCGCCCAGTTGTTGTTGGTGTTTCCCCCCTCCACCTGGTGGGAAGCAGTGGCGGTGCCCCACAAAAAACCGCGCGGGAATTGATAGATGGCTTCTGGCATGAACTCTCCTTACGATTGATGTGTTCTTTTTATTATATACCGGACAAAAAAGCCCCGGGGAAATTCCCGGGGCGTGAGAGCAAGGGCAGGTTCACATGCCAGCCATGAAAGCGATGGAAATGGTACCCGGGCCGACATGGCAACCGACTACGGGGCTGACATAGCTGAGGATGCCTTCCACCGCGTCGAATTGCTTGACGATGCGGTCGAGCAGGGCAACCGCTTTCTCCTCCGCCAGGGCATGGAAGACCGAGACCCGCACCGGGGCGCGTCCGTCGATGTCGGATTCCACCAGGCTGACCATGGCTTCAATGGCTTTGTTGATGGAGATGACGCTCTTGACGGCTTCGATCTTACCATCGCGCAGGTTGAGGATGGGTTTGATGTTCAGCGCGGTGCCCATGAAGCGCTTGCCGCCGCCGATACGTCCGCCGGCGTGCAGGTATTTGAGGGTATCCACCACAAAATAGACGCCAATGTGGTCAAAGGCTTTGATCGCCAGTTGTTTACACTCTTCCAGCGAGGCACCGTCCCGGGCTGCGCGGGCAGCCGCGAGCACCTGGAAGCCAAGCGGCATGGACACCAGCCTGGTGTCAATGATCTCGATGGGAGCGTCTTTGAATAACTCCCTGGCCTGGATGGCGGAGTTAATGGTGCCGGAAATGCCCGAGCTGATGGGCAGCGTGAGGATGGCGTAGTCTTCATCCAGCAGCCGTTGATAAACAACCTGGAAATCGATCACCGTGGCCTGGCTGGTCACCGGCAGGGTGTTGCTGCGGGAGAGCCTTGTGTAAAACTCGTCGGGCGACATGTCGATGCCGTCGCGGTAGGTGTTGCCTTCCCAGGTGAACGTGAGCGGCACGACGCTGATCCCGTATTCGTCGATGTAAGGCTGGGGTAAATAAGCTGTGGAATCAGTAACAATGGCTACTTTTTTCATGTGTCTCTCCCTGATCCGATGTCTGCAGATACTAATAATATACTATAGTATACCGAAAGAATTATCCGGTGTGCATATGAAAAAAGATACATTGTCGAAGGTTTCAAGTGAGCGCCGGAAGTACCTGTTCCGGCAGCCGGGAATCGGCTAAACTATGGATATGCAAAATCAACGATTGAAACTGATAAGCCTGCCGGTTCTGTTGTTTTTATTGCTATCGTTCACTTTAAGCGGTTGCGAAGCGGAAGAGACGGTGGTTGGCTACTGGCAGGAGCCGGTGTCAGGGGTGACCATGAACATCGGCAATGATGAAATGGTGACCCTGGGGTATAACGGGGCATCCTTCAGCCTGCCTTATGAATTGCAGGATCCCAATGTGCTGGTCTTTAAAGCCAGCGAAGACGGTTCCATCCCCGAACAAAAAATGATCTATGTCCTGGCAGAGGATACACTGACCATCACCCTGGACGGGGTGGACACCATTTTCTACCGGATGAAGGAAGAAAAGTAGAATCCGATCAGGGGGTAAGGAACAGCAGGCTGACGCCACCTATAGAGATGATGACGCCAAGTATGGCGCGCAAGGTTATTTTCTCTCCCAGCAGCGCGCTGATGGGCAGGATGAAAACCGGGCTGGTGGCCAGCAGGGTGGAGGCGATGCCCACCCGCGTGTATTGGAAAGAAAGCTGCTGCAGCCAGATGGCCAGGTAGGTGCCAATCACCACCACCAGCAGGATGGTTCCCCAGAATTTGGGGGTGGAATTGGGTTTGATCCATGCGCCGACTTTTTGCCGGCTGATCAACAGCCAGAGCACGAGGAAAGCCACACCTGCAACCAGGCGGATGACCGTGCTCTGCAGGGAGCTCACCTCGGTGCGCGTGAGCGCCCAGCGCGACATGACCGCGCCTACCGCCTGTGAAAACGCTGCCAGGAAGCCAAACAAAACGCCTTTCCAGGTGTTGCTGCCGGGGTTTCCGGCGGCATCCCGGTTTTCGGTGATCACCCATGCCACCCCCAGGATGGTGAGAAGGATGCCTGCCCAGGAGAGCCAGTTGAGGGTCTCGCCCAGGGTGAGGCTGGCAATGAGGGCGGTGAGCGGCGGGGCAAGGATTCCCAGCAGGAGGGTGCGGCGGGGACCTAGCAGGTTGAGCGACTCGAAGTACATGGTGTCGCCAAAGCCGATGCCAAACGCGCCACTGATCATGAGCATCAGCACCGCCAGCGGGGCAAGGGTCGCTAGTTTTTCACCCATCAGCAAGCTGGTGAGGCTGAGCAGTGAAAGCGCGATCACGCCTTTGAGCAGGTTCAATTCGATGGGGCGGATCACGCTGCCCAGGTGGCGGAAGATCACAGAGGCAATTGCCCAAAGGAGGGCTGCCAGCAGGGCAAACAATTCACCCCGAATTGGTGATATTTCAGAGAGAAAAATATCCATAAAGTCCCTATAATAAGAATGGAGACAATTCTACAGGATAATCGGGAACCTGTGGATGATAATGTACGTCTAAAGAAGGACAATAGAGGAGAGTATTATGAAACCTAACATCAAGCATCTCATGGCCGCCATCCTCATCCTGGCCTTTACACTCACTGCCTGTAACCTTCCCCTGGGGAACAATCCTGTTAATGGAAACCTGGTCGAAACGGTTGCCGCTGCGACCATTTCCGCGCTCTTCACCCAGACTGGATACCAGACCCAGGCAGCTCAAATGACGCAGGAGGCGCTGGTTTCCAGCACCCCCTGGCCTACCAACACGCCTTTCCCCACATTTACCCCCATTTTTACGGCGACTTCAGTACCGCCTACGATCACTCCCGTTCCTCCCACGGCCACACCCATCCCCATTCCCTGCAATGCTTCAAAATTTATGGGTGATGTAACCATTGAGGATTGGAGCGTCCTGTTTGCCGGGGAGGAATTCACTAAAACCTGGCAGGTAAAGAACGTTGGTACCTGTTCATGGACGAAGGATTACAAGATCTTCTTCTACAGTGGAGATCAACTGGAAGCGCCTGACGCGGTTGCCTTCCCCAAGGTTGTCAACCCCGGCGAGACCGTGAACCTTTCAGTGGATATGGTGACACCAAACGACATAGGCAAATACACCGGCAGCTGGATGCTGAAATCAGCCAATGGAACTGTGTTTGGTGTTGGCAGTAATTACAACGTGCCGATGACCGTCAATATCAAGGTAAATGACGTTCCCAGGCTCAAGGACCCGTCAGCAGTGTACGACTTCACCAAGAATTATTGCGAAGCCACCTGGCGCACCAACGACGGCATTATCAAGTGCCCGAGCGCAAAGCTGGACTTTAAGAATGGTTCCATCACCCGCACCTACTCACCTGTGCTTGAGGGCGGATACCGGGATGATGAAGGCGCACTCATCACCGTGCCTGCCAGCGGCGATGGCGGCTGGATCCGCGGAAAATTCCCCGGACGGCAGATCAAATCCGGCGATTACTTCGCCACCACCCTGTCCTGCGGCAACAACCAGGCCAAGTGCTCGGTCACCTTTGAACTGCTCTACAACGTGGTGGGCAATAACCAGCAATATTCACTTGGAAAATGGGTCAAGGACTATGGCGATCCGAAGATCAAGGTGTTGGTTGACCTTTCCGGATTGGCTGGCGAGCAGGTGAACCTTTACCTGAAGGTGACCAACAACGGCAACTCGACCGATGACATGGCCATGTGGCTGGCAGCACGCATCACCCGTCCATGAAGCAAATTCTTGAAAACACTACACATTGTGGCACGAAAGTTGCATCTATTGAAAATCGAAGGGTATACATCGTAAAGGAGAAGAAATGAAAACAATTTTACAGCGCGTCGTACTTCCAGTCTTCCTGGCAATGGCACTGATCGTCTCAGTGGTCGGCTCTGCTGCCGCCACGGTTCCCACGATCACCATTAATTCTGTGGAGAAGGATGCCAGCGTGACCATCTCTGGCAAATATTTCCCCAAGAATCAGACCTTTACCGTGCGCATGGGACCGTATGGCACCTATGCCAAGGGCGGCAATGTGGTGGGCAAGGTGGAAACCGGTAGCAAGACCACCTTCAAACAGTCATTCGATATCCCTGCTGACCTGGCCGGCAGATACCGCATCGCCATCCGCCTGGACAGCCCGCAGGGTTACTATTCCTACAACTGGTTCTACAACGATGTGGATGGAACGAAAATCCCGGGTTACACAGGGATCCCGATCTTCAATATTTCCGAAGTTGAAAAGGACGTCTCGGTAACGGTCATTACCTATAACTTGCCCCCTGGTGTAACCTTCACGGTGCGCATGGGTGAATACGGTACACGCGGCGTTGGCGGCATCAAGGTCGGCACGCTGGAATCAGGCGAGGGCGGCACGTTGACCCCCACGTTTAACATCCCGGCTGAACTGGCTGGAAAAAGCAGGATTGCCATCCGCATGGACAGCGGCACCGGTTACTACTACGCGTTCAACTGGTTCTGGAACAACTCCACTACCGTGCCTGTTCCCCCGGAAGAACCCGTCTACACCGGCATCCCCACTTTCTTCATCGCCGCGGTGGTGAAGAATGAAAGCGTGACCATTACTGCCAAGAACTTCCCGCCTGACCAGACTTTTAAAGTCAGGATGGGTGAATACGGCACCCTGGGGATTGGCGGCATCGAGGTTGCAACGTATGAATCAGGTGAGGGCGGCGCCTTCAGCGCCACGTACGAGATCCCGGATGAACTTGCTGGACGGAATCGCATTGCCATCCGCCTGGAAACTGCAAACGGTTACTTCTACGCTTTCAACTGGTTCTACAACAACACGACTGATTAACTGACACGCTGAGTCAAACTTGCTTCTGTAGCCCTGTGCCTGAAATGGCGCGCGGGGTTACAGAAGCGTTTTAATTCCAGTAACTTACTGGTTATTTGCTAAACGGTTGGAATACGAGAAGGGAGTAAAGGAGGAAAAAGGGCACTCAACGCTGCAGGATCGACCGGGTTGGGTTACAGCTCCCTGACCATGTACAGGTCTCCCTGCTCAAAGCCGCGCTTGTGGTAGTACTCGCGTGTGCCCACCGCGGCGATGACCGCCAGGCGCCTGTACCCTTTTGCCGCGGCGAGTTCCGCCGCCTTCTCCAGCAGACGCGTGCCCAGGCCGGCGTGCTGGGCGGCTCCCTTATGCTCGCTGCCAACGGGCAGGGACTGCCCGTAGACATGCACCTCGCGGATGAGGGCAGCCTGATCCAGCTCGGGGATGCCGAGTTGGGGCGCGTTCGGCGCAGGGAAGGAAAGGCGCAGGTAGCCGGCCAGCTTATCCTGCGGTGTGGTGAACGAGAGGAAATGCTCTTCTGCCAGTGAGGGGGTGTAGACCAGGTCGCCAAAGGTTAATGAGGAGGCATCCACCCCCTGGCCTTTCACTTCACTGCAGCGGATGCAGCGGCAGGCGGTGCCGCGGGCTTTCATCTCATTGTGAACATCCTGGCGCAGGCTGGTGCGCTTGTTGCCCTCCACCACGTGAGTAGAGGGAATGTCGCGAATGATGCGGTTGACGCGGCAGTATTCGGGGATGGCGGTTTTAATGTCCGCGATCAGGCTCACCAGTTCTGCGGTGGTGTACGGGGTGTACTCGCCCCGCTGCCAGTAATGGTAGAGTTCGGCAGTCTCCAGCAGTTGCGTGGGGTAGATCTTGATCTCGTCGGGGGCGTAACCGTCGGACCATAGGCGTAGAAAGTCTTCGCGGTCAGATTCAAGCGTGGCACCGAGCAGATTGGGCATCCAGTGGAGTACGATCTTGAAACCCGCCGTACGCAGCAGGGTGGTGGCGCGCAGCGTATCGGCGCTGGTATGACCGCGCAGGTTGAGCGCCAACACACGGTCATCCAGGCTCTGGGCGCCCATCTGCACCTTGGTGACCCCCAGCCGGCGCAGCCAAATGAGTTCCTCAGCGCTGATCTCGTCCGGTCGGGTTTCGATCACCAACCCCACGTTGCGGTGATTGGCGGTTTCGTTTATTTGCTGGGCTTTCATCAATTCTGAAAGGTCGACGGGAGTTCTGTGTACAGCCTTGTCCGGTTCGGGTTGGCGGATTGGCTGCTGAGCGGGAGGTAATGAGTCTTCGTTCATGGCCTGGAAGCAGCGGCGGATGAACCACTCCTGGTAGGGGCGCGGGTAGCTGCTCCACGTGCCGCCCAGTACGAGCAGCTCGATCTTGTCGTTGGGGTGCCCAACGGCTTTGTATTCCTTGATGCGCGAATCCACCTGGTTGAAGGGGTCAAACTTGTTCTGAAAGGCGCGCGCGGCCCCGGGTTCATCAGCCAGGTAGCTCTTGGGCATGTACAGCTCGGTGGGGCAGAAAATGCACCTGCCCGGGCATGGAGCTTCTTTGGTCAGCACGGTGACGGTGGTGACACCGGAGAGGGTGCGCATGGGTTTCATGCGGATCTTGGGAAGGAAGTTTGGATCGTCCTCCCATTCCCCCGCATCAACCAGCTCGTGGTAGGCGGCGACCAGTATGTGCTTGGCGATCAGCCTGCCATCGGGCATGGGGTTGGCGCGCAGGGCGCGGTCCAGGCGGATGCCGGCGCGCACCTCTTCCAGCACGGTTTTGGCTTTTTGGAGCTGCTCGGGGGTGTACTGGCGCTGCTTGTGCCAGTTTTCAATAAATTCGGATCGGTTCATCGGATTGTATAATTGGGTTATGCAGAAAGCGGCCATTCAACGCTTGTTAAGTATCAATCAGGAATTCTACCAGAGTTTCGGACACGCTTTTGCCGAGACCCGGCGGCGCATCCAACCCGGGGTGGCCAGGGCGCTCGAGGAGTACATCAGCGACGGGGACTGGCTGGACCTGGGCTGCGGCAGTAGTGCGCTCAGCCAGGCGTGGACCAGGCGCGGGTTGAGGGGGAGCTACACCGGGCTGGATTTTAGCGCGGCCTTGCTGGAGGAGGCGCGGCTGCAGCCCGGGCATATGGAAAACTCCGATGGTCTGCGGATCAGCTTTCTCCAGCGCAACCTGTTGGAAGCGAACTGGCGCGACGGATTTCAGGACGCACAATTTGACGGAGTAGTGGCATTCGCCGTGCTGCATCACATTCCCGGCAGCGAAGTGCGCACCCGCCTGCTGCAGCAGGTTTGGCGACTGATAAAACCGGGAGGGCTTTTCATCCACTCTGAGTGGCAGTTTCAAAACAGCCCCAAGCTGATGGCGCGGGTGCAGCCCTGGAGCCTGGCGGGTGTGGACGAAACCGCGCTCGAGCCGGGCGATACCTTGCTGGATTGGCGCCACCAGGGGGCTTCTGCACTCAAGGGGCATGGACTGCGCTATGTGCACCTGTTTGACCGGGAAGAATTACGCCAACTGGCGTCAGCCGCCGGCTTTGAGATCATCGCCGAATTTACCTCGGACGGGGCGGGGGAGAAGCTGGGGCTTTACCAGGTCTGGAAGCAGCAAGCGGGTTAATCCTTCTCCTTATCAAAATCAGAAATTATGGCAGTACGGCTGGTGGATTCTCCGCGCAGGCGGTGTTTCACCATGGACAGGTGGTAGTTCACCGCGCGGCGGGAGATGTCGAGCATGCCGGCGATCTCGCTGGTAGTGAAGCCGCGGGAAGACAACTCCAGAACCTGCCCCTGGCGGCGGGTGAGGTCAGGCTTTTCGCGCCTGCCGGCGGGCCTGCCGGGGCTGCGCACGGGGGCGACGATGACGGTGTTGTTCACCTGGCTGGCGGTGAGTTTGCCGGGTGGTGCAGCCCGCAGGATGGGCAGCGGGCGCATGCCGGCGTTGACGGCAGCCACCAGCTGCCCGGGTGGCAGGTCAACTTCCAGTTGGATGACAGTCGCGTCATCCGGCAGGTAGAGCAGGCGGGTCATATCGAGTTCCCATACGAATAATAGAATATATTTTCTATTATAATACAACTCCTGTCATTGCGAGGCTTGTGATTTTCAAGTTGAAGCAATCCCCTATTAGGGAGTGACTGGTGATTAGTGACTAAGGGTGCGGTTGAAAGCCGATGATTCTCATGTAGGGTGCATTTTTGTAGGGTGGGTTGAAAACGTCAATGTTAATTAAACTGCGGTAACAAAAATCAAGTTTTCAACCCACCATTAAGTACGGAGAATTAGATTGTTGGTGGGTTGAAAACTGGACCATTTGGTGAACACGGGGAACATTATTCCGGTTTTCAACGCCACCCTACGGAACTGAAAACCCGGTTTATGGTTTACAAAGCCAGGTTTTTGCAATAAACCAGGCAAGATGTCCACGAATTAATGCATAAACCCGGTATGAAAATGCGTACACCGGGTTGAGAAGAGCCGTTGTAGAGTGTCATCGAAAACCGATGATTCACATGTAGTGTGGTTGAAGGCCGATTTCAATTGCATGGGATTCAGCTCAATATCCGGCTTTTAACGCACCGATTGATTATGATGTTGTGTTGGTGGGTTGAGAAGCGGATGATTGTTTGTCATTGCGAGCCGTGATCTCCGGCGAAGCAATCTCCGATGAGCATACCCGCGTTGGGGATTGCTTCGACTTGAAAAATCACAAGCCTCGCAATGACAATTCAAGTAACTGTTTTCAACCGCACCCTACGCA
This sequence comes from uncultured Anaerolinea sp., assembly GCA_964454565.1. Taxonomy (GTDB): domain Bacteria; phylum Chloroflexota; class Anaerolineae; order Anaerolineales; family Anaerolineaceae; genus UBA6107. The sequence continues at coordinate 3,246 of CAYVTF010000004.1, read as the reverse complement.
TACCTTAAAACGGTCCGAAAGTGATGCGGGTGCCGAGCCAGAGGAAGAACGCCACCAGCGGAAAGATCACGAGCCATAGCTTCGCCGTGAATTTCATCCATTTGCCGTAGCTCACCGACGCCAGGCCGATGACGATGAGCAGGATGGCGTTGGTGGGGTAAGCCAGGTTGGTGAAGCCGTCGCCGAAGCAGTACGCGCTCACGGTGAGTTGGCGCGTCACCCCCACCAGGTCCGCCAGCGGCAGGATGATGGGCATCATCAACACGGCTTTCGCCCCAGCCGAAGCCACAAAGAACTCCACCAGCAGGGCGAGCGCGAAGATGATCATGATGGAAGCATAGGGACTGGTGTTTTGCAGGCTGCCTGACGCGCTGTGCAGGATGGAATCGATGACCATGCCCTGGCTGGCAATATGCTTGGTGCTGGCTGCCATGAGGATGAGGGGAATGCCGGGCGCCATGCCGCCGATGCCTTCCTTGAGCGCGCGACCGATTGTCTTCCAGGGTGCGCCGGAGAGCACCCCGGCCACCATGCCGCCGGCAAAGAAGAGCAACCCCACCAGGGGCAGAGCGTAATCAGAGAGAAAGGGGATGAAGGGACTGCTGACCAGGACGGCGATGATGAGCAGGATGAAAATGCCAAACGCCGCGCTGGCCCTGCCGATGCGGGTGTTGCCCGAGCCGGTGTTCAGCTCAAACTTCCTTCTCTGCGCACCATGCGCCTGGTCTTCCTTATAGACCAGCGATGCGGAAGGGTCGTGCTCGATCTTATGCGCGTAGGAGAGCAGGAACCAGATCAGCACCGCGTAAAAAACGAGGAAGACGGGGATCCTCAGCAGCGCGCCGGAGAATAGGGGCAGGCCGGCAAGTTTTTGGGCTACGCCGATGGTGAAGGGGTTGGTGACGGCGGCAGAGAAGCCGATGTTGGTGGCCAGCACGCTCACTCCCAGCCCCACCAGCGCGTCCCATCCCAGGGAATAGGAGAGGGCGATCACCAGGGGAACGAGAGGGATGATCTCCTCGAGCAGCCCGAAAAAGCCGCCCAAAACCATGAAGAACAGGCTCAAAAGCGCTAATAGCAGGTATTTTCGGGTTCCAAAACGCTTGACGATGCTGTCCAACCCCGCGGTGAGGATGCCGCTCTTATCCAGGATACCAAAGGCTCCGCTGACCAGCAGGATGAAGACGATGATGGTGATGATGATCAGGTTGTCTTCACCCCACAGCACCTCGATGGGCGCGGTGAACCAGCGCCAGATGGGGTAATCGGGACGTGAGATGGTCTGGTAGGAATCCGGGTTGATCAGGGTGCGCCCGTCCTCCAGGTAGCGCTCGTAACTGCCGGCGGGGAGAACCCGGGTGAGAATGCCGGCAATGATCATCAGCAGCAGGAGGATCAACGCAGACTGAATGAAGGCTTTTTTGCTGATCTGGGCACCGGCTTTTTGATCCATGTTTGCTCCTGTATGTGCTTATACGATTGGCGAATGATGTAGAAATGCTTTGGATGGTCGGAATGGATTTTTTTGATTATACTCTCCTGCTGGTATGATAGGAGCGGAAACGTAGCCAATGACCGAAATAGACGATGCAGTGATCATTATCGCAGGAAGAAAGATCCCCTACAAGCTGATCCATTCCGCCAGGGCGAAGCGGCTGCGCCTGAGCGTGACCGCGCGCGGCGTGACCGTGACCCTGCCCAAAGGCACGCGGTCGGCAGAGGGGGAACGGTTTCTGCAGCAAAACGCGCAATGGCTGCTGCAGCAGGTGGAAAAGATCGAGAAACACCGGCAATCCGCCAGGTCGCTCCCGGAGAACGTTGTCTTTTATCGTGGTGTTCCCATGCCAATCCAGGTTATCCAGGAGCCCGGGCGTCAATCGCGGATGCGGGTGGATCTACTCAACGGCAGGCTCATCGTGCGTGTGCCCACCGGAACGCTCACCGCCCCACGGGCGCTGGTTGAACCCTGGTTGAAGGCGCAGGCAAGGCATGAGTTGGAAGCTTTGTTGATCAAAGAAGCGGCGAGGATGGGGGTTTCGCCAAAAAAGCTGACCATCCGTGACCAGCGCACCCGCTGGGGAAGCTGCTCGGGAAGCGGTACGATCTCGTTGAACTGGCGGTTGATCATGGCGCCGCCGGAGGTGATGACTTACGTGGTTATCCACGAGCTGGCGCACATGCGGCAACCCAACCATTCCAGCGCATTCTGGGCGGTGGTGGCCAGGTATGCTCCCACCTTCAAGGAGTCCAGGCAGTGGATGCGCAAGCACGCCGCGCAATTACGTCCTTCTGAGTAACATGGTTAGAAAGAAGATTACATAATTGCGAAAAACGGAAGTGTAATTAAACGGATAGATAGAATATTGCATGCATAGACCCATACCCCACTTGACTTAAAGCCAATTCTTTTGTATCAATAATATTAAAGATATTCTCTTTTTGATTGGCAGGCAGAATATGAAATTCCATATTGGCCATATATCGAAAATGACAGGCATGTCGCCCACTGCCATTCGCTATTATGAACAGATAGGTCTTATTTCACCACTCCGTGGAGAAAACCAGAAGTATCGAGATTTTGATCTACAAGATTTTTTCCTTTTAGCCACTTATAAGTGGTACCGAAATCTTGGATACACTGTGGAAGAAGCAGATAAACTGATCAATAAAGTGACCCCGGAACAATTTCAGGTCAAGCTTGAAGAAAAAGAGAAGACCATCCTCCAGGAAATTGAGTATAAGAAACTCCTGGCAAAACACATTAATAATTTTATTGAGTCCCTCAAACTCTTGCAGGAAGGTAAGCAACTTTGCCGGATCAAAAGAAACCCGGCATTATTACGGATCAAGATCTGGCAACCAGGTTTAAAAGAGCGGGACTGCTTATCATTTGCTCAGGCAGTTGAATGGTTTGAAAAAACCCCTTTTACTAACCCGTGTTTACTGATCTCGTCGGAAAATATCCTGCATGGAAATGGTGTTCTGTCAACCGATTGGGGAATGTCTGTTGAAGAAAAGACAGCAGAAGTCCTGGAATTTCAAAAAAATCCGATTATGGAACGCATCCCATCGCAACTTTGTGTTCATACATTTGTGGAACCTTGTGAAAATCTTTCAATCAATTCTGATCAATTAGTCAATATCAGGAAATATATCCAGGATAATCATTACACAATTACTAGTTCAGCCATTGGTTGGTGTAACATTCTTTCTGTAAAATGCTGAACCTTAACAAAAGTGGTGAGT